>NZ_JAFBCM010000001.1:4800000-5419903 GCF_016907715.1 Tenggerimyces flavus | reverse complement strand
ACGCCGGCAGGCGCTCCGGGGTCAGGACAACATGAACACGGAGGAACCGTGGAGGCTCTGATCGCAGTCGTCGTCGTGGCGCTGCTTGTGGTCATCGTGATCGCCAGATCGATCCGCATCATCCCGCAGGCACGTGCGGGCGTCGTGGAGCGGCTCGGGCGGTACGCGCGTACGTTGCATCCTGGCCTGTCGGTCCTCGTGCCGTTCATCGACAAGGTCCGCTACACCCTCGACCTCCGCGAGCAGGTCGTCTCGTTCCCGCCGCAGCCGGTGATCACCGAGGACAACCTGGTGGTCTCGATCGACACCGTCATCTACTTCCAGGTGACCGACCCGGTGCGCGCGACGTACGAGATCGCCAACTACATCCAGGCCATCGAGCAGCTCACGATGACCACGCTGCGGAACATCGTCGGTGGCATGGACCTCGAACGTACGTTGACGAGTCGCGAAGAGGTCAACACCGAGCTCGCCGCGGTCCTCGACGAGGCGACCGGCAAGTGGGGCGTCAAGGTCAACCGTGTCGAGGTGAAGGGCATCGACCCGCCTCCGTCGATCCAGGACTCGATGGAGAAGCAGATGCGCGCCGACCGGGACAAGCGCGCCGCCGTCCTTACCGCCGAGGGCGTCCGGCAGTCGGCGATCCTCACGGCGGAGGGTGAGAAGCAGTCGGCGATCCTCAAGGCGCAGGGTGCGCGCGAGGCGCAGATCCTCGGCGCCCAGGCGCAGCGGGAGTCGCAGATCCTCAAGGCCCAGGGTGAGGCACAGGCGATCTCGACCGTGTTCGGCGCGATCCACGAGGGTCAGCCGGACCAGGCGCTGCTGTCGTACCAGTACCTGCAGATGCTGCCGCAGATCGCGCAGGGCGACGCCAACAAGGTGTGGATCCTGCCGAGCGAGTTCAGCAAGGCGCTCGAGGGTCTCGGTACGGTCGCGGGCAAGCTCGCTGGCGGCATCGAGCTGCCGCCCGCGCCGACGCAGCCCAGGCCGTCGCCCGCGTTGACGGCGGACAAGAACGAAGCGGTCGCCCAGGCTGAGGAACGTACGGACGCGGCGCTGCAGACGGCCAACGACGAGGTGGCCGCCGCGATCGCCGCGGCCGAGGAGGCCGCGAAGGGGCGGTCGGTGCCGTCGCTGGGCAGCCACGCCGCGACGTCGACCGAGTCGACCGAGTCGACCGACTCGGCCGACGTGACCCCGGCGGGTCCGCCCGCTGAGGACCCGGCGCCGCCCGCGAGCGACCCGTACCCGCCGAGCTCCGGCCTCGGACAAGGCGTGCCACGGTCCGTCGACCCGTCGGGGGAGCAGCGCTCGGAGTGAGCGCTTGGGAGATCGTCGCGGTCCTCCTCGCCGGGATGGCCGCGGGCGGCATCAACGCCGTCGTGGGTTCGGGCACGCTCGTGACGTTCCCTACTTTGTTGGCGTTCGGTCTCCCGCCCGTCATGGCGACGGTCACGAACACGATCGGCCTGGCCCCAGGCACCATCTCCGGTGCCTGGGGCTACCGCCGGGAGCTGGCCGGCCAACGCGGCCGGCTGATGCGGCTCGGCATCGCGTCGGCGATAGGCGCTTGTACGGGTGTGGTCCTGCTGCTCGGCTTACCCGACGACGCCTTCCACACCATCGTTCCGATCCTCGTCGGGGTCGGTGTGACGCTGGTCGCGGTGCAGCCGTTCATCTCGAAGTGGCTCGCAAAGCGCAAGTCGGAGCCGGACCCCAAGGGCAACTGGCTGACGTTCCTGTTCGTCTATCTGGCCGGCTCGTACGGCGGCTACTTCGCAGCGGCGCAGGGCATCATCGTCACCGCTGTGCTGACCATTTCACTGCATGAAACGCTGCAGCGGGCGAACGCGGCCAAGAACGTGTTGGTCAGCGTGGTCAACTGCGTCGCCGCGATCCTGTTCTGCTTCGTCGCGGACGTGTCCTGGGCGCACGCCGGCCTGATCGCGGTCGGCTCGGTGATCGGCGGCCAGCTCGGCGCCTCCGTCGGGCGACGCCTTCCGTCGTGGCTGCTGCGGACGTTCATCGTCTGCGTCGGTGTCGTCGCGATCTGGCAGCTGCTGCGTACGCGTTAGAGCAGTCGTTCGAGGTACCGCACCAGCCGGCCGGTGATCTGGGGCGGCGTCAGGTCGGTCCGCCCGACCGCGCGCCACGGCGTGGCGACCTTCTCCGCGTCCGGCGCGAAGCCCAGCGCGTCCAGCACCCGCCAGTAGCGATGCGCGTCCTCGTCGGCGTCGAGGGTGCCGCCGGCTTCGACGTAGGCCGCCACGAATCGGTCGGCCGCTTCCGTGCCGGCGAGCAGGGCGAGCGTCGTCGCGCAGTGCGCCACGTCGAGGTCGGCCGGTCCCCAGGACGTCTCCACCCAGTCGACGACGCCGGTCACGGTCGCACCGTCGAACAGCACGTTGCCGGGATGGAAGTCGCGGTGCAGGAAGCGGCCCTCGTACGGCGGCGGGTCGGCGCGGATCACGTCGACCGCGCGGTGCCAGGTCTTGCTCGCGTTCTCCGGGAGGCGGACGCGGTCGGGCGCGGTCCACGCCTGGTACGTGCGAGGCCGCTCTTCGGGCTGGATCGCGTGGATCTGGACCAGCAGCCGCGCGAGGGCACAGATCCGTTCGGCCAACCCGTCGGTGTCGAGGCGGATCCGACCGGGCAGGAGCGTCATCAGCAGGGACGGGTCGGCGCATTCCGTACCGTCCGGATCGACCGCTACGAGCGTGGCCGCCGGGACGCCGGTTGGGGCGAGCAGCTGGAGGATCGCCGCCTCGCGGGCGAGCAGCCCCGGAGCGTGCCGGCGGTAGAACGCGTCCACGAACGAGCGCAGCACGAACACCTCGCCGGCCGCTGATGACAGGCGCCGCATCCGCGAGGTCCAGCCGCCAGCCAATGCCTCGACCCGCACGATCCGGTCGCCGCCGAGCCGTGCTTCCACCCATGCCCGCGTCGCTGCGGGCAGCTCGTTCTCCACGACGGAGCAGCCTATGGGGGACAACCCCCAAGGAACCCCCAACCCTGTGCACACGTTCTGCCGTTGACAGCCGAAGGGGATAGGTTGCTGTCAACGCCCAGCGAGTTCCCGATGGGGGAGTAGTACATGACCGAGGAAGCCGACCGCCCGACCCGCGCGAGGGTGACGCTGACGAGCATCAGCTCGCGTGCCTGGGAGCATCCCGCCGACCGCGGGGCGCTGACCGCGCTGCGGCAGCTCAAGGGATTCGACACGATCCTGCGCAAGATCTCCGGGATGGTCAACGAGCGGGCTGAGCGGCTGGTCTATCTCGCCTCCGCGGTGCGCGCCGACGACCGGCAGTTCCCGCGGGTGCACCGGCTGTTCGCCGAGGCGGCCGCGACGCTCGACATCCGCGAGCTGCCCGAGCTGTACGTGATGACCGGTCCGTACCCCAACGCCCTGTGCATCGGCATCGACAAGCCGATCATCGTGCTGCACAGCAGCCTGGTCGACCTGCTCGACGACGAGGAGCTGCGGTTCGTGCTCGGGCACGAGCTCGGCCACGCCCGGAGCGGGCACGCGCTGTACCAGTCGCTGCTGATGTGGCTGATCCGCCTGTCCGGCGTGATCCAGTGGGTCCCGCTCGGCGTGCTCGGCATCCGCGCGATCATCGCCGCGCTGTACGAGTGGTCGCGCAAGGCAGAGCTGTCCGGCGACCGCGCCGGCCTGCTGGCCGCGCAGGACCCGGCGGCCGCGCTGCGTACGCACATGAAGCTCGCGTCCGGCGGCCACCTCGAGGACGTCGACGCGACCGCGTTCCTCGCCCAGGCGGCGGAGTACGACGGCTCCGGCGACCTGCGCGACAGCGTGCTGAAGCTGCTGCTGCTCGAGGCTCGCACCCACCCGTTCCTCGCGGTCCGCGCCGCCGAGCTCCGGCACTGGGTCGACAACGGCGACTACAACCAGATCCTCGCCGGCAACTACCCGCGCCGCGAGGACGATGGCGACGCGAAGATCAGCGAGGAAGCCAAGAAGGCCGCGGACGCGTACAAGGAGCAGTTCCAGCGCTCGCAGGACCCGCTGATGAAGATCCTCAACGACCTGGGCGGGACGATCGACGGCGTCCGGGACAAGGTCACCGGCTGGTTCAGCGGCAACCGCGGCGGCGGTGGCGGCGACAGCCGCGACAACTAGCTCTGCCGCGTGATCATGTACGTGATCATGAAGCCAAACTGGCGTATACGACAGCTACGGCTTCACGATCACGTACATGATCACGGGCCGACGGTCAGTCTGGCTGCCAGAGCCTGAGGAAGGCCCGCGTGACGGCTGGGTTGGTGTGACCATCCCAGCCCCGCGGGTCTTTCGCGTCTCGGCGCCGCGGTTCGACATCGGCGATCAGCAGTTCCTCCGTGCCGGACGTCGCCCTGGTGAGCACCTGGCCGTCCGGGTCGATCACCGCAGAGAAGCCGTACGCGAAGCGTTCGCCCTGTCGCCCCGCCACGTCGGCGACGACCACGGTCACCGAGTTCTCCACGGCCCGCGCGATCGGCAGGTTGTCGCCGCGAGCCCGGAAGCTCGCCGACGGCTCGCGCAGATGCCCGCTGTGCGTGGGGACGAAGATCACCGCCGCCCCGCCGGCCGCCAACACTCGCGTCGGCTCCACGTACCAGAGGTCGTTGCAGATCACGATCCCGAACGGCAGCGGGCTCTCGAAGACGGGCAAAGCCGCGCCCGCGCCGATCACCGTGCGGTAGCCGGGATAGACCTTCCGGTAGACGTCCGCGACCCGGCCGTCCCGGAGCACCGCGGCCGAGCCGTACAGCCCGCCCGCCGGATCGCGCTCGGTGAACCCGACGATCACCGTGACCGTCGAGTCGAGCAACGGCGCGACGACCTCGGTCAGCTCGGCAACGGTCAACGCCACCTCGGCCGGCGAGTCACCCGACGACTCGTGCGCGAGCCCGCCGATCACCGCCTCGGGGCAACACAGCACGGCGACACCCTCGGCCTCGCAACGGGAGAGCTGTACGCGAAGCAGGCCGACCGCGTCCATCGACCCGAACGGCAGGTACGGCGCCTGCCAGGCGGCAACCCTCACTGAGGAACGACGGCGCGGGAGCGCGACGGCAGCAACCACAGCGGAGCGAGCCCGATGAGCAACGTGAGCACGGCAACGGCGGCCGTGGTCCACTCGGTCGGCGTCAACGAGGCGACCCCGTCGCTCGCCGCCGCGAGCGGGTGGCTGCCCAACCAGATCATCCCGCCCAGGCCGAAGATCAGGCCGACCAGCACGAGGAACGTCCGCCCCACCGACGCGGCCGGCGGTGTGCCGGTCGTCCGTACCGCGCTCCAGCCGCGCAGGCAGACCAGCAGCACCCAGGCGAGCACCACCAGCGCGACCAGCCCACCCAGCACTGCCCGCGCCGGCTCGCCCATGATCAGCAGCACGATCGCGGCCACCAGGCAGACGGCCGTGGTACCCAGCCAGAACACCACCCAGCGCAGCTTCCGCTCCGCCACCGCCCGCAGCTGCTCAGACATGCGGCCGCACGCTAGCACGGCTCCGGGGCCGACCGGCGGAGGTCACAATCGCCCGACACTTTGCGTGGCGACATCGCGGGACTCGATGTCGTGCGGTGTACTTTCCCGAATCGGGTGGCTGCGGTCGTCTTCGTCCTGCTCGCCGTCGTCCTCGTCCTCGCCTCCAAGCGAAACCGTCGTCGCAGATTGGCTCCCGCGTGACCCGAAATCCCCTCCGCGCCGCCTTGCTCGTGGTCGCGCTGGTCGTCTCCGTCAGCCTCGCCGCTCCCGCGTACGCCTGTGCCTGCGGCGCGTACATCCCCAATGGCGACGCCGTCGTCGTGGACGAGAAGGCACTCGTCCGCTGGGACGGCAGCACCGAGGACATCGTGATGGCGCTCGGTGTCCAGGGCAGCTCGGACAAAGCCGGCTGGATCATGCCGGTCCCGAGCGAGGCCAAGGTCACGCTCGCCGAGCCGACCGTCTTCGACGAGCTCCGCAGGCTGACGCGGCCGCGCACCGAGTACCGGGATTCCTGGTGGCCGAGCTTCGACTGGCTGCGCGGCGACCGGTACGGCGGCGCGCCGGGTGGCGCGCAGGACGGTGGCGTCCAGGTACGTGGACAGCAGCGCCTCGGCCCGTTCGACGTCACCAGGCTCGGCGCCGACGACCCGAAGGCGCTCGCCGACTGGCTCGGCAAGGAGGGCTTCGACAAGCCGGCAACGCTCGACGCCGACCTCGCGCCGTACGTCCAAGAGGGCTGGGAGATCGTCGCGATCAAGCTCGCTCCGGCCGAGGGCGACGAGCTCACCGGCGAGCTGCAGCCGCTGCGACTCACGTTCGCCTCGGACGAGCTCGTCTACCCGATGCGGCTGTCCCGCAACGCCGAACGGGAACAGTCCGTCCAGCTCTACCTGCTTGCCGACCATCGGATGGATCCGCGGACGCCGGCCTCGCAGACGTACAGCCCCGAGCTGAGGTTCGCCGGCCGCGTCGAGCCGAGCGCGGACACCGAGTCGCTGAAGCCGTTCCTGGGCGGTGGCATGTTCCTCACCCGCTGGGACAACCTGATCGTCGAGCCGAAGTCGATCGCCAACGACTACACGTTCGACGCGGCCGACGCCGACACCGCGTACCAGGAGGTGATCACGCAGACCCGCGACCGCGGCGAGATCACCGCCGCCGTGCTCCTGCTGTTGCTCCTCGCCGCCGCGATCGTGATCGTCTTCGTCGTGGTCCGCCGCACCCGAGGCAGAATGACGTCGTGACTACCTCGATCGGCACGCTGCAAGCCGTCCCAGCCCTCGACCGCCCCGACCTGCTGGCCCCGCCCGTCCTCGCGGCGCTGAACGCCTGGCCGTCCGGCAAGGTCGGCGTCGACGAGGTGCTGGTCGCCGAGATCGACCCGGACCTCGCCGACACCGCGGCGTTCTGCGAGCGGTACGAGGTGGGGCTCGAGGTCTCCGCCAACTGCGTCGTGGTCGCCGGTCGCCGGGGCGAGAACACCACGCTCGCCGCCTGCGTGATCCTCGCGACGACCCGAGCCGACGTGAACGGGTTCGTCCGCAAGCGGCTCGACGCGCGCAAGGCCTCGTTCGCGCCGATGGACACCGCGGTCGAGTTGACCGGCATGGAGTACGGCGGCATCACCCCGATCGGACTCCCGGCCGACTGGCCGCTGCTCGTCGACCAGCGCGTCCTCGGGGCGGACGCGGTCATCATCGGCAGCGGCGTACGGCGTTCGAAGATCCTGCTCCCCGGCCGCGCGCTCGCCGACCTGCCGGGCGCGGAGGTCACCGCCGAGCTGGGGATCCTCGTCTGAATGGACACCACGTTGCTCGTGGTGTTCCGCGAGGTGGCCAGGCTCGGCTCGTTCACCGCCGCGGCGACCACGCTCGGCTACACGCAGTCGGCCGTCTCGCGTCAGATCTCCACGCTGGAAGGCGAACTAGGCGTCGGACTGTTCGACCGGCTGCCGCGCGGCGTCGCGCTCACCGAAGAGGGGCGAAGCCTGCTGCCGCACGCGGAGGCCCTCGTCGAACGGCTCGGCGCGGCTCGTTCGGACCTGCGCTCGCTGCGTGACCTGGAGAGCGGGCGGCTGCGGATCGGCGCGTTCGCGACTGCTGACGCCGCCCTCGTTCCGTGGGCGATGGCCGCGTTCCGGAAGGCGCACCCCAAGGTCGTGGTCACGCTCGCTGAGCGGCTCACGCCCGACCTCGTCACGCTGCTGATGACCGGCGAGCTCGACGTCGCGGTCGTCAGCTCGTACTCCGGCGACGACCTCGGCGAGCTGGAGCTGGAGCATCTGCTCGACGACGCGATGTACGTGGCGATGCCGCCCGGTCATCCGCTCGCCTCGCGAGCTGAGGTGGCGTTCGCCGACCTGATCGACGAGAGCTGGATCGCGGGGGACACCCGGGCCGAACGGACGCTGATCGGGTCGGCGTTCGAGCCGCGGATCGAGATGGTCGCACGCGAGTGGATCGCCAAGCAGGGACTGGTCGCGGCGGGCCTCGGCGTCACGATGATCCCGTCGCTCGCGGTGGCCGCGGCGCGACCGGACCTCGCCGTCGTCGTGCTGCGGGACGCGAACGCGCCGGTCCGTTCGGTGTACGTCGCCACCGCGCCGCATAGAACGCGTACGCCAACTGCGGTCGCGTTCGCCGAGCTGCTGCAGCAGTCGGCGGCCAGACTGCGCAACGCCCTTCCGTAGAGAATGCGCTTTCTGCAAGGCTGTCGGCCATGTCTCTCGTGACCGTTGGTACCACCACGCTCGAAATCGAACGAGCCTCCGTCGAACAAGTGGAGGTCGAGCCCGGCGTCACCGAGCTGACGTTCACGGTCGAGCCGGACAGCACCGGCGACGTGACGTTCTCGCTGCTGTGGCGTACGGCGGCAGGCGACGCGGTCGCGTACTGGCATCCGCACTCGGTGCACCGCTCGCTCGGCGTGGAGTGGACGCGGCCGCGGATCACGAACGCGCTGAAGTGGGCGCCTCTCGGCGCGCTGCACGACACGTCGGGCGGGAACGTCGAGACGTGGGCGCTCGACGAGGTCGTCGAGCCCGTGCACATCCAGGCCGGTGTCGAGGAGGAGACGTCGCGCTTCCTGCACCGGGTGAAGGTCGAGGGCGTGGCGCCGGCCGAGGGCCCGTACGTGGTGCGGATGCGCGTCGACCAGCGGGCCGTGGCGTACTCCGACGCGCTGCACGACGTCGCGCAGTGGTGGCTGGCGTCGAGCGACGTGCCCGCGCTGCCAGTGCCGGATCTCGCGCTCGTGCCGGTGTACTCGACCTGGTACAGCTTCCATCAGCGGCTCGAGCCCGCCGCGGTCGCTCGCCAGGCCGAGCTGGCCCGGGAGCTCGGCTGCAAGGTGCTGATCGTCGACGACGGCTGGATGACGACGGACGCCGCGCGCGGGTACGCGTTCACCGGTGACTGGCAGGTGGAGCCGTCGCGGTTGGGTGACCTGGCTGCGCAGGCTTCGGTCGCGGCGGAGGCCGGTGGGGGCTACCTGCTGTGGATCGCGCCGCCGTTCGTGGGCATGGAGAGCGCTGCGTGGGAACGATTCCAGGGCAAGCTGCTGACGACCATCGAACGGCTGCGGTGCGGGGTGCTCGACCCGCGCTACAAGGACGTTCGCGACCACCTGGTGTCGACGTGTGTGTCGTTGGTGCGTGACTACAACCTGATCGGATTGAAGATCGACTTCGTCGACACCTGGCCGCGTGAAGACGCTCCGGCCGCGGGTCCGGGCGCGGACTTCGCGCGGGTCGAGGAGGCGGTGGACGCGTTCCTCGCTTCGCTGACCGCTGAGCTGCGGGCAGTGCGACCGGACGTGCTGGTGGAGTTCCGGCAGAACTACATCGGGCCGCGGATGTGGCGGTACGCGAACCTGTTCCGCGCCGGCGACTGCCCGATGGACCGCGTGGACAACCGCGTCCGTACGGTCGACCTCCGGCTGCTCACGCCAGCGTCGGCGGTGCAGGCGGACATGCTGATGTGGGACCCTTCGTTGCCCGCCGAGGTCGCGGCCGAGCAGGTGCTGGCCGTCTTGTTCGCGGTGCCGCAGATCTCGGTGCTGCTGGACCAGGTGCCCGCGGATCACCTCGCGATGATGCGGTTCTGGCTGGCGTTCGTCACCGAACACCGGTCCACGCTGTTCCGCGGGCGCATCGAGTCGCCGCGGCCGGACCTGCAGCACCCGCTGGTCCGGGCGCACGGCTCGGGGACGACCATCGCCGCGGCGTACACGGATCTGGTGGTGACCGTTCGCCCGTCCGACCAGGCCGACCTCTGGGTGGCGAACGCGACGGGCCGCGACGACCTCGTCATCGAGGTCCTGGCCTCCGCCCCCGTCTCGCTCGTCGGCGCCCAAGACTGCCGCGGCGCCGCCGTCGACCTGCCGGTGGGGGAGCTGACCGCCGGCCTGCACCGCCTCCCCGTCCCGAGAAGCGGCCTCCTCCACCTCCACCGCCTCTGACCCGGCCCGACTCGCCCCCGCCCCACCGCCGTGATCATGTACGTGATCATGAAGCCGAACCGGTGTATACGCCGGGTTTGCCTTCATGATCACGTACATGATCACGGGCGGACCCGGGACCACGGCCAGCCCGCCACGTCTTGGATGAAGGGCACCTTCATCCAAAGCGACGTGGGCGACAGGGCAGAGTGGGGGCGTGATCGTTCCTCTCGCTGACCTCGGCGATCCGCGGCTGGCGGACTACCAGCGGCTGCGGGACGTCGGGCTCCGGCGGAGTCTCGAGGCGGAGCACGGGCTGTTCATCGCCGAGAGCGAGAAGGTCATCCGGCGGGCTGTCGCGGCGGGGTACGAAGCCCGCTCGTTCCTCATGGCCGAGCGCTGGCTCGTCGGCCTCCGCGACCTGATCGAGGACTCAGACGCCCCGGCGTTCGTCCTGCCGCAGGAGCAGGTGGAGCAGGTCGCCGGGTTCCCGATCCACCGCGGCGCGCTCGCGTCGATGCGCCGCAAACCGCCGACGACAGTCGCAGAGGTCACCGCCAAGGCGAGGCGCATCCTTGTAATCGAGGACGTCGTCGACCACACCAACGTCGGCATCATCTTCCGCAGCGCCGCCGCGCTCGGGATCGACGCGATCGTGCTCTCGCCGCGCTGCGCCGACCCGCTCTACCGGCGCGCGGTCAAGGTCTCGATGGGCGCCGTCTTCGCGCTCCCGTACGCCAGGCTGACCGACTGGTACCAAGGCCTCGCCGAGCTCCGCGCGACCGGCTTCCGGCTACTCGCCCTCACCCCGGCCGCCGACGCGACGGCCCTGGAGGACGAGACCGTCGATCCGGCGCACCGCCTGGCACTGCTGTTGGGTACGGAGGGTGACGGTCTCAGCTCCCACTGGCTCGACGAAGCCGACCGAGCTGTCAGGATCCCGATGGCCGCGGGCATCGACTCTCTCAATGTGGCAGCGGCAGCGGCGGTCGCCTGCTACCTGCTTGGCAACTTACGGACACCTGGCTGACAATTACACCCCGTGGTCGCCGAACCCAGGCTTGAACCTCTAAGCTTCGGGCACAGTTCGCACGCACGGGGGATGGGCCGGTCGGCTGGAGGCTGCGTGCCGCAGGACGCTTCTCATGGGGGCGTAGAGACCCTACGCCAGCTGCATGGCGTGCTCACCGCGATCGGGTCCGGGGACGATCCGGGCGAATCACTCACCGAGCTCGCCCGCGCCGTCGCGCACGCGACGGGTTTCCGCACCGTCTCCGTACGGCTCGCCCAGGGCGCTGAGCTCGCGGTCGTCGCCGGCGTGGGCGACGGCGCGGTCACGTTCGTCGCCCCGATGCGCTCGGCGACCGGCCAGCCGATCGGCGAGCTCGCCGTGGACGGAACGCCGAACGACGAGCAACGCCAGCTGCTGGAGATCGTCGCCGCGCAGCTCGGCCTCGCCCTCGGACACCGGCAGGGCGCGCGAGACCAACGGACGCAGGAGACGCTGCGCCTCGCGTTCGACCACGCCCCGGTCGGCATGAGCCTGGTCAGCCTCGACCCCGTACGCTCCGGCCGGATCGTCAAGGGCAACGCGGCGCTGGCACAAATGTTCGGGTACGAACCCGAAGAGCTGGTCGGCCGGCACATCTCCGAGCTGCTCGTCTCCGGCACCGAGGTCCCCATCCTCGCGGCCGCGGCGGCCGGGACGATCGAGACGTATCGGTCCGAATGCCGCTGCATCAAACAGGACGGCACGTTCTTCTGGGCACTGCTCCAGGCCACCGTCCTCCCCGTCCCGGAGAACGGCCCCGCGCTGCTGCTCGGCCAGCTCGTCGACATCACCGCGCGCAAGGAGAACGAGCGCGAGCTCTCCTACCGCGCCGCGCACGACCCGCTGACCGGCCTCGTCAACCGCACCGCGGTCTGCGCGCGCCTCGAGGAGGTCATCGCCTCGTCGCGGCACGACGACCACCCGGGCGCGGTGCTGTTCTGCGATCTCGACCACTTCAAGCAGGTCAACGACCAGCATGGGCACCTGATCGGCGACGAGGTGCTCGCGACCGTCGCCCGCCGGATCGCCGCGACCGTGCGCCGGTCCGACACCGTGGGCAGGTACGGCGGCGACGAGTTCCTCGTGGTCGTGCCGGAGATCTCGTTCGACCAGGCGCAGGACATGGCCGATCGGCTGGTCCGCGCGATCGACGAGCCGATCATCGTGGGCGGCGCGACCTGCCGCGTCGGCGCGAGCGTGGGCGTCGTCGTCCTGTCCGACTTCGGGTCGGCGAACCAGGTCCTCGCGCAGGCCGACGAGGCGATGTACGGCGCCAAGCGGGTCGCCGACGAGCGCTACCTCGTCCGGCACCTACGCAAGAACCAGTAGCGCCACCGGGAGCTGTCCGAGCAGCGTCGCGAGCGGGACGTCGCCGCCTTCGTACGTCGCGCCGGTGAGCTGGTCGGTCCACGTTCCGGGCGGCAGGGAGACTGTCGCGTCGCCCCAGCCGCCGGCGCGTTCGAGGCTCTTCGGCAGCCGCGTGGCGACGGTCGCGACCTGGCCGCCGCGCAGGAACGCGAACGCGTGCGCACTGGTCGCCGCCAGCGGTTCGTAGGCACCGGTGAACGCCGACGCGCGGTCGCGCCGGCAGCGCAGCGCGCGGGAGACCACCAGCAGCTTCTCCTCGTCCAGCGTCGCCGGCGCCTTGCCCGCGTCCAGCTGCTCGAGCAGCTCATGCCGGCTGGCGTAGTCGACGAGCCGCCGGTTGTCCGGATCGACCAGCGCGAGGAACGTGAGCTCGCTGCCCTGGTACGTGTCCGGCACACCCGGGCCGGTCAGCTGCACGAGCTTCTGTCCGAGCACGACGCAACGCTCGGCGGGTCGGAGTCGTTCGACGAAGCGTTCGATCTTCCGCAGCAGGCTGGAGTCGCCGCGAACGGCTTCGGCGAACGCGCGCACGGCGTCGTCGTACGCCGGCTCCGGCTGCGTCCACGACGTGTGCAGCTTCGCCTCGCGCGTCGCCTTCGCGAGGAACTCGGACAGCCGGTCGATGTCCACCGGCCACGCGCCGACGAGCACCTGCCAGAGCAGGTACTCGGTCGCGGCGTCGAGCGCGGCCGGCCGGTACGGCGCGCTCGCGGCCCGCCAGGTCGCGATCGCCGTGCCCCACTCGTCGGGGCGTTCGGTCAAGGTGATCAGCCTGGCGCGGACGTCCTCGGACCGTTTCGTGTCGTGCGTCGAGAGCGTGGTCATGCTGGCGTTCGGCGCTTCACCTGCCCAGGTGTGGAAGTCGACCGGGCTGATGCCGAAGCGGTCGGCGGGGCTGCCGACCTCGCAGAGCGCGGCGAGCGGGTACCAGCGGTAGAACGCGGTGTCCTCGATGCCCTTCGCCTGCACGGGGCCGGTGGTCTGCTGGAACCGTACGCAGAACTCGCGGTGCCGCGGGTCGTCGGCACGCTCGCCGAGCGCGAGCTGGGTGAGCAGCGCGATCTCGTCCTCGAGGTCGGGCTCGGCCGTTCGCGCTCGCTCGGCTGCTCGGTGGAGGGCCGTTTTCGCTTCTGTGGTGGGGGTTTCGCCTGGTCGTACGTACGCGCGGTAGATGTCGAACGCGACGAGCAGCTCGGTGAGCGCCGCCGTCAGCCGGCGCCGCGTGTAGTCGCGGACCTCGATGTCGTCGACGCCCATCGCGATGACGAGCTCGACGAGGCGTACGACCTCGGCCGCGAGTACTTCCTCGACGACGTGCCGTTTCGCCTTCTGTGCAACGGGAAGCAGCTCGGCCGGCTGGCCGGTGACGTGCCGCCAGAGCCGGAGCAGCGGGTCGGCGCCGTTCTGGTCGACGAACACGCCCTGGATGCGCCAGAGCGTGTCGTACCCCGACGTTCCCGCGCAGCGCCAGTCCGCGGGGAGCCGCTCGTCGGCCTCGAGGATCTTCTCCGCGACGACCCAGGCGTCGTTGGTGGCATCGGCGAGCTGCGCGAGGTAGCCGGCGGGATCGGCGAGGCCGTCGGGGTGGTCGATGCGGAACCCGTCCGCCTTGCCCTCCGCGTGCAGCTGCAGCAACAGGTCATGGCTCGCGGCGAAGACCTCGGGCTCTTCCATCCGTACCGCGGCGAGGGTGTCGACGTCGAAGAACCTGCGGTAGTTGAGCTCCTCGTCGGCGACGCGCCAGTACGCGAGCCGGTAGTACTGCTGGTCGAGCAGCTCGGCGATCGGGAGCCGCTCGGTGCCGGGCCGGATCGGGAACACGTGCTCGTAGTAGCGGAGCACGGGCTCGCCGTCGTGCTCGTCCCTGGTGAGCTCGCCGCGCTCGAGGCAGCGTCCGATGCGGTCGCCGAGCACGGGCATCAGGATCGCGCCGTGACCGGTCTCGGCCTGGTGCGACCAGTCGACGTCGAACCATCGTGCGAACGGGCTCGCCGGTCCGTCGCGGAGGACCGCCCAGAGCTTGGCGTTGAGATGCGCGGGCGTGGGGACGGCCATGTGGTTGGGGACGACGTCGAGGACGATGCCGAGGCCGTGGTCGCGGGCCTGCCGGACGAGCTCGTCGTACCTGTCCTGGCCGCCGAGCGTCTCGGACAGCCGCGTGTGGTCGACCACGTCGTACCCGTGCGTCGAGCCGGGCGCGGCCTGCAGGACGGGGGAGAGGTAGAGGTGGGAGATGCCGAGTTTGGCCAGGTACGGGATCGTCTGGGTGACCGCGTCGAAGTCGTACTCCGACCGGAGCTGGAGCCGGTAGGTCGACTGGACATGCGTGTACTCCCCGGCGGCCATGCGATCACCGTATCGGTGCGTGTCTAGGATCGATTCCAGTCCATCACTCCGTCGTTGGCGCGGAGTTCAGGCGTCGGTAGCGATCGTCGACCAGACCGAGTCGAACCAGGCGGTGGTCTGCCGCGTGAATGGCTCGTCGGGGCCGAACAGGTTCATGTCCCAGCCCGACGGGTGGTGCAGCTCCACCGACCTTCCGCCGGCGTCCATGCTGTGCGGGGCGACCGGGTAGAAGCCGAAGAGGACGCGCTCGTCGTTCAGCAGGTACGACTTGAACGTCGGGCCCAGCGTGTGCAGCCGGACCTCCATCGAGGTCTCCCGTACCAGGCCGGCCAGCGACGCCAACGACTTGTCCAACCTCTCCAACGATCGCCGATGCAGGCGCAGCAGGCCCGGTCGCACCGAGCGCATGCTGTCGGTGGGGTCCACCGGTCGCGGCAGCCCGACCGGTGCGGACGGGTCGACGAGAAGCAGCCGGAGCCGGAATGACCTGACCGAGGCCTGCCCGGACCGCAGGACGTCCAGCGCGCGGGGCAGCACGTTCGACAACGTCTCCGCTCGCCAACCGGCGTAGTCGATCGTCACGTGCGGCCGGTCGAACGCCGACCGCAGGAACTCCTCCAGGTCGTGGCTGGGCTCACGCCGCGTCTTGACGAACACACCGCTGCCCTGGCGGCTGACGATCAGCCCGTCGCGATCGAGGATGCGCAGCGCCGACTTCACCGTCTCGCGCGCGACGCCGAACCGTTCGCACAACGCGTGCTGGGACGGCAGCCGATCCCCCGCCTGCAGCCGGTCGAGCAGGATCGCGGCGCGGAGCGAGTTCGCGATCTGCTGCGACGGCGTGCGCGGGTCGTCCGGATCGAGGTCGAACAAGTCCTCGGCGCCGATCGCCACCGTTCTCCTTCCCGACAATTCGACTTGACTTGGCTAGTCAAGTCATACAAGTATCGGCGCTCATGCCGTCACCACGCAAGCTCTGGCACGACGCCGACTTCGTCAAGCTCTGGTTCGCGCAGGCGACCGGGCTCGTCGGACAGCAGTTCAGCGTGCTCGCCGTCCCACTCGTCGCGATCGTCACCCTGCATACCGATCCTGCCACCGTCGCCCTTCTTGGCTTCGCGTTCAACGCGCCGTGGCTCGTGTTCGGCCTGTTCATCGGCGTTTTCGTCGACCGCTGGCCGCGCCGGAAGCTGCTGATCGGGTCCGACCTGCTCCGCGCGGCCGCGTTCGCCACGATCCCGGTGGCCGCCGTGCTGAACGTCCTCAGCATCGAGCAGCTCTTCGTACTGGCGCTGATCGTCGGCACGCTCGACATGTGCTGGCTCACCGCGTACCGGACGTACGTTCCGGCCGTCGTCCCCGAGGAGCACCGAGCCCAGGCGTACGCGCTCGTCGGCGCGAGCGACGGCGTGACGCGAACGGCCGCACCGAGTCTCGCCGGCGGTCTCATCCAGCTGCTCGGCCCGCCCGCCGGCATCGGCGTGACCAGCGGAACGTACGTCGCGAGCGCCATCGCGAACGCGCTGATCAAACGTGCCGACGAGCCGCGTCCCGAGGCCAACCCGCACCCCGTCCAGGCCTTCAAGGAGGGCCTCGCCCATGCCTGGCAGCAGCGCACGATCCGCGCGCTCGCGCTGTCCGAGGCGACGTACATCTTCTTCTGGGCCAGCATGCAGAGCGTTCTGCTGGTGTTCCTCACCGACGACCTCGGGCTCGCGCCGACCGTCATCGGACTGGTCTTCACGCTCGGCACGATCGGTGGGCTCGTCGGCGCAGCGCTCGCGAAGCCGGTCAGGACCTGGTTGGGGGAGAGCCGCGCGATCGTGGTCGGCAACGTGCTGCGCAGCGTCGGCATGGCACTGATGCCGCTGGCCGCGATCCTCGGGCCGCTCGCCGTTCCCGCGCTGATGGTGACCCGTCTGGTGAACAGCTTCGGCTGGACGGTGTGGGAGGTGCATCGCGAGACCGTTCAGCAGCGGCTGCTCGCCGATGCCGTACGCGGACGCGTGAACGGCACCGTGTTGTTCCTCGGCGGCGCCGCGCTCGCGGCGGGCATGGCGGCGGGAGCGGGCATCGTCGCGGTGGTCGGCGTCGTGCCCACGCTCGTCATCGGCGGCGTGGGCACGTTGCTCGCGACGGCTTGGCTCCCTCAGATGTCGTCGTCGAAGTCGCCGCGGATCCAGGCGAGGTAGCGCTCGGCGGAGGCCTTGACGCCGGCCTTCGCGTTCGGGCGGACGACCGTGCCGAAGTTGCTGTAGAGCCGGTCGTACTCGTACGGCTCGAGGTTGGCGACGATCTTGCGCACGGCGGCCTGGGAGAGCGGGATCATGTTCGGGAAGCTGCGCATGAACGAAGCCGAGCCGACGCGCCGGCCGGGCATCACGGTGTCGCCGGCGAGCAGCACGCCGTTGTCGTCGGCGGCGCCTGTCCAGTGCACGGCGGCGCTGCCGGGGAAGTGGCCGCCGACCTGGATCAGCGTCGTGCCTGGCAGCAGCTTGACCGTTCCCTCCCAGAAGCGCACGACGGGATCGGGGCGCATCAGCCAGCGCTTGTCGGCCTCGGGGACGAGCACGGGGGCGTTGCCGAACGCGTGCGACCACTCGACCTGGACGCCGTACATGTGCGGATGGCTGGCGACGACGAACGCGATCCCGCCGAGCTCGCGGACCTTCTCGATGGCCGCGTCGTCGACGTAGCCGACCGGGTCCCACAGCAGGTTGCCGTCGTCGGTCTGGAGCAGCAGCGCGCGCTGGCCGATGCCGACGGCCGGGGTGGTCGAGAGCCCGTACAGCCCGGGCTCGACCTCGGCGAGGTCGATCGTCGTGCCGGCCTCGCGCAGCTCCGTGAGCGTGGTCCAGCGCTGGCCGTCCTCGGGAACGTACTGCCGCTCGTCCGCGCAGATCGCGCACTCGCCGTTCGGCGGCGCCGCCGAGTCACGGTGCTCCACCGCGCAGGTGGCACAGATCCATACGGTCATGACTGCTCACCCTAGGCACCGCCTGCGGCGAGCACATCGGGCTTGCGGCCTAGGTCCTTAGGTCCTTGGGCGCATCGCGTCGAGGAGGAAGTCGAGCAGCCGGTCGGCCTCGCCGTCGCTGACGGAGGCTTCCGAGCAGGTGAGGGCGACGCCGCTCACCAGGCGGAGGACGTCGGGGACGGACAGGTCGGTGCGGGCGGTGCCAGCCTGCTGGGCGTTCGTCAGCAGCTGACCGGCGACCTCACGGATCGCCTGGTGGCAGTACGAGAACAGCTCCGAGTCCATGTCCAACGTGCGCTTCAACGCCATCGCGAGGCCGCGCTTGCCGATCGCGTGCCGGACGAACAGCCTGAGCCAGCTGAAGAAAGCGCGCTCCGGTGGCTCGGTCGAGATCAGCTCCTGGCCGCGGGCGCAGATCGCCTCGACCTCGTTCCGGTACACCGCCTCCTGCAGCGCCAGCCGCGTCGGGAAATGCCGGTAGAGCGTGCCCGAACCCACGCCGGACCGCTTGGCGATGTCGTCCAGCGACGCCTCCGGACCGTGCTCGGCGAACGACTCCTTCGCCACCTCGAGCAGGCGGTCGTAGTTGCGCCTCGCGTCGGCGCGCATGTTGACCGTTCCTTTACTTGCCAAAACGGAGATTGTCTCCGTATCGTACATCGTAGAACCGGGGACTGTCCCCGCTTAGGGTCTGCGGCCGCGAACCCCTCTACCCAGCATTATCCGTACGAAGGAGTCCCATGTCCGAGCGGACCGTCGTGTCGCGCCCTGACTCGTTGAACAGTACGACCCCGGACGGCAATTCCCCGCTGCTCAAACGTCCGGGCATCACCCTCGCGATCCTGCTGTCGTGGGCGCTGATCTACATCCTCGACGCGAGCATCGTCACGATCGCGCTGCCGCACATCCAGACCGACCTCGGCTTCTCGAACGCGTCACTGTCGTGGGTCCTGAACGCCTACACGCTCGCCTTCGGCGGCCTGCTGCTCCTCGGCGGCCGCGCCGGCGACATCCTCGGCCGGCGGCGGGTGTTCGTCGCCGGTGTCATCCTCTTCACCGCCGCCTCGTTCCTCGGCGGCCTCTCGACGTCGGCGGAAATGCTGCTGGTGGCTCGCGCCCTGCAAGGCGTCGGCGCCGCGATCGCCGGCCCGAGCACGTTGGCCCTGATCGTCACGAACTTCTCCGAAGGCCCTGCGCGGAGTCGCGCGTTGTCGATGTTCGCCGCCGTCGCGAGCTCTGGCCTGGCGATCGGCATGATCGCCGGCGGTCTGCTGACCGGGCTGAGCTCCTGGCGTTGGGTGTTCTTCGTGACCGTACCGATCGGGGTCGCGGTCGCGATCCTCGCGCCGCGGTTCCTCGAGGAGTCGCCGCGCAGTCCGGGGCGGTTCGATCTCGCCGGCGCGGTGACGGCGACGCTGGGCATGACGTCGTTGGTGTACGGGTTCATCCGTACGGCCGAGGGCGGTTGGAACGACGGCATCGCCCTCGGCAGTCTCGCGCTGGCGGTGGTGTTGCTGGTGACGTTCGTTCTGCTGGAGGCGCGGGCACGGCAGCCGTTGATGCCGCTCGGGCTGTTCGCCTCCCGGCGTCGGACGAGCGCGTTGCTGATCATGCTGATGGTGCCTGCGACGATGTTCGGGATCTTCTACTTCCTGACCCTGTTCATGCAGACTTTCCTCGGGTTGTCGCCGTTGCTCGCGGGGCTGGCGTTCATGCCGTTCGCGGTGACGATGTTCCTGATGTCGCGGTTCACCTCGCGGATCATGGAGCAGCTGGGCGCGCGGCGGATGCTGATCGTGGGCCTCGTGCTGATGGTCGCGGCGGTGCTGTGGCTCACGCAGATCTCCGCCACGACGCGCTACGACCTCAACCTGGTGGGGCCGCTGGTCATGCTGTCGGTGGGCGCGAGCATGACGTTCCTGCCGGTGAACGTGACGTTCCTGTCCGGCCTGCGCCCGGACGAGTCCGGCGCGGCGTCGGGGCTGCTGCAGACGATGCAGCAGGTGGGCGCGGCCGTGGGCCTGTCGGTGCTGGTGACCGTGTACGGGAACGTGACCGCGCACGCCGCGACGGTCTCGCACGCGGCTCAGGCGGCGGGGATGGCGACCGGCTTCACTGTCAGCGTGGCGTTCGCCCTTACGGCGTTGGTCATCGCGGTGGTCGGTCTACGAGAACGCAGTCCCCGCACAGCCCTCCGTTAGGAACGCGGTAGAACAGGCAGCAGGTCGTACGCCGGAAGCCGGCACCGGGCTCTCCGAAGTGCCCGGCGCCGGCGAGGCGTTCGTCCTGCAGGAGCTGGTCTCTGGGCTCGGTGTTGGCGTTCGGCCTGGCCGTCAAGAGGACCTTGACGGTGCCGGCGAGGGCGGAGGCGGCGTTGCCCCAGAGGAGCTTGGCGGAGATGTTGGTGGTGTGCTTGATGGTGGCGACGAGCGGCTCGAGGTGGTGATCGAGGACGTCGCTCGGCTTGCCACCCGTTGTGGGATTGGCGAGTTGGAGCCTTCCGCCGTCCCAGCGTGTGGTGGCGGGATCTATCGCGGGAACGTCGAGGCCGAGCGCGGCGGCCCCGACGACGGGAGACCAGAGCCGCGCGGCGAGCCCCTGGAACCAGATCGACGCTCCGACCCGCCGCTCGTCCGTGCCGAGTTGCGCGCACACCCGCTCGATGCGCGCGTCGAGCTCCCGCCCCCCGGCGTACAGCTCGGCCAGCGGGGGAGCGTCGGAGGGCCCGACGTCCACGGCGAAGTACTCGCCAACGGCGGCAAGCTCCGCGAACACCTCCACCCGCCCGAACCTACCGCCCACCCGCCAGGTGCGCTCAACGCGCCGTGATCATGAACGTGATCATGAAGCCGAACTGGTCGTATACGCCGGGTTTGCCTTCATGATCACGTACATGATCACGGGTCGGTGGCGGGGGTTTGGGTGAGGGGCACCCTGGTCCCATAGGTTCGGACCGGGGTGCCCCCGACCCAGCCAGACCTCGCCATGCCACCCGCACCAGCTACCCCGACACGTTTGTATGAAGGGCACCTTCATCCAATAGGTTTGTATGAAGGTGCCCTTCATGCAATGGGTCCGCGGAGTGTTGCGGGTGGTGCGGCTCGGGCTCTTCTTGGCGAAGCTCTTCTCGAGGTGGTGCTGTCCGTGGGCTGTTGCGGCGGTCGAGTGTGGTGGCCGGTCCGGGGCGCTTCGCGATCTTCGACCTTGACTCGCCCCGGCCACCAGTTTCTAACGCGCCGCCCCCGCCTCCGGGAACGGGTGCCCGGGCTAGGTCTGTTTGCGGTTCCTGTTTGTTGCCGTGCTTGGGTTGCTTGTGGAGCCCCCGGTCTCTTGTGGTTCAGATGAAGCCGGGTGGTTCGAAACGAACCTGGGGTCAGCTGGCTTGGTAGTCGGCGCCTGGCTTCCAGTCGCTGAAGATGTAGTCGTCCTCCGACACCTCGGCCCCCGAGCCTTTGGCCTTCGTCATCGCCTGCTCGCGGTCGGCCTCCGAAGCGTCGCTCAGCTTCTGCAGCGCCGCGCGCAGGTCCTTGATCGACCCACCCAGGTAGCCCTGCAGGATGTTGCCCACGTGCGGCGTGATCGGCTTGCGCTGCGCGTCGACCGCCGCGACCGCGGGGTTCTTCACGATCGCCTGCGGCATCAGGAAAACGTTCTCCTTGCAGAACGTCACCGCCTTCTTGTACGCGTCGATCGCGTCCGAGCTCTCCACCAGGTCGAGGTTCAGCGGCGGCTGGTCCATCGCCGCGATCATGCCCTTCTGGTACTCGTCGTCCATGAACGACTCCAGCAGCTTCGTCGCCGCCTCCGGGTCCGCGCTGTCCGCCGCCACGAACCAGGTCGCGCCCGGGCGACCTCGATAGGCGAACGACGACGTGCTGGCCGTCGGCTTCAACAACGGCCCCGACCCGATCCGGTCGACCGACTCCGGGACGAGCGCCTTCGAGCCGCCCGCGCACCAGATGCCGTCGATGAACATCCCCACCTGGCCGGCCGCGTACCGGGTCCGCGCGTCCACGACGCCGAAGTTGTTCGAGCCCGGCAACATCAGCTTCGCGTCCCAGAGGTCCTTGAAGAACTCGATCACGGTCACGTACGCGTCGTCGTGGTACGCGTACTCGCCCGTCGTGAACTTCAGCCCCTGGTAGCCGGGGAACCCCGCGGTCTGCGCCAGGTCGTCGATCTGGTCGCGGATCCGACCACCGTCGGCGCCCATCGCGAGCGTCATCGGCTGCACGCCGGCGTCCTTCAGGGCCCCGCAGGCTTCCTTGAACGCCACGTAGTCGCCCGGCGGCGAGTCCGGATCGAGCCCAGCCTTCTCGAAGTGCTCCTTGTTCAACCACACCAGGGTCGAGCTCTGCTGGTAGCTGAACAGCGGGAACCCGTACTGCTTCTTCTCCAGCGTCGTGATCCCGTCGGTGAGGATGTCCGGCGGGATCTTCGCCGTCGCCTCCGAGGACAGCGTCAGTTCGCGCACCCACTTGCCGCTCACCAGTGCGGACAGCGGCAGGCCGATGATGTTCGAGTAGACGTCCGGCATCTTCTTCGCCTGATGCGCCAGCTGGAACGCCTGTTGCGCCTTGGACGCGTCGTAGTACGTGTGCACGACCTTCTTGCCCAGCGCCGTCGACTGCTTCGAAGCCCACTCGTCGTGCAGCTTCTGGAACGAGCTGAAGTGGTCCCACCAGTCGACGCCACCGGAAGCGCCGCCGCCGCCCGAGCCGCCACCCGCGCTGCCGGAACCACCCGACCCGCTCGAGCCGCCGCAGCCGGCAGCGATCCCCGCGACAGCCAGTGCCGAGGCGCCAAGCAAGCCGCGGCGAGTCAGTCTTTTCGAGGCAGTCATGATCGACTCCATCCTTGAAGGTGGAAATTGAGCTAGGACTTCACCGCCCCCGAGATGCCCTCCATGAAGTAGCGCTGCATGAAGACGAAAACCGCGACGACCGGCAGGATCGAGATCACGCCCGCCGCGGCCATTCCCGTCCAGTCCGTCGCGGTCTCGCCGACGAACGCCTGCATGCCGACGCTGACGGTCCGGATCTCCGGGCGGCTGAACGAGAACACCAACGGCAGGAAGAACGAGTTCCAGGTCGTGATGAACGTCAGGATCGCCACGGTCGCGGTGACCGGCATCGCCAGCGGCAGCATCACCGAGAAGAACGTCCGGAAGAAGCCCGCGCCGTCGATCACGGCGGCCTCTTCCAGCTCGCGTGGGATCTGCCGGAAATAGCCGTAGTACAACAGGATCGCGGACACGTACGCCGCGCCGCTCAGGGCCAGGATCATGCCGCCGAGTGAGTCGATCAGGCCGAGCTGCATGGAGACCTTGACGACCGGGATGATCGTGTAGCCGGTGGGCACGAACAGCGTCGCGATCAGCACGCCGAGGAAGAGCTTCGAGCCCTTGAAGCGGTAGCGAGCCAGGACATACCCGCACGTCGCGCAGCGCACGGTGACGATCACGACCGTGATGACCGTGACGACGACGGTGTTGATCAGGTAGCGGCCGAAGTTCGCGTCGTTCCACGCACGGACGTAGTTCTCCCAGACGAGGGTGTCCGGCAGCAGGTTGAGCCCGCCGGAGAACATCTCCAGGTTGTCCTTGAGCGACGCCGAGATCATCCAGACGAACGGGAAGACCCACACCGCGGCCGTACCGACCAGGAACGCCGCGCCGAGCCACCACGGCAGCCGGCGCAGGAACCGGCTCCTCGGACGCGTGACCGCGGCGACATGGGTCATGGGTTCGCCCTCCGCATCCGCCGGCTGGCGTAGACCGCCCAGAGCTGGATGGCCCCGAAGACGGCGACCAGCAGGCCGAAGAACACCGCGGCCGCGGACGCGTGTCCCAGTTGGGGAATTGAGGCCGCGAACGCCCAGCGGTAGATGTAGATCTCGATGATCTCGGTGTTGAAGTACGGACCGCCGCCGGTCAGCGTGTACATCAGGTCGAAGTTGTGGAACGTCTCCTCGATCGTCAGCACGGTGATGATGATCAGGAACGGTTTCATCAACGGCAGCGTAATGTGCAGGAACGTCTGCCGTACGTTCGCGCCGTCGATCCGCGCGGCCTCGTAGATGTCCCGCGGGATCGTCTGCAGCGCCGCCAGCCAGTAGATCATCGTGATGCCGAAGAACTTCCAGACGTACAACGCCGCCGCGACGGGCAGCGCCGTCTTCTGGTCGCCGAGGAAGTCGACGCCTTCCAGACCGAACAGCTGCAGCATGCCGTTCACCGGACCGCTCGCCGGATCGAGGACGAACCGCATCACCACGCCGATGATCGCCGTCGTGGTGACCACCGGGATGAAGAACGCCGACCGCAGCACACCGACGAGCGGGAGCTTGGGGGAGTTCAGCACCATCGCCATCAGCAGGCTGAGCAGGACTCGCGCCGGGACCACCAACAGCATGAACAGCAGCGTGATCCGGAACGAGTTCCAGAAGAACGGATCGGCGAACACCGCCTGGTAGTTGGCGATTCCGACGAAGCGCTGCTCGGAGTCGAACCCGTTCCACTCCACCAGCGAGTACCAGTAGCTCGCGATGATGGGGTAGATCGTGTAGATGCCGTAGAGGATTATGGTCGGGAGCAGGAAGAGCCAGATCCAGGTCGTCCGCTTCCACCCGCGCTCGGGCGCGACCATCTGCTCGTCGACGGTCGAGGCGCGCCTGGCGTTCTTCGCGTTCCTCGACTCGCGCCGGGTGAGCTGTACGGATCTGATCGACATGGCCCGCCCGCTCCCCTCGCAGTCAGTCGGTGGGCTCCAGCACCAGCAGCGACGCCGCCGGCAGCGGAAGGGAGATCTCGACCTGGACGCGTCCCTCGTCCGCCTCGATCGTGCGCGCGGGTTCGAGCTCCTCGAGCCCCTGCCGCGCCTTGATCTGGGCGAGCTCCTCGTCGGTCGGATCTTGCGGTTCGCCGAGTTCCTTCCACCTGGTATGGGCGTTGCTGTGCTCGGCGTCGATGCGGTAGTGGCGTACGCGATAGCCGCGGCCCGGCAGGTTGCGTACGGTCAGCGCGACCGTCGTCTCCTGCTCGCTGGTCTGGTACTGGTCGTCGGTGTGCCGCCACACCAGCGCGGCCACCGCACCGTTGTCGTCGCGCGAGGCGAGAACGTCGACTTCCTCCGGCATGCTACTGCCGTCGGTCTCGTCGAGCGCGCCGAGATCCCAAGCCACGTTGGAGTTTGCCGCGACGCGTTCCCCGCCGAGCAGCGAGAGCATGCGGTAAGCGTTCAGCAGTGGCTTCTCGATCCGGCCCGCGGTCATGAACGAACGGGTGCCCTCGAAGTACCGCTCGGCCTCGAAGTAGAAGCTCCACGAGGTCGCCCGCTGGACCTGCACGATCTCGTTCGCGTTCAGGTCGAGGATCTTCTTCATCAGTTTGACCTGGAACACGGGGTAGTACTCGGTGTTCTGGAACTCGTAGTTGCGGTTGTCGTAGCGGCCGAAGTGCGCGGGAACGGCGGCATCGCATTCGTCAACCACAGCAGGGAGATCGCGGTACTGCTCGTACGTGGCGATGGCCCGGTTGAACTCGCGCAGGTCGTACAGCATCTTCGTCGACGACGGGCTCGCCTGCTCGCTCGGCGGGCTGTCGAACGGGAGGTACTCGCGGGTCGGGAAGCGGCTGCCCTTGGTGTGGTACGAGATGAAGTCGAGCGGCTCGTTCCGGCTCGAGGTGTAGTCGAGGAAGCCCTTGAGGAACTCCAGGCCGCCGCTGGTGACTGTTGGGCCGCCTACCTTCGCGTTCGGGATCACGCTGCGGACGGCTGCCGCCGTGACCGAGTAGAGCTCGTTGAACTGCTGCAACGTGCCGCGCCAGTAGTTGATGTCGGGCTCGTTCCACAGCTCCCACAGCCAGGCGGTGACCTCCTCCTCGGCGTAGCGTTCCAGGCAGTGCTGGGCGGTCGCCGCGATCAGGCCGCCCCACTTGTCGTAGTCCTTCGGCGGGTAGCCCCAGGTGCCGGCCTCATAGGAGGTGTAGACGGTCGGGCTCGGCACGACCTTCAGCTCCTCGGCCTCCGGCGGCACCAGGTCGCGCGGGGTGAACGCGAGCTCGACGAGCACGTGGTGGCCGGCGTTCACGATCGCGTCGTACGTCTGGTCGACGATCGTGAAGTCGTAGTAGGGCTTGCCGTTCTCGTCCTCGTGGTAGACGTTCCCGTTGCCCCAGTGCGGGATGCCGAAGCCGCTGCCGGAGCAGAAGACGTAGTGCGGGCGGACGAGGTAGCCGCCGCCGGAGAAGTCGGCGAACGTCTGGAGCAGGCGCTTGCCGGTGGGGGTGTAGGTCCAGTTGATCTCGTCGTAGCCGAAGCTCTCCCAGACGCGGGTGAGCTCGCCGCGGCTGGCGCTGGCGTCGACCTCGACGGTGGCCTGGAGGACGTGCGGCGCGTCGGGATCGCTGGGTGCCGCGGGCGGGAACGGACCGAGCCGGACTCTGCTGACGTGTGCGGACGTATCGGTGCTCATGGCCCCGGACCAGCCTCGCATTCGGTAGGGAGGCGCTTCCTGGCGAACGTTCGCTCAACCGTGTATCCGAGCTTGGAAACTGTCAACAACAATCGTTTACAATGTACAATCTTGGCCGTACTGTCGTGGGCGTGGTGATCCCCGACGGCGTTGTCCCGCCGCTGCCTTCGCAGCGCGCACTCGGCGATCTGGTCACCGACGTTCTCCGCTCGATGATCACCGAGGGGAAGGTCCAGCCCGGGGAGCACCTGAAGGAGTCCGCGCTCGCCGACGCGTTGAAGGTGAGCCGCGGCCCGATCCGGCAGGCCCTCGCCCGGCTGGAGACCGAGGGCCACGTCGAGCTCCGCCGCCACCGCGGCGCGTTCGTGAGCACGTTGACCGCGAACTCCGTCGAGGAGGTGCACACCCTGCGCGGCGCGATCGAACGGCTGGCCGCGAGCCGGGCATGCATGCGGATGCGGGGTGCGGGGTTCGCGGAGATGGACGAGGTGCTCGAGCAGATGAAGAAGGTCGACACGCGGATCGACCCGGAGGACGCGGTCGTGCTCGACCTGCGGTTCCACGACATCATCTACGCGTACTGCGAACACAGCTGGGTGCAGCGGGTGTGGGCCTCGATCCGCGGTCAGGTCACGGTGTTCCTGCGGGCTCGGAACGCGAGCTTCCCCGACTTCCTCGAGGTGGGGTACGTCGAGCACCTCGAACTGCGCGACGCCCTCGCGCTGGCGGATCCGGAGGCGGCGCAGGACGCGATCGACAGGCACATCACCGGCGCGTACGAACGGCTGAAGCGCCTCAACCTCCCCGCCCGCTGACTCCACCACACCGTGATCATGTACGTGATCATGAAAGGAAATCGGCGTATATCACCAGTCTGGCTTCACGATCACGTACATGATCACCGCCACTGGCGGTCGCCGAGCAGGGCGGCTTCGGCGCCGCCGTCGGCGAAGATCACCTGACCAGTGACGAAGCGGTTCTCCGGGCTCGCCAGCCAGCCGATGAGATGACCGACCCACTCCGGTTGGCCCGGAAAGCCGCCGAACGGTTGTGGTGCGGCTGCCTCGACGGACTCGCGTACCTCGTCGTCGGCGAGGATCCAGGCGGCGGCCGGAGTGTCCTCCACGCCGGAAGCGACCGCGTTGAGCGCGATGCCGGCGCCGGCCCATCCCGGTGTCGGGGCGGATCGTCGTACCCACCCGTTCAGTGCTCGCTTGGCAATGCCGTAAGCAGCAGCGCGCAGTGCGGGATCGGCGTCCACCAAGGCGATCGCCTTGGCTTCGTCGCCGTCCGCACAGGCTTGCAGGACCCGTTCGTCCGCGGGTGCGAGCGAGGAGGTCGAGGACACGGCGACGGCTCGGGGGGGGGGGCGTCGCCGCGCGCCCAGCAAGGGGCGCAGACAGGTCGCAGCCGACGACCTGGCCACCGAGGTCGCGAAGGATCGACGCGGTCGCGGCGCCGATGCCCGACGCCGAGCCGGTGACGACGTAGGTACGCCCGCTCATGCGCCACCCCGGCAGGTACGGTCCGCCCTTGCGCCGGAAGTAGAGCTGACTGCTCACCTCGGCGAGGACGATCAACACCACGAGCTTGAGCGCACCGATCAACGGAACGCTGTCATGGCCGTCACCTACCAGGGCTCGATCGACGTCATGCTCGCGCACCTCGATCAGCATCCCGAGCTCGATCCGCGCGACTACGCGGCCGAGCTCGCGAAGATCCTGCTCGGCGGCATGCAGGCCAAGGCCTAGTCGGCGCTGACCAGTCTCGGGGCGGGGGTGAGGTTGAGGGTGCCGATCGCGGTCTGCACGTCGGCGGGCCAGATCCACAGGCGGTACACCGGCGGGACGTCGATGTAGTCCTCCGGCCCGTGCAGCACCCGGGTCCGCAGGTCGGCGCAGTACCGTTCGCGCCAGCCGTATCGGGCCGCGCCCGTCACCGGCTTGCCGTCCTCGATCCCCTTCTTGGCAATGGAGAACAGCTTCTCCATCGCGCGGTACTCGTACGCCAGCAGGGTGTTCTTGTCGCTCCAGATCCCCTTCTTGCCCTTCACCGCCGCGGCGGCCGCCTCCAGGAACAGCGGCAGGTCCAGCTCGCCCGGGATCGAGGGGTAGAGGATGAACGGCGCGGCCCAGCCGGCGGCGATCAGGTCCAGGTTGAACGTGCCGCGCTGCGCTCGCGTGAGCTTCGCCAGCTCGGTCGTCGAGTAGTTCGGAGCGATGTAGGCGAGCAGTCGGTTGTTGTTGTCGAACGGGGCGTCGGCGATCCGGATGAACAGGTTGCGCTTCTCGTCCTCGTTCGGCGGATCCTTGCGCAGCCGCTTGTCGATGTTCTCGTGCTCGAACGCCGAGGCCGACTTCCCCTGCGTGAAGTGCAGGGTCCCCGCCGATCCCGTGGCCAGCTTGGGCTCCAGCACCTTCGACAGCCGAGCGGAGATGGGCACGTCCGCAGGGCGTTCGCGCATCCACTCCGCGAGCTGCAGGAACTTCTTGTCGACCTTCGCCGCCCCGTCGGGCGTACGAGCCGTCACCTCCGGCGTGTCCACCGACAGCATCCGGATCGGCATCCGGATGTTCGGGGTGTCCCCGTCGGTGACGTCGACGAGCGCGCGTGCGCCCAGCGACGGCATCGACAGGCCGGCAGGCGACCACAGGACCTGAATGGGATCGATCATCGCGAACGTGCCCCCACGGTGGTAGCCGGTGCGTCCCGTACCCCGTGTCCACCGGATGGCTACAGGCTAGGGACCGACCACGACCGTGGGGGCCAGTTCGGGCAATCTTTACTTGTTGTACGCGTCCAGGGCCTCCTGATACGTCTGCAGGTACGACTCCAGACCGATCTGCTCGATCGTGTCGACGTACTTCGTCCAGACCGTGTCGTCCTCGACGTTCAGGCTGCCGATGATGAACTGCGCGGTGCTCGCGTTGATGTGGCTGTTGAGGTTCGTCGCGATCTCCGCCGCGGTCGCGGCCTGGTCCTCGTTCAGATAGACCGGCGGCAGCTGCAGCTCCTGCGCCTGCTTGTGCGGGAAGTAGTTGTCCCGGCTGTTGGTGTACAGCGGCTGCTCGAACGTGGGGTTCTTCGGGTCGACGACCTCACCGAGCCGGTAGTCGTTGGACCGGTAGTTCGTGCCGTTCTGACCCCACCACGTACCGTCGGGCAGCTCCGACCAGGTGCCGATCGTGGTCCAGAGCGCCTGCTTGCCGCTGATGCCCATCTCGCCCTGCTTCGCCCAGCGCCAGGTCTTGTCCTTCACGCCGCTGTACGAGCGCATCTGGGTCTCGAGCTCGTACTGCCCGTCGGCCCACATCACCGCCACCGCGGGGTTCTTGCAGGCGTTGGTGACGACGAACCGGCCGTTGGCCCACGGCGCGTAGTAGTCCCACGTCGAGATCTGCGTTCCGGACGGCCCCTTGAGCGTCGGGACACAGACGTAGTCGCGCCACGGGGCGTCGGGGGAGTCGTCGTCGATGGTGAGGAACGAGCCCCAGTAGAACGCGCGGACCGCGCCGAGGATCCGGTCGCCCTTCTTGTCGCCGACGCGCCGCAGCTGGTCGCCGTTCTGGGTGAAGCTCTCCTTCGCGATCAGGCCTTCCTTGTAGAGGCCGGCGATGTAGCGCAGCCCCGCGCGCCACTCGTCCCTGTTCGCGACGAACTGGACCTTGCCGTCGTCGCCGACCACCAACCAGGGGTCACGCGCGTTCGTGCCGGTGAACGGGATGTACATGAACGAGCCCATGAAGTAGTTCGTGAGGAACGTCTCCGAGTCCGCCATCAACGGCGCTTCGTCGTTCTTGCCGTTGCCGTTCGGGTCGCGCGTCTTGAACGCGATGAGCATGTCGCGGAACTCGTCGAGCGTCTCCGGCATCTTGAGCCCGAGCTTGTCCAGCCACGGCTTGTAGACCCACATCCGCTGGCCGCCGGCCTTGCAGTGGTAGCAGTCGTTGACGTACGGCATCGAGTAGATGTGTCCGTCCGGCGCCGTGATGACCTTCTCGGTGTCCGGGTAGTCCTTGTAGACGCGCTTGATCTCCACGCCGTAGTCGGCGATGTACTTCTCCAGCGGGAGGAACAGCCCTTGCTGGCCGTACAGCATGAGCTGGGAGTTGGAGAACTGGATGTTCATGAAGACGTCGGGGATCTCGCCGGCAGTGATCATCGCGTTGACCTTGGCCATCGTCTCCGGCCACTGGTCCTCGATGCCGACGGATTGGAACTCGGCGTGCACGCCGGTGCGTTCCTCGTACCACTTCGAGAACTGGTTGTTGTTCCAGTCCGCGGTCTCCTTGTCCTTCGGGACCACGATCTTGAGCGTGACCTTCTCTTCCCCGACGACGAGCTTGCCCTTCTCGGACGCCATCGGGCCGATGTACCCGTCGGGGTAGATGACGCCCTTCAACGGTGTGGTCTTCGGGCCGCCCTTGACCGCGGCGGCGTCCGCGACCGGAGCCGCACCGGACCCGCCGCTGCCCTTGCCGCCGGAACAGGCGGCCAGCAGGCTGCTGCCGGCGGTGGCGGCCAAGCCGATGCCCAAGGCGCCGAGTACGAACTCGCGACGTGATCGCGCTCGGCCAGGTGACTGAGCCCCGTGCGTGTTGTCCTGCGTCATCGTCCTTTCCTTCCTGCTACGAGGTTCCTCACCAGAGGCTTGTCTTGGCGAGACGGCGGGCGATCTGGTTGGCGATCACGAGCAGGACGAGCCCGATCACCGCGCGGAACAACCCGATGGCGGCCGCGTACGAGATCTGCGGGACCTGAGACGCGATCCCGACCTTGTAAACGTAGGTGTCGATGACCTCGGCCGTTCCCATGTTCAGCGGCGTCTGCATCAGCAGCACCTTCTCGAAGCCGACGCTGAGGATCGAACCGATGTCGAGAATGAGCAGGATGACGGCGATCGGCATGATGCTCGGGAGGTCGATGTGCCACATACGTTGAAGTTTCGTGGCGCCGTCGACGACCGCCGCCTCGTGGAGCTCCTGCGGAACGCTCGAGAGCGCGGCGAGGTAGATGATCGCGGAGAAGCCCATGCTCTGCCACGCGCTGGACCACACGTACACGTGCCGGAACATGCCCGGGTCGCCCATGAAGTTGACGCCCTCGATGCCGACGAGGCTCATCAGGTTGTTGAGCAGCCCGGTGCGCGGGTCGAGGAGCAGGAACAGGATGCCAACCACGACGACAGTGGAGATGAAGTGCGGTGCGTACGTGATCATCTGCACGGAGGCCCTGAACCAGCGCACCCGAACGTGGTTGAGCGCGAGCGCGAGGATGATCGGCAACGGGAACCGCACGACCAGCTCGTACACATGCAGGAACACGGTGTTCTCGATCAGCGGCCAGAACTGGTACGCGTTGATGAACCGCTCGAAGTGCTGCAGCCCGACCCACGGGCTCGCGGAGATTCCGTCGATGGGGTTGAAGTTCCGGAACGCGATCTGCACGCCATACATCGGCCAGTAGTGGAAGACGATCATGTACGCGACCGGCAGGATCAGCATGACGTACAGCTGCCAGTTGTGCTTGATCTGCCGGCCGATCGCCGCGCGCTTGGCTCGGCGGACGCCTCGGTCCCGGCCCGAACCGCTTCGACGGGTCTGAGGCCGGCGCTCTTTCGTCAGGGTCGCCATGTCCTCATCCCTTCAACGAGCCGATCATGATCCCCTTGACGAAGTGCTTCTGCACAAAGGGATACGCGATCAAGGGCGGTATCAGTGCGATCACGATCAGGCAATACTTCAGCAGGTCGCGAAGCTCCTGGCGTCTGGCGAGCTCGCTCGCGTCGACCATCGCGCCGGGGTCGATGCGGTTCTGGATGACGATCTCGCGCAGGACCAGCTGTAAGGGGAACAACGTCTGGTCGGTGAGGTAGATCAACGCGTTGAAGAACTGGTTCCAGTGGCCGACCGCGTACAGCAGCGCGTTCACCGCGATGATCGGTTTCGACAGCGGGACGACGACCCGCCAGAAGAAGTTGAAGTCGTCGCAGCCGTCGAGCCGGGCGGCCTCGTGCAGCTCGTTCGGGATCGTCACCTGGTAAAAGGTGCGGGTGATGATCATGTTCCAGACACCCATGGCCGTAGGGAGAATCAGCGCCCAGCGGGTGTCGAGGAGGCCGAGGTCCTTGACGACGAGGTAGGTGGGGATGAGGCCGCCGCCGAACAGCATCGTGAACGCGAAGAAGAACATCAGCACGTTCCGGCCGTAGAGGTCACGGCGGGCCAGCGGGTACGCGGCGAGCAGCGTCAACGTGACGTTGATGATCGTGCCGACGCCCGCGTAGAACAGCGAGTTGAGGAAGCCGGAGACGATCGTGCGGTACTCGATCACCGCCTGGTAGCCGTTGAACGTGATGTCGACCGGCCACAACCAGACCTCGCCGCTCGACACCGCGATCGGCGAGCTGATCGAGGCGCTGATGATGAACACCAGGGGATAGAGCACGACCAGCAGGAAGATCGTCAGGACGAAGTAGTTGACGACGTTGAACGCCTTGTCCTGTTTGGGTTCCTTGACCGCAGTAACTGTCGTCATGGTCGCTACTCCGCTCCCTTCTTCTGGTCTGGCACGAGGGCGCACTGAGGTACGCCACGCTCCACCCGCGTGCGTTTCTCCGTTGTCTGGTGCGGCTTTGTCGCTGTGTCGGCGTTAGCGGTCGGTCGGGTCGTCGTAGACGGGCAACAGCCGGTCGCGCGAGGCCTCGAGGTGTGCGCACATGGCCGCCTCGGCGGTCTTGGCGTCACCCGACGCGATCGCGGCGACGAGCTGTCTGTGTTCGCGCAGGGCTGCCGTTCCCATACCCCCGCGATACCGCAGCCGCAAAATGTGCAGATGACAGTGCGTCCTGGCCAGGGCGCGCCGCATGTGGTCGTTGCCGGACAAGGACTGGATCAGGTCGTGCAGGCGTTCGTCGTGCGCGGACAGGCCGCGGTAGCTCTGGTAGTACTGCCCGGTCGGTGCCTTCGGGCAGGTGGCCAGTTCGGCCTTCAACGCCGCGACGCCCTCGGGCGTGATGCGTTCGGCCGCGCGGGCTGCCGCCCACGGCTCGACGACGAAGCGGAACTCGAACAGGTCGTACAGCTCCTCCTTGCTGAACAGGGGAGTCGTGGAGTAGCCGCGGAACGGTTCCTTGGTGACCAGGCCGACCGCTTCCAGCCTGACCAGCGCCTCACGCAGCGGAGACTGCGAGACGCCGAGCTGCCGGGCGGCCTCGTCGAGGTTCACTCGCGAGCCGTGGTCCAGGTTGCCGTCCATGATGAGCTCTTTGAGCGCCTCATAGACGCCGTCGGCGAGATTCTGTCGACGGGGCAGCGGCGCGGAGGTCTGCCACGTCACGTCTCCCGCCATCGCAGACCTCCGAGGGGTTGGATCAGTTCATCCTCGATCCACGATCCTATTTTCCGTACGATCCCGCAATAGCTCCGATGTTTACACGGCTGACCACATGAGGACACCGGAACGACATACCGACTGCATAATCAGCGCGTGCTGTTCTGCGTCCTCGGACCTGTTGAGGTCCTGGCGGCTGACGGGTCGGCCTCAGCTCTGGTGGACGTTCGGGACCTGCCGTTCGCCGAGGCGTCGTCGGTGTGGCTGGAGGAATGCGGTTGGCGGTCGAGGTCGCTGGACGTGAAACGTCGGAGGTCTGCTTCGTGGACCTCGCACCTGTTCCCGCCGGATCATCCGATCTTCTCCTGGTGGCCGTCGCCAGCGTGACGGCGCTTGGGCGGATCGGCCAGCCGGACGAGATCGCGAACGTCGTCGCCTTCCTCGCCTCCGACGAGGCCAGCATGATCACCGGTGCGACGGTCGACGTCAGCGGCGGCACTTGGCTCGGGCCCAAGATGCCCGCCTAGCGGACAACAGCCACCGAACGGCCGGGCACGGAGACCACTCCGTTCCCGGCCTTCGTGTCGTCCGGCCGCCACGCGAGCACGACCGACCCGGTCAGCGGGACGTCTTGGGCGTCCTCGGCCACGTTGAGCACCACCCGGAACCTCCCCCGCGCGACCACCAGCCACCCGGCGGCCTCGTCGTACGACACGTCGACCCGATCCAGCCGTGGATCGGCGAGGTCCGGCTCGGTGCGGCGCAGCTGGATCAGGTCCCGGTACCAGCGCAGCAACGCGTCGTGCGGTGCCCGAGCGGGCTCCGACCAGTCCAGCTTCGACCGTTCGAACGTCGCCGGGTCGCCGGGATCGGGCACCTCCGAAGGCTTCCAGCCGTACGGCTCGAACTCCCGCCGCCGCCCCGTCCGCACCGAGGCCGCCAGCTCCGGATCGGGGAAGTCGGTGAAGAACTGCCACGGCGTCGCAGCGCCCCACTCCTCGCCCATGAACAGCATCGGCGTGTACGGGCTCGTCAAGATCAACGCGGCGCCGATCGCCAACTCATCGACGGACAACCGGTCGCCAGCAGCCCGGTTGCCGATCTGGTCGTGGTTCTGCACAGAGGCGACGAACCGCCACCCGGCGGTCCGCTCCCGATCCACCGGCCGGCCGTGAGTACGGTCCCGGTAGGCCGACCAGGTCCCGTCGTGGAAGAACGCCGACGACAGCACTTTTGCCAAGCAGGCAAGGGATCCGAAGTCGCAGTAGTACCCGTCCCGCTCGCCGGTCACCAGAGCGTGCAGCGCATGGTGGACGTCGTCGTCCCACTGCCCGTGCACGCCGTACCCGCCCGCCTCGCGCGGCGTCACCGTCCGCGGGTCGTTCCGGTCGCTCTCGGCGATCAGCCACAACGGTCGCCCAAGCGCGGCAGCGGTGGCGTCGATCTCCTCCGACAGCACCTCCAGGATGTGCACCGCGCGCTCGTCGTGCAGCGCGTGGACGGCGTCCACCCGGAGCGCGTCGACGTGGAAGTCGCGGTACCAGCCGAGCGCGTTGTCGATCACGAAGCGCCGCACCTCGTCGGAGCCGGCGTCGTCCAGGTTGACCGCGGATCCCCACGGCGTCGAGTGCTTGTCGGTGAAGTACGGCCCGAACTCCGCGAGGTAGTTGCCGCTCGGCCCGAGGTGGTTGTAGACGACGTCGAGGCACACGCCGAGCCCGCGCGCGTGGCAGGCGTCGACGAGGCGCTTCAGCCCGTCGGGGCCGCCGTACGGTTCGTGCGGCGCGAACAGCGCGACGCCGTCGTACCCCCAGCCGTGGACGCCGTCGAACGCGGCGACCGGCATCAGCTCGACCAGCGTCACCCCGAGCGAGACGAGGTGGTCGAGGCGTTCGATCGCGGCGTCGAACGTTCCTGACGCGGTGAACGTGCCGACATGGACCTCGTACGCCACGGCGCCGGCCAGCCCGACGCCCCGCCACGCGTCGTCGGTCCACGCGAACAGGGAGTGCTCGTACACAGCGCTCGGCGCGTGCACGCCGTCCGGCTGCCAGCGCGAACGCGGATCGGGACGAGCCGGACCTTCGTCGACGGAGAACGCATAACGCGTGCCCTGACCGGCATCGGACACCTCCGCGGTCCACCACCCGCGGTTGTGCCGCTCCATCGGCACGGTCACCGGACCGAGGTGCACGGTGACGGTGTCCGTCGCGAGCGGCGCCCAGAGGCGGAACGTGGCCATGACCCGTACCTTGTCAGACGTGGCAGCTGCCAAACCTGAGGCGATGCGGGCGTGGGTGGTGAAGGCGCCGGGGGAGCTCGAGCTGGTGGAGCTGCCCGTGCCGGCTCCGGCGCCGGACGAGCTGTTGTTGCGCGTGGTCGCCTCGGGCGTCTGCCGTACGGACCTGCACGTGCTCGACGGCGACCTGCCACCGCACAAGTCGCCGGTCGTGCCGGGCCATCAGGTGGTCGGCGAGCTCGTGGCCTCGGGATCGAAGGTGCCGCCGACGTACGTGCCAGGCGTCCGCTACGGCGTCCCGTGGCTGCGGCGGACCTGTGGCGCGTGCGTGTTCTGCCTGCGGGGCAAGGAGAATCTCTGCCCCTCGTCGGTCTACACGGGGTGGGACGCCGATGGCGGGTACGCGGAGTACGTGACGGTGCCGGCCGCCTACGCCTACCAGCTGCCGTCCAACTACTCCGACGAAGAGCTGGCGCCGTTCCTGTGCGCGGGCATCATCGGCTACCGCGCGCTGCGGCGCTCGGAGCTGCCGCCGGGTGGCCGGCTGGGGATCTACGGGTTCGGCGCGTCCGCGCACCTCACAGCGCAGGTCGCGCTGGCGCGGGGTGCCGAGGTGAACGTGCTGACCCGGTCCGCCGCGGCGCGGGCGCTGGCGCGCGACCTCGGCGCGTCGTGGGTCGGCGACTCGACCGACCGGCCGCCGGAGCCGTTGGACGCGGCGATCATCTTCGCGCCGGCGGGGTCGTTGGTGCCGGTGGCCTTGGAGGCGCTCGGGCGGGGCGGGACGTTGTCGATCGCGGGGATCTACCTGTCGGAGATCCCGCCCCTGGACTACGACCGGCAGCTGTTCCAGGAGCGCGACGTGCGGTCGGTAACGGCGAATACGCGGCAGGACGGGAACGAGTTCATGTCGCTGGCCGCGATCCACCCGTTGCGCGTGGAGGTGTCGCCGTACCCGTTCGCGCGCGCCGACGCCGCCCTGGCCGACCTGCGCGCCGGCCGCATCCGTGGCGTCGGCGTGCTCACCATGCCCTGACACCCATGCAGTGCTCGGTGCGGACCGGCTCGGTCTCGAAGCCGCCGGCACGCAGCGCCGCGGTGATGGGCGCGGTGACGCGATCGGCCGAGCTGGGGCCGTCGGTGCCGTAGAGAACGTGCAACGTGCCTTGGGGCTTGAGGGCCGCGCGGAGGATCGCGACCTCGTGGGCGGGGTCGCGCGTCCAGAACAGGTTGACGTTCAGGCAGAACGCCTTGTCCAGGCTCGCAGCCGGCAGGTCCAGCTCTTCGAGCGATGCCTGGCGGACGACCAGCCGGCCGGCGGCGAGGTGCTCGGCGTTTCGCGCCTCGGTCCGCTGAACGGCGACCGCCGACCGGTCGACGGCCAGCAGCTGCCCGTCGCCGAGCCGTGCGCAGACGAGGCCGGCGGAGACGCCAGGCCCGCCGCCGAGCTCGAGAATCCGCTCGCCTGGTTGGGGATCGACGAGGTCGACGGCCGCACGTACCCGGTCCGGAATCATGCTCCATCATGCGCACGAAGTGCGGGTCGGGCCAGGGGAGGGCGGGGGAACATCCCCGATGGTCAGCGGTGGCCGGTCGCTGCGAGGGTCGGACGCATGGGCTTTCGTGCGACTATCAGGAAGAACTGGCGGTCCGGCGTCGCGGTCGTCGCGGCGGGGGCCGTCGTGGCCGCGGGACTGAGCGGAGGGGCGGCGGCACAGACTGTGGACGATCGAGGCGACAGACCGAAGCAGTTGCAGCGTGACGCCGACGCGGTCCTGGCCACGGAGGCCAGCGGCGTGCTGGCCTCGGTGACCACCCCCGAGGGGCGGCAACGCGCGCGCAGCGGCGTCGCCGACCTCCGTACCAAGCAGCCGGTGCCCTGGGACGCGTACTTCCGGATCGCCAGTACCACCAAGCCGTTCGTGGCGACGGTCGTATTGCAGCTGGTGGGCGAGGGCAGGCTCTCCCTGGACGACAAGGTGGAGCGGTGGTTGCCCGGTCTGGTGCGGGGCGACGGCATGGACGGCCGCGAGATCAGCATCCGGCAGCTCCTCCAGCACACCAGCGGAATCCCGGAGTACGACGGCGTGGCACTGGAGCAGGTAACGACGCCGGAGGGGTGGCGCGCGGAACGCTTCCGTACGTACGAGCCCGAGGAGCTCGTCGCCATGGCGATGCGGCAGGAGCCGGTGGAGGGCTGGTCGTACTCCAACACCAACTACGTCCTGGCCGGGATGGTCATCGAGAAGGTGACCGGCAACCCGTGGCAGCAGGAGGTCCACCAGCGCATCATCGAGCCGCTCGGCCTGCGGCACACCCTGATCCCGGGCACGTCCGCGAACCTGCCGGAGCCGAGGCTGTCGGTGTACAAGCGGCTGAGTCCGGACGGCCCACTGACCGACATCTCCGAGTACGCCGCCGGCCACCCGGACAGCTCGATGATCAGCACCACCGACGACGTCGGTCGCTTCTTCCGCGCGCTGCTGGGCGGCAAGCTGCTTCGCCCCGCCGAGCTGAAGCAGATGACTGAGCAGACAGTTCCGGCGGGGCAGTACCAGCAGGTCTGGAAGGACGCTCGGTACGGCCTCGGCCTGATGAAGCGGAAGCTGGACTGCGGCGACTGGGTCTGGTTCCACGCCGGCGGGGTGTGGAATTCCCTGTCGGACAACGCGGTCACCTCCGACGGCCGCGCGAGCGCGTCGGTCGCGATCGCGAGCCTGCTCGGACCCGGCGTGCCTCCGATCGAGCAGTACCAGAGCAGCGCCGCGCTCATCGACCACGCGCTGTGTCGGACCTAGCTGGCGAGTGCTTCCGGCAGCGGGGTCGAGTGCACCACGTGCAGCGTGGAGACGGCTCGCGTGAGCACGACGTACAACCGGTGCAGGCCGCGCGGCTCGGCGGCGACGATGTGGGCTGGCTCGGCGACGACGACGCCGTCGAACTCGAGGCCCTTGGCCAGGCGGGCGGGGACGCAGACGAGCCGTGCGGACTCCATCGCGTCCTCGGTCTCGCCGAGCATCGCCGACTCCAATCCTGAAGCCAGCAAGGCCTTCCGGAACGAGGCGATGTCCTCGTCCGCGGCGATCAGCGCGACCGAGCCCTCGCCGGCGAGCGCCGAACGGCAGGCCGAAGCGAGCCGCGCGGCGAAGTCGTCCGACCCCGTCGCCACCACCTGCAGCGCGTCGGGCATCGACCGGACGCTGCGGGTCCGGGCCAGCGTCGGCGCGATCGTCGGCAGCAGCCTGGAGGCGAAGTCGATGATCTGCGCCGGCACCCGGAAGCCCCGGTCCAGCTCGACCAGCGTCGCGTCGGCGATGCCCAGGTGTCCCAGCACGTCCGCCCACGACAACGGAGCCCATGGCGTGGTCGCCTGCGCGAGGTCGCCGAGCACGGTGACCGACCCGTTCCGGCACCGCCGCGACAGTGCCCGCAGCTGCATCGCCGACAGGTCCTGCGCCTCGTCCACCACGAGATGGCCCAGGGCGGTCGGCTGGTGCTCGAGCAGGTCGGCGAGCTCGTCCAGCAGAACGGAGTCCGCCTCGGTCCACTTCACCGACTTCACCGACCGCGGCGCCTTCGCCCACAGCAGGTCGGTCTGCTCCTCGGCGGAGAGCACGCCGTCGGCGGCCGAGGCGAGGAACGAGGCGTCCGACAGCAATCGGTGCAGGACGAGCTCCGGCGTGAGCTTCGGCCAGACCGCGGTCACGACGTCCTTGACCGGCTTCGAGCGCGCGGCCGCGTTCTGCGTCCGGTCGTCGGTGATCTCGCCGCGTTCCTCCATCTTCACCAGGACGGCGTGCGCCAGCCGTTGCGGGAGCGCTGCCCGCGCCGGCTCGTACCTCGTCGCGCTCTGGTGCAGCGCGGCGACGATGTCGATGACCTGGTCGGCATGGACGCGGTACCGCATCGAGCCCTTCGCGTAGAGGATCCCCTCCGACGGCGTGCCGACGTTCAGCCACACCGCCCGGCGCAGCACCGCGGCCATCCGCGCGTCGCCCTTCACCCGCGGGGCAGGGCCGGACTCCGGATGCAGCACCCGATAGGGCGCGATCACCTCGTCGATCGTCGACTGCTTGACGTTCACCTCACCCAGCGCCGGCAGGACCTTGCGGATGTAGGAGAGGAACGACTTGTTCGGCCCGACGATCACGACGCCGTCGCCGCGGCCGAGCCGCTCGCGTTCGGTGTAGAGCAGGTACGCGATCCGGTGCAGGCCGATCGCGGTCTTGCCGGTACCGGGCGCGCCCTGCACGCAGATCGACGGGTGCAGCGGTGCGCGGACCAGGTCGTCCTGCTCGGGCTGGATCGTCGCGACGATGTCGCGCATCGGGCCGGTACGAGGCCGTTCGATCTCCGCCCGCAGGTACGCCTCGCCGTCGGCGGGAACGGAGCCGTCGGTCAGCGGCTCGTCCTCGAAGCCGGTCAGCTCGGCGGCGTCGGAGTAGCCGTACCGCCGGCGCAGCAGCACGTGCTGGCGGTCCGTGCGGGTGGCTCGATAGAAGGGAACGGAGACCCGGGCCCGCCAGTCGATGACCAGCGGCATGCCCCTGTCGTCGATCACATGGCGGCGGCCGATGTAGAGCCGGTCGGACTCCTCGACGGTGCCGTGCTCGTAGTCGAGCCGGCCGAAGAACAAGGGGACGTCGGGGAGGTCGACGAGTGCCTGGGCGCGGATCCAACGGTCCCGCTGGTAGGCCTCGTTGGTGAACCGTTCGTCGTTGTCCTCGCCGCCGATCAGCGGGGTGTCGAGGTTGACGACTTCGGAGTGCATGCGGCGCAGGGCCGCACGGGCTTGCAGGAGGTAGGCGCGTTCGATGGCGAGTGCAGGGTCTTCTTCCATGGGAGTGGAGGCTCCTGGGAGGCGATCGGCTGGGTGGTGAGGGGAATCCCGCCCCGGACTGCTGTCCGGTTCGTTCCGATCCCAGACGGACCGACGAACGTATCAGGCCGTCCAGATGGCCAGCTACCGAATATTCCTCGAACGAATTCTGCCGGCAGCGATGATTTCTCGAGCTCGGCTCCGTCTACCTAGCAACAGGGCAAGAAACCAGGAAGGAAGGCCCGACATGAGCACCGTACTCACTCTCCCAGCAGTCCACGCTCGTACCTCCCGCGGCGACCTGCTCGGTCAGCTCGAAGACCTGGCCGAGGTCCTGCACGACCAGGGCTGCGGCTGCCGCGCCGTCGGCGACCGCCGCGGCTGCTGGGCCTGGACCTCCGGCCGCTTCCACCGCGCCGCCGAGCGCGCCCAGCGTGACGGCGTCCGCCTCACCGACCGGGTGGCCGCGTGAGCTACCTGACCCAGAAGTGAACGTGCGGCCCTGCCTGCGCTGCTCCGAAGGGGAGCAGAACGGACAAGGCCGCATGATCACGCGACAGACACCCGCACCGGCCCGATCAGGCCGCTGGGACGCTCGACCTCCTCGAACGCGTTCGTGTTCGTGTTCGCCACCTCGATCTCGAGCAGGTTGTCCCCGACGACCACGTGCTCGGTGACGTCGAGCCGGTACGGCGGAAACGCCAGGGGAGCGAGCGGTAGGCAGTTGACGAAGACCTGTGCGGTCTCGAGCACGGTGCCGAGGTCGAGGAGGACGCGGCCGCGACCTGCGACCTGGAACCGGCTCGTGTAGCGGCCGACCCCGGAGTATCGCGCCAGCCCGAGCTCGTGCCAGCTGCGTAGCGGGCCGCGGAACGTCCGGCCGGCGACCTCCAGCTCCCAATCGTTCAACGCCTGCGTCACACCGCCCTCGACGTCCCGGTCCGGTGCCGCCGATCCCTCGCTGGACAGGACCAGCAGGTACGACTGCCACGGTGCGAAAGCGAGGTCGACCTCGACGGCTCGTCCCGCATCGACGGTGGCGGCTCGGCTCCACCGCTCACCCGTCACCGGATCCCATTCCTCGACCCGCTGGACGGGACCACCGGCGGCGAGGCGGACGTGCGCCGCGAGTTCGTGGCCGGACTCGTTCACGAGGAAGTAGACGTCGTCGTGACCGACCCGGCGACGGACATACCGGACGAAGCTGGACGGGCGATGGAGCTTGGTGTCCTTGCGGCCTCCGCGCCGGGCCTCGTCGACGAGCACCAACGCGGTGTCGCCGTCGCCGAGGTCGACCACGACGTCGGGTGATACGGCCTCGGCGAGCAGGGACGAGACCGCGCCGACGCCTGCTGGCACGTACCCGAGCCGGCCGGCTCCCCACGGCACGTACCCGGGATCGCGCAACGCCACCAGCCGCGCGCGAACATCTGCCCAGGACGGCGGCAGGTCGCTCCACACCGCCCGGCTCGGCGGCTCCTCGACGAACACGACGGTGCCGCCAGCCTCCGCGAACGCCAGCAACTGACCGAGCGCCGGTCCGGAAATCGTCTGGAGCGGCGGGACGACCACCGCGCGGAACGTCTCGTCGCCGACCTGCAGCAGTTCGCCGTCGACCTTGGCCTCCTCGACCGCGACATGGTCGAGCAGGTCGACGTCCCACTGGGTGCCGAGCAGGGTCTGGGTCAGCCGGATCATCGCCAGGTCGGTGCGCTGCAACGCGAGGCCGCGTTCGGGCAGCTCCCACGGCTCGGTCGCCGCGCCGTCGAACGGCCCTGGTGCCGTCGGCGTGAGCTCTGCCCACGCCGCGTCGATCGGGTAGTAGACGCCGACCGGTGCCGCATGCCGTCCGGCCGACAGCACAGCGGACAGCCGCGACACGTACGTCCAGAGCGGACCGCTGTGCTCCCACCAGGGGTTCTGGAAGAACTCCGAAGGCGGGCACTCGTACTTCCGGTGCCCCTCAATGCTGTAGTAGAAGCCGTGGCAGGACAGCCAGTTGACGCCGCGGACGTACTGGTAGTCGACGATGCGTTTCATGTACGCAGGCGCGAGCTTCCAACCGGCCAAGGCGAACGTCTCGCTCAGCACCCGCGACCGGCCGTTGAGGTGCGCGATCGACGACACCAGCTTCTCGGTGATCTTGTCGGTGGCCTCGTCGATCCGGTCGAGCGCGGGGACCTGGAACGGGGCGAGCGCGCGGAACGGGCTGGCGGAGTGGCGGGTCATCGTGAACAGCCACTCTTCCCACTCCAGGTGGCCGGTGAGGCTCACGCCGTGGGCCGCGCACCAGCGGGCGAGCTTGCCGAAGAACCGTTCGTCCAGCAGCTCCGCGACCGTCTTCCACAGGTCCGCGCGCAGTTCGTGGCTGTGCACGCCGAGGTCTTCCCAGAGTCCGGGCAGCAGCGGGAGGAGCTCGTACCCGCGCCGCGCCGCGAACTGCTCGGCGAAGTCGCCGGTCCACGGGATCGAGCCGGGGTTGCGATCCCAGAAGTTGTTGTAGAAACCGGGTTCGTCGACGAAGAAGCCGATGATCGTGTCGCCGAAGTACTCCTCGAACCGGCGGTAGTACTCGTCGTGCGTCTCCTCGATGAACGCCGTCGTCGCGCCGTCGTTGATGAGGTCGGTGTACGGGAACGCGCTGTAGACGGCCATCCAGTCCGTGGCAGTGACCCGTGCCACAGTCACACACCACCGTCCCGCCGGCGCCTCCCAGGTGACGCCGCCGTCGTCGAACGCGACGGCCTGCGGTGCCTCCTGCGCGTAGGTGTGCTCGAACGCCGCGGTGTCGGACCAGTCGGTGGGCAAGGCCGCGTTGACATGATGCACGCGCAACGGGTCGACTGGCTTCGGCCGCGCCTCGGCGATCCGCGCGGCTCCGACCGCGACCACCTCGTCCGGCCGGTCGAAGTCTCGTGCTACGCCGAGGAAGTCCAGCCGGAGGACGTCCGGGCCTTCCACGTAGTGCCGCTCGATGCTGAGGTTCTGCCCCACGTAGCCGGGATCCCTCGCCACGACCCGGCCGCCGGCGTAGCCACTCGGCCAGTTCAGGTCGTCGTAGACCCACACCTTCATTCCGAGCCGGGCGGCCTCCTCGATGACGAGCCGGCAGCGGTCGAACCAATCCTCAGACAGGTAAGGGATCCCGAGCCCTTCGCGGCCGTGGATGACGAACCCGAGCACCCCTCGTTCGTGCATGAGGTGCAGTTGGCGCAGCAGCTCGTCCGGCTCCAGGTCGCCGTTCCAGAACCAGAACGGGCAGGCGCTGTGCTCGGCGGCCGGGTTCGCGAAGAGTGCGCGCAGGTCGGCTGACATGGCCAAGACGCTGCCGCCCCGCGCGCACTCTTCGGAACCCCGGTTCACATGCCTGAACCTGTGGCCGTCAGTCCCAGGTCAGGGCGCCACCGCTCTGGTACTCGATCACGCGGGTCTCGAAGAAGTTCTTCTCCTTGCCGAGGTCCATCAGCTCCGACATCCACGGGAATGGGTTCTCGGTCTCGCCGAAGACCGGAGCGAGCCCGATCTGCGCGCACCGCCTGTTCGTGATGAAGTGCATGTACTGCGTGCACACCTCGGCGTTCAGGCCGAGCACGCCGCGGGGCATCGTGTCCCGCGCGTACGCGATCTCCAGCTCGCACGCCTCGGTCAGCATCCGCCGCAGCTCGGCCTGGAACTCCGGCGTCCACAGGTGCGGGTTCTCCAGCTTGATCTGGTTGATCGCGTCGATGCCGAAGTTCAGGTGGATCGACTCGTCGCGCAGGATGTACTGGTACTGCTCGGCGATCCCCACCATCTTGTTCCGCCGGCCGAGCGACAGGATCTGCGCGAAGCCGGTGTAGAACCACATCCCCTCGAAGATCACGTAGAACGCCACCAGGTCGCGCAGGAACGCCTGGTCCCGTTCCGGCGTGCCGGTCGAGAAGTCCGGGTCCTCCAGGTGCTGGGTGTAGTCCAGCGCCCACGCGGCCTTGTCGGTGATCGACGGCACCTCGCGGTACATGTTGAACAGCTCGCCCTCATCCAGGCCGAGGCTCTCGCAGATGTACTGGAACGTGTGCGTGTGGACGGCTTCCTCGAAGGCCTGCCGCAGCAGGTACTGCCGGCACTCGGGGTTGGTGAGGTGCCGGTAGACGGCGAGCACGATGTTGTTCGCGACCAGCGACTCCGACGTCGCGAAGAAGCCGAGGTTGCGCTTGATCATCAGGCGCTCGTCGTCGGTGAGCCCGGTCGGCGACTTCCACAGCGCGACGTCGGCCTGCATCGAGACCTCCGTCGGCATCCAGTGGTTGTTGCAGCCGGCGAGGTACTTCTCCCAAGCCCAGCGGTACTTCAGCGGCAGGAGTTGGTTGACGTCGGCGCGAGCGTTGATCATCGCCTTGTCGTCGACGCTGATGCGGCCCGCGCCGCGCTCGATCTCACCGAGCCCGGTGGTGTCAATGCTGGATTGCGTATCGGTCATGTCCATGAACTTTCTACTGGCAGGCTTCGCAGTCGGGGTCGTCGATCGAGCAGAACGCGGCATCGCTGTCCGGCAGCTCGATGTCGACGGTAGGCACGGTGGCCGGCACCGGCACGGCGGGAACGGTCGCCGCCGGCGTGGGCACCGGTGCCGGAGCAGCCGCTGGAACGGGGATCACCGGCGAGACCGCGTTCAGCTTCCCGTCGGTGCCCTTGATCGTCGACTTCTCCACGTGCGTTGCCGATTGCGAACGCAGGTAGTACGTGGTCTTGAGCCCGCTCCGCCACGCGTGCCGGTACAGCTCGTCCAGCTTGCGCCCGTTCGGCGCCGCGACGTACAGGTTCAGCGACTGCGCCTGGTCGATCCACTTCTGCCGGCGCGACGCCGCGTCGACCAGCCAGCTCGAGTCGATCTCGAACGCCGTCGCATACAAGTCCTTCAGGTCGTCCGGCACCCGGTCGATCGGGCCGAGGCTGCCGTCGTAGTACTTGAGGTCGCTCACCATGACCTCGTCCCACAGCTCGCGCTCCTTGAGGTCGCGCACGAGGTGCGGGTTGACGACAGTGAAGTCGCCGGACATGTTCGACTTCACGTACAGGTTGCGGTACAGCGGCTCGATCGACTGCCCGACGCCACAGATGTTGGAGATCGTGGCGGTCGGCGCGATCGCCATCACGTTGGAGTTGCGCATGCCGACGGTCTTGACCTGCTCGCGCAACGTCGCCCAGTCCAGCGTCGACGAGGTGTCCATCAGGACGTCGCCGCCACGTGCCTCGGAGACCAGCGCCACGGAGTCGATCGGCAGAATCCCCTTGCTCCACAGGGATCCGGGGAACGAGGCGTACGAACCGCGCTCGGCCGCGAGCTCCGACGACGCCGCGATCGCGTGGTACGAGATCACCTCCATCGACTCGTCGGCGAACTCCACCGCCTGCTGCGACGACAGCGGGATCCGCAGCGCGAACAGAGCATCCTGGAAGCCCATCAGCCCGAGCCCGACCGGCCGGTGCTTGAGGTTGGAGCGTCGTGCCTCCGGGATCGTGTAGAAGTTCACGTCGATCACGTTGTCCAGCGCGCGAACGGCGGCGCGCACGGTCCGCGCGAGGTGCTCCTTGTCGAGCTTACCGTCCCGCACGTGGTTGAGCAGGTTGACCGAGCCGAGGTTGCAGACCGCGACCTCGTCGACCGTCGTGTTGAGCGTGATCTCCGTGCACAGGTTGGACGAATGCACCACGCCGGAGTGCTGCTGCGGCGAGCGCAGGTTGCACGGGTCCTTGAACGTGATCCACGGGTGCCCGGTCTCGAACACCATCGACAGCATCCGGCGCCACAGCTCGACCGCACGCATGCGGCGGTGCACCTTGAGCTCGCCGCGTTCAGCCGCCGCCTCGTACTCCTCGTACCGCTTGGCGAAAGCCGTTCCGTAGAGGTCGTGCAGCTCCGGCACCTCGTTGGGGGAGAACAGTGTCCACGGCCCGTCCGCCTCGACCCGCTGGATGAACAGGTCGGGCACCCAGTTCGCGGTGTTCATGTCATGCGTCCGGCGCCGATCGTCCCCGGTGTTCTTCCGCAGATCGAGGAACTCCTCGATGTCGATGTGCCACGTCTCGAGATACGCGCACGCCGCCCCCTTACGGCGCCCGCCGTTGTGAGCGAGCCCCGCGACGGTCATGTAGGACTCGTCGCCCTCGACCTCGAGGTCGAAGACCGTGGGTGCGATCTCGGTCTCGTGCACGTCGCGAACCCTCGTGAAGAGCATGCCGCGGTGCTCGAGCCAGTTCTTCTTGTGGATCGGCCGAGCGCCGACGAGCTCGGCGATCTCCGGGACCGCGGGGACTCGGACGTCGAACGCCTTGGTCACTCCACTGAACGTGATCTCGGACCCGTCGGAGCGATGACCCACATGGCTCGTGTCCCGTACTCGATACTGGCCGGCGGTAGGGATCCCCAGACGCAGCAGCTGGTACCGGAGGCCGGCGGTGAGCGGCCTCGAAGTGGAGGTGAAGGAGATCTCTACGCCGCGCGACACACCCCCGTCTGTCTCGAGCAGGCCGCGCAGGAGCGCACGGGTCTGAGCATGCGGCAGGTGCGAGAAGCGTCGGGAGATGCGCTTGTCGCCATGCTCGTCGTAGAGATCGTCGCCCGTCAAGGGAAGCGTTGGCTCACCCGACGCCCATCTGATCGAGGCGAAGGTGTGGCCGCGGTGAGCTTCCCAGAAGTGGATACCGCGAGCATTGAGGTAGTCGCGGACGAACGACAGATGGGCGTCTCGCTGCGGGTTTCCGCACACTCCCCACTCGAGTCCGTCCTTCGCCAGGTGTCCGTCACCCAGCAGGACCCCGTAGAGGCGCGCGTCGTCGTCGGTGAAGCCAGGGACGGGAACGACTTCCTTCGGCACGACCTGGGCGACATAGTCGCCCTTGCAGAGCTTGCCGGCCGCTACCCAGTCGGGGCGTACCTTGCCGCTGGCCAGCGATGCGTAGGTGCGCTTGGTGTCTTGTTCGAGCGGAACCCCCTGGATGGCGTAGAACGGGTGGCCTGCCGTGACCGTCACGGGGTCGATCGCATGCTTGACGTTCACGTCGACGGTGATGTCGACGTTGTCGTAGACGAACTTCTGGGTGACCTCGCGGTACGTTCCACTGATTCCCAGAACAAGGTCGCCCACCTCGACGGCCTGGATCTCTTTGACGCCATCTGCTGTGTAGACGGGTGTTGCTGGCGCAAAGCATTGATTGACAGCCACCGCGGTGTCGTTCGCGACCTTGAGGAACGGGACGACGCCCTGGGACTTGCCGTTCGTGCCCTTGATGTGGGCGCCCATGCCGCGCACAGGCGTCCAGTCGTTGCCGAGTCCGCCGGAGTACTTCGCGAGCAGGGCGTTGTTCTTGATGCCCTGGAAGATGCCGTCGAGGTCGTCGTCGACCGTGGTGAGGAAGCAGGACGACAGCTGCGGCCTGGTCGTCCCCGCGTTGAACAGCGTCGGCGTGGAGTGCATGAAGTCGAACGAGGAGAGCAGCTCGTAGAACTCGATCGCGCGTGCCTCGCGGTCGATCTCGCGGATCGCGACACCCATCGCGACGCGCATGAAGAACGCCTGCGGCAGCTCGAAGCGGATGCCGTCGGAGTGTTGGAAGTACCGGTCGTACAGGGTCTGCAGGCCGAGGAACTGGAACTGCTCGTCGCGCTCGGGCTTGAGCGCCTTGCCGATCCGGTCCAGGTCGAACCGGGCGAGCTCGGGGTCGAGCAGCTCCAGCTCGATCGCGCGGTGCACATACGACTTGAAGTACGCCGGGTAGCGCGAAGCCATCTCCTCGCGGCGCGCCTCGTCGGGACGGTCGGCGAGGAACGTGAGCGCCTCGCGCCGCAGCTTGTCCAGCAGCAGCCGGGCACTGACGAACGCGTAGTCGGAGTCGGCCTCGACGAACGTCCGGGCCGCCATGATCTGGGCGACCTCGAGCTCCGCGACCGTCATGCCGTCGTACAGGTTGCGCCTGATCTCGGCGAGCACCGCCTCGGCGTTCGCTCCGTCGAGCCCGGCGCAGGCGTCCTCGACGAGACGCGTGAGGCGGGCGGTGTCGAGCGGGCGAAGCTCGCCGTCGATCTGCTTGACCTGTAGCTGCGGCGTGGCTTCGGACTCACCGGGGACGTCGCGCTCGAGCCGTGCGCGGGCGTGCTCCTCGCGGTACAGGACGTACGCGCGAGCGACCCGGTGGTGGCCGTCGCGCATCAACGCGAGTTCGACCTGGTCCTGGATGTCCTCGATGTGGAACGTCCGGCTCTGGTGCCTCGTCAGGGAAGCGGCGACCGACGCCGTGAGCTCTCGTACGGTCTCGTGGACGCGGCTGGAGTCACCGGCCTGGCGTCCCTCCACCGCCAGGAACGCCTTGGTCAGGGCGACCGAGATCTTGCTGGGGTCGAACGGCGACGTGCTGCCGTCGCGGCGGACGACCTGCTGGGTGGGTGCTGGTGGTGCTTGGGTCACGGAACTCTCTCCTCGCGAGCTGCGGTCTGGCGTTCGCGGCTTCGACTTCGCGGCAGGGGAGAGGGCAGCGCCCGACCGAGGGGTCGGCGCTGCGCGTCCCTGAGCCCTCCCGCGAGGCTCGGCACCTTGCGCGCCCGCTTGTCCTCGCGGGCGCACACCGATGGCAGGTCTTCGGACTCGCGGGCAGACCACCGACCGGAGGGGGAAGGTCGGCGGGGGTGGCCTAATAGCCGTCGCTTCCCAGGCTCGTGGTGACACCCAGTGCTCGACCCTCCAGCGATTGGGGCTCGCTGGATGGTGACGGCGTTCGTTCCCGCTCACCGCTGCGGGGCAGTCCCCGATTCGCACGGGGTTCCCTCTTGCCTCGACCGGCCTGGCGAGCCGGTCGAACCATCAGCTCGACAGACACTACATGCGGGGTCCGACAAGTCGTTGGACCGCAAGATCTGGCGTGTCGTGACCTCCGTCGTCCGTACGCCTGCGCCGCGCCTAGGCTGTCCGCCAACGGGCGAACGAACGGGGATCCGCGACACATGAGGCGAGTTTGCGTGGCGTTACTGGGCGTGGTGATCGCGGCCACCGCCTGTACGTCGACCACCGACGAACCGGCCGTTCCCGAGCCGCGACTCCCTTCTCCCGACGCGTGCGCGCTGGTCTCACCGGCGACGCTCGACGAGGTGGTCGGCCCGGCCGTGGCGGACCCGACCGTGTCGGAGACCGTCCCCAACAACACGCGGTCGAGGTGTGGGTGGGACTTCTCCGCGGACACCAGCGGAGCCGACCCTGGCCGGCGCCCGTTCACCCGCAAGCTGTCGGTCGCGACGGAGGCGAGCTCCGAACAGGACTGCGACGAGTACGCCACGTACCGCGCCGGCGGCGGCAAGGACGAGAACGTGCGGCCCGTCGAGGTTCCCGGGACACGGGCGTGGATCGACTCCGATGCCGTCGACGAGGAGCTGTTGGTCTGCCGGCCGGACGGCGTGCTCGAGGTGGAGCTGTACGCCCGCGACTGGGCGAACGGGAAGCAGGTGCGGGTCGACCGCGCGACGATCGAGCGGATCCTGCTCGCCGTCGGCCGCGAGGCCAACGCGGCTTGGTCGAAGGTGCCGACGGTCGAGGCGGTGTACACGCCGCCGCCCTCGGAGACTCCCGTTCCCGAGCCGACCGCATTCGACCTTTGTGCGCTGGTGCCGGCGGACACTCTCGCGGCGGCGGGTACGCCGAAGGAGACCGTCGGCTTCCGCGCCGAAGCGCCTCGTGCCGCGGCGTGCGACTGGTCGGACAACGGTGAGCCGTTCGAGGTGCGACCCGACCAGGTCTCCCGTGCGCATGCCGGTCTGTCAGTGAGCCTGCGCGTGCACGACGACGCTAACGACGCCGAGCTCGAGGTCCGGCAGTGGGCACACGGCTGGTCTGCCAAGCCTGTCTCGCTCGGAGACCTTTCCGCGACGAGCACGGTCGGCAACGTCGCCAGGATCGCCGTGGCCGCCGGTCGGTACCAGCTCACGTTCCTGCACTTCGGGCCGCGTCCACCAGCACAGGTGGAGGCGTCCGTGCTGCGCGTCGCGCGGGAGCTCGTCACCGCCTTGCCTGCTCGCTGAGGCGAAGTGGTCTACGCCTGACAGCTTGCTGCCGCGAGAAATCGCGAGAAACCAATGCGATCGACATCCCCTCGGCTTGGATGACCCGCACGGTCTTACGGGAGGGGATCACATGCGCAGGTCTGTCACGTTGCTTGTCGTCGGCCTTCTCGGCCTGGGGATGTCAGTGGGGACCGCGTACGCGGCGCCTTCGACCGAGCGCGCGAGCGTGAGCTCTGCTGGTGCGCAGGGGAACGACGACTCCGGAAACCCCGCGATCAGCGGTTCCGGGCGGTACGTCGCGTTCCAGTCGGGGGCGACGAACCTGGTGCCGGGCGACAACGGTGCGGGCTTCGACGTGTTCGTCTGGGACCGCGTTGCCGGGACCACTTCTTTGGCGAGCGTCGCCTTGGGCGGTGGGTACGCCAATGGCGGCAGCAGCGAGCCGAACCTCAGTGCTGACGGCCGGTACGTCACGTTCAGCTCTTCCGCGTCGGACCTGGTCGCCGGGGACACGAACGGGCAGAGCGACGTGTTCGTGCGCGATCTCGTCGCAGGGACAACGGTTCTGGTGACTCCAGGTGGGAACGGCTTCAGCGGGCGGCCGGGGATCAGCCCGAGCGGGCGCTACGTGGCGTTCATCGCGGGTGCGTCGAACCTCGTTGCTGGGGACACGAACGGCGTTGCCGACGCGTTCGTCGCCGACCTCACGACGGGCGCGATCGCGCGGGTGAGCTTGAGCACGGCGGGCGTGCAGGGGAACGCCGAGGCGTACGCGATGCCCACCGCGGTGAGCGACAACGGCCGCGTGGTGTTCCGCTCCGGTGCGACGAACCTGGTGGCGGACGACACGAACGGGCGTTGGGACCTGTTCGTACGCGACACTCTGGCGGGCACCACCGTGCGGGCGAACCTGAACAGCTCGGGTGCGCAGACGCAGGGCGACGTCTTCGACGAGTCGATCAGCGCGGACGGCCGGTACGTCTCGTTCGCCTCGTACGCGACCGACCTGGTGGGCGGGCCTTTCGTCGGTGGCCCGGAGGTCTACGTACGCGACCTGCAGCTGGGCGCGACGAGCAAGGCGAGCGTCGGTCCGGCCGCGGCGAACGGGTGGAGTGACCAGTCTTCTGTCAGCCCCAACGGGCGGTACGTGACGTTCCGCTCGGTCGCCTCCAACCTGGTGGCGGGGGACACGAATGAGACGGCGGATGTCTTCCTGCGCGATCGCCAGGCGGCGACGACGACGCGGGTGAGCGTGAGCACGTCGGGCGCGCAGATCACGTCGGGAATCGGGAACGGCTTCCCGACAGTGAGCGACGACGGTGTCGTTGCGTTCGCCTCGGACGCCGCCAACCTGGTCGCGGGGGACAGCAACAACGCGGACGACATCTTCGTGCGTACTCGCTAGCCTGTCGCCATGCTGATCGACCACATCCCCGTGCTAGGCCTACGTGTCCGGACCTCTCGGCTGGAACTGCGGTTCCCCTCCGGCGACGAGCTGGCCACGCTGGCTGAGCTGGCCGCCGAGGGGATCCACGAGCCGGACATGATGCCGTTCGGGAACCCGTGGTCGGAGCTGCCTGGTCCGAAGCTTTCTCGCCGGGTGATCCAGCAACATTGGAAGCGCCAGTCCGAGATCAAGCCGGACTCGTGGGCTCTGAACCTGGTCGTCTTCGTCGACGGCGACCCGGTGGGCGTGCAGGAGGTGGAGGCCGACGACTTCGCCATCCAGCGCCAGGTGACTTCCGAGTCGTGGCTGGGGTTGCGTTACCAGGGTCGTGGCATCGGCACCGAGATGCGCGCGGCGATGCTGCACCTGGCCTTCGCCGGCCTGGGCGCGGAAGAAGCGGTGTCGACCGGCTACCTGCACAACCCCGCTTCGCTGACGGTGTCGCGCAAGCTCGGGTATGCGGAGAACGGGATGGGGCGGGGCATCTCTCGCGGCAAGGTCGCTCTGGAGCAGCACTTCCGGCTGACGCGGGAAGCGTGGGAGCAGCACCGTACGGTCGACGCGACCCTCGAAGGCGTCGAACCCTGCCTGGCCTTTCTGGGCGCGGAGAAGGAGTAGCTCAGCTCTCCTCGCCCTGGTAGGGCGGGAGGTTGAGCTTGGCGCGGATCTCCTGTTGCACGGTCGCCTTGTCGGCGCGGGCGTCGACGGCGAAGACGAACTCCTTGCGGCGGAAGAGATCCAGCAGGGGATTCGTCTTCTCGTGGTAGTCCTTCAGCCGTGCCGCCAACGCCTCTTCGGTGTCGTCCTCGCGGCTGACGAGCTCGCCGCCGCAGACGTCGCAGCGGTCGGGCACCGTGGGGCGGTCGGCGATGAGGTTGTAGTCCATGCCGCACTTGGAGCACAGGCGACGGGCGAGGATGCGGCGGCGGACCTCTTCGTCGGGCAGGTCGAGCTGGATCACGCCGTCGATGTCGTAGCTCTCCAGGAAGAACTCGGCCTGCCGCGCGTTCCGCGGAAATCCGTCGACGATGAAGCCGAAGTTCCAGTCGTGCTGCTCCAGGCGCTGACGTACGAGCGACTCCACCAGGTCGTCCGGCACCAACTCGCCGGCGGCCATCACGCGGCGGACCTGGGCGCCGATCTTCGTGTGGTTCTTCACGTGCCAGCGGAACATGTCGCCGACGCTGATCTGCACCAGGTCGAGGTCGACCGCCAGCAGGTCGGCCTGGGTGCCCTTCCCGCTGCCCTGGACGCCCATGATCACGTACTTGCGCATCACATCACCCCAGGATCGACCACCCGTGTGCTTCGACGATGGCAGGTTCTCCCGCCTCGCGCGAGCCTTTCAGCTTCACCATGCCCGCTGGGACGTCGAACCGAAACGGATCGTCGGCCAGGTTGAGCAGAACGAGCAGCCGTTCCTCGGTGTCCGCGGCGGAGACGGTGTACGCCAGCTGCTGGTTCGCGAGCTTGTCCACCCGCACCGACGCCCGCACCAGCCAGGCATGTCGCCGGCGCAGGCCGATGAGGTCCTGGTGCAGCCGATACAGCGGCCAACCCTCCGACGCCAGCGCGTCCGGCGCGGCCGGGAACGCCGGCCGGATCTCGTCGTCGCCGCCCTCCCGATCCTCCTTGACGCCGCGGAACGCCTGCTCGTCGCCGGCATAGACGCTCGGCACGCCGCCCAGCGTGAACAGGACCGCGAGCGCGTGGCCGAGATGCCGTTCGTCCACCAGCTTGCTGACGATCCGCGTCACGTCGTGGTTGCCGACGAACGTCTGGGGAACGAACTCCTCGAGCAGCTTCGCGTGCCGGTCGAACGCCCACGCCAGCTCGAAGAGGTTGCGATCGTTCAGCGAGCTCCAGATCGCCTTCCACAGTTCGTACTGCGTGGTCGAGTCCAGGCCACCCTCGCGGACGAAGCCGGCGTAGTCACCGTGGATCACCTCGCCGAACAGCCACGCGTCCGGGTGCCGCGCGTGCACCCGATCGGTGACCTGGCGCCAGAACGGCAACGGCGCGGCGTAGGCGACGTCGAGCCGCCACCCGTCGATGCCGCGGTCGAGCCAGTGCGTCATCACCTCGGCCACGTACTCGACGACGGCGGGCTCGTCGTGGTTGAGCGCGACGAGCTGCCGGTGACCCTCGAAGTCCGCGTAGTCGAAGCCGTCGTCGGTCCAGTCGAGCCGGAACCAGTTCGCGTACGCCGACGCGCGGCCGTGCGCGAGCACGTCCTGGAACGGGCCGAACCCGCGTCCGACGTGGTTGAACACGCCGTCGAGCAGCACGCGGACACCCTTCGCCTGGCAGGCGGCGATCAGCGCGTCGAGGTCGTGCGTGTCGCCGAGCCTGGGGTCGACCCGGAGGTGATCGACGGTGTCGTACCCGTGCGTCTCCGACGCGAACACCGGCCCGAGCGCGAGCCCGTTGCAGCCAAGGCCGACGAGGTAGTCGAGCCACGCCTCCAACCGGTCGAGGCGATGCACCGGTTCAGCGTCCGGCGGCAGGGCGGAACGTTCCGCGCCGACGAAGCCGAGCGGGTACACCTGCCACCAGATCGCGTGGTCGGCCCAAGCTGCCATGGCCGCGTCCCTTCCTCGCCGGATCGACCTCACGCTATCGGCCGGTACGGGATCGCCTCAGGTCACCTCGAACGTTTGTCCACACCTCCTCGACGCAACTGGTTCATGTCGGTGAGCTGTGCAACCCTTGACCTAGTGATGCGTTGGCGATGCGCAAGTGACCGAGAGGAGGCTGGCCATGAGCCCCATTACCGGGGAGCCCGGTGTTGTCGAGCTCGACCGCGCCGAGGGCCGCGAGATGCTGGACGAGCGTACGCGGCGGCTGCTCAATCTGACGCTGGAGCAGTTCGAGGCGGCGTACGACGCAGGCCAGTTGGATCTCGATGATCGCGACGTTCTCCACCTGATCATGCTCCTCCCCTTTGCCCGGTAGGTCAGCTGCCGCAGCCAAAGCTGCGTTCCTCGAGCCCCTCAAACGGGCCTTGTCGTGCGTGACGAACGCTCAGGTGTTGGCGAGTGGGGGCAAGGGACATGACCAAGTGGGGGCGCTGACTCTGTCCGTCGAACCTCTCAAGCTGCGCTCGACGAAAGGCGATGTCCACTTCGGCCTCGCGCACAGCTTCCGGATGGTGGAGGAGGCTCCGAAGGTCTGGCATGTCAGCACGGTCGCCTACGACTACCGCCTCGATGACGCCGACGGGCGGGAGCTGATCTCCTGGCATTGGCACCCCACGCCGCTACCCGGTGTCGACTTCCCGCATCTCCACGTGAGTTCCAGCGCGCTGGATCGGCACGCCCACATCCCCACCGGCCGGGTCAGCATCGAGTCCATCCTCCGGCTTCTGTTGACGGACTTCGGCGTCCATCCAACTCGCGAGCACAGGACCGACTACCTGGACGTCCTGGACGCGAGCGAGCAACTCTTCGTCGACCATCGGCGCTGGCACGCCTGACGGCTATAACTGGCGACGCCATCGACGACGCGCCGAGGCCCGGGTAGACCCCTTACCTGTAAGCCGTTCACCGGCCGCAGCCCTAGACTCCGGCGGGTGAACCAGCCACCGCCGTTCCTCGACAACCCGGTGTTCATCGTCATCATCGCCGTGGTCACGGTCACGACGTTCATCGTCACGATGACGCTGTTCTCCCTCGCGGCCCGGCGAATCCTGGGCATGCAGGTCGGGTTCCTCCGCAGCGTGATCGCCGGGTTCATCGGGCTGATGGTCAGCAACGGGCTCCTCCAGCTGCCCTGGCGAGTCGAGGCAACGAGCTTCACCCCGGCGTGGATTGGTGTGTTCACGATCTCGCTCGGCTTCGGCCTGCTGGTCGCGATGATCTTCCTCGTCGCGCTCGAGGCGGCGGCCGCGAGTGGTCTCCGGATCGCGCCGATCCAGTGGCTGCGGGCGCTGCGGCGTGCGCTCGGCCGTGGCCGCCGGTACAGCAAGATCACCATGATCGCGTTCCGGCACGGCCTCGGCCCGTACCTGCGCGGCCGGCGCACCGCGCCGAGCGACGGGGGACGGCAGGGGCAGGTACGGCTCGCGCAGTCGCTGCGCGAGGCGCTCGAAGAGGGCGGCGTCACGTTCGTCAAGCTCGGCCAGGTGCTGTCGACGCGGCGCGACATGCTGCCGATCGAGTTCGTCGAGGAGCTGAGCCGGCTGCAGGACCAGGTCCCGCCGGCGCCGTGGGAGCAGATCGAGGCCGTTCTCACCAGCGAGCTGAACGCGCGGCCGAGTGAGGTCTTCGCCGAGATCAGCAGTACGCCGTTGGCCGCCGCCTCGGTCGCCCAGGTCCATCAGGCCAGGCTGAAGACCGGCCAGGACGTCGTGATCAAGGTGCAGCGACCGGACATCCGGAAGATTGTCGATCGCGATCTCGACATCGTGATCCGGCTGGCCCGCACGTTGGAGGTCCGAACGTCGTGGGGCCGCTCGTTCGGCGCGATCGCGCTCGCCGAGGGGTTCGCCGCGGCACTGCGAGAAGAGCTCGACTTCGACATCGAGGCTCGGAACATCGGTGCCGTCAGCACCGCGACCCGCGACCGCGGCGGCGACACGGGCGTCGTGCTGCCGACGGTGTACGAGGAGATGTCGACCTCGCGCGTACTCGTCCTCAGCCGGCTCGAGGGTACGCCGCTCGGCGCGCTGGAGTCCGTCGTCGAGGAACGGGAGCTCGACCGGCTCGAGCTCGGGCGAGCGCTGCTCGGCGCGATCCTCAAGCAGGTCATGCTGGACGGGGTGTTCCACGCCGATCCACATCCGGGCAACGTGTTCCTGCTCGCCGACAATCGCCTTGGCCTGTTGGACTTCGGCTCGGTCGGTCGGCTCGACGGGATGATCCGTACGTCGTTGCAGCACCTGCTGCTCTCGCTCGAACGCGGCGATCCGGCGGGCATGCGTGACTCGCTGTTGGAGATCGTCACGCGGCCGGAGGACATCGACGAGCAGCGGCTGGAACGCGCGCTCGGTCAGTTCATGGCGCGGCATCTCGGGGCGGGCTCGACACCGGACCTGGCGATGTTCAGCGACCTGTTCCGGCTGATCGCGTTCTACGAACTGTCGATCCCGCCCGAGGTTGCGGCGGTGTTCCGCGCCTTGGCAACGCTGGAAGGGACTCTGGCGCAGCTGTCGCCCGGTTTCAACATCGTGTCGGAGGCCCGTGCGTTCGCCACGTCGCAGCTGACCTCGCAGCTCACCGGCACCTCGCTGCGCGAGACCGCGACCGCCGAGCTGATGTCGCTGCTCCCGATGCTGCGGCGGCTGCCGCGGCGGATCGACCGGATCTCCAGCGCGCTGGAACAGGGCCGGTTCAGCGTGAACGTGCGGCTGTTCTCCGACGAACGGGACCGCCGGTACGCCTCCGGGCTGCTGCACCAGCTCGTGCTCACGTTCCTCGCCGCGGCCGCCGGCTTCATGGCCGTCTACCTGCTCGGCAGCGACGAAGGCCCACCGTTCGTCGCCGACGTGAGCCTCTATCAGCTGTTCGGCTACAACATTCTGCTGATCGGCTGTGTCCTCGCACTCCGCGTGCTGTACCTGACGTTCCGGGCACCACGCCGCGAGTGAAGCTCGAACGCAGGGGTCAGATGCTCGCCGAGGCGGTCGAGCCGGACGAGAGGTCGTAGACGGTGGAGGTCCCGATGGTCTGGGCCTCGAAGTTGGCCGCGACCCATTCGGCGATCTCGGTCGAGCTCGAGCTGCCGCCGCGGCTGCCGAAGCCACCGCCGCCGAGGAAGTAATGGATCTGACCGGAGGCGACGTACTGCTGGAACTGCGCCAGCGTCGGTGACGGGTCGCTGCCGTTGAAGCCGCCGATCGCCATCACAGGCAGGCCACTCGCGAGCTGGTAGCTGGCCGCGTTCTGCGAGCCGACCGAGGCCGCGGCCCAGGTGAACGAGGTGCCGCCGGCCTTCAGCAGCGCGACCAGCTCGGTGCTGACGTTCGCGCCGTTCAGCAGGCCGCCAGCGCCACCACCGCCACCACCGCCACCACCGAAGCGACCACCTCCGCCGGGCGGCGCGCCCTGCGGTGCCTGGCCCTGGCCGGGGCCGAACATCCGCCCACCACCGCCGCCAGGCCCGCCGCCGCGCGCGTTCGCCACCGCGGGACCCGCCGTCGGGATCGAGCCGGTGTGCGCCGCGGCCGCGGTCTGCAGCGAGTAGGCCGCCGGCCCGGCCAGCGCGACGAGAGCGGCCACCGCCGCCACACCCTGCGCCAACCGTCGCGGCAGCAGCTCCACCACCAGCAAGGCCAGCGCCGCGAAGATGCCGACGACGAGGATCACCGTCCGCAGCCACGGCACGAACGTCGCACTCCGGCCGAGCAGCACGTAGGCCCAGACCGACGTCCCCGCGAGCGTCAGAGCCAGCACGATCGGCACCCAGATCCGCCCCCGCTCCCGCCACAGAGCGACCACGCCCATCCCCACGACAGCGCCGATCGCCGGAGCCAGCGCCACCGTGTAGTACGCGTGATAGATCCCCGCCATGAAGCTGAACACCAGCGCGGTCGCCACTAACCAGCCGCCCCACAGCACGAACGCCGCACGGGGCCGGTCAACGAGCGGCGAACGGCCACGCAGCACGAGCCCCGCGATCAGGAGGACCAGCGCGGCAGGCAGCAGCCACGCGACCTGACCACCGTTCTCGGCGTTGAACAACCGCCCGATCCCGGTCTCGCCCCAGCCTGGCCCGCCCCCGGCGCCACCTCCACCACCGACCGAGCCGACCTCCTCACCGTTCAGCCGACCAAGACCGTTGTAGCCGAACATCAGATCCAGCACGCTGTTGGTCTGCGAGCCGCCGATGTATGGCCGGTACTGCGCGGGGATCAGCTCCACCACCGCCACCCACCAGCCGCCGGACACCACCAACGCCAAGCCCGCCAGCAGAAGCTGACGGATCCGCCGGCCCCACCCCGTCGGCGCCGCGAGCAGGTACACCAGAGCGAACGCCGGAATCACCAACAGCGCTTGCAACATCTTGGTGAGGAACGCGAAGCCCACCAGCACGCCGACGAGCATGAGCCACTTCGCGCTCGCCTTCTCGACGGCCCGCACAGTCGCGTAGGCGCCAAGAGTCAGCAGCAGCACGAGCAGAGCGTCCGGGTTGTTGAAGCGGAACATCAACGTGGCAACGGGAGTCAGCGCCATCACCGCGCCAGCGATCAGTCCAGCCGAGGGCGGGAACCACCGCCGTACGGTCGCGTACAGCACCCCGACGGTCGCCACGCCCGCCAGAGCCTGCGGCAGCAGGATGCTCCACGAGCTCAGCCCGAACGCGCGCACGGACAGCGCCATCAGCCACAGCGACGCCGGCGTCTTGTCGACCGTGATCGAGTTCGCGGCGTCGGAGGAACCGAAGAAGAACGCCTTCCAGCTGTCCGCGCCGGCCTGGGCGGCGGCGGAGTAGAAGCTGTTCGCGTAGCCGGACGCGCCGAGCCCCCAGACGTACAGGACCGCGGTCGCGGACAGCAGAGCCAGGAGCGTGGGACGTACCCACCGAGGGTCGTATGAGTTGCCGCGGACGAGCCCGACGACCCAGCGCCGCCAGGCGGCGGGAGTCCGGTCGCTGGCGGCAACGGCTGCCGGCGGGTTGCCGGGAATCGTCGTTGTCATGCCTCGCACCTTCTCCGGCCGACCTGGGAGGCACCTGGAACCCGGGTGTGAGTTCGGTCGGCAAGAAGTTACGAAGTTCTGAGTGAACCGGGTTCTCCCTCACTTCGTGGTCTTGACCAAGACACCCGAGCGAAGGGGGATTCCCATGCAGTCACCGTCTCGTGCTACGCCGAGGCAGACGTGGCCGGAGCCGCTGCTCCACCAGCTCGCTCCCGCGGACCGCGAGCTGGTCAAACGGTTCGGCACCGGCCCGAGCGTCGAGGTTCCGTACGGCCTCGTCCATCGCGCGTTCGAAGCCCACGCGGCCACGGCACCCGATGCCGTGGCCGCGATCGATGTGGGCACGGGCGACACGATCAGCTACGGCGAGCTCGACCGGCAGGCGAACGCGGTGGCGCACCAGCTCGTCACGGCGGGCATCCGGCCCGGCGACAACGTGGCACTGTTCGTACGCCGTTCGATCCCGATGCTGGTCGGGCTGCTCGGCACGTTGAAGGCGGGTGCCGCGTACGTTCCGCAGGACGTGGGCATCACGCCGCTGCCACAGCTGGCCCACGTCGTCGCGACCGCGCGCACCCGCGTGATCCTGACGACGTCCGCCCACCTCGATCGGGTGCCGGAAGGTCCGCACGTGTGGGCACTCGACACGCCGTCGCCCGGCGCGTCGACGGCGCCAGAAGTGGCGAGCGAGCCGGCCGACGGGTGCTACGTGCTCTTCACCTCCGGCACGACCGGCAAGCCGAACGGGGTCAAGGTCACCCATCGCAACGTCGCCAACATCCTGCTCACCGCGCCGGGGTCGCTGGGGATCCGGCCGGGCTGGCGGGTGGCGCAGCTGCTGAACGTCGCGTTCGACATGGCGGCGTGGGAGATCCTCGGCTGCCTCAGCCACGGCGCGACGCTGGTGATCCGCGGCACCGACATCGGCGCCGCGGCCCGGATGGCGGACGTGCTGATCGCCACGCCGACCGTGCTCTCCGTGGTCGATCCGGCCGAGTGCTCCCAGGTGAAGGTCGTCGCTGTCGCGGGCGAGCCGTGCCCACGCCCGCTCGCCGACCGGTGGGCGTCGCGCTGCGATTTCTTCAACTCCTGTGGGCCTACCGAGACCACGATCGTGAACACGATGCAGCGCCACGACCCGTCGGCGATCCGGTTGTCGATCGGGCGGCCGACCCCGAACAACACCGTGTACGTGCTCGACGACGAGCGGAAGCTCTGCGCGATCGGCGAGGTGGGGGAGATGTGGGCGGGTGGCGACTGCGTCTCGGCCGGGTACCTCGACAACCCCGCGCTGAACGCCGAGCGGTACGCGCCCGATCCGTTCCTTGGCGGCGGTCGTCTCATGTTCCGTACCCGAGATCTCGGTCGGTGGACACCTGACGGCGAGCTGGAGCATCTCGGTCGTACCGACGACCAGGTGAAGGTGCGCGGGTTCCGGGTCGAGCTGGACTCGGTTTCTTCTGTCCTGGAAGGCGTTCCGGGATGCGCGCGGGCGGTGACGTTGAAGCTGGACGACCGCAACCTGGTGTCGTTCGTCACGCCCGCCGACGTCGACGTGGATGCGGCGCGGGCGGCGGTCGAGTCGGCGCTGCCGTACTACTGCGTGCCGTCGTCGGTGTACGCGGTCGGGTCGCTGCCGGAGACCAGCCGCGGCAAGGTCGACAAGCGGGCTCTGCTCGCGCTGGCCGAGGCGGCTCCGCTGGCGGCGCGGGTGGCGGTGGCGTCATGAGCGTGTTGACTGTCTCCCGACCCGCTGCGCGCACCCAGGCGGAGCCCTCCGCCTTGCGGCGTTTCTTCAAGCATCCTTGGCTGATGCACCACAACCGGCTGGCCGCGTTCGTGCTGCTCGTCAACGTCGTGTTCCTGCCCGGCGTCTCCCCACAGAGCATGGCCAATCTCGTGCTCGGCAACCTCGCGTTGGCGATACTGGTGCGACAGCAGTACGTGATCAACCTGCTGTTCCGGTTGGCGACGAGTGTGCCGACGAGCTGGCCGCTGAAGCTGCGATGGACGCTCGGCAAGGTCTACCACTTCGGCGGACTGCACGTCGGTGGTGCGCTCGCGGGGACGCTGTGGTTCGTGGCGTACGTGGTGTCGCTGCTCGGCTCCCCGCCGACCGCGACGAGCGTGGTGGCGTACGTCCTGGTCGGGCTGCTCGTCGGGATCAGCGTGACGGCGGCGCCGCCGTTCCGCGCGCGGTTCCACGACACGTTCGAGAAGATCCACCGGTTCGGCGGGTGGGCAGCGCTGGTGCTGTTCTGGGTGCACACGGTGCTCGGCGGGTCCGTGGTGGGGATCGTTGTGCTGGCGGTCGTCACGTTCAGCGTTGCCCTTCCCTGGTTGAGACTTCGGCGCGTTCCGGTGCACCTCTCGCGACCGTCGTCGCACGTGGTGCTGGCCCGGTTCGACCACGGGGTGACGCCGTTCTCGGGTTCGTCGACGGCGATCAGCCGGCGGCCGTTGCTGGAGTGGCACTCGTTCGCGAACGTGCCCGCGCCGGACGAGCACGGCTTCCGGCTGACGATCTCGCGGGCGGGCGACTGGACGGGCTCGTTCATCGACGACCTGCCCTCGCACGTGTGGGTGAAGGGGATCACGACGGCGGGCGTGGCGAACATCGAGACGTTGTTCACGCGGGTGATCTACGTCGCGACGGGCTCGGGGATCGGGCCGTGCCTCCCGCACCTGTTGGCGCAGAAGGTGCCGGCTCGGTTGGTGTGGGCGACGCGCAACCCGCGGTTGACGTACGGGGACGAGCTCGTCGACGAGATCTTCGCGGTGCAACCGGACGCGTTGGTGTGGGACACCTCGGCGCACGGCAAGCCGGACATGGTCGCGCTGGCGTACGAGGCGTACCGTGACTTCGACGCGGAGGCGGTGATCTGCATCTCGAACAAGAAGCTGACCTGGCAGGTGGTGTCGGGAATGGAACGTCGAGGGATCCCGGCGTACGGCGCGATCTGGGACTCCTAGGCCGCGTTGCGAAAAGATCGCCTGGCGCGCGACACCTCGCATCCCGCCTGGCTGCGTTGCAGATCGGCGGACGTACAGACGAGTACGACCTTGACCTGCACCACACCCAGCCAGGCGCGATGCGCCGCGCGCCATCGCGCTGCGCGCGATGACCGACGCTATTTTCGCAACACGACCTAGGCTTAGCCAGGTGACGTTCTCTTTGTTGGCGGGGCGGGTGTTCGTGTTTGCGTGCGACCCGGATCCGGACAACGTGCAGCCCTGCGTGACCGTGATCGCGGACGAGCGGGGGAGTGTGGTCGTGGACGCCGGCAACAGCCCGGGCCGAGCGCTGGTGGTGCAGGAGGCGCTTCGCTCGGCCGGGCTGCCGGCGCCGCGGTGGCTGGTCTACACGCACTCGCACTGGGACCACGTGTGGGGCGCGTGCGCGTGGCCGGCCGATGTGGAGATCGTCGCGCACGAGGCCGCACTCCCGGTGCTGACGGCGGAGGCCGAACGGCCGTGGAGTCACGCGTACCTGCGCGCGTGCGTACAGGACAACCCCCGCCTCGCCCTGAGCTTCCGCGCCCGCGCCTGGGCGATGCCGTCGTGGGAGGCCTTCCGCGTGCTGCCGCCGACCACGACGTTCGCCGACACGTTGACCTTGCCGAACGGCGTCGAGCTCCGTCACGTCGGCGGCCAGCACAGCGAGGACTCGCTGGTGGTCGTCGACCCGACGTCCCGCGTCGTGCTGCTGGGCGACGCCGTCTACCCGCCGCCGTACCACCTGCGGAAGGAGACCGACACCGCCGACCTCGCCCTGCTGCGCCGGCTCCTGACGCCGGATCTCGACTGGTACGTCGGCGCCCACGAGCCGCCTGCCACGCGCGACGAGGTGACCGCCTACGTCGAGGGAAACGTCCAGTAGAGGGACGTGACGTACGGCAGCTCGAGCTCCTCGCTCAGCCCGAAGCGGCGTACCAGTGCGTCGAGCTCCCGCAGGGCTTCCGCTCGCCCCGTCGGCGGGAGCCCGGAGATCACGCTCGACGACAGGAGCCGATCGGCGAGTCCTTGTCGCGTGGTCGGCCACGGGTTCGGGAACCGCGCCTCGCGCAGCGGCTCCCAACCGGGCACCTCGTCGAAGCTCTCCTTCCAGCTGCCACTTCGGGCGCTGGGCGAGCTGGACGACCTGCGGTCGCTCGCGATCCGGGCGTACGTGCCCACCCACTCGACAGACTCGTCGTAGTCGTTCCACAGCAGGCCCAGGCCGCTCGCCGGTGTCGCCAGCAGCCGAGCGACCTCGCGGGTGGCCAGGTGCGCGTCGAACCAGTGCCAGGCGGTCCCCGCGACCACGGCGTCGGCGCAGCAGTGGGGGAGACCGGTCCGTTCGGCGGTGCCCTCCACTGCGGTGATCCCGCTGAGGTCGCCGCGCATCGAGGCCTCGGGTTCGACCGCGGTCACTCGCAGACCGCGCTCGGCCAGCTGCCTGCTGAGGATTCCCGTCCCGGCACCGAGGTCGACGACGCGGTCGCCTGGTCGCAGACCGAGCTCGCGCGTCAGCGCGTCGAGCGCGGCATCGGCGTACCGCGGGCGAGACTGTGCGTACGGAGTCGCCGCGTGGGCGAACGGGCTGGTCACCGTTCTAGATCGGCGTCGCCAACGAGAGCGCGAAGTCTCCTGGAGCGTCGGTCCACCACGAGGTCAGCGCGAAGCCGGCGGCGGCGAGCTCGGCCTCGACCCCCTCGCGGCGGAACTTGGCGGAGATCTCCGTGCGCATTTCCTCGCCCGCCGCGAACGACACCTCCAGATCCAGCGCGGCGATGCGCACGCTCTGTGCTGTCGACGTACGCAGGCGCATCTCGATCCACTCGGCCGACTCGTCCCACACCGCGACGTGGGCGAAGGCCGAGACGTCGAAGTCCGCGGACAGCTCGCGGTTGATCACATGCAGCACGTTGCGGTTGAACTCCGCCGTCACGCCGGCCGCGTCGTCGTACGCCGCGACCAACCGCTCGCGCGGCTTCACCAGGTCCGTGCCCAGCAGGAACGAGTCCGACGGTGACAGCTGCTCGCGCACCGACGCGAGGAACGCCGCCCGTTCCGCCGGCGCCAGGTTGCCGATCGTGCCACCCAGGAACGCGAGCAGTCGCGTGCCCTCCTGCGGCAGCTGCTCCAGATGGTGCTCGAAGTCCGCCACCACGCCGTGCAGCTCGATCGAGGGATACTCCTCGGCCAACAGCCCCACCGCGTCGAGCAGCGCCGAATCGCTCACGTCCACGGGGATGTAGCGCTTCAACGTCCCCGTCGCCCGCATCCCGTCCAGCAGCAGCCGCGTCTTCGACGACGACCCCGACCCGAGCTCGACCAGCGTGTCCGCACCCGACACCTTCGCGATCTCCGCAGATCTCGCTTCCAGGATGGAACGTTCCGCCCGCGTCGGGTAGTACTCGGGCAGCCGCGTGATCTCCTCGAACAGCTCACTGCCTCGAGCGTCGTAGAAGTACTTCGGCGGCAGCTCCTTCGGCGTCGAGGGCAGACCGGCCCGAACGTCGCGCGCCAACGCGGCCGCGAGGTCCGAGTCGGTCAGGTGCTTGTCTATGCGAGGGGACACGAATCCTCCGTCATCAAAGGGCAATCGAAGTCACGCGCAGGCCGGCCGAGTCGACCTCGACCAGCGAGTTGTCGGGAATCTCTTGCCAGGCAGGCGAATCGTCGTACGGCTCCGATGCGAGCACGACACCGTCCGCCAGCGTGAGCGCGAACAACGTGTCGCCGCACGCCGTCGCCGCCAGGGAGGAGCCGTCGGACGCGAGCAGGTTCAATCGCCCTCCGCCAGCGGCGAGGACGGCCGACACGACGCCGACCAGACCGTCGCCGAGCGAGGCGTCCGCACGCCACAGCGACACCGCGAGCCCGAACAGCGCCGCCGAGTCGACCGGCGCCAACGACTCGTGCACCTCGGTGTCAACCGGCAGCAGCTTTCGTACCTGCGACCAGTCGGAGACCCGCCCGTTGTGGCTGAAAAGCCAACGCCCAAAGGTGAACGGCGCCGCGTTCGACTCGTCGGCCGGATACCCGGCGGTCGCCGAACGGACCGCCGCGACCACACATCCCGACGACACGGTCGGAGCCAACGACGCGAACGACGGGTCGTTCCAGATCGGTACCGAACGCCGGTACCGCGCCGGCTCGGGCCGCACCGACGGCACGTACCAGCCGACCCCGAAACCGTCCGCGTTCACCGTCCCGTGTCGCTGCCGCCGCGGCGCCCACGACTGCTCATACAACGAGTGCGAGGGCGCCATCACCAACGACGCAAGGGAAATCGGCGCGCCGAGGTAGCCGAGGTGTCGGCACATCTACGCGGTCCGGGCGCAGCGGAAGCCGGCGAAGATCTGACGTCGGATCGGGTAGTCCCAGTTGCGGAACGTGTTACGCACCGCGAGCGGATCGGTCGCCCACGAGCCGCCGCGCAGCACCTTGTAGTCGTCGCCGAAGAAGACCTCGGAGTACTCCTTGTACGGGAACACGCAGAACCCCGGATGCCCCGTGAACGACGTCGACGTCCACTCCCACACGTCGCCGAGCAGCTGCCGCACCCCGTACGCCGAAGCGCCGGCAGGGAACGATCCCACCCCCGTCGGGTGAAACCGCAGCTGACCGAGGTTCGCCGTCGAGGAGGTCGGTGCCGCGTCGCCCCACGGATACCGCCGCTTCGACCGCGAAGCAGGATCCCAGGAAGCCGCCTTCTCCCACTCCGCCTCGGTCGGCAGCCGCTTGCCCGCCCATCGGGCGTACGCGTCGGCCTCGAAGTAGCAGACGTGCTGCACGGGCTCGGTGTCCGGCAGCGGCTCGAGCCGGCCGAAGCGCCGCCGGAACCACGACGTCCCCTCCCGCACCCAGAACGCCGGCGCACGCTTGCCCGACTTCGTCCGCCAGTCCCACCCTCCGGGAGTCCACCAGCGCGGGTCGTCGTACCCGCCGGCCTCGATGAACGCGCGGTACGACGCGTTCGACACCGGCGTCGTGTCGATCCAGAACGACGGCTGCTCCACCACGTACGCGGGTCGTTCGTTGTCGTACGCCCACGGGTCCGTCGACGTGCCCATCACGAACGGACCACCCGCGACCAGTACCTCCTCGGCCAGCAGCGAGCCGTCGGTCGGTGCCGGCAGGCCGTCGGTCGCCGGAGGCAGTACCGGGTCGCCGCGCCGGAGCTGGTGCGTCCCGAGCATCGTCTCGTCGTGCTGGTGTTCGTGCTGGACGACCATGCGATAGACGAATCCGTCGGCCAGCAAGGGTTTCGACGGATCCAACCGTGCCACAGCGAGCGAGTCGAGCACCTTCCGCCGCACCAGCCCGATGTAGTCGCGCGCCTCGGTCGGGCTCAGCAGCGGCAGCGCCGGACGCTCCGATCGCGGATGCTCGAACGCGTCGTACAGGTCGTCGATCTCCGGACGCATCGCCTCGATGCCGGCGGCCTCGCGGAGCAGCCACAGCTCCTCGTAGTTGCCGACATGGGCGAGGTCCCAGACCAGCGGCGACATCAGCCGCGAGTGCTGGGCGGTGAGCTCGCTCTCGTCGAGGACGTCGGTGGTGAGGCCGAAGCTGCGGGTACGGACGCGTTCCAGCTCGTCGGCGACGAGCTGCTTGAACGCGTCCTCGTCGACCTCCTCCGAAGCGGGTTGCGGCAGATCGTCGAGCAGGCTCATACGAGCTCCTCCGTGGTGGGGCTGAAGCTGCCCTCGTCGAGGGCGTCGTCGGCCGGACATCGCGCCCGGTCGACGTAGCGTTCGGCGTAGTCGCCGACCAGGTCGATCAGCGCCGGGTCGGCGCCGATCCGGGGGAGTGCCGCCAGCGCGGCGCCGAAGCAGGCGCTGGCCGCGGCGGCAAGCTCGGGGATCGCGAGTCCGTGGCGCGCGGCCTGGATCCAGCGCCCGCCGAGCCCCTCGACGGCCTCGAGCGCGGCGGCGCTCGCCTGCGCGTCCTCCACGAGCGCGGTGAGCACGGCGACGGGCACCGGCCACAGCCCGTCCGGTTGCGCGTCGACGTACCGCACCTCCAGCCAGCCGCGCGCGCGGACCGGCGGGAACAGCGTGCTGAGGTGGTACTCCAGGTCGTCCTCGGTCGGGCGATCGTCGCCGCGTTCGATCCACTCGCGGAACGACAAGCCGGGGTTGACGGTCCACGGCGGTGTCGCCGTCCGTCGCAGCATGACCGCGGCGTCCAGCGCGTAGTCGGCGAACGAGGTGACCGGGTCGTCGCCCAGCGGGACCGACGTACGCGATGGGTCCAGCAGCTGCCAGACCAGCTGGCGGCTGGACTTCCACCCGGTCACGCGACCCGCCTGAATGGGGGAGTTGGCGAAGGCCGCGACCATCGTCGGGCCGAGGCGGTTGAGGAGCTTCCAGCGCCGGGCCACGTCGGTGGAGTCGGCGCCGGCGTCGAGGTTGACCTGGACGGCGGTGGTCGAGCACATCATCAGCCGGCCGTTGATGCCGCGGAGGTCGAAGTACGCCTCCATCGCCGCGTATCGCGGATCGTCGACGAGCTGGCGGTGCGGCTCGCGGTAGGGGTCGATCGCGGAGGGAAGCACGGTGAGGTCCGCCCGCGCGAGCGCGGCTCGAAGGTGCTGGGTGTCGAGCTCGACGCGGCGCCAGCAGTCGTTGAGCCCGTCGCCGGGAGCGGAGCTCAGCTCGAGCTGACCGCCCGGCTCGTACGTGACGCGTCCCCCGCCGGGGAGTGGTCCGGCGACCTCGACGAGCTCGCGGAGCTGGTCGAGGGGGACGCGTTCGTGCGGATCGGAGACCGGGGCGACGAGCCACTCCAGCTCTGCGCCCACGTAGCGCGGTGGACCGGTACGAAAGCAGCTGCGGCCGACATAACGGTGTGCGTCGTCGGTTGTCACGATGCCGCTGTGGGGAGGCACGTCAGCCATTCGACCACGCCCTGCCGACAGGTTCCGGGGCGCAAGAGAACGGTTGCCGCGTTATCGGAACCGGCATAGCCATTTCGGTGGTTGTGTAGCGCTTCACCTTGGTTGCACCCGGACGGCCCGACGCGAAAGACGACCGAATAAGTTGCTTACGAGTTCCTGACGGGCGCTTCGGGTGCCGGATCGGCGGCGCCACGACCGGATCGGGCCTGTTCGCCTACCCCTCTGGAGCGGCGAACGAGTCGGGGACCGTGCGGGTCGCGACGCAGATCCGGTTCCAGGCGTTGATGGTGGTGACGGCCATGACGAGCTCGGCGAGCCCGGTGTCGCCGACGTGCTTCCCGGTGGCGGCCCAGAGCTCGTCCGGTACGCGGTCCTCGACGTCCGCGATCTTCGTGAGTGACTCCGCGAAGGCCAGGACCGCTCGTTCGAAGTCGTCGAAGCACGGGGCCTCGCGCCACACCGCGACGGCGGCGACCCGGGCGGCCGACTCACCGGCGGCAAGCGCATCGGTGGTGTGCATGTCTACGCAGTAGGCGCAGCCGTTGAGCTGGGAGACCCGGAGTCTGAGCAGGTCGAGCAGCGGCGCGGGTATCGAACTGGAGTTGCGGTCGACGGTGGTGCTGAGGTGCACCATCGCCTTGTAGGTGGCGGGAGCTTGTTCGCTGAGGTTGAGTCGTGCGGTCATGGCGCTCACGCTATTGCTCGGATTGGGTCAGGCGAAGCGCCAATCTTGACCGATCTGATTGGGCCAATGTAGACATCGTCCGTGGACGTGCACATCAGCCTGGCCGGGCGGGGTGACCTGGCGGCGCGGATCTACCGGCAGCTGCTGGAGGCGATCCTGGACGGGCGGTTGCTCGCGGGCGAGCAGCTGCCGCCTTCGCGGGAGCTGGCGCGGCAGTTGGAGGTTTCCCGCAACACGGTGGCGGTGGCGTACGAGCGGCTCACCGCGGAGGGGTTCTGCGAGGCTCGGGTGGGCGCTGGCACGTTCGTCACCGCGCGCCCTGCGTCGTCGGGGACGCGGCGGGCGCCGGTGGGCGACGAGCTGCGGCCGCTCCGCGTGTGGGACTCGGTCGACGTGCGCGCTTCGACCGAGCAGGTGACCGTGCCGTTCGACTTCAGTGTGGGCGTGCCGGACGTTCGGCTGTTCCCGTTCGAGAGCTGGCGGCGGCTGCTGTCGCGGGAGTACCGGCCGTCGATGGTGCAGTCCGCGGTTTACACCGATCCGGCCGGGCATGCAGGGCTGCGTGCGGAGATCGCGCGGTACGTGGGGGTGTCGCGGTCGGTGCGGGCGGGTGCGTCCGACGTTCTGGTCACGCACGGGGCGCAGCAGGCGTTCGACGTGATCGGCCGGGTGCTGGTCGCGCCGCGCAGTGTGGTGGCGGTCGAGGAGCCTGGCTATCCGCCGGCGCGGGAGCTGTTTCGTTCGCTCGGCGCTCGCGTGGTCGGTGTGCCGGTCGACGCTTCCGGGATCTCGATCGAGGCGTTGCCGTCGTCCGCGCGGTTGGTGTACGTGACGCCGTCGCACCAGTTCCCGACCGGGACGCCGATGTCGATGGAACGGCGTTCTGCCTTGCTGGATTGGGCGAACCGGCGGAACGCGGTGATCGTGGAGGACGACTACGACAGCGAGTTCCGGTACTCCGATCGGCCGTTGGAACCGTTGCAGAGCATCGACCGCGGCGGGCGGGTGATCTACGTGGGCTCGTTCTCGAAGACGTTGCTGCCGATGCTCCGGCTCGGCTTCCTGGTGGCGCCGGCGTCGCTGCAACCCGCGCTGCGTAAGGCGAAACAGCTCACCGACTGGCATACCGAGACCCCTCTGCAGGCGGCGTTGGCGCGGTTCATCGCGGAGGGGATGCTGGGTCGGCACGTGCGCAAGGCGACGAAGGAGTACGCGGCGCGGAGGTCGCAGATCGTGTCGGGGCTCGAGCACTACCTCGGCTCGTCGCTGTCCTTGGTGCCTTCGGCGGCGGGGTTGCACGTGTGTGCCCTGGTGCGTCGTCCGGTCTCTGTGTCGTCGGTCGTGGACCGGGCGTTGGAGGCGGGCGTGCGGGTGGAGCCGTTGTCCTCGTACTGCATGGGGTCGCCGGTCGAAGGGTTGGTGATCGGCTACGGGGCGATCGCCTCGGACCGGATCGAGCGGGGGCTGCGTCGCTTGGCGCGGTGCTTCTAGGCTTCTAGAGCGTTCGCTCGCGTTCCCACTGGTGCTTGGGTTGGGTGTGGAGCTGCCAGTAATGCTCGGCGATGGCGTCGGGGTCGTACTTCGTGCCTTTGACGACGTCGCCGCCGATCGTGATGGTGGCGACGTGGAGGTGGTCGTACTCCTCGGCGAGCAGGGTGGTGAGGGTGCGGAGGGCCCCCTTGCCGATGGAGAGTGAGAGGTAGCCCTTGACGGGGTGGGGCATGCCGCCGGTGAGCAGGAACGAGCCGTTCTTCATGCGGGGCGCGAGGTGGGCGGCGGCGGTGAAGGCGCCGCCGACGTTGACCTGGAACGTTCTGGTGAGCTCGTCGGCGGTGATCGTCGCGGGGCCGTCGGGCTGGATGACGGCGGCGTTGTAGACGACGACGTCGGGGATGCCGTGCGCGTCGACGGCTTGGTCCAGCGCCCGCTCCAACCCGTGCACGTCGGCGACGTCGGCGGTGAACGTGACGGCGTCCTTCTTGGGGGTGCGGGCGATGAGGGCGACCGGCATGCCCTCCTTGGCGAACCTGGCGGCGACCGCTCTGCCGACACCCGGGCCGGCTCCGATGACGACGATTCCTGGCATGTCGGTGACGGTAAACTCTCACATGGATGTGAAGGCAAGGGCTTGGAGGCTGGGTTCGATATGCGGATCGGTGAGCTGGCGCGGCGTGCTGGGGTGAGCGAGCGGCTGCTGCGGTACTACGAGGAGCAGTCTTTGCTGCACCCGTCACGACTGCCGAGCGGATACCGGTCGTACGCCGAGTCGGACGTCCTGGCGGTGGGCCGGATCCGTACGTTGCTCGGGGTCGGCCTCTCGACGGCCACCATCGCCGAGCTCCTGCCATGCCTGACGGGCTCGGAGCACCTGATCCCGACGTGCGCTGTCTTGCTGGAGAAGCTGCAGGAGGAACGCGCGCGCATCACCGACACCATCGCGGCGCTCGAAGGTTCCCGCAGTTTGCTCGACAACGTCCTCGCCGCAGCCCCGGCAGAGCTCTCCTAGCCTCAGGACTTCAGGTGTTGGTGGGCGACGCTGGCCTGTGAAAGACGGAAGTGCCTGTCCTGCTGGGGTGGCTCGGGATGGCGACGTCTCCGAGTGATCCGAGCCGGTCGGCACTCCGTGGGTGAGGCGTCGTGTTCGCCTTACGCCGCGAGTGGCCCCGCTACCTGGCGTCCACCCCACGTAAAGCGGCCAATGATCATGTTTACATGATCATTGGCCCCAGGGCGGGGCCGGGACGGTCGAGGCTCCGCCTCAGATCCGCAGGGTGCGGTGCAGGAAGGTGAGGCGGCTCAGGCGGGCTGGTTCGTGGCCGACCAGGTCGTGGCCGCACTCGAACTCGGCGAGCTCCTTGTCGCCCGCCGCCGCGTACCAGAGCTCCTGGACCTCCTCGGCGGGGATCTGGTCCAGCCGGCCGAACTGCAGCAGCAACGTCCGCCGGCCCTCCATCGCGAGGTGGCGGATCGGGTCCGCCTCGCCGACGACCGCGAGGTACGCCGCCTTCTCCGACGCCGGTCGCGAGTGCAGCGACCAGACGAACTCCGCCACCCTCGGCCCGGTCGCCGCGACGACGACGGCGGCGAGGCGGGGCTCGACGCCGGCGAGGATCGCGGCCTGGGTCGCGCCCCAGCTGTGCCCGACGACCCCGAGCCGGTCGGGGTCGACGTCGGCTCGCTGGGTCAGAACGTCGAGCGCGATCCGTTCCAGCGCCACCGCCGTCTCGGCGACCCGAAGGTCGCCCGTCGCGTCGCCGGTGGTCGCGAAGACCGTCTGCGGAAGGATCGCGACCGCGCCCTGGCTGGCGAGGGCGACTGCCTCGTCGAGGAACCGGTCCTTCGTCGCCCCGCCACCATGCGCGTACACCACGCCCGGGAGCGCCTCGTCGGCCTCGGCCGCCGGCCGGACGAGGTACGCGTCGGTTCGGTGCTCGCCGGTCTCGTACGTGATCGTCTCCACGACGACCCCGTCGCGCTCGTACTCCCCGTGGCTTTCGACCTTGACCGGCAGGGACTCGTGCTCGAATGCCATGCCTGCCATCAAACCAGCGCAAGTCGGCTTTGCCTTGGGGAGAAGGCCAAATCCGGCCACGGAAAGAAATCTACAAGTCTCTCCCCGCCAATAATCTTCGGTCGTACAGTGCGCGAGGACGAGTTCTTACGTGCCACGCAGGATCAGCCAGGACCAGCAGGAGGGACAACCATGGGCGACCAGGTCGAGCCCGGTCGACGGACCGTGCTGAAGGCCGGCGTCGGCGTCGCGGCCGCGGCGTTCGTCGGGACCGGCATCGTGAGCGCTCCGGCGGCGCAGGCGGCGCCCAGCCAGAAGTTCCCGTGGATCATCGACTGCGACGGCTGGGGCGCCCGGCCGCCCGCCGGCGAGCTGCCGCTGAGCGCGATCCCGACGAACAAGATCATCCTGCACCACATGGCGTTCCCGAACGTGACGGATTACTCCCGTGCACAGGGCATCAAGCTCGCGAAGGACTGCCAGAACCTGCACATGGACGGCAACGGCTGGACCGACACCGGGCAGCACTTCACGATCAGCCGCGGCGGGTACGTGATGGAGGGGCGGCGCGGCAGCCTCGCCCAGCTCGACACCGGCGGCAATCAGGTCATCTCCGCGCACTGTCCCGGAGAGAACGGCCGGTCGATCGGCATCGAGCACGAGGGCACGTACATCACCGACATCCCGACGGAGGCGTTGATCGACTCGTCGGTGCAGCTGTGCGTGGCGATCTGCGAGCAGTACGGGCTGCACGGGTACGACCTGTTCGGCCACTGGGACTTCCGGCACACGCAGTGCCCGGGCATCGCGTTCTACTCGATGTTCCCGGCGATCAAGCGTCGCGTTGCTCGCGGCCTCGGCGAGGCGATGAAGGACGCGCCGGAGCGGCGTTGGCCGGACGTGTGGCGGTTCGTGAACAGCGAGTCGGTCCGGACGGCGCAGTACCTGCTGAACTCGCGCGGCTACACCCTCACCACCGACGGCGCGTTCGGTCCGATGACGGTGGCAGCGGTGCAGGACTGGCAGTCGCGGCAGGGCATCCCGGTCGACATCGACGCGACGCTGACGCCTTCGACCTGGGAGACGCTCGTCCAGGTCCTACGCCCGGGCGCGACGAGCCCGGCGATCTCCGCGGTGCAGTCGATGCTGGCGATGAAGGGCTTCGGGACGACGGTGAACGGGGCGTACGACAACGTCACGTTCAACGCCGTCCAGCGACTGCAGCGCCTGCACGGTCTGCGCCCGAACGGCGAACTGACCGAGTCGACGTGGTGCGCCCTCGTCGGCGGCACCGTCCGGGAGTCCTTCCGCTAGATCAGCGTCTGCGGGAGGGCGAAGAACGGGATGACGGTTTCGTCGAAGCGGGTCATGGCGGCGATGTGGTCGCCTCTCACCGTGAGGACGATGAGGCCGGTTGCTTGGCCGTGCACGTACGTCCCGAACGCGGGTTGGCCGTTCGCGCGTGTCGGGAGCAGCCGGTAGCGGCGGGTGGTGAAGAGGTTTGCGCAGAAGGTGCGGGCTGCTTCGCGGCCGACGTACTCGTACGGCATCGGCGGCATCGAGATGAACACGTCGTCGGTGAGCAGGTCGACCAGCGCCTCGAGGTCGGCTGACTCGTACGCCGCCACGAAGCGTGCCGCCAGCGCCTCGTCGGCCGGCGACGGCACGACAGGAGTCGCGGGGAGTCGGGCACGCGCACGCTTCAGCGCACTCTCCACGGACGACACCGTCGTGTCCAGCATCGACGCCACCTCCAGCGCCGGGAAGTCGAGCACGTCCCGCAGCACCAGCACCGCTACTTGGCGGGGCGGCAGCAACTGTAACGCCGTGACGAACGCCAGCGACAGCGACTCCGTCCGCTCGTAATCGAGCGCCGCGTCCGGGTACGGCTGCAGCCACACCACCTCGCCGAGACGCGAAGGCTCCGGCAGCGTCACTCCCGGAACGTTCCACGCCACCGCGGGCCGCCGCCGAGCAGAGCGCAGCGCGTTCAGGCAGCGGTTCGTGGCGATCCGGTACAGCCACGTCCGCAGCGACGCCCGCCCTTCGAACGACCCGAACGACTGCCACGCCGCGAGCAGCGTGTCCTGCAAGGCGTCCTCGGCGTCCTGGTACGACCCCAGCATCCGGTAGCAGTGCACGTGCAGCTCACGCCGGTACGGCGAGGTCAAGGCATCGAACGCCTCGCCGTCGGAAATCTCCGCCACCCGCCCAGTCTGGCAACGCCGCGGTGTCTGCACGAGCAACGCACCCGAAAGGACACCCACCATGCTCGAAGGCAAGGTCGCCGTCATCTACGGCGCGGGCGGCGCGATCGGCGGCGCCGTCGCCCGCGAGGGCGCCCGGCTCTTCCTCACCGGCCGCAACCCCAGCACGTTCGAAGCGCTCGCCAAGGAGACCAACGCCGCGGCGGCCGAGGTCGACGCCACCGACGAACGAGCGGTCGAGGACCACCTGAGCACCCTCGACCGAGTCGACATCTCGTTCAACGCGATCGGACTCTCGGACCCGACCCTGCTCGGCACCCCGCTCACCGACCTGGACCTCGCGACGTTCACGCAGCCGATCACGACCTGGGTGAGCTCGTACTTCCTCACCGCTCGCCTCGCCGCCAGGCGCATGCTCGAGCACAAGCAAGGTGTGCTCATGACCGTCACCACGCTCCACTCGCGGACCGGCCTGCCGCTCGTCGGCGGCTACGGTCCGGCGATGGCGGCCAAGGAGGCGCTGACCCGCGAGCTGTCCGCCGAGCTCGCACCGCACGGGATCCGCGCGGTCGGGCTGCGGCCGAACGCCATCCCCGAAGCCGCCACGACCCGGGCGGCGTTCATCCCGCGGGCGAAGGCGATGGGGATGAGCTGGGAGCAGTTCCAGGAGGTCCTTGCCAGCAGGACGCACCCGAAGCGCCTGACGACGCTCGCCGAGGTGGGCGACACCGCCGCGTTCCTGGCATCGGACCGGGCGAGCGGAATGACCGGGACGACCGTCAACCTCACGATGGGCTGCCTCGACGACTAGGCGTAGATCGCTTCGAGCTTGTCCAGGCACTGCTCGAGACCGCCCCGCGAGATCGCGGCGGCCTCGGCTGAGGCGTAGCCGAACTCGACGACGGTCAGCGTGGTGCCGCCCTCGGGAAGGGCCGAGAACGTCACCACGTGCGGCACCTCGTTCGGGATGTCGGGCATCGGCGGATCGTGTGGCGCACCGTCCTTGTCGGTGAAGCGCAGTACGTACTCGATCCGCTCGTGCGGGACGATCCGGCTGTACGTCCACGTGTTGTAGATCTCGCCGAAGCCCGGCGCGGTCATCGAGACGAGCGTCCGGCCGCCCTCACGGAGGTCGACGTCGGCGGTTGGACAGGTGAAGCCCTGCGGACCCCACCACCGCTTGAGGTAGTCGGACGACTCCCACGCCTTCCAGACCTCGGCGGGTGGGACGGGCAGCGTTCGCGTCGAGCTCACGTCGTGTGTCATGACGCCAGCCTGCTCCGGCGCCGCGCTGTGCGGATCCGTATCGGCCACGTGTCCGCCACGCGCCGGCTACGCGGCCTCGTGCGCAGCGGTCCAGGCACGCACCGGAGCGAGCTCCTCGGCGGAGCAGCGCGCCGCCAGGTCGCGGAGCATCGCCCGGCCCGCCCACGCCAGGCAGGAAGCCGGGATCGAGGACGCCTCCGGGCCGTAGCCGGCCGCCCACCCCGCTGCCAGCTCGGCGACACCCTTGCGTTCGACAGGGGAGAGCTGGGAGAGCGCCGGGTCGATGGTGAGCAACGTGTGCGTGCGGGCCAGGTCGGCGTACGGATGCCCAGCCCGCGCGTTGTCCCAGTCGAGCACCGCTGTCAACGCGCCGTTGTCGACGAGCACGTTGAGCGGATGCCAGTCCAGGTGCAGCAATGCGTCGCCGTCGGGCAGCCCGGACGAGTCGATGGGGTACGTCGGCGGTCCGAAGGGGTCGTCCTTCACCCGGGGCAGCGACGCCGGAGCCGTGATCCCATGGATGTGGCGCTGGGTGATCCCGAGCTGCCGGCCCATCTCGCCAGCTGAGGAAGGGTCGCGGGTGAGGGCCTCCGGAACGCTCAAGCCGGACATCCACTCGAACAGCAGCGCATGCCCGTTCGTCCAGTCCGCTTGGCGAATCAGCGCCGGCACCGGCAGTCCCGCACCGCGCGCGGCGTCCATCGTGGCGAGCACGCCCACCACCGCCGATGCGGCCGACACGAGCCGGAGGGCGTACGTCGAAGCCCCGACCGAGACCCGGAACAGCTCCCCGGTCGCGCCGGTCGTTGGCTCGCACGGAGCGTCGGCGGGCAGGCCGACAGCGGTGAGCGCCGAAGTCATGATCGGCAACGTACACTCCGCAAACGGCCAGGACCGTGACACCGCGAGGGGTTCGCGCCCACTTCAACCCGGTCGTCTCCGCCGCCGACGCCTGGCTCGGCCGCGGCAAAGGCGGCCTGAGGAGCAAGGAACTCGCGGCGTACGTCGGTGCCCAGGTCGTCGGCGGCATCGGCGGCGCGCTGCTCGCGAACGCGATGTTCGCTGTACCGCTCGGCTGGTCGACGACGCAGCGCGGCGGGGTCGGCCAGTGGCTGGGGGAGTTCGTCGCCACCGCCGGGCTGGTGTTCCTGATCTTCGCGCTGGTCCGGTCCGACCGGGCCGGATCCGCACCGGCGGCGGTCGGCGCGTACATCGGCGCGGCGTACTGGTTCACCTCGTCGACGTCGTTCGCCAACCCCGCCGTGACGATCGCGCGGGCGTTCAGCGATACCTTCGCTGGTATAGCGCCGGGATCCATCCTGCTGTTCGTCGTCGCCCAGCCAGCCGGGCGTACCACGCGAGCTGACCGGTTGATCCGCCCGGCAGACCTTGCGAGGATGCGCGACCATGACCGATCTCACCGCCCGCTCACTCAGCGAACTCGTCCAGGCACTGTCGGCCGGTGAGGTGACCGCGACCGAGGTCGTCCAGGCGCACCTGGACCGGATCGCCGAGCTCAACCCGCGGCTGAACGCGCTGACGCCGATCGACGCCGAGGCCGTTCTCGCCGCGGCCGCCACGGCGGAAGGACCGCTCGGCGGCGTCCCGTTCACCGTGAAGGAGAACCTCGACGTCGCCGGCTCGGCCACGACGTGGGGACTGCCCGCGCTCGCGGGCGCCATCGCGCAGACCGACGCGCCGGCCGTCTCGCGGTTGAGGCAGGCGGGTGGCGTCCCGATCGGCCGCGGGAACATGCCGGACTTCGCGCTGCGGTGGCACACCGACAGCTCGCTGCGCGGGCAGACGCTCAACCCCTGGTCGCCGGACGTGTCGCCCGGCGGTTCGAGCGGCGGCGAGGCCGCAGCCGTCGCGAGCGGCATGAGCCCGCTCGGGTTGTGCTCCGACTACGGCGGCTCGGTCCGCGTACCGGCCGCCGCCTGCGGAGTCGTCGGGCTCAAGCCGACGCCCGGCCGGATCCCGGCCGCAAACGCGCCGACCTCCGGCGTCCCCAACCTCGGGCAGCAGCTGATGGCGACGCTGGGTGTGGTCGTCCGTACGGTGGCCGACGCGGCGCTCGCGTTCGGGTTGCTCGCCGGAGCTGACCCGCGCGACCCGGCGAGTACGCCGATCCCGTTCACCCCCGGCCGGGAAGGCGGTCCGCTCCGGGTCGGCATCACGACCAACGCCTGCGACGCCGAGGTCGGCGGCGCGATCCAGCGCGCTGCCGAGCTGCTCGCGAAGGCCGGCCACCACGTCGAGACCGCCGAGCCGCCGATCGTCGACGCCGCCGACTCGTGGCTGAACGAGACCGTCACCGAGATCTCGGTCGGCACGCTCCCGCTGATGCGCCAGGCGGGCGGTCCCGCTGCGAACCAGATCGTCGACGAGATGCTGCGGCTCCGCCCGCCGCTGGACCTCGCCGGCTACCAGGGACTGTTCCCCGCGCGGCTGCTGCTGGCGCGGGCGTGGAGCGCGTGGTTCGCCGAGTACGACGTGCTGCTCGGTCCGGTCTCCGGCCGGCCGACGCCGGCGCCTGGGTACGACCTCGAGCCCGGCTCGCTGGACCAGCTTCGCGAGGACATGCTGCTGACGTTGGCGGTGAGCGCGATGGGCCTGCCGGCGGTCAGCCTGCCCGCCGGTCTGGACAGCCGCGGCGCTCCGCTCGCCGTGCAGATCGTGTCGTGGCGCTACCGCGAGAACGTCTGCCTCGACGTCGCCGCCGAGCTGGAGCGCTCGTTCGGTTCCCTCGCGCCACCCCCAGCAATCGGCTGACAGACTCGCCGGCATGGAGCATCGGATCGTCCACGCCCTGGTGAGCGTCGATGGACAGTACGTGGGCACCGCGCCGCCGTTCGAGGACGCCATCCCCTGGTGGGGCGAGGTCGCGGACCTCACCGCGCACCTGGACGCGTTGCTCGGCGTTCCGACCGCGGTGCTGCGGGTCGCCCCGACCGCCGGCCAGTCGCAGCCGGGCGGGCACGTGCGGTACCACGTCGAGGCCTACGGCACCCCACGTGCGGGCGTGCTCGACCCGACACCGCCATCCGACTGGGCAGAGATCGTCCGTCCGCAGCCGCTGCGCGCGAACTGGGCGGAGATCGGCGGGCCGCGGCGGATGGTGGAGTGGGCGGGCGGCATCGTTCCGCTGGCCGGCAAACCCGTCCAGGTGAAGACGTGGAACCTCTCCTGCCTCCTCCGGCTGCCGATCTCGGACGGCCTGGCCTGGGCGAAGGCGACGAGCGCTTTCGCGTCGGCGGACGGCGACATCATCCGGCACGTCCGGGCGTGCGACCCGTCGCTGGCTCCTGAGCCGATCGCCGTGGATCTGGAACGTCGATGGTCGTTGCTCGCGCACGCGCCGGGTGAAGACTGCTGGGAGCCGGACGACGCGACGGTCGAGCTGGTGCTTCGGCGCTGGGTCTCGGTGCAGGGCGTTCTCGCCCACCAGGTGGGCTCGATCGATGCGCCTGCGACGCCGTCGAACGGATTCCCGGCAGCGCTCGACGAGCTGGTCGAACGGGTCGCCGCCGACCTCACGCCGGCCGACCGGGAAGGCGTCGCGGCGTTGACCGCGCGGCTCCCTTCGTTGCTTTCCCAGCTGGACTCGGCAGGGCTCCCGCACACAGTTGTGCACGGCGACTTCCACCCGGGCAACTGGCGGTCGGACGGGCTCCACCGGAAGATCGTCGACTGGGCGGACGCGTACCTCGGCCACCCGGCCGCCGACATCGACCGGCTCGTCGGGCGAGTGCCTCCCGAGCAGGGTGCGCTGGCGGAGAAGATCTGGGCCGACGCGTGGCGTGCGACGGCTCCGGGCTCCGACCCGGCGGCCGCGATCGCGCCGATGGCGGTGCTGTCGAAACTGGTACGCGGCGTTCTGTACCAGCGGTTCCTGGACAACATCGAGCCGGACGAGCGGATCTACCACGAGGGCGACCCGCTCGCGATGATCCGCGAGGCGGTCGAGGCGATCTAGCCTCATCCCTGGCGCCATGATGTGCGCATGAAGGTCGTCGCGATCTCCGACACACACGCGCCGCGCCGGTGGCGGACGATGCCGGCCGCGGTCGCCGCGCAGCTGGACGGCGCGGAGCTGATCCTGCACGCCGGTGACGTGTGTGTGCCGAGCGTGCTCGACGAGCTGGCCGCGTTCGCGCCGGTGCACGTCGTGCAGGGCAACAACGACGGTCCGGACGTCGCGGCGTGGGGCGCTCCCGAGACGCTCGAGGTGACGATCGAGGGTCTGCGGGTGGGCATGATCCACGACGCCGGGCACAAGGACGGCCGAGCCGCGCGGATGCGGCGGCTGTTTCCCGAAGCCGGCTTGGTCGTCTTCGGGCACTCGCACATTCCCCTGGATCAGTCGGGCTACGGCGTACGCATCCTCAACCCTGGTTCGCCCACGGATCGTCGCCGGCAGCCGCATGGCACGCTCGGCGTCCTCGAGATCGCGGACGGCGCGCTGGTCTCCGCGCGTCTCGTCGAGGTGACCTAGCCGAGATCGCGCTCCATCAGGTCGTTCTCGGTCCCTCTTCGGACGACGACCTTCGCCGTGCCGCCGTTGACGGCGATCACCGGCGGGCGGCCGACGAGGTTGTACGACGAGGCCATCGAGTGGTGGTAGGCGCCGGTCGTCGCGACCGCGAGGAGGTCGCCCGGGTGGGTGTGGGTGGGGAGCAGGACGTCGTGCGCGATGACGTCGCCGGCTTCGCAGTACCTGCCGACCACGCTCATGGGTTCCATCCGGCTGTTGTCGGCGCGGCTCAGCGACCGCACGGTGTAGCGGGCTTGGTAGAGCGCGGGGCGCGGGTTGTCGCCGAGCCCGCCGTCGACGGCGACGTAGCACCGCCCGTTCGGCAGGCGCTTCACCGACACAAGGCGGTAGACGGTGACGCCGGCTCGGGCGGCGATCGCGCGACCTGGTTCGAGGCTGAGGCGCGGTACGTCGATGCGCAGCTTGGCGCAGACCTCGTTCACCTTGCGGTGGACGTGGTCGGCGAACGTACTCAGGTAGAACGGCGGATCCTCTGCCTCGTACCGCACGGGGTGGCCGCCGCCGAGGTCGAGGTCGGCGAGCGCGGCGCCGTACTCGCCCTGCAGGGTCGCGGCGAGGGTGAGCACGCGCTCGATCGCCTGGTCGAACGCGGTCGGGTCGGTGATCTGCGAGCCGAGGTGGCAGTGCAGCCCGGCGAACTCCAGCAGCGGTTGCTCGACGATCCTTCGTACCGCCTCGTGGACCGCGCCGCCGGACCAGGGCAGGCCGAACTTCTGGTCCACGACGCCGGTGTTGATGGCCGCGTGGGTGCGCGGGTCGACGCCGGGGGTGACGCACCAGAACGCCTTGGCGGCGTAGATGATCTCGGCGTTCGGGAAGGCCTCCTTGTACCAGCGGCAGCGGGCGCGGAGGTCTTGCTCGTCGACCACGTAGGCGGCGGTGCCGAAGCGTTCGGCGAGCTGCACCAGGCTGACGCCGCCGACGTGCAGGTCGCCGAGGGCGCCCTGCTCGGTGGTGAGTGGCCAGGGCGCGCCGTCGCGGATCGTGTACGTGCACCCGCAACACCTGAGGTGAAGGATCCATGCCTGCGACGCTAGGACCGCGTGCCTCGGAAGGACCTTGAGCTTGACGTGATCTTGACGGCTTCGCGTCAAGCCTTCACGATCTCCGGGTGACAGCTCATGAGTCGCCCTACGCGCAGGTGCCCGTCGACCCTGCGCTCGCGCGGCTCCGGCTGCTCGCCGAGGGGTTCCTGCGGGACAAGGCGGACGAGGACCTGCTGGGGCTGGTCTCCGAGCTGCGGTCGGACGCCGAGGTGTGGCCGCACCTGTGGGCGCCGGGCTGCGCTCTCGCGGCGGCGCGGTTGGGGCGGGCGGGGGAGGCGCGGAAGCTGCTCGACGAGGCTCTCGCTGCGGGCTTCTGTCAGCCTTCGCTGTTCGGTGAGGAGCTTGCCGAGTGGTTCGGCGACCAGGACGGGTTGGTCCGGAGCGTTCCACCGCCTTCGGTCGAGTTGCTCTCCTTCCCGGACCCGGCTCCGCACGTTCCGCTCGAGTTCGAGCGCATCGCCGGCGATCGCGTGGCCCTGCTCCGGGAGCTGCTGCCGCCGGTTCACGCGAGTGCCTGGGCGACCGCTAAGGCGTTGTTGACCTGGGTGCACACGCGGTGGGAGCACGCGAACGACCACGTCGAGCTGATCGACGCCGTACACGTGCTGGAGCGCGTGGCCGCGGGGGAGCGGTTCGCGTGCGTCGAGTACAGCATCGTGCTGACCCAGGCGCTGAACGCGGTCGGCATCCCCGCGCGGCGCGTGTTCCTCTACAGCCGTGACCACCACGTGGGCCTCGGGCGGTCGCATGTCGTGTCGGAGGCGTGGATCGACGACCTTGGCCGGTGGGTGATCCTCGACGGGCAGAACGGCGCCTATTGGTCAACCCAGCAAGGCGATCCACTCGGCCTGCCGGCGCTCCGCCACGGTCTCCTCAAGGGCGGCGAGGTGCCGCGCATGAACGGGCTCGTCGAGAGCTACGACGAGGCGACGGCGTCGGCTTGGTGGCAATACTTCGCGAGCGGCTGGACGACGGGTGTCGCCTGGGGCGATGGTGCGTCGTTCGTGCCCGTCGTTCAGCAGCTGCGGCTGATGCGGCCCGAGCGCGTCGTCCGCGATCCCGCGGTGGCGTACCCGTCGATGCACGACGTGGCCGTCGGGCTGGCCGGGACCGTGCGCGAGCCGGTGTTGACGTTCACATCGTCGCATCCGTACGTGCGCGGGGTCCTTGGCACGCTGGAGCTGTCGGCTGGGGAGCACGTGGCGCCTCTCGCCGTCGTGACGCCGTACGGAGAGTTCCCGGCTGGCGAGGTGCGCTACCGCGTCACCGTGCCCAGTCCAGAGAGCGGACCTCGACCGGCAGGGTAGCGGCGTCGCTCAGGCGCTTGGCCCAGTCGAGGGCCTCGTCGTACGTGCCGACGTCGATGACCACGAAGCCGCCGACGTGTTCCTTGCCCTCGACGTATGGGCCGTCGGTGACGAGGCCCTTCCGTACGACCCGCGCGCCCGAGCCGAGGCCGCCGGCGAAGACCCAGGCGCCGGCGGCCTTGCCCGCGGCCTCGACCGCGTCGACGTCGCGCGCGACCTGGCCGACGTCGTCGACCGGGTCGTGGTCGGGCTGGTAGATGCTGAGCAGGTACTGCGTCATGTGCACCTTCCTACCTGGTCGGGCGGTACGTCGCGATGACCACGCCGCTGCCGGCTGTCACGACGTCGACGAGGCCGAGCTTCGCCTGCGCACCGTCGGGGAACATCCGCTTGCCCTTGCCGAGGACGATCGGGAACGTGAGCAGCTGGTACTCGTCGACCAGGTCGTGCTCGCGGAGCGTCTGGAGCAGCTGGCCGCTGCCGAAGACGACGAGGTCGGCGCCGTCCTCGTGCTTCAGCTTGGCGACGGCTTCGGGCACGTCGTCGAGGATGACCGTATGCGCCCACGTGCCCTCGCGGAGAGTGGTGGACGCGACGTACTTGGGCATCCTGTTCATCGCCGCGACCGCGGGGTCGTCCTCGGACTGGTGCGGCCAGATGGAGGCGAAGGCCTCGTACGTCTTCCGCCCGAGCAGCATGCCGCCCGCCTTCGTCGTCGCCTCCTTCATGACGCGTGCGACGGTCTCGTCGACGTACGGCGGCACCCAGCCGCCACGGTCGAAGCCACCCTCGGTGTCCTCGTCGGGGAAGAGGACGGACTGGATGACTCCATCGAGCGACTGGAAGTTGACGACGACGATGCGGCGGCTCATGGCTGGATCCTTCCCGTGGTGGGGTTGTCACCCTTCACACGGTCGGGCGTCGCCGTTCTCGACATTTCGCGCCAGGTAGAGCATCGGGAAGGTTTCGCCCGGCGGCGGGTCGATGTCGGTGTAGCCGAGGCGGCGGTAGAAGTCGATGACCTGCTTCCGGCTGGGGAGGACATCGAGGACGACCCGCCGCATGCCTCGTTCCGCGGCGCGCTCATGCAGGTGCTCCATCAGCCGCCGGCCGACACCGTTCGAGCGGTGCTCGGGTCGTACGTACAGCCGCTTGACCTCGCCTGGTGCCTTGAGTCCGACGACGCCGGCGGGCTCGCCGTCGACGTACGCGACCAGCACGAACCCCGGCTCGGGATAGGCCGCCGCGAGGTCCTCGCACTCGACCCGCAGGCTCGGGGGCAGATCCGTCACCCGCTCCGGCACCGGCCGGTCGATCTCGACGGCCGTGAGCGCGAAGTACTCGAACACCAAGGTGGTGGCGTCCCGTTGTCGCGCGGGATCGCCCAGCTCCACGACCTCGACCCCCGTCATCGCTTCCTCCCAGACCTGTCGGTGCGGAGTGGCATCGTCCCAGGCATGACGAGAGCACTCGAAGGACAGGTCGCCCTGGTGACCGGCGCGACCCGCGGCGCCGGCCGCGGGATCGCGATCGAGCTCGGCGTCGCGGGCGCGACCGTGTACTGCACGGGGCGGACGACGCGCGCCCAGCGATCGCCGCTGAACCGGCCGGAGACCATCGAGGAGACCGCCGAGCTCGTGAACGAGGCCGGCGGCACCGGCATCGCCGTGCAGGTCGACCACATGGACATCGAGCAGGTGCGCGCGCTGGTCGCGCGGATCGAGCAGGAGCAGAACGGGCGGATCGACCTGCTGGTCAACGACATCTGGGGTGGGCAGGGGGAGCTGACCGACAACCACGCCAAGCCGTTCTGGGAGCACGATCTCGAGCACCGGCTCGGGATCCTCCGCAACGCGGTCGACACGCACGTGATCACCAGCTGGTTCGTCGCGCCGCTGATGGCGAAACGCCAGAAGGGCTTGATGATCGGCATCACCGACGGCGCGCCGGACATGTACCACGACAACCTGTTCTACGACCTGTGCAAGAAGTCGGTGATGCGGCTGGCTGTGGGCTATGGCACCGACGGCAAGCCGTACGGGATCACCGGCGTGGCGATCTCGCCCGGGTGGCTGCGCTCGGAGGAGATGCTCGAGTGGGCCGAGGTCACCGAGGAGAACTGGCAGGACTACTACTGGCGCGACCCGGAGCACCGCCACAGCTTCTGGCTCCGGTCGGAGAGCCCGCGCTTCACCGGTCGCGCGGTGGTCGCGCTGGCGAGCGATCCCGAGGTGGCGCGATGGAACTGCCGGACGATGTACGCGGAGCAACTCTCGGTGGAGTACGGGTTCACCGATCTGAACGGCGTGACACCAGGGCAGGGGATCTACAGCGCAGCGGTGATCGATGGCCAGGCACTACGGCGGGAGGACTACCTGCCGCGATAAGCGGTGTGAGTCATGACGATCATGGCCGCTGGCGTTACGTGATCGACAACCCGATCGGTACCGCTGCCTGATAGCCGAGACGAGTCGCCAACGCGTGGGCCGTGGTGGGCTCGACGTCGGGGATCGACAGCAGCGACGAGATCAGCTCGTCCAGGCTGGCCGCGCCGTCGAGCCGCACCTCGCCCGCGTGTACGCGTACGGCCAACTCCCGCACCGTCGCCGGCAGTCCCAGCGCCTCCACATCGGCGCTCGCTACCACCTCGGCCGAGGGGAAGGCGTAGGCCAGACCGTGGGTCAGGCCCGGGACGAAGGTGCCCAGTGATCGCACCAAACCGCCGAGCCCGGACTGCGCCGACGACTGCACGGCCAGCAACTGCACACCCGCCTCGAACGAGCCCCAAGCCCCGGGCTGCTCCAGCCCGATGCCCGCCACCTGCGCGGCCCGCGAGACGACGTGGATAAGCCCTTCCCAGTAAGGCAGATGTGCCACCAGCACCAGATGGTCCGGGCCGCCCACGCTGAGCTCGAGTACGCCCGGCCCGCCGTCGAGCATGATCGTGCGGCGGTACGTTCCGTCCTCCACCGAGTCGACGCCCGGGATGACCCGCGCGGCGAGGAACGAGAGCGCCGCGCCGAAGTCGTACGGCTGCTCGTACGGGATCCGCAGCCCCAACCCGCCGTCCGTCAGCAGCCGGTCGTGCCGCCGGCGCCGGTCGCGCAGCTCCTTCGGCGACGAACGGAACACCTCGCGCATCGCCCGGTTGAAGTGCCGGATGCTGCCGAACCCCGACGCGAACGCGATCTGCGCGATCGACAGGTCGGAGTCGTCCAGCAGCCGGCGCGCGAAATGCGCCCGCCGCGACAGCGCGAGCTGCGTCGGCGTCACGCCGAGGTGCTCGTGGAACAGCCGGCGCAGATGCCTGGCCGAGACGCCGATCCGGTGGCCGAGCTGTTCCTCGGTCGCGTCGTCCAGTGCGCCGTCGAGGACGAGGCGTACGGCCCGGCACACCAGCTCGGGCGACGTGGGGGAGACCTCGCCAGCCACGCGGTACGGGCGGCAGCGCAGGCACGCGCGGAAGCCGGCGGCCTCGGCCGCGGCGGCGAGCTCGAACGTCGTGACGTTCTCCGCCCGAGGCCGCGCGCCGCAGCCCGGGCGGCAGTAGATGCCGGTCGTTCGGACGGCTGAGTACGTGGTCACACTGTCCGTTCTACCGGGAGCACCGACAACGGACTAGCCGGATTCGGACCTCGCGTTCGGTAGGTCCGAATCCGTCCACTGCAGGACCAGATCCGGCCAGACCCGAGACCGCCGAAGTCGAAGGATGGGACTCGTTCGATCCCCCCGATGAATGAGGAGAAACACCCCATGTTGGTGAAGGTCTTCCCGATCGAGCTCAAGCCCGGCCGCCAAGCTGCGATGGAGGAGCTCGTCCGCGAGTTCGCGCCGATCGGGCCTGGTCAGGAGCCGGGAACGGTGTCGTTCCGCGTGTACCGGGACAAGAACCGGCCCGACTACCTGCTGTTCGTCGAGCACTTCGCCGACCAGGCCGCCTACGACGCGCACACGACCTCGGAGGTCTACAACAAGCTGATCGCGGGCCAGTTCGCGAACGAGATCGTCGAGTTCGTCGAGCTCGACCACGAGCTGGTCGCCAGCCACCTCTGAGCAGCGGGCGGCGCTCGCCCGTGATCATGTACGTGATCATGAAGCCAAACTGGTCGTATACGCCGGGTTCGCTTTCATGATCACGTACATGATCACCGCGCAGGCGGTTAAGACGGGCATGCCAACTCACGGTCGGCCATTGACCGGTTGCTGAGGGTGGGCGTAGCCTCCCGCGTTACCGACGAGTAACGCGGGAGGCTGCCCATGAGGATTCGTGTGGCGCTGGTGGCGCTGAGCACGACGGTTGGACTGCTGGCCGCCCCCGCGGTCGCGCAGGCGGACGAACCGGTCGAGTACGTCGCCCTCGGCGACTCCTACGCGGCAGGCTCCGGCGTGCTGCCGATCGTCAAGAACCGCAACCCGCTCTGCCTGCAGTCGAGCCGCAACTACCCGCACGTCCTCGCGGCGAGCATCGGCGCGAACCTCGACGACCGGACCTGTGGCGGCGCGGCGACCAACGACTTCAATGAGGCGCAGTACCCCGGCACTCCCGCCCAGCTCAACGCCGTCGACGAAGCGACCGACCTGATCACGATCAGCATCGGCGGCAACGACGGCGGGCTGTTCGGCACGGCGATCCAGGAGTGCGCGCTCGCCGGCCTGTCCACCGGCGGCTTCGGCAACCCGTGCGAACGCAAGTACGGCAGCAAGTACCTCGACATCATCGACACGATCGTCTACCCGAACGTCAAGCAGGCCTTGCAGCTCACCAAGGACAAAGGCCCGAACGCGCGCATCGTCGTCGTTGGCTACCCGTGGATCATGCCCGCAACCAGGGGCTGCTTCCCGCTGATGCCAGTCGCACGCGGCGACGTCCCGTACGTCCGCGCGCTGCAAGCGAGGCTGCACGACCGCATCGCCCAGGCCAGCAGCGAAGAAGGCGTCGAGTACGTCGACCTCGAGCAGGCCTCGGAGGGCAAGGACACCTGCGGCTCGATCAAGACCCGCTGGGTCGAGCCCGTCCTCGGCGGCACCAACCCGGTCATCGTCCACCCCAACGCCCGCGGCGAAGCCGGCATGGCCGCCGTCGTCCAGGCAACCCTCTAACCCCCGAGCACCCCGCTAGCCTTCCCCCAAGTGTGGGGTTCTGGTACAGACACGCCGGCGTGTCGGTACCAGAACCCCACACTTTGGGGGGGATGGGGGGCTACGAGGGGTGGGGGGTGCCGCCGAGGTAGAGGGCGGCGAGCTTGGGGTCGGCGAGCAGCGAACGGGCTGGCCCCGAGATGTGTACGCGCCCGAGGTCCAACACACAGCCGACGTCGGCCAGCTCCAGCGCGCGCCGGGCGTTCTGCTCGACGAGCAGCACCGCCAGCCCCAAGGACCGCATCCGCCCGATCTGCTCGAAGACCACCGCCGTCGTCTTCGGGTCCAGGCCCATCGACGGCTCGTCCAGCAGGATCACCGCGGGCTCGAGCATCAACGCGCGGGCGAACTCGACCTGCTTCTGCTGCCCACCCGACAACAACCCCGCCGGCGACCTCCAGCGCTCGCCGACCACCGGGAAGATCTCCCGCACCCGCGCGCAACGCGAAGCCACCAAAGACGAGTCCCGCACGGTGTAAGCACCGAGCCGAACGTTCTCCTCGACCGTCATCTCCGGAAACACGCTGTGCCCCTGCAGCACGTGCGCGACGCCCCTGGCCAGCAGGCGTTGCGGACCGAGCCGCGTGACGTCCTCGCCGCTCAGCACGAGCGACCCGGAACGTGGCGGGAGCAGCCCGCTCGCGACCTTCAGCACGGTCGACTTGCCCGCGCCGTTCGGCCCGACCAGGCACACGATCGACCCCGCCGCCACGTCGACCGACAGGCCGCGCAGCACCGGCGCCGCCCGGCCGTAGCCGGCGACCACGTCGCGCACGCTGAACAGAGGATCAGACACCGAGGTACGCCTCCAACACGCGCTGGTCCGACCGGACCTCGGACGGCGTCCCGGCGGCGATCGGAGAGCCTCGGTCGAACACCACGATGTGGTCGCAGAGACTCATCACCAGTTCCATGTTGTGCTCGACGACGAGGAACGTCCGCCCCTCCCGAACGTTGAGCTCGCGCACGAGATCGGCGATCCGCTCCGTCAAGGCGGGGTTGACGCCGCCGGCGGGCTCGTCGAGCAGGACGAGAGCGGGCTCGGCCATCAGCGCAGCGGCGAGCTCGAGCAGCTTCTGCTGGCCGAACGACAGATCGCGAGCCTCGGCACGTTCCAGATGGTCGAGTCCGACCCGCGCCAGCCACTCCCGCGCCCGCAGGACATCGGCTCGACCGGCCACGCCACCGAGCAGCTCGCGGAGCCGCGTACGCCGCACAGCGACGAGCATGTTCTCCAGCACAGACATCCGCGGAAACACCCGGCACAGCTGGAACGTCCGGCCGAGCCCGGCGTGCGCGATCCGGTGCGGCGACCAGCGCGTGACGTCCGTGCTGTCGATCAGCACCCGACCCGAGTCCGGACGGATCATTCCCGTGACCAGGTTGAAGAACGTGGTCTTGCCGGACCCGTTCGGCCCGATCAGCCCGTTCACCTTGCCGTCCAGGAACGCGACACTGACGTCGGAGACCGCGACCACCCCGCCGAACGAACGGGTCAGTCCCCGCGTGGAGAGCGTGGTCACCGGCGCACCTCCCGCAGCTCCTCCTGCGACTGCTCGCGGATCGACGTCGCCGCCGGCCGGAACCGACGCACCAGCCCACGAACGGCAGGGATGATGCCGTCCGGCATGAACAGCACGACGATCGCCAGCAGCAACCCGGACGCCACGATGTGCGCCTGCGTCTCGCCGAACGCGATCAGGAAATACTCGCCAGCGGGCACGACGATGAACGCGCCCAGGGTCGGACCGAGCAGGTGTCGCGCGCCGCCGAGCAGCGCCATCAGCACCAGGTTCGCGCCGACGATGATCGAGAACACGAAGATCGGGTCGAGGTTGCCGAACCAGATGCCGTACAGCCCGCCCGCCAGCGCCGTGAAGAACGCGGACAGGCCGAAGACGAACACCTTGTAGGCCGCGGTGGGGACGCCGAGCGCTTCGGCCTTGTCCTCGTCCTCGCGGATCGCCTTGAGCCCGGCCCCGAAGCGCGAACGGTCGATCACCCACCAGGTCAGCAACACGACGCCCAGCAGGGCGAGGAACAGGTAGAAGAACACGAGGTGGTTGGACGTACGGTCCAGACTCTCCAACAGGGCTGGGACTCTGAGGCCGCTCGATCCTCCGGTGAGTCCGCGGGCGCTCTGCGCGATCAGGTTCATCATCGCGACGAGCGCGATCGACACGATGACGAACGAGGCGCCGCGGACGCGCACGGCCGCGATGCCGACCAGAGCGGCGAACACGGCAGTGAGCAGCGCCGCGCCGAGCAGCGCGACGACGTGGGGGAGTCGCAGCTCGATCACGCCGAGCGCGGTCGCGTACGCGCCGATGCCGAAGAACGCGGCGTGACCGAGCGAGACGTAGCCGGTGAACCCGCCGACGAGACTCCACGAGGTCGAGAGCGCCGCGTACATGAGCACGAGCACACCGGCGTACCGGAAGTAGCTGTTCGGCATCAGCCACGGGAACGCGAGCAGGACGGCGGCGCCGGCGACGAACAGCAGCCTGCGCAGCAGAACAGCCCGGTCAGAATCGTTCGGCAAGGCGACCTCCGAACAGACCCTGCGGACGCAGCAGCAACGTCGCGAACAGGAACAGGTAGAACAGCAGCGCGGCCGGCGTTGCCCCGGCCGTCACGAGCACGACACCTTCGACGACACCGAGCAGCAGCGCCGCGATCGCCGCGCCCTGGATGCTGCCGAGCCCACCGACGACGATGATCGCCATCAGCTTGCCGATCCACCCCCAGTGCGCGGCGGGGAAGAACGTCGTGATCAACGCGAGCACCGCGCCACCGATCGCGGCGGTCGCGAGGCCGAGCCCGAACCCGATGCCTGTCACGCGCTCGGTGTCGATGCCAACGAGGCGGGCCGCCGTACGGTGCTGGATCGTCGCCCGGAGCGCCCGGCCGAACCGCGTCGCGCGCAGCAGGAGGAAGAGCGCCGCGAGCGTGACCGCCGCGATGCCGAAGCCGATCAGCCGGTCGACCGGGAACGACACACCGAACATCCGGAGCGAGCTCGACGCGTAGTCGACCGTGACCGAACGGTACGAGCCGGTCGCGACGACGCCGAGGCCGCCCTCGATCAACAAGGCAAGGGCGAACGTGAGCAGCACCGACATCGTCGCCAGCGACTCCGGAGCGAGCCGAGCGACGAGGAGCCGTTGAATCCCTATGCCCAGCAGGAAGAACACCGGCGCCGTGATGAACATCGTCAGCAGCGGGTCCATGCCGGTGGTGACGTGTAGGAAGTACGTCCCGTACGCCGCCAGGAACAGGAACGCGGGGTGCGCCACCATCACGATGCGCATCACGCCGAAGTAGAGCGTGAGCCCCGACGACAGCAGCGCGTAGAGACCGCCGGTGAGCACGCCGAGCGCCAAGCCCTGGGCGAGCAGGCTCGCCGAGGGGAGTGTCACCAGGTCGCCTTCGGGAACCGGAGCTCCTTCGTCTGGACCTCCGAGTCCGGCAGCACGATCTCGATCTTGCCGTCCTGCCACTGCTGGATCATGTGCGCGGCCAGCGGGCGGCCGTCCTTGTCGAACTTCAGCGGACCGACGATCGTGTCGAACTCGTTCGCCCGAATGTGGTCGGCAAGCTTGCCTTGACACGCCTCGCCCTGCTCGGCGCAGCCGACGGCCTCGACCGCCGCGGCCACGATCTGCCCCACGGTGTAGCCGTTCGCCGCGTCCTCGTTGGGCTCGGCCTTGAACAGCTTCTTGTACCGGTCGACGAACTCCTGGTTGCCGCTGAAGCCGGACTCCGCCGCCCATCCCGTCGGCGACAGGATGTCGTTGCTTCCGCCCTTCACAGCCTCGTCGAACTCGGGCAGCGTCGGACCGGTCGAGAACGCGGCGAGCTTGGGCTGGTAGCCGAGCTCCTGGAACGCGCGGACCAGACCCACGGAGTCCTCGAACTGCGTACCGCCGACGAAGATGTCGGCCTTCTTGTCCGCGATGCGCGCGGCGATCGCGGCGAAGTCGGTGTTCTCGGGCGGGTAGACCTCGTTGATCACGGTCTTGATGCCGGCCTTCTCGAGGTTCTCCTTGAGCCCGTACGCCGTGCCCTGGGCGAACGGGTCGTCGAGCGACGCGTACGCGGCGGTCTTCGGGCGTTGGTCTGCCGGCAGCTTGGTGATCCACTCGGCCAGGTAGTCGTAGTGGTCGCTCGCGATCGCGGGCGCGGCGTAGAACAGGTACGTGAAGCCCTGCTCGAAGACCTCCGGCGCGGCGCCGGCCGGCTCGACGAACAGCATGTCGTACTGCTCGGCCACCTTGGCGGCAGGGATCACGAGGCGGCTGGAGAACGGCCCGAAGACGAGGTCGACCTTGTCGCGGGTGATCAGGCTCTCGTAGTCGGAGACCACGCGGTTCGGGTCGGAGGCGTCGTCGCGGAAGATCAGCTCGACCTTGCGGCCGTCGAGGCCGCCCTCGGCGTTGACGGCGTCCGCCCAGGTCTCGTAGCCCCGCCGGATGCCGGAGCCGGGTTCGGAGAAGTCGCCGCTGAGGGGGAGGGAGATCCCGATGCGCACCGGGTCGCCGGACGGCGTGGCGCCGGTCGTCGCCTGCGGGTTGTCGGACTCACCGCCGCCGGCGGTGGGGTCCTCCGGCGTACCGCCGCACCCCGCGAGCAGGACAACAGCGAGGAGCAAGGGGCCAACGACCTGACGCATGCTGCCTCCCGTGGGCCGTCCGCGATCTGGTGGAGGCAGGCTACTGGCCGGAGCGGGTTTGGGAAAGCGCTCTCACGGTGGTGCGTTGTCGGCGCTCGCCGGTACGGTCTGCGGATGATCACCTGGGTGGCGTCGTATCCGCGTTCGGGTAACACGTTCCTGCGCATCGTGCTGCGGCGCGTCTACGAGCTGGAGACCGCGGTCGTCTACGACGTCGACGGTGTGGCCGAGCGGATCGGCAAGGCCCTGGTGGGATATCGGGATCTGGCGGCCGACTACGAGGAGCTTCGGAGCTCGCCGGAGCTGCATCTGGTCAAGACCCACAACCAGCGGCGAGATCCCGTACAGAAAGGGGATCCGGCGATCTGTCTCGTGCGCGACGGGCGCGACTCGATCGTGTCGTACGCGCGGCTTCGCGTCGAGGAGTGCGGTGGCCGGTTCGAGGACGAGGTGCGCGCGGCGATCCTCCGCCCGGCCGAGTCGGGCGTCGGCGGTTGGGGCCGGAACGTCCTGAGCTGGTTGGCCGATCCCGATCCGGCGCATGCCGTGCTGCGGTACGAGGACCTCGTCGCCTCGCCGCTGACCTCGGTGGGTGCGACCCTCGACCGGCTCGGCCTGGACGTCAAGCCGGCGGACGACGCGACGGTGCCGACGTTCGCCGAGCTCCAGCGGACCGACTCCGGCTTCTTCCGCCGCGGCCGCACCGGGAGCCATCGCGACGAGCTGCCGGACGAGCTGCACGAGCTGTTCTGGTCGGTGCCGGACAACCGCGCGGCGATGGAGCTGCTGGGCTACCTGCCCTAGCCTCGGGACTTCAGGTGGGTGGGCGACAGTGGCCTGGGAAAGCCGGACGTGCCCGTCCTGCTGGGCACACTTGGGGTGGCGACGTCTCGAGTGATCCGAGCGGGAAAGCTACTCCGTAGGTGAAGCGTCGTGGTCGCCTTACCCGGCCAGTGACCGCTCTACCTGGCGTCCACCCCACGTAAAGCGGCCAATGACCATGTAAACATGATCATTGGCCCAGGGTGGGCCGGACCGGTCGAACCCACCGCCGGACGAAAGATCGAAGCTAAAGGGCAAAATCGCCTGGCGACGAACGAGGCGTCGGCGCTACGTTGCGCGGATGCCCGAACTGGTGTCCAAGCGCGCGCAGGTCGCGCGCATCCGCCGCCTTGCCGTGCGGGCGCTCGCGGCCTATCCGATCGACGAGCCACGCCTGACGTTCATCGCGCACGGCGAGAACACCACGTTCCGGGTCGACTCCGGAGATACCCGATTCCTGCTGCGCGTCCACCGGCCGAACCGGCACGGCCCTGGCGTCGACTCGCGGGTCGCGGTCGGGTCGGAGCTGGACTGGCTGGCCGCCCTGCAAGCAGAGACAGAGCTGAGCGTCCCGACGCCGATCCGGGCTCGCGACGGACAGTGGACCGCCGTCGCCAACGACCGAGTCTGCTCGCTCCTCGGCTGGCAGAACGGACGCATGCAGGCGTCGCACCCGCGGGCCGTGCACTTCCGCCGGGTGGGCGGCATCCTCGCCCGCCTGCACGAGCACGCTTCGGCCTGGACCCCGCCCTCCGGCTTCGTCCGCATGCGGTGGGACTGGGAGACGTTCTTCGGCAACACCATGGAGTACGGCGGGGTGTCCGCGGCTGGGTGCTGGGACCTACTGCCGGCGCCGGTGCGGACGCAGTTCGACGAGGTCGCGCGCCGGATGCGTACGGTCGTGGCGGAGGTCGGGTCAGGGCCGGACGCGTTCGGCCTGATCCATGCCGACCTGCATCTGGAGAACGCGCTGTTCGACGGCGACGCGGTCCGGCTGATCGACTTCGACGACTGCGGATTCGGCTACTGGCTCTACGACCTCGCGGTTCCCCTGTGGGACAACTGCTGGCGGGACGACTACCCGGAGTTCCGTACGGCGCTGCTCGAGGGCTACCGCGAACGCCGCGCGCTGCCCGAGCTGACGCACCTGGACGACTTCATCGCCACTCGGTTCGTGTCCTTCGGCCTGTGGTTCGCCGGCATGGCCCAGGTCAACCCGGCGATGGCGGGCGACCTGGACAAGACGATGGGCTGGATAAAGCGGTCCCTCGACGACCTCCTCTAGAGCAGAAACGTCCGCACGGGGTCGGTGAAGCCGGCCCCGATGACGACCGAGGTGCCGTACGATGTCGGGCGCCTCGATGACCTCGGTCCCGTTGCGGGTGAGCATCGCGTACCGCGGGCCGGTCAGCGTGCGGCCGTTGTTCGTCGTCTGCTGCACCCACAGCGTGTTCGGCAGCCCGATCCGGTTGCCGTCGTTCTTCCACGTCAGCCAGCGCGTGCCGTTGGCGTCGAGGTGCGTGTTGGCGTCGATCGAGCCGCCGAGGTCCGACTGGCAGATCAGCGGGCCGCTGCCTTGCGGGAGGAACGGGCCGGTGGGGCTGCTCGCGACCGCGACGCCGATGCACTCCTTGTTGATCGAGGGGTTGAGCGCTGTGTAGGTCGGCGTGATCGTGCCGTCGGGGTTGGGGAAGACGTCCGGTGCCCAGGTGGCGCCGTCAGCGGCCCAGCTTCGGGACTTCCGGGACGGGTGCGGCGGTGGCGTGCGCGGCTGGCGCGGTCGAGAGGGTGAGAGCCAACGCGGCGGTGAAGGTCACGAGCAACTTCGGCATGGCGCGATCTCCTCACTGGTGGGAAATGCGTCAGAACAGAACGGTTGATGCGGTGGGCCAGCTCGCGCCGGCGGGGTGGTTGGCCGGCCAGGGGTTGGCGGTGGTCGAGCCGTTGTGCGGGTGGATCCAGACCGTGCCGTCGGCGTCGACCGCGACGAGCTCCGGCAGGTCGGTCCCCTCGACATCGGCCACGGCGAGGGTGCGGGTCGTACGCCAGTCGCCCGCGACACGGATGGGCGCCGACGAGGAGCCGGTGGGGTAGATCCACAGCGAGCCGTCGCGTTCCCGGTCGACGAGGTCGTTCGACCCGTCCCCGTTCACGTCGGCGAGCGCGAGCGACGCGGCGGTCTGCCAGCCGGACCCGGCCCACTGCCTGGTGCTCAGCCAGGGGTTGCCGGTCGTCGTGCCCGTGTGCGGGTAGATCCACAGGTCACCGGCGCGGTCGCGCAGCAGGATGTCCCGCCGGCCGTCGCCGGTGAGGTCGCCGAGCTGCAGCTCCACCGCGAGGTTCCAGCCGGTGCCCGCGAGCACCCGCGGCAGCGTCCACGGATTCGCACTGGACGATCCGTCGTGCGGGTAGATCCACAGCGCGCCGTCGGCATCGCCCGGGTCGCGTGCGACGAGGTCGGGCCGGTGGTCGCCGGTGACGTCGCCGAGCAGCAGCTGGTTCTCGTACGTCCACCCCGCGCCGGCACTGATCCGCTGGGTCCACGGCGTGGCGCTCGCGTCGTTCGGATGCACCCAGAGATCGCCGGCTCGCAGCCGCGCGAGCAGGTCGGATCGCCCGTCCCCGTTGACATCCGCGACCACGAACGTGTTCGCGATGCTGTTCCAACCGGTGCCCGCCGCGTAGCGGGGGACCGTGAACGGATTGCCCGTCGCGGCACCACTGCTCGGATAGACGAACAGCGTCCCGGACGCGTCGATCGCCAGCAGGTCGTTGTGCCCGTCGGCGTTGGCGTCGCCGACCAGCAGGGTCTTCGCGAGGTCCCAGCCGCTGCCGGCGGCGAACCTCGACGTGTACGGGTTGCCGTTCGTCACGCCGTTGTGCGGGTAGATCCACAGGCCGGACGAGCTGTCGCGGAGGAGTGAGTCGGGCAGCCCGTCGCCGGTGACGTCGGCGAGCAGGACGACGTTGCCGATGTTCCAGCCCGTTCCGGCCCAGAGCCTGGTGCTCGCCGTCCACGGGTTGCTCGTCGACGATCCGTTGTGCGGGTAGATCCACCTTGTCCCGTTGGCACTTCCCTGCTCGCGCGTGACGAGATCGAGCCGCCCGTCGCCGTTCATGTCGCCGAGCTGGAGCAGACCGTGCGCGTTCCAGCCCGTTCCGGCCTGGAAGCGCGTCGTCCACGGGTTGCCGGTCGCGGCGCCGTTGTGCGGGTAGATCCACAGCGTGCCGTTGCCCGCGAACGGGTCGCGGGCGACGAGGTCGAGGCGGCCGTCGCCCGTGATATCGCCGAGCAGCAGCGCGTCCGCGAAGTCCCACGCGCCGCCGAGCGAGGTCGGCGTCGCCCACGGGTTGCCGGTGGTCGCGCCGTCGTGGACGAACGCGCGCAGCGTCCCGCTCCACGCTCCGGGGTCGCGAACGACGGCGTCGGCGAGCCCGTCGCCGGTCACGTCGTCGCTGGATGCCGTTGCCAGTAAGGACATCCGGTGCGTGTGCGGCAGCTCGAGCCGCCGCTCGTTCTTGCCCTTACTCGCGCCGGCCAGTGCCGGCGTTGCGGTGAGACAGACGATCGCGAGTGCGACCGCGACAGCTCCGCGTGGCGTCATCGCGTACCTCTCAGAGCACGATTGTGTCGGCGGCCTTGCGCCGACGGCCGTTGACGATGACGAACAGCAGGCCGGGTATCGGCGGGCAGTGCAGCACGATGCGGGCCGGTTTCTGCTTCCAGGTCTGGGAGAACGTCACAGCGAGCTCGCGCCCGTCGGCCTGCAGCTTGAACCGCAGCGACATTGGCCCGAACTGCGTCGGCATCCGTTCGAAGCTGGTCTCCTCGGTCGCGCTGATCCAGGCCAGCGGGCAGAGGCGCAGCAGGTGGAGCTCGCCCGGCGTGATCGCGTCGTCGATCACCGCGTGCCGTGCGGCCCAGGTGACGAGCGGCTGGACGAACAGCGACCCGTACATCGCGTTGCGGTGCTCGGAGGCGATGTACGTGTCCGGCGAACACGCGCCGATCATGAGGCCGTACATCCCTTCCAGGAAGCGATGCCGGTCCTTGAGCTGCCAGGTGTGGAACAGGTTCCAGCTGTAGCAGGGCTCGCCGCTGCTCTGCTCGTGGTCGAGCACGACCCGGTCCAGCGCGGTGTGGTGGTTCGGGTCGAACAGCTTGGTGTTCGGCCCGACGCGGAAGAAGTCGACGAACGAGCGCATCAACGGATCGCTCGCGTCCATCAGGCCGGACCACACCGTCGAGAGCGCGCCGGAGTCGAACGCCTCGAGGAACGGCCACGGGCTCTCCGGGCCTTCGAACTTGCTCGGCAGCACCGGATGCCTGCTGCCGTCCGGCGCCGTCCACTTCGGTGCCGTCGCGGCGGCGTCGCGCAGCGCCTTGGCGTACGTCGCCTTGAACCCGTTCGCGAGCGTGGCGAACTCCGCGGCTCGCGGATGGTTGAGCCGCTTCAGCAGCTCGACCGAGCTGGCCAGACCCTTGTAGTTCCACACCTGGATCCAGACCGACTGCTGCTCGACGCCGGTGTCGTTCGACGCCGCGGCGGGCATGAGGCCCTTGACGCCGGTGTGGTCGGTGTATTCGCAAACCCGCTTGATGAAATCGCAGGCCTTGATGATCAGCTCGAGCCACAGATCGATGAACGCCTGGTCTCGACTGAGCAGCGCGTGCCTGGCGACGGCTTCGAGGATCGCGCCGTGGTCGCCGAGCCAGTCGAACGACTGCAGGCTGAGCGGCGTGGCGAAGAAGCCGTCCTTGGAGAGCTGCGCGTACGCCTTGCCGGGTGGCTGGCGTTTGCCCTGGACGTCACGGTAGAGGTCGAGGTGCCGCGCGACGATCTCGTGCTGGCCGAGCAGGTCGAGGAACATGTGGCTGACCATCGAAGTCGGCGTGCTCCACAGCAGGTCGTAGCCGAACGAGCCGGTGAGGAACGTGTACTTGCCCGAGTCCGGGCTCTTCTCCGCGATGACCTCGGCGAGCTGGACGCTGCGGCGGAAGTACTCGTTGACGTGGTCTTCGGGGGTGCTGATCTTCGCCGCCTGCGGTGGGCGCCAGAACGTCTGGCACTCCGCGAGCGCGCCTTCGCGGCCCTGCGCCCACTCCCGTTCAGCCTCCGCCGCGGGCTGGGGGAGCATCGGGAGCAGGACGTCGATGTGGTTGCCGACCGTCACGGGCAGGCTGAGGTGCAGGTCGAAGACGTTCTCGTAACCGTCGGCCGGGCGCATGCTGATCGTGCCCTTGGCCGGCGTGCCGACGATCAGGCGGACGTCGTCGTTCTCGTCGCGGATCTTGACGGTGAGCGGTTTGCCCTCGGGGTTCCAGACGCGGTCCATCACCAACGGGTTCGCCAGTGGCGCTGCGGACGGCGTGAGCTGGATGGTGAGGAACGCCTCTTGTTGCTGGGGCGGCCCGACGAAGTGTTGGTAGTACAGGCCGCTGAGGCGGAGGACGAACTCGAAGTTCGCCGGTGCCTTCAGCTCGTCCACATGCGCGATCTCGTACCGCGTCCAGTTGTAGATCGGCTCGAGCGCGGTGTCGACTGCCTGGCCGCCTTTGATGTGGGCGAACTGCGACTGGCGGAGGACAAGGCCCTCCTGGCGCCGCCAGTCCGTACGGAGGACGGGAGTGTCAACGTCGGCTTGCCAGCTCTGGATGCCGACGCCGTAGTCGGTCTTGTACAGGTAGATGTTGTCTTCGGGCAGGTTGGGGAAACCGCCGCCGTCCGGCATGACCGGCGTGACCTGGAAGTCCTTGCCCTTGTAGGGCGTGAGGTACGGCTTGAGCGTGGGTGCGCTGCTCGGTGGCAGCGCAATCGCGGGTTGACAGATCGTCGCGCCGTTGTAGAACACGTCGAACCGGAACACGTGTCCCTTCCAGCCGACCGGAGTCCACACCTGTCGCTGCGGCGACCACCAGGTCTTCGCGACCTCGACGTTCGGCTCAGCCTTTGACTCGGGCGTGCTGGCGCTGCTCATCGGTGATCCCGTCTCCGGCTCCGCCCACGCGGTCGTGGGCGCGGCCAAACTACCCGCCGCGGCGCCTCCACCCAGCGCGAGCAGCGTCCTGCGGGTCATGTCCGCACGGGCCCCTCCGAGGTTGTCGTTCTCGTATTTCGTAAACGTTTCTCGAAATACGTTCGAACGGTAACCGCGCACAGGCGGGCAGCGCAATGAGATGGCCGAAGCCGGCTCCCGGCCAGCTCGCGCCCTGAGGCAAATGATCATGTTTACATGATCATTTGCCCCTTTACGTGGGGTGGACGCCAGGTAGGGGGGCCACTGGCCGGGTAAGGCGGCACGACGCGCTAGGCGGTGCGCACCTGGACGGACTTGGTGGAGCCGGCGGCTCCGGTGAGGTTGGCGTTGATCGTCAGCGGATTCAGCGACGTCACCTGGAGCCCGGCGTCGGCGGAGACGACCGAGGTCGCGGTGAGCGCGATGGTCGCCGTCATCGTGGTGGTGGCGTGCTTCGGGTCGGCGAGCGCCACGGTCGCCAGGCCCTCGCCGGTGGAGATCACGGCCGACACGCCCTGGTTCGCGGTGACGATGGACGCGGTGCCGGGCTGCCATAGGTTCGCGCACGTCACCCCGCCGGCGCGGACGACCTGCGCGTTCGACGTGTTCGCCAGCACCGAGGCGCCCTGGCTGGCGGCGAATGCCTCGGTCTGGGCGGGCGTGGCGGTCGGCAGCATGACGTACGCGTACGCCTGCCCGTTCGGGTTGATTCCGTGGTCGAGCCAGGCGGTCAGGTACGTGTGCGTGATCGGCGTCGTCAGCGCCCACGACTGGTGCGTGGTGATGTCCGCCCATCTCCGCGTCCGGACCTGCCGGATGAGGCCGAGGGTGACCGGCGCCGGGAAGACGTAGCCACCGGTGCCGGCGAGGTGCAGCCAACGCACCTTGGCGATCGTCGCTGTGTCGCCCGACGCGGGCACCACGACGGAGCCGTTGACGAGTACGGTCTCGTTCGCCGCCGCGGACAGCCGGCGGTTCTCCACCACGGTCTCGATCCGGTGCCCGCCGGTCGCCTTGATGCCGGTGCCGAGCGCGACCACGAAATCGTCGAAGCACATCCACGACTTCTGCAGGCCGAGCGTGCCGCCCTGCACCGCGACGTTCATGCCGCCGGCGGTATAGCGCCCACCCAGCGACGCGCCGCCGGCCCAGCGGTTCGGGCTCTTCGCTCCGGCGCCCTCGCCCTGAGCGCGGGACCGGACGTCGACGGTCGTGCCGGGCAGCCGGATCGGGTTGACCGTCGGCCAGTAGCCGTCGACGTACTGCCGGGATCCGTTCACGTACAGGTACGCGGCGCCCTCGGCGGTGGTCCAGCCGCGCAGGTTCTCGCCGTTGATCGACTCGAAGTTCGCGATTCGCGCGGAGTACATCGAGACGGCGAGCGCCCAGGTCGGGCGGCGGTGCACGATGCGGTCCATCCGCGGGAACACCTTGCTCACCACGAGCTCGCCCCGCCGCGCCACCGAGCCGTCCGCGACCAGCGCCCGTGCCGCCAGTAGCGACGGGACCGTGTCGGTCGGCGTCGGGTCGGACTCCGGGTCACACAGCAGCCACTCCTTCAGCACCGACCGCAGCCACGCGCGATCCGCCGCGGGCGCCGACGGAGCCAGCGCGAGACCGGCCTTCAGCACGCGCTGGTAGTGCACGCGTTCGGTCTCGTCGAAGCGCGCGATCGTCCGCCCGGCCACCGTGTCCATCAACGCGCCGCGCCACATCACCGGGTCGAACGAGTCGCGGTACCAGGCCATCACCGTGGCGGTGTTCACCTGCCACGTGGTGTTGGCGACCGTGCACGCCAGCGGGGCGATCGCCTCGAGCAGCAGCGTGCCGTACGTGCCGGTGTACGGGTGGGCGCCGTGCTGGATGAACGAGCCGTCCCGGTAGAAGCCGTCGCCGGACGTGACGTACGGGAACACCGGGCCCAGTCCGTTGACGCCGCTGCCGACCGCGGTCGCGTTGCCGGCGAGGACGCCCCAGCCGACGACCACGTACGACGACAGCGCGCGGTTGGCTGCGGTGCCGAACGGCGCGGGCGTGTAGTGCGCGACTGCCCTTGTGTACTTGGCGATCTGCGCCGCCGACAGCCGGTCGTACACGAGGACGATCGCGTCGTTGAACCAGGTCGGGCCGCTGATCTGCCACTCGTACCAGTTGCCGACGATCGAGCCGGTCTCCTTGTAGAAGTTCGCGACCATCCACTCGAAGCCGCCGATCAGGTCGGTCAGGAGGGTGGCGTTTCCCGCGAGGCGGCTGCCGGGGGTGGCGTACGCGAGTGCCATCGCCCGCAGCCGGTCGAACGACCTCGAGATCGCGAACGACTGGTGCTGGCTGAGCTGCGCGTCGCTCCACAGGTACGTGCGGTTCGCGGCCTTGTTCATCGAGTTCCACCACGACTGCGCGGTGTCCGCGATCCGCGTCAGGACCGGCGCGATCGCCGGGTCGGCGGGGTCGTACCCCTCGGCGACCAACTGCGCCCGCCACTGCTGCCGCATCAACGCGAAGTCGTCCGCCGCGTGCGCCCTGGTCGGTAGCGAGCCGACGATCGCGGCCGCGGCGCCCGACAACAGCAGCCCACGACGAGTCAGCGGGTTCATCGGCCGCACTCACCTCCGGCGACGGAAAGGCCTTTCTACGCCGTCACCCTAGGCGTCGCCGGAGGAGCGCTGTCAACGCACGGGCAGCTTCTTGCCACTCTTCCGCCAGCGCGGATCCTGGGCCAGCGCGGTCAGCTTGTCGACGCTGAACAGGGGGAGCGTCCGGGTCTTCGGCTCGCCCTTCTCGGCGATGGCGTTGTACGTCGTGAGCGACACGTGCAGACCGTCGGCGCGTCCCAGCGTCGCGGTGTTGTAGATCACGCCGAGGTCGCTCGGATGGCCCTTCGTGTACTCGGGCGTGTTCTCCATGGTCTGGACCACCGAGCCGTCGGGGAAGCGCTGGCAGTCGCCCGGCGGTTCGACCGGGCAGCGGAGCTCGTCGGACACGCCCTGGACCAGGACGGACAGCTCGGTGGCACCGCCGCCGTCGTCCACCGTGATCCGTGCGCCCGCGAAGCTCTCGTCGCCCCAGGTCTCGGGGTCGGAGATCTTGTAGCTCGGGGGCACGATGGCCCGCAGGACCGCGAGGGTGTCCTTCTGGGACGGGCTCCAGCCGGTGTCGCGCGACGAGGTGGGCCCGCCCGTCGGCTCGTTCTTTGGCTGCTTGCTTGGCGTCGCGGACGGTTGCTCGGACGGTTGCTCGGCCGGTTGCTCGGCCGGTTGCTCGGCCGCGGCGGAGGGCGTGGGCGGCGGATCGGCGACCTGGAGGTCGTTGCCGGGCAACATTGTTCGCACGGCGAACGCGCTGGTCGCGGCGAGCACGACGGCGGAGGCCGCCACGATGCTGATCCCTATCGTCCGGCGGCGCCGGAGCTGGGCGCCCCTGCGTACGCCGCGCTCGACCAGGGCCGCAGCGTCGGGCTGCTCGAGCCGGTCGGTCGCGCGCCGCATCAGCTCGGGCAGGAGCTCGTCGGTGTCGTTCATGGGTGCGTTCTCCACAGTGGTTCAGGTACGTCAGGACAGGGCGAGGTGGGCGAGGTCCGCGCCGAACACCGTCCGGATTCGGTTCAGGGCACGGGAGGTGCGACTTCGTACGGCGTTGGAGCTGGTGCCGAGATCGCGAGCGACCTGTTCGACGCTGCGATCTTCGAAGAACCGCAGCACCAGAACGGCGCGATCTTGAGGCGACAGCTCCGACAACGCCGACTGCAGGGCCATGCGGAGGGTTTGGTCGCCCTCGTTCGCCATCTTCTCTGGCACGGTCTCGGTCGGTCGTTCCGTCGAGCTGCGCTTGCGCCGCTGGGAGATGAACGTACGTACAAGCACGGTCTGCGCGTACGCGCTCGGGTTCTCCACCCGGTCCAGGCCGCGCCAGGCGAGGAACATCCGCGCCAACGTCTCCTGCACGAGGTCCTCGGCGAGGTGGTGGTCGGCGCAGAGCAGCCATGCCGTGCGGAACAGGTGAGGAGTCCTGGCCAGGGCGAACTCCTCGAAGTCCACTTTCGATCGCATCCGTGCCTCTCGGGTATGGGCCTTCTGTCTCTAAGACGCGATGACCCTGCCCGAATGTGTCACACGGATCCGACGAACTGGCTCATGTGGTACGCCGTCGACTGGCCGGCGCCGTTGCGACGCCAGGTCGAGACCATCAGATGGAGGCCGTCCGGCTCGCTGGTCGACCAGGGGTGGATGAAGCCGCCGTACAGGTTGGGCTCCTGCGCGATGGTGATCTGCACCTTCTCCGGCGTCCAGACCTGGTCGGGGCCGGCGGCGGTGCGGGTGACGATGTTCAGCGTGGTGGTGTTGAGGTACGCCATCACCCAGGTGCCGTCGGCCAGTCGCCGGACGGAGGGCTCGCCGAACCTGCCGGTGAGGATCGGGCTCGGTGGGCGGCCCCAGCCCCAGTTGCTGCCGTTCCACCCCCAGCCCTCGTACTCGGCGGGGAAGAACATCCGGTCCCAGCGGACCCTGCGCAGCATCATCGGGCCGTCCTGGCGGCCGGATCGGACCGAGAACACGTAGACGTAGTCGCCGTCGCGCTGCATCGACCACATCTGGAACGGGTCGGCGTTGTCGCCGTCGTTCATCCACTCCAGGTTGGTGCGAACGAAGTCGTTGCCGTTGTCGGAGTAGGCGAGCCCGGCGTAGCGGGACTTCCAACCGGCACCGCGCGGGCCGGGGTTCCAGTTCTCGATGCTCATGTAGCTGATGAGCTGGCGGCCGGTCTCGGGGAAGCTGATGCCGTCGTTCGGGATGACGGTGACCTCGAAGCGGCCCTCGTGGTCGTTGCCGTTGTGGCCGTTGTGCATGAGCTCCGGGGCTCTGCCGTTGCCCGCCACTCGTGCCGCGCTGTCGAACACGACGCCGCCTGGTTCGCCGGGGTGGATCGCGCTGCGGAGCATGACGGGGGAGCGCCAGTCCTGGCCGGACTCGGGCCACGGGGTGCTGAACGTGTCGCCGAACAGGTAGCCGATCGAGCCGTTCTCGAGGACGTACGGGATGCCGAGGTCCGTGCCGGCGACATGCCACCTGCTGGCCGTGTCCAGGTCCGCGCCGGTGAGGCGCTTCTTCCAGGTGGCGGCCTGCGCCTGGTGCGGGGCGATGATGTCGGGGATGGTGGCGGCTGCCACGCCCGCGCCGGCGACCGTACCGAGGAATGCTCTGCGGCTGAGGCTCATCCGTTCCTCCGTGCTGGCTCTCTGTGGGCCGGTCTGGTCGCTAGCTTGCCCACATTGGGAATCGATTTCTCGCCTCGGCTCCGGGAAACTTGTTTCTGGCCACTTGACGCCACGACGTCAGCCGTCGGGACGCAGTTTTGGTGCGGAGAAGCGAGCGCGAACGTGCGGACGTCCTCCCACGAAGACATAGGGCCGCGCGCTACTGCACGGCCACCGGGCGGAGGCGGGCCCAGAGGACGAAGACGATCGCCATCGCGGCCATCGCGAGGCCGGCCCAGAGGTTGGCGTTGACGTCGCCGGTCTTCGCGCGTTCCGCCGCCGTGTCCGCGAACAGGCCCAGCGCGATCAGCACGATGCCGTAGAAGCCGACCAGGGCCGCGATCACGTTGCGGACGTCGAACGCGCCTGCCTTGTGCGGTGCTCGAATGTCGCTCATGCCACAACCTCCGTTCAGTGAAAGACGATGTTCAATGCGATGACGAGAACGAGCGCGACGCCCGCGAGCTTCGTCGGCGACTGGTACCAGGGCGGCCGGCTGACCTCGGGGTCGGAGCGCTGCGACTTCGGTGTCTCCGAGTACACCAGCCCCACCAGCTCGGAGTCGGGCTTCGGCCGCGTCACCAGGCTGACCAGCACGCTCACCACGATGTCGAGCACGAACGCCACACCGGCCGCGACGAACGCCGCGCCCTGGCCGGGCAGGGAGATCACGCCGACCTCGTTCAGCGCCCAGACGAACACCGCGCCCGCCGTGCCGGACACCAGCCCGATCCAGCCGGCCGTCGCCGTCATCCGCTTCCAGAACATGCCGAGGATGAACGTCGCGAACAGCGGCGCGTTGAAGAACCCGAACAGCGTCTGCAGGTAGTTCATCAGGTTGCTGTAGCCGGCCGCGATCAGCGCCGTCCCGACCGCCAGCAAGGTCGCGCCGACCGTCGCCCAGCGGCCGACCTTGAGGTAGTACCCGTCGGGCTTGTCCTTGCGGACGTACCGCTGCCACAGGTCGTAGCTGAAGACCGTGTTGAACGCGGAGATGTTCGCCGCCATGCCGGCCATGAACGCGGCCAGCAGTCCGGCCAAAGCCACGCCGAGGAGACCGTTCGGCATGATGTCGCGGATCAGCAGCAGGATCGAGTCGTTGTACGTCAACCCGTTCGCCGATCCACCCGCCGCCTTGATCTGCGCCGCCTCCGGCACCAGGACGGCGGCGATCATGCCCGGGATCACGACGACGAACGGGATGAACATCTTCGGGAACGCGCCGATGATCGGCGTCCGCCGCGCCGCCGACATCGAGCCGGTCGCCATCGCCCGTTGCACCTCGACGAAGTTCGTCGTCCAGTAACCGAACGAGAGTACGAAGCCGAGGCCGAAGACGATGCCGACGACGGAGAGGAACGAGTTCGTGAAACCGGACAGCTCGAGCCCCGGCCACGAGGTGAGCTGGGTGGCTCCGCCCGGCGAGGCCGTGACCTTGTCGATCAGCCCGCTGACCCCGCCGACGCGGTGCAGGCCGATGAGTGTGAGCGGCAGGAGGGCGGCGACGATCACGAAGAACTGCAGTACCTCGTTGTAGATCGCCGCGGACAGACCGCCGAGCGTGATGTAGCTGAGCACGATCGCGGCGGCGACGAGCAGCGCGACCCAGAGCGGCCAGCCCAGCAGGCTGTTGACGACCGTGGCCAACAGGAACAGGTTGATGCCGGCGATGAGGATCTGCGCCACTGCGAAGCTGATCGCGTTCACCAGATGCGCGCCCGGGCCGAAGCGGCGGAGCATGAACTCCGGGACGCTGCGCACCTTCGAGCCGTAGTAGAACGGCATCATCACGACGCCGAGGAAGAGCATCGCGGGGACGGCGCCGATCCAGTAGTAGTGCATTGTCGCCATGCCGTACTCGGCCCCGTTGGCCGACATGCCGATGATCTCGACAGCACCGAGGTTGGCCGAGATGAACGCGAGGCCGGTGATCCAGGCGGGCAGAGATCTTCCGGAGAGGAAGAAGTCGAGGCTGTCGGAGATGCGTCGCCGGGCGGCGAACCCGATCAGCAGGACGACGGCGAAGTACACGACGACCAAGGCGTAGTCGACGAACGTGGCATCGATCCGCAGTGGGTTGTCCACTGGTCTCACTCCCTCAGCGACCAGGAGATTGGGCGGTTTCTCACCGTATTGATCTTCCCTCGCCCTGCCCATTCGACGCGTCAACGGATGACGCTGTGTGCTGGACGGCCGAGCGGCGTCGGCGAACGGCGCATCGAGCAACCCGAACGCGCCTACGCTGCGAGGAATGAGGGCAGCGATCTACGCCAGGTACGGGCCGCCGGAGGTCGTGCGTGTCGCGGAGGTCGACCGCCCGCGGATCGGCGACGGGGACGTGCTCGTCAAGGTCCATGCCGCCACCGTGAACCGGACCGACTGCGGCTATCGGGCGGCCCGGCCGGGCGTCATCCGGATCTTCACCGGCCTCAGGCGACCGCGCCGGCCGGTGCTCGGCACCGAGTTCGCCGGTGTGGTCGAGGCGCTCGGCGATGCGGTCACGACCTTCGCGGTCGGCGACCGGGTCTTCGGCTACAACGAGAACGGCGGGTTCGGGACCCACGCCGAGTACGTCGCCGTACGCGCGACCGGCATGCTCGCGAACATCCCCGCGAACCTCACGTTCGCCCAGGCCGCACCTGCCACCGAGGGCTACCACTACGCGCTCACGGCGCTGCGGACGGCGCGCGTCGAGGCCGGGCAGGACGTCCTCGTCTACGGCGCGACCGGCGCGATCGGATCGGCCGCCGTCCAGATCCTGAAGATCCAGGCCGTCAACGTGACAGCGGTCTGTGACACGGCGAACGTGGACGTCGTCCGAGCGTTGGGGGCCGACCAGGTCGTCGACTACACCGTGCGGGACTTCACCGAGACCGACCAGCGCTACGACGTGGTGTTGGACGCGGTCGGCAAGAGCACGTTCAAGCAGTGCAAGAAGCTGCTGAAGCCCACGGGCACGTACCTGTCCACCGACCTCGGCCCCTGGCTGCAGAACCTCCTCCTGCCGCTGGTCACCCGCGTCGGCGGCGGCAAGCGGGTGCGCTTCCCGATGGCGCCGCAGCCACCGGAGCTGATGGCCGAGCTCCGAGCCCACCTGGAGAGCGGAAGGTTCCGGCCGGTCCTCGACGAGCGGACCTACCCGCTGGATCAGATCGTCGACGCCTACCGCTACGTCGAGTCCGGCCGCAAGATCGGAAACGTCGTCCTCACCGTTGGCTTCGACCAGACGGAGACGCTGGAGTAGCTGTCGCCGGTGAACTCGGCTCGGTCCCAGCCGGCATAGCGTGCCACCAGGTCGAGCTCCGCCAGCTTGGCCATGACGTCCAGCTCGGAGGGCCAGACGTAACGATGGGGAGTCGACCCGGTCTCGACGACCTTGCCGTTGTCCAGCCGGTAGTGGTGGGAGACCAGGCGCTGGGTGACGAGGTCGTAGGTGTCGAAGATGAGCTGGTCGTCGCTGACCGTTCCTGGTACCACGGTCTGGCCCGGGGGTAGCAGGCGCAGCTGGGGAACCCAGACCTGGATCACGAAGTGACCGCCGGGTCGCAGATGCCGGGCGGCGTTCTGGAAGCAGGCGATCTGCTCGTCCTGGTGCAGCAGGCAGCTGATCGCGTTGGCGATGAGGTAGACGAGCCGGTAGTCCCGCCCGGGGGCGTCGGCGGTGGCCATGCTTCCTACGGTCGCGGGCAACTCGTCGGCTGGCATCGCGGCATGGAGGACGTCGATCATCGCCGGTGACACGTCGATCCCGGCCACGCGAACGCCACGCCGGGCCAGCGGGACCGCGATCCTCCCCGTACCGATGGCGAACTCCAATGCTGGACCCTCGCCGGCCAGCTGAGCGAGGAAGTCGATCATGGGAGTGGTGGCTTCGGTCTCCACTGCCTCGTCCGGGCTCCAGCCGGCAGCGATCCGGTCCCAGATCTCGCGTTGCTCGGCGCTGGAGTCCGTCACCATCGTGCGATCCTCACACCTGCGGCCCGTACCGGCCATTGAGTTTCGCTCGGTCGCGGACGGACGTGTGCCGTGCTCGACGACCTCGGGCTGGAAGACCTCGACGACCAGGGGCGCAAGGGCCGGCTGGAGTGGCTGCCCGACCTCGGTCAGCCGTTCGTCGATCTGATCGATGACGAGCGGATCCTGCCGTATCTGCTCGCATTCGTCGATGACTACGTACGACTCGACCACAGCTACGGGATCCAGATGATGGACGGCTCGCCGGGGCTCGGGCTGCACGGCGAACCGGACAACCGAGCCCCCAACTGCGCCTGGTACCACGTGCGCAACGGAGTCATCTCCGCCGGGCTCACCGTGGTCAGCTACGCGCTCACCGACGTCCCTGCCGACGCCGGCGGGTTCGTGTGTGTTCCCGGCAGTCACAAGGCGAACTTCTCCTCCCCGTACCTCGACCAGGCCGCCACCGCTGTGCGCGAGCACCTCGCCCATGCCGAGCTCCGCGCAGGAGACGCCGTGATCTTCACCGAGGCGCTGACGCATGGCTCGCTCGACTGGGCCGGCCCAAGCGTCCGTCGCGCGCTGTTCTACAAGTACGCCCCAGGACATGCCAGCTGGCTCGACTACCGCTGGGCGGAACGGGACCTCGAACGACTCACGCCCCGGCAGCGACAAGTGGTCGCACCACCCGGCGTCTTCGATGGAGTCACCGCACAAGCACGGCAGCCCATCGCCCTCGCCGACCAGGAGCATCGTCCTCACCGTGGCTGAAACCTGACGCCAGGCGGGTCGGCGAGGGGATTCGTGGCACGATCGCGTTCTTTGGTCGGCTGGGTGTTCGGGGGTTGGTATGGAGGGGCACGCGGTCAGTTATCGCGCCGTGTTCGGGGTGCGGGAGTTTCAGGCGCTGTTCGCGGCCTACACGGTCTCGGTCGCGGGGGATCAGCTGGCCCGGGTGGCGTTGTCGATTCTCGTCTACGACCGGACGGGGTCGCCGGCTTGGACGGCGCTCACGTATGCGCTGACGTTCCTGCCCGACCTGATCGGCGGGCCGCTGCTCTCCGGCTTGGCCGACCGCTACCCGCGAAGAGCCGTCATGATCGTGTGCGACGCCGCCCGCGCTGGGCTGGTCGCGCTCATGGCGGTCCCGAACATGCCGCTCCTGCTCGTCGTCGCCCTCCTGGTAGCCGTCCAACTCGTCGGCTCGCCCGCCACCGCCGCCCGCGGGTCGCTGTTGCCGCAGGTGCTCGGCGAGGACGCCTATCCGGCCGGCCAGGCGGCGATGCAGACCGTCTTCCAGATCGCGCTCGTCATCGGCTTCGTCGGCGGCGGGGGACTGGTCGCCACGATGGGGACGAGTGGCGCGCTGCTGGTGGACGCGGCCACGTTCGTGTTCGCGGCCGGCATCGTGTGGTGGCGGGTACGCCCCCGTCCCGCCGCCGCGGGGGACCAGGAAGTGGTCAAGCGCGGCTGGTGGAGCGACGTCGTCGCCGGCGCCGGGCTGGTCTGGGGCGACCTCAAGCTCAGGGCGCTCGTCGCGTTCGCCTGCGTCTCCGGCTTCTACGTCACCGGCGAGGCACTCGCGACGCCGTACGCGAAAGGCCTGGGCGGCGGTCCGCTCGCGGTCGGGCTGCTGTTCGCCTCGTACGCCGTCGGCTCAGCAGCAGGCATGCTGGCGCTCGGCAGACTGGACAAGCCCCTTCGGCTGCGGATGATGCCGCCGATGGCGGTGGCGAGCTGCCTCCCGCTCGTCGTCTGCTTCGTCAACCCGCCCTTGCCCGTCGTCGCAGCGCTGTTCGTCCTGTCTGGCCTGGGCGCCTCGTACAATCTGGTCGCGTCGACCACGTTCGTCCTCGCCGTTCCCGACGACCGGCGCGGCCAGGCGTTCGGGCTCGCGGTCACGGCGCTGCGCGTCGCGCAGGGCCTCGGCGTCGCGCTAGCCGGGCTCGCCGCGGAGTACGCGCGACCGCATCTCGTCCTCGGCGTCATCGGCACGCTCGGCGTCCTCTTCGCGCTCGGCGTCTGGCAGACCTGGCGACGAGCCAACGCCTAGTCGGAGGAGGAGCCGCCGCCGTCGGCGAGGTCGCCGGCCGTGTCCACGACCGCCCAACCGAGCAGCTCGGCGCCGCCTTCCTCGCCACGACGCCGCGAGAGTCGCCACACGCTGTCGGAGTCCGTTCCAGCGAGCATCATCCCGATCGTCGCGCGGGATCGTGACCTGCCGCTCGGTCTCAGCGGTCAACGTGAGTTTCCCGTTGTCCGCTTGGGCCAATCCACGTTCGACCAGGTCGGTCACCATCGCGTCGACCATGCGTCCGGGTCCGCCGCTGAGCATGCCCAACGTCTTCGGATCCTGGTCGAGCTGGCCGATCGCCTCGTCCATCCTTGCGCCATCCACAAGACGATCCCGGACGATCAGCGTGAGTGGTACGGCGATGCCGATCAGCACCGCGAGCCCGTAGAGAATCCACAGGCCGAGCATGCTCCCCCCCCGAATGCCCTTACTGCGTGAGGTTGTGACCCGTCACTTCGACCTGGAACACGTTCGGGAACTCTTCGTACACCCCGGCGCCGGGCTCGGTGCTGAGGTGCATCTGCTGGAAGTCGGCCCGGTGCACCCGCGCCTCGGAGTCGTTCAGGCTCGTCGTCAGCCACGTCTGCGTCTCGGGGCTCATGCCACCCATCGTGAAGTCCGTACTGGTGACGAGAAACTCGAAGATCCGCTCGTACTGCGCGTTGGGCAGGTTGTTGCCGAACCCGACACTCGCGCTGACGCTGTACGCCGTGTGGTCGCGGCAGATCAGCTCGTACTTCTCGGCGTCGGTCAGGCAGGGGTCGAACGCGAGGATCGTGTAAACCGCGCCCTTCTCCCGCTGCTGGCACTTGAGCGACTCGAGCTTGGTGTCGATCTTGCAGGTGAACTTCTTGCCTTCGTAGTTCTTCTTCAGATCCGCGATCGTCACGGCCGTGCTGCCGTGCGCGATCGGCGTTTCCTTCTTGCCCTTGGCGGCGAGGTCGAGGTAGTACGCCCGCTTGTCGTCGGAGACGAAGAGGCGCGACGTTCCCCAGGCGAGCGTCTGGTTGTTGTGCGTGCCGGCGCCGGAGACCTGGTCGTCGGTACGGCCGTTCAGCACCTTGGCGGCCTCGGCCTGGTCGAGCAGCGTGCCCTCGAGGGCGTGCACGGTCTTCTGGAACAGCGCCAGCGAGGCCTTCGTGTCCTCGAAGTAGCTGATCTTGACCTCGATCGCCGCGATCTTGCCGTCCGGGCCGGTCTGGATGTGGAGCTGCTGCTCATCCAGGCTTCGCGTGCCGGGCTCGAGGTAGCAGCTGTGCACGAGAATGGGCTCGGTGACGGCTTGGTAGCACGCGTACCCGGCCCGCTTCAGCCCCTCCTGGAGCTTGACGAGCTCGGCGCTCGGCTCGGGCGGCTGGTCGTCGTCGGTCGGCTCAGTCGAGGGCTCCGGCTCGGGCGTGGGCGCCGTCGTGGGATCGGAGGTCTCGGCGGGCTGCGTCGGTGCGTCGGACGTCGTCGTGCTGCCCGTCGTCCCGATCGTCAGCGCGGCCGCGATCCCCGCGCCGCCGAGGACGAGGTTCACGATCAGCAGGATGGTCATCGTCCGTACGCCTTGCCGCCTGGACTGCAGTCGATCCATAACTCCGCCCGCTCACGCCTGGAAATGCCTCGCGAACCGTATCCGAGGCTCGCCGTGTCTTCTGACGGGGAACCTGCCCAATGCGTTCCGCGCCGATACCTACGCCGCGCGCGGGGTGAGCAGCACGGTGACGGTGCGGTTCTGGCGAGCCGTCCGGAACGGGGTCTCGCGCTGGTCGGCGGCCTGCAATGTGAAGGCGGCGAGGGGGAGACCAGACGCCTCGCTCAGCTCTCGGGTCGCGGTCCGGGCGCGGGCGAGTGCGGTCGTGGAGCCGCCCGTCGGCTTGTCGGGGAGGGCGACCGAGTGGCCGACGACGGTGATCGCGGCGTCCAGCCCGCTGAGGCGTTTCCCCAACGCCGTAAGGGCATCGCGGCCCGTGGGAGTCAGCGCGGTGCCGTACGCGTACAGCCCCTGGGAGAAGAGGACCCGCACGGCACCCGACTGCCGGCGGACGACGACGCCCGGGCCGGCGACCTGCCGTGAGAGCTGGTCCAGCTTGGCAGCCAGCGCGGCCGCGTCGGAACGACTCCGCGCCTCGATCGCGGCGAGTTGCGCGGCCAGCTCCTCCGCACGCTCCCGGTCCGCGTTCACCGTCGGATCGGCCGTGGGAACAGGGGAGCCGGTCGACTGGGCAGCCGGCCGGGTGGGTGGCTGGTCGACGTCGCCGAGCCGTACCGCCCCGAACGCCAGTGCCGCGACCACCGCGACGCCCGCGACCGCGCCCGCAACGGGCGCGACCGGCCGAGGTCGGCGGCGGCCCGCGACGATCGCCGCGACGGTCTCGCGCCCCGCGGCGGCGGCAGGGTCGTCCGGCCGCAGGTCCTGCAAGCGGGCCCAGTACGTGTCGGCCTCCGACCACCGTTCCTGCTGCGCGCGGATCCGCGCCAACAGGTCCAGCAGCTCCGGCGTGGCGGCGCCCGCCTCGTCGAGCGCGACCAGTTCGTCGCCAGCCGACTCGAGGGAACCCCGCTGCGCGGCCTCGGCGGCACGGCTCAGCGCGAGTTGCGCCTGCAGCACGTCGAGAACGGTCACTTGATCAGCCCGATGATCTTGCTCTGCTCGTCCTGCGGGATCAGCCGGACGAGCCGCTGGTTGACCCGTTCCAACGCGCGTTCGTCGCCGGCCGAGATCGCCTGGTTGCCCTCCCGCACCAGGTCGTCCGCCTCCCGCGTCGGCGGCAGCAGACCGGGCTGCTCGGTGATGCCGTAGAACAGCCGCGACGGCCACCCAGGCTGGCGGCTCTCGAGCCGGACGAGGAACGCGGTCGTCCGCTCGATCTGGACCTGGACCGCCCGGAGATCCTGCTCGTCGATCGCGCGCTGGGCCTGCTCGCGCAGCTGCGCGAGCTCCTGGTCGTCGCGGGCGGCGTTCGTCCGCGCGGCCAGCGCACTGGCCTCGTCGAGCAGCTCCAACAGCTGCCGTACGAGCGGCGGCAGCTTCGCGGCGTCACCCACGTCGTCCAACTGGGCGTGCAGGTCGCGCAGCCGGTCCTCCGCGGTCGCGGCCGCGCCGGCGTCGGTCGAGGCAGCTCGGACCTGTTCGCGGACGGTGGTCAGCGTGCCCTCTGCCTCCAGCTTGGCCAGCCGTTCGCGCACCTCCGGGAGGTCGTCCGACGCGCGTGCCTCGTCGAGGCGGCGCTCCGCCTCCGCGAGCTGCTGGTGCAGCGACTCCGCGGTCGGCGTACGGATCGAGTCGAGGTCGATCTCGGCCTCGAACTGCGCCTGGATCAGCGGGACGTCGGCGACGACGGTGACGAGGTTCGACGCGTCGACCTCGAACGTCACCTCGACCTCGGTCCCGGCCGGCAGGTCGAGCCGGACGTCGACGGGGCGGATCTCGAGTGTGCCGACCAGTCGGTTCCGATCCGCGCGGGGCCGCTCGCCCTGCACGACCGGGATCCGGATCACCGCCTCGTCGTCGCGGCGGTGCAGCGCCTGCGCGGTCCGGAACGTCTCCCGGGCTTGCGTCGGAACGACCGCGCCCTTGCGCAGGATCGGCGAGAACCCGCGGTCGGCCAGCTGGATGCCGAGCGAGTGGGTCAGCCGGGCGCCGCCGAACTCGACCTCGCGATGGGTGATCGACAGCGTGTTCGGGGTCAGCTTCTGCGGCGCCCCGGTCGGGTCGTACAGCTCGAGGGTGAAGCGGGACGTCCGGCGTTCGTCGATGGTCACCTCGGCGGCGAACGCGCCGGCCCGGTTCAGCGCGATGTTCGCCGAGCGGAACGGTGGCATGCCGTCCGGATTCGCCAGCACGACGGAGAACCCGGTCCAGTCCAGCTCGCGGCCGGCCCGCAGCCGTCCGGCCACGGTCGGGGTGGTGGTCGTGACGCTCGGCTCGTACGCGAGCTGGACGCCGTACTCGCCGGCCGCGGGCGCCGTCGCCGCCGGAGCGGGATGCCTTACGGTGCTGGCGAAAACGGCGGCTCCGTGCGCCACCACCGTGGTCGGGTCGAGCCTGGTGTCGAGCTCGATCCCGAGTCCGGCCTGGGGGTCGGCGAGGCGTTCGCGCAGCCCCGGCGTCAGGGTGACGCCGCCGACCAGCAGGAGCTTGTCGATCGCGTCCGCCGCCAGCCCGCTGTCGCGCATCGCCTCGCGGCAGAGGTTGATCGCGCGGACGTAGTACGGCTCCGCGACTTGGTCCAGCTCGCCTCTCGTCAGCGTGTACTCGAACATCTCGGTCATACCTGATTGGGTATCGAGCTCGACCATGACCGCGGTCGACGCGGTCCGCGACAGCGCGATCTTCGCCTCCTCGGCGGCCGTCTTCAGCCGGGCGAAGCTGTGCCGCCAGGCCGGGTCGTCGCGGCGGAAGTTCGTCAGCCCGAGCTCGCGGGCGGCGGCCGGCGCGAGCACCCGGTCGACCAGCGCCCAGTCGATCAGCTTGCCGCCGAGGTAGGAGTCGCCGGCGTGGTTGAGTACCCGCAGGTCGCCGTCGCGCTTGCTCACGACAGCGGCGTCGAACGTTCCGCCGCCGAAGTCGAACACCATCCAGTACGCGCGGTCGGAGGCGTCGCGGAACCCGTACGCGAACGCGGCGGCGGTCGGCTCCTGCACCAGCGGGCACCCGGGCACGAACCCGGCCAGCACCGCGGCCTCGACCGTCGCCTTGTTCTGGTTCAGCGAGAACGAGGCTGGGACGGTGATCACGGCTGCGGTCGGCGGCGGGCCGTTCAGGTACGAGGCGGCGTCGGCGCGGAGCGCCTTGAGGATCTCCGCGGACAGCTGCGGCGGCGTGAGCCGTACGCCCGCGCGGGCGAAGCTCTTGCCCGCGTCGGCCAGACCCATCTCCAGCTTGAACTCGACCGCGGTGTTGTCCGGGTCGAACTCGGCTCGGTCGCGTGCCTTCTTGCCGACCTGGATCAGCCCCGGTCTCGGCAGCCAGACCGCGGATGGGGTGATGTCGCGGCTGTCGTCGTTGCTCTTGATCACCGTGACCGTGTCGCCGTCGGCCACCGCGATCGCGCTGTTGGTGGTCCCGAGGTCGATGCCGAAGTCGATCGTGTCACGCATGGCTGTCCTCGGGGTCGGCGGTGGGTACGGCGACGATCACCTGGGCGGTCTGGATCCGGCGGCCGTGCTGGTAGACGGCCGGGCGTACGGTCTCGGCGACGGTCTCGGCGCCAACGTCCGGGTCCTCGGAGTAGACGAGGACCTCGATGGACTTGCCGGCGTGGAACGGCTCGCCGTCGTGGTCCTGGACGGTGAGTCCGGCTTCGGCGAGCGCTTCGGCACAGGTCCGCAGGTAGCGTGCGGCCTGCTTGGACTGCGAGTCCGGCTTGCCCTGCGCGAGCTTGCGCTGCGCCCGCCACAGCTGCGTCGCCGCGGTGGCCATCGAGCCGTCGTCCAGGGTGTCGCCGGTGGGCACTGGTTCTTGCTCGGCTGGCTGGGTGAGCTCCGCGAGCTCGTTCAGGTACCACGCCAGGTCGTCGCGTTGGGCCTCGGGCCAGCGCGGCGGCGCGATGCGAAACGCCTTGTGCTGCCGCCACTGGCGGGTGCTCAGCCAGCTCATCACAACCGTCCCTCCCACGGCTTGCCGTCGACGCGATGCGCCGCGCAGAACGTATAGATCGTCAGCTTCGGGTTGTCCCACCAGGTCTTGTCCGGGAAGCCGACCGAGGTTGTGAACCCTTCTCGGCGCGAGATCAGCTTCGCGCACGCCTGCTTGGCCCGGTCGAACACCGCCTTGTCGCCAGGCCACTTCTCGCCTTGCTTGCCGATGGCCGGATAGCCGACCACCTGAGCCCAGTGCTTGGCCTCGCAGCGTACGACCGGGACCTTGCCGATCACGCCGCCCTGGGCGATCTTGCCCTGGCTCTGGATGCAGGTGCCGACCGGCGCGTTGGCGGCGATCGCGCCGCCGTACAGCTCCATCTGCACTGGCATCGGGACGTCCGGCACGGCGGTCTTGAGCTTGCGCCCGGCCGAGATCGGTTGGTCGTCGGTGCCTCGGAGGATGCAGACCGCGTAGTTCTCGTACTCGTAGCCCTCGACCTTGCCGGTGTTCCAGTCCTTGGCGCGGGAGTGGACCTCCTCGGCCTGGTACAGCCTGGGCAGCCGTTGCCGCGCCAGCTGCTCGCCGCAGGAGAACGTCGCGAGTGCGGTCGCCTGGTCGTCGCCGGGGTAGGGGCCGGGGACCGGGCCGAGCCGCACGTACCCGAGGATCTCGGCCCAGTGCGGCTGGCCACAGTCGATGGAGCGGAGTGCGCCGGGATTCGCCCGCCAGTCGCCGTTCTGCTCGTCCAGGCAGGTGCCGACCTTGGCGTTGTCGGCGATCTTGGCCGCCCACGCGTTCACCGCGTTGGGCCCCGGCCCTTCCTGCCCGAGCTGTCCGATCAGCGACCCGAGCGTGCCCCATTGGTAGAGCGCGAACACGACCGCGGCGGCGACCGCCAGCCAGAACACGACCCGGCCGGTCCGGCCGCGGCGCTTCGGGCGTTTCGGGCGCTTCGGACGACGCGCGCGCGGGGGCCGGGTCGGAGTCGGTCGCGTGGCCGCGGGCTTGTACGTACCCCGGCGTTCCTGGTGCCGGCGCGTGAACGTGCCGGCCTTGATCTCCGCGAGCATCCGGTCGACCGCGTCCCGCACAGGTTGCGCGTCGGTCGAGCGATGGACCTCGTGGAGCGTGAACAACGCCGCGAACTCGCCGCGGCGGGTGTACTCGTCGTAGATCCGCTGCTCGAAGTCGCCCAGCACCTGGGCGCTCGTCCGGAGTGCCTGCTGGTTCTCGGCGACCAGCGCCTGCTCGCGCGGGTCGATCGCCAGTTCGGCCGCGAGGCTGAGCCACGTCTCGGCCCGGCCGTCGGTGACGTCGCCGGTGTCGAGCAGCTTGACCGCGCAGTTGTTCAGCAGGATCGCGAGCTGGTCGTGCAGGGTCGCGGTGCGGTGGTGCCGGGCCGGTGGCAGCAGCGCGTCGAGCTTCTCGAGCAGGGGGAGGAGGGTGCGCTGGATGTCGTTCGCGACCGGGTCTGGCGGGCCCTCCGCCTGGAGCTGGTCGGTGAGCCTGAGCCTGTGCGCGTCGAGCTCTTCGTACAGCGGCTGCGCGGCGCGCTCGAGCAGCTGGGTGGTGAGCTCGTTCTCGGCCGGCCAGGCGTTGGCGAGTGCCGCCAGCCTCGGCGCCTCGGCGGGGTTGGCGGTGGCGAGGTCGGTGAGCGGCTTGAGCAGGGCGCGGGGGAGCTCGTCCTCGATGCCGTCGAGCGCGCGCAGGTCGAGCTGCCGGTCGTCCAGCTGCTCGACCCGGCTGACGAGGTGGTCCCAGGTCTCCTCGCTCTCGAGCACGTTCGCCCAGAGGTGGCTGGCCGCCTTCCAGTACGCGTCCCGTTCGGCTGGGGATTGTGTGCCCGCCAGCTCGGCCTCGATCGCCGTGGCGTGCGCATCGACCGCGGCGTCGTGGCGGCGGTGGAAGTCCCGCTCGCACTCGCAGGCGCTCACGTCGTCGCCCCAGGGCCCGAACACCTCGTGCACGAGGCGTCGGCGCGGGTCACCGAGAATGAGGTCGCAGGCGGCCTGGAGCTCGTGCGGATCCCTGGACGCGGTGGTGCCGAAGTCGACGTCGGCACCGACCTCGAGGGCCGCCTTGAGGCGCTGCAGTAGCTGTCTGGTCGTGCGCCGGTCGACGTTCGCCGGCAACCCGCTCAGCCGGAACGCGTTACGCCGGTACAGCTCCGCGCCCGCGAGCGAGCGCAGCTCACCGACGATCGCGTCCGTCAAGTCCCGCCCCGTATCCAGGTCGCCTCATCGACTGGTCACAGTCTCTGTTCTTTGTATCCCCTCGTCCACCGGCGCGAACCCGACGGGTTGAGTCCGTCCGGTCCCGGACTCTGGCAACCGAGGTTCTCGACTCACCGCTCGCGAGTTACCTGGTCCTCGCCTGAGGCGACCGCGTTGTCGGTGGCCAGCGAAAGACTTAGCCCCGGCGACCTGACCGAGGTCAGCGGTCCACCGGGGCTTTCAGATGCAGGCTACCGCGAGGAGGATGGCCGGGACATCGGAGGTTTCGCGCTGCTAGGCAAGCGGCCGTGATCGCCGGCCTTGGGCATCTCCCAATGGCCGGATCCGGTCAATGGAGAAGTCGTGCGGGCAAGGACCGTGCGCGCCTAGCGTGCCGGGCATGGATGAACGCGGGGCTCTGGCTGGCTGGACGAGCGTTGTCGGTCCAGCGGCCCGGGTCGAGCCGATGGAGAAGGTCAACAACCCGATTTGGAAGGTCACCGGCGAGGACGGGCGGGAGTGGGTGCTCAAGCACCTGCCGGAATGGCCACCCGGAGTCGGCCCTGTCGAGGAGTACCGGGTGCTGTGTTACCTGCAGGCCGGCGGACTGCCCGTGGCGGTGCCGGTCGTCACCGACGATGGGCTGATCGCGTACAACGCCGACAATCTCGGGACCGACCCGGTAGAGAAGCAGCCGACCGGCCCTGACGCGTACGTGCTCATTCCCCTGCTCCCCAACGATCCTGAGCTCAAGGAGTCGCCGGAGGAGGCGCACACGATCGGCCGCGGCATCGGCCGGCTCGACAGCATGCTGGCCGCGTGCCCGTGGCGGGTGACGTCGTTCACCGACGATCCCGCGCCGGACATCCTCGGCGACGACTACGCCAAGCTGCCGGCGGAGCTGCGCGACCTGGTCGATCCCTTGCGGGAACGCCTCTGGGCCGCGCTCACCGACCTGCCCACCCAGCTCACCCACGGCGACTGCAACGTCGGCAACGTCCTCGTCCACGACGGCGAGGTCACCGGCTACATCGACCTCGACCACCTGCCGCACGGCCCAGGAGTCGGCGACCTCAGCTGCTACCTCGCCAGCCGCCTCCGGGGCCAGATCATCGACGGCGATCCCCAGGCCATGACCGCCGTCCTGCGGCACTATGTCGCCGGCTACCACGAGATCCATCCGTTGACCGAACGCGAGCTCGCGGCCGTCGTCCCACTGCTCCTCACGTCCCTCGTCGGCGGGGCCGGCTGGTCCCTGCACGGCTGGGTGCCCAATCCGAACGGCTACCAGCGCAACCTACGAGCCATCACCTGGATCGCGCCCCGCTACGACGAAACGGTCGTCGCAGCGGCCCTGTGAACGAAGAAAGCGGGCGGTCGACGTACTCGACTGCCCGCTCCTGAATTCGTGTGTCCGAGGGGGGACTCGAACCCCCATGCCCTACACGGGCACTAGCACCTCAAGCTAGCGCGTCTACCTATTCCGCCACCCGGACCAGCGCACGCATTTGCTCTCGCGGCGCGGCGCTCACTGTAGCAAACGGTAGCTGATAGGCCCGCCAGGTGGCTCGGCGTTTACGGTTCGGGCGCGCCGGGAGAGGATGGCGGCATGACTGAGCGGGTGGAGTACCGGCCAGAGGCTGAGGTCGTCGAGCTGTGCCGAGACCTGATTCGGATCGACACCTCGAACTACGGGGACGGATCGGGGCCGGGGGAGCGGAAGGCCGCGGAGTACGTCGCCGAGAAGCTGTCCGAGGTCGGGATCGAGCCCACGCTCTACGAGTCCTCGCCCGGGCGTACGACCGTCGTCGCCCGCTGGGAGGGGACCGACCCTGCCGCGGAGCCGCTGCTCGTGCACGGTCACCTCGACGTCGTACCCGCCCAGGCGGCGGACTGGACCGTGGACCCGTTCTCCGGCGAGATCCAGGACGGCTGCGTCTGGGGCCGCGGCGCGGTCGACATGAAGGACTTCGACGCGATGGTGCTGTCGGTCGTCCGTTCCCGCGAACGCGCCGGCGCGCGGCCGCGGCGGCCGCTCGTTCTGGTCTACACGGCGGACGAGGAGGCCGGCGGGTACGACGGCGCGCACTGGCTGGTCGACAAGCACCCGGAGCTGCTCGCGGACTGCAAAGAGGCGATCGGGGAGGTCGGCGGGTTCTCGTTGACGATCCGCGACGACCTGCGGCTCTACCTGATCCAGGCCGCCGAGAAGGGCATGGCCTGGATGCGGCTGCGCGCTCGCGGGACCGCGGGACACGGGTCGATGACGAACGACGACAACGCGGTGATCGCGCTCGCCGAGGCCGTCACGCGCATCGGCCAGCACAAGTGGCCGCTGCGGATCACGCCGACGGTGGCGGCCTTCCTGGCCGAGCTGTCCGACGTCTTCGGCGTCGACCTCGACCCCAAGTCGGCGGACCTCGAGGCGACGGTGGCGAAGCTCGGCACGGCCGCGCGGATGATCGGCGCGTCGCTGCGCAACACCGCGAACCCGACGATGCTCGAGGCCGGCTACAAGCTGAACGTCATCCCCGGCGAGGCCATCGCGTACGTCGACGGCCGCTTCGTCCCGGGCGCGCAGGAGGAGTTCCTGACCACGATCGACTCGCTGATCGGCGACAAGGTCGTGCGCGAGATGGTCAACCTCGACGTCGCGCCGGAGGCCGAGTTCGCCGGAGGGCTGGTCGAGGCGATGAAGGCTTCGCTGATCGCCGAGGACCCCGCCGCCCGCCCCATCCCGTACCTGATGTCGGGCGGCACGGACGGCAAGGCCTGGAGCCGGTTGGGCATCCGTTCGTACGGCTTCGCGCCCCTGAAGCTGCCCGCCGACCTGGACTTCGTCGGCATGTTCCACGGCGTGGACGAGCGAGTCCCGACCGACGCGCTGGAGTTCGGGACGAAGGTCCTGGACCGGTTCCTCGACCAGGTCTAGCCGCCGACCACCCGCTCGAGCGATGTGACGACACAATGGCATGGACCCAACGACAGTGCTCAGCCGTATTCGATGAGTCCTTGCTCGTAGGCCCACTGCCTGAACCCACCCTTTGCGAAGGGTAGGTAGTAGTCCCCGGACAGCAGGTCGTCGGCGAGCGCCTCTACCGTTGCGACGGCCAACTGGCCTTCGCGAATCGCGTGGCAGAGTAATGGCAGCGTCGCCGTTACTTGGATGCCGTCCTCCTTCGCAACGGCCCGCGGCACGGCGTCGTCAAGGACAGCTTCGAATCCTCTAGTCCTGCCGAGGGCAAGAACACCACACTCACCGCGATTCTGTTCCCCGACGGCGAGACGCCGCTCATACTTTGCGAACGCCATCAGAAACGGGAGGTCGTCGCTCCGATCGACCTCGATCCAGTCCGCACCGAGAACTTGGAGCACAGCGGGAACGTCGTGGGCTTGCCTGTTGAGTTCGTACTCCACGCTCGCTGGGATGACGACGGCGCGATCCCCCGCGACAAACTTCAACACACCAAGCCATCCCTGCACCGCAAAATGACGCAACGGACCGGTGTCGAAGACTAGTGCGGATGGCGGCATGCTCACGACACGAACGTCCAGATCTCGTCTTCACGGCGGGGCCGGAGCGCCGGTAGATCAGCTTCTGCGAACGTGTTGTGGAGTAGCTCCAGGGCGCGTTCCCGGCTGATCCGTTCGTCCCTGAAAGCTCGCAAGACCGCCTTCTGGTACGGCACGGGAAGGCTGGTGCCTTCGAGGTCAGACGGGACGTAGAGACCAAACTCCACGATGTCGGCACGCGTCGTCGTTGTGCCGCGGACGAGAGCTACGTCGTCGCGGTCGATCAGACCCAGCTCATTCAGCCTTCGGGCGAGTGTCGCCATGTCGACTCGGAACCTGCTTGCCAGCAGCACCGCCATCTCACGAAGCGTCCGCGGTTCGTGCTGAGCCCACGACGCACGGACCCCAGCATCAGGTAGCAGGACCGACCGTGCGAATCGGTCCAGAAGCGACTCGAGGTCACCACCACGTTGGTCGGCGACACGCCAATCGACCGTATATTCGTCGGCCACCAAGTAGTGGCCCAGTTCGTGGGCCAACGCCAGGCGTCGACGTCCAACCTTGTTGTGACTGTTCATCAGGCAGACCCCGCCTTGACGCAGCAGGATCGTTCCAGCGTCGGCAGTGTCCACGCCCAGATCGGTAGAGAACGCAAGGAGCCCAACCGAGGCAACCCGGTCAACCAGGTCGCACAGGGGCTCTGCACTGTCAACTCCGAGCATGGTCCTCGCAGTTGCCGCAAGGTCCTCGGCTTCGGACGAACTGGTGGGACGGGGCTGCTGTGTCGCTTCACCTGGGAGTGCAAGTTCGTCCGGAGCTAGCTCATTCACGAACTCCACGTCGGCAGCTATGCCCGCCAGCAGTCGGTCAATCTTGGAGTCGGCGGTATCAAGACCTTGACTGGAGCGGTGCGAGACTAGTGCCGGAGTTGGGTCTTCGAAGAATGAGGACATCCGCACGCCCAGGGCCGTCGCGATGTCGGATAGTTCCAGGGCGGTGACTTTGCGGATGCCGGTCTCGATCCTGTTGACGGCAGTTCGATCGAGGTTCACGAGCGTCGCAAGCTCGCCTTGCTTCAGGCCCGCCCGCTCACGTGCTACTCGGAGCCGTTCACCCAGGGTTTGAATGTCCACGTCAGCCATGTGTGCGATTTTCGCACACGCAGAGCCGGTGTGCACACATGTCCACATCAGATTCCGCACAAGCCTTCATGCGAGCTGCTGTCGCTTGCGAAGGGCCATTCGGCTGCAGCCGAGCCGCGAGATGCGACACGTCCGTTGAGCTAGGCGAGGAGGTGGACGAGCGGGTCCCGACGGACGCGCTGGAGTTCGGGACGAAGGTCCTGGACCGGTTCCTCGACCAGGTCTAACGCCGGTACGCGTTGGTCGTCTGTACGCGCTTGTGACCCATCAGCGCCGCGACGTCGTGGGGGTCGGTGCCGCGGTCGAGCAGGTTGGTCGCGAACGTACGCCGCAGCAGGGCCGGTGTGACGACTCGATCCAGCGACGCGGCCTGGCTGATCGCCACGACCAACTCGGTGACCCAGCGGGTGCTGAGCCGCCCGCCGCGCCGGTTGACGAACAGGGCGGGGGACCCCGTCCATCGCGACCGCTCGCGTAGCCAGCCGCGAAGCGGGATCTCGGAGTGCGGTGACATCGGCAGCTCGCGGCGCTTGGCGACGTCGTCATGTCGAACGATCAGACTCGCGGTGCCCCGGCGAACGTCGGGAACGTCGAGGGCCACCAGCTCCGAGGCGAGGAGCCCGGTGTCCACGAGCACGAGCGCGATCGCCCGGTCCCGAACAGCCTGCCGGCGGGCGACCGCGTGCTGGAACGCGTCCAGTTCGTCCGGGCTCAACGCCGGCGGTGCCGCGGCCGGCTGGTCGACGCGGGCGGACTCGAGCTCGCTGATTCCCTGGTAGGCGTGGAAGTGGTCGAGGGCGGTGAGGGTGGCGTTCACCGTCGTCGGCTTGGCGGCGCGCTCGGACTCGATCCATGAGCGGTACTCGCGGACCGCTCGCCTCGCGGTGACGGGGTCGGTGAGCGGATCACCGGTTCCGAGGTCGGTGCCGCCGATCTCGGGCCCCGCGAGCCAGCGCAGGTAGCCGCCGACCCGCGACACATAGGCGCGACACGTCCCTGGCGACAGGTCGGCACCCGCCAGCGTCCGCTCGTAGTCGGACAGGAGCTGGCGAGCCCGCGACTCCGAAATGACGCTCAGCGAAGCCTCCCAATATCAGAACCAACAGGCTACCGTACTTCTGATATTGGGAGGTGTGAGCTGAGCGCGTTCTGGAGATTCTGGGCAGCGAGTTCCGTCGCCCGCCTCGGCGGCGGGACGGGTGCGGCGGCGTTCCCGCTGGCGGCGGCCGCGTTGTCGTCCGAGCCCATCCACGTCGCCGGGATCGCGGTCGCCCTCGAGCTGCCGTGGCTGCTGTTCGGGCTGCCCGCGGGTGCGCTCGCCGACCGCCGGGATCGACGAACGCTCGCGGTCGCCGCCACCGCGACGCAGGGTGCCCTCGTGATCGTCCTCGCCGTGGCCATGATCACCGGCGTCGCCGGGATGGCGATGATCTATGCGGCCGCGTTCGGCATGGGGACGTGCGCCACGTTCGCCGGTTCGGCCGTAAGAACGATGACTCCGGCGCTCGTCGAGCCCGCTGACCTGGAACGGGCCAACGGCCGCATCATCACCGCTGGTAACGCCAGTGGTGAGCTCGTCGGCCCGCCCCTGGGCAGCGCCCTCTTCGGTCTCGTCGCCGCCGTGCCGTTCTTCTTTCAGGGGTTGACGAACGTGGCGGCGACCTTCCTCCTCGGTTCCCTTCCCGATCGCTTCGCGCCGGGCCGGCAGACGACGACGGTCCGTGGCGCGCTGAGCGAGATCTGGGAAGGGATCCGATGGCTGGTCGGTCATCGACGGCTTGGCAGCATCACGGTTCTCACCATGGTCTTCGTGATCACCGACAGCGCGTGGTTCGCGTTGCTGGCGTTGTACGTCACCGAGATCCTCCACCTTCCGCCGAGCGCGTACGGGATCGTCGTCGGCATCGCGGCTGCCGGTGGTCTCGTCGGTGGTCTAGCCGCGGCGACGATCGCCAGGGTCCTGCCCACCCACGTTCTGCTGCCCGGGCTCCTCGTCGCCGCGGCCGCGGGTCAGGTCGTGCTCGCCGTGACCGGAGGCGCCGTCGTGGCGACAGCCGCGCTCGCGGTGAGCGCCTTCGCATTCGGGATCTGGGACGTGGTCACGGTCACCCAGTTCCAGCGGCACACGCCGAACGGTCTGATGGGCCGGGTGATGGCCGCCGATCGGACCGCGATCATGGGCGCGTCTCCGCTCGGCGCGCTGCTTGGCGGACTTGCCGCGAACGCCTGGGGACTACGCGCCCCGCTCCTGCTCGGGCTGCCGATCCTGCTGGGAGGCGCCTTCCTCGGCTGGCGGCTCCTACGCACCGCCCGACTGAAGTAGGTGGGCGAACGGGATCGGGTCGGGGGTGGGGTGCGGCTCCCAGGGCTCGTCCAACGGTTGGCCGCGCCAGCGCCAGTCCTCGGGCCGCTCATGGCCGGGGAGGTCTCCCCGGCCGGTGGACCAGAGGAGCTTGGGCCACGGCTCTGCTTCGACCTCCGCGTGGTGCGGGAACATCCGCCGCAGGACGCGGTCGCAGAGGCCGGTGGGTGGGTTGAGGGACCGGCCGAGGCCGGTGGCGATGTCGTGGCCATGCGCGATGGCCTCGATGCAGGCCATGCCGGCGAAGCCTTCGGGGTCGGTGACGCCCATCGGGTGGAAGGCACGGGCCGACGGCGGTGCCGAACGGACGACGACCGCGAGCAGGCGGCCGCCCGCTTCGACGAAGTCGAGCACGCCGTCCGGCGGGGCGCCCTCCTGGGCGCGGGCGGCCCAGCGGACGTAGCGGGTCGTTGCCCGGAGGGTGAGCTGGGAGGCCCAGTGGGTAAGGGCTTGGCCGAGATGTTCGCCGGTCTCCCAGCAGGACCAGTCCAACGTTCCGGCGGGAACGGACCAGTCCTGGGTCGAGACGGGCCGGAGCGTGTCGAGCAGGTGGTCGATGACGGTGTCGAGGTCTGCGGCTGTGACGGGTTCGCGTTTCTCCACGAGGGTTGAGTGTGGGGCGAAATCGGACAAAGAAACAGTCTTGTTCTCGGCAGGTCGCGCGTGGGACAAATAGGGAGAGGGCGATGCCGCTGTTTCGGAAGGTCGACGCGGTCACGGTGCCGGTGCCGGATCTCGACAGTGGGCTGGCGTTCTATCGCGACGTTCTGGGCCACGCGCTGATCTGGCGCAACGACGAGCTTGGGCAGGTGGCACTGCGGTTGCCGGAGAGCGACGCCGAGCTCGTGCTCAGCACCGGGTTGACGTACGAGCCGAACTGGCTGGTGGACTCCGCCGACGAGGCCGCGCGGACCATCGTCGAGGCGGGCGGGAGGCTGCGGGAGACGTTCGACATCCCGGTGGGACGGATCGCCGTCGTGGACGACCCGTTCGGTACGAAGCTCGTGCTCGTCGACCTGTCGAAGGGCCTCTACACGACCGACGACAAGGGCGAGGTGACGGGCGTCAGCTCACCGGACTGAGCGTCTTTCGCACCCGGATGATCCGGCGGCGCAGGGTGACTTTCCGGCGGCCGTCGGGGTAGAGGCGTACGCGTGCGAGTTCCCAACCGTCATATTCAGCCCGGTCGACGAGAAGCTGTCGCACGACTCTGCGGGACAGGGTGCGCGGCAGCTGGAGGTGATGGAACTCGTACTCTGCCATCGCTCCATGGTGGCACGATCCACTGCGGAAACCCCCACCTTGTCCGGTGGTGCTCAGACCCGAACAGGTCGATGGTGGGCCTCATAGGGAAACCACAGGCGCGCACCGTACCGTTCCGGGGTAAGTCGTAGACGTAAGCGAACGGGAGCCCCGATGTCCTTCCTGCCCATGGCCGCCACGGCCGCCACCTCGCCCGAGACGACCGGCGGCCTTGTCGGCTGGGTCACCTCGGTGATGGAGGCACTCGGCGGCCCTGGCGCCGGTCTGCTGGTCGCGCTCGAGAACCTGTTCCCGCCGATCCCTAGCGAGGTGATCCTGCCGCTCGCGGGCTTCGCCTCCAGCCAGGGCAACTTGAGCCTCGTCGGCGCGATCATCTGGACCACGCTCGGTTCGCTCGTCGGGGCCACCGTTCTCTACTACATCGGCGCGTTGGTCGGCCGCGACCGGATCCGCTGGATCGCCGACAAGCTGCCGCTGGTGAACGTGGCGGACTTCGACAAAACCGAGGCCTGGTTCAGCAAGCACGGTACGAAGGCGATCCTGATCGGCCGCCTCATCCCGATCTTCCGCAGCCTCATCTCCATCCCCGCCGGGATCGAACGGATGCCGCTGCCGATCTTCCTCGGGCTCACCGGCATCGGCAGCCTGGTCTGGAACTCCGCGCTGATCGGCGCCGGGTACGGGCTGGGGGAGAACTGGCACGTCGTCGAGCGCTACATCGGCTGGTTCCAGGCCGCCGTGATCGTGGTCTGCGTTCTCGCCGTCGGCTACTTCGTCGTCACCAGGCTCCGCCGCCGACGCGCCGAAGCCGGCAAGCACGCCGGCTGAGGTGGCCGAAGCCGCCAGCGATACGCCAGAACCGCGCCAGCACAGGGGATTTGGCGTCGCGACGCCATGGCGGAACTCCGCACTGAACAAGGGCGGCAGCAGGGTGCCACAAGTCTTCTCCCGCGGCTCGATCGCGCGGTAACCTCCCGAGGATTTTCAACGCTGGAAACTGGCGTCACCCTTGGGGAGGGGCACCGTCCATGTCGTCTGTGCGCATCAGCCTGTCCACACTCCGTACGGCCGCGATCATGCTCGCGATCGTCACCGCCCTGGCCCTGATCGCCACGCTGTGGGGTCCCTCAGCGCAGGCCACGCCGAAGGCGGACGACCCACTGTGGAAGCCAACGGAGGAGAAGTCCGTCCCGGTAAGGGACATCAAGCCCAAGGCGCCGCCCGTCGACCAGGCCGAGCTGGCGGCGACGAAGTTCACGCCCAAGGTCAGCTGGCCGAAGGCCGGCACGGCCGAGGTCGCCGTTCCGCAAGCCAAGGCGAACGTCGGCCTGCTCCTCGCGAGCGGACGTACGGTCACGCCGAAGGCGCGCGCCGGTGTGCTGCCGGTCGCGGTCGGCGCCGCCGAGAAGGCGAGCGCTCGCGCCGGTACGCCAGGAAAGGTCCGCGTCGACCTCGCCCGCCGCGGCACCGACGGCCTGCTGGTCAAGGTCGCCCGTGCCGACGGCGTGAAGCAGAACGGCAAGGTGAGCCTCCAGCTCAACTACGACGCCTTCCGCGACACGTTCGGCGGCGACTGGGCGCTGCGGCTGCGGCTGCTCGAGCTCCCCGGCGGCACGCCCGTCGAGACCCGCAACAACGGCGACGGCACGCTGACCGGCGACGTCACGGTCGGCGACACCACCAAGACGTACGCCATCCAAGCGGCCGCATCGAGCGGCGCCGGCAACTTCGGCGCCTCGCAGCTGATGCCGTCGGCCACCTGGCAGGTCGGCGGTTCCTCCGGCGACTTCAGCTGGAACTACCCGATGGCCGTCCCGCCGAGCACGGGCGGTCCCGCCCCGCAGCTCGCGCTCGGCTACGTCTCCGGCGGCGTCGACGGCCGCACGGCCTCGACGAACAACCAGCCGTCGTGGGTCGGTCAGGGGTTCGACCTGCAGCCCGGCGGTTCGATCGAACGCCGCTACGCGTCCTGTGCCTCGAAGCCGGAGAAGACCGGCAACAACGGCACCCGCATCACCGGCGACCTGTGCTGGTCGTCCGAACGAGGCTTGGCGGACAACGCGACGTTCACTCTCAACGGGGCGGGCGGCGAACTCGTCCGTGACGACGACTCCGGCACGTGGCGTCCGCGCAACGACGACGGCTCGACGATCGAGAAGCTGTCCGGCGCGACCAACGGTGACGACGGCCGCAACGCCGCGGACAAGGGCGAGCACTGGCTGCTCACCACGAAGGACGGCACCAAGTACTACTTCGGCCTGAACAACCTGCCCGGCGGCACCGACGTGACGAACTCCAGTTGGACCGTTCCGGTGTACGGCAACCACTCCGGCGAGCAGTGCCACGCGACCGCGTTCGCCGACTCGTGGTGCCAGCAGACCTACAAGTGGAACCTCGACTACGTCGTGGACAAGCACGGCAACACGATGAGCCTGTACTACGACACCGAGGCCAACTACTACGGCCGGAACTCCACGGCGACCGCGGTCACGAAGTACACGCGTGCCGGCAGCATCAAGCGGATCGAGTACGGCCAGCTGGCGGGCGCGCTGAGCACCGGCCGGGTCGGGCGGGTCACGTTCGACACCACCCAGCGCTGCATCGAGAACAGTCCCTGCGCGACGCAGCCGGACTACCCCGACGTGCCGATGGACCAGCGCTGCATCAACGCCGACGGATCCGCTCCGGCGAAGTGCGAGAACAAGCACAACCCGACGTTCTTCACGATGAAGAAGCTGAGCAAGGTCACCGCCGACATCTGGCGCGGCACCGCGTACCAGCCGGTGAGCTCGTGGACCCTGCGGTACTCGTTCCCCGACAATGGCGACGGCACCAGCCGCAGCCTCTGGATGACCGCGATCACGCACGCCGGGCACGTCGGCAACGCCGGCGGGGTGGCGATCCCCGAGGTGAACTTCGACGGCGAGCCGAAGGCCAACCGGGTCGACCCCGTCGGTGACCAGCTGCCGCCGATGAACTGGTGGCGCATGACCCGGGTCAACTACGGCACCGGCGGCTACCTGAACATCGGCTACTACCCGGTGGACTGCGTGCCCGGCGACGTTCCCGCGCCGGACACGAACGGACGTCGCTGCCATCCGATGAAGTGGACGCCGCCCGGCGCGACGACGGAGCGGACCGACTGGTTCCACAAGTACGTCGTGAAGTCGGTCGAGGAACACGACCTCGTCTCCGAGGCCGAGCCGATGGTGACCACGCTCGAGTACCCGAACGCGCCGATGTGGCGGCACGACGACGAGGACGGCCTGGTCGAGATCGGCCAGAAGACCTGGTCGCAGTGGCGCGGCTACGACGTCGTGATCACCAAGAAGGGCAATCCCGGCGGTCCGCAGATCGTCACCGAGAACCGCTACTACCGCGGCATGGACGGCGACAAGACGTCGGTTCCGAACGTGTTCAAGGACGTCAAGGTCACCGACTCGACCGGCGCGAAGGTCGATGACCTGCTGCCGCTCGCCGGCCAACCGCGTGAGGTCCGGACGTTCAACGGGGCCGGCGTTCTGGTGGACCGGACGATCACGGACCCGTGGGTGTCGGAGCCGACCGCGACGCGGGTGCGTACGTGGGGCACGACGAGCGCGTTCCAGACGCAGCAGCTGGCCAACCGGCAGGTCGAGACACTCGCCGGCGGCGGCTTCCGCGAGAGCGGCGCGAACAACGAGTACGACACGAACGGCGTGCTGCTGCGAGCCAACGACCGCAACGACCTGAGCACGGCCGCGGACGACACCTGTACCTACTACGAGTACACAAAGAACGACGCGCTCGGCATCACCGAGATGCCGAAGCGCGAGCTGACGGTCGCCAAGGCGTGCAACGTCGCGTACACCAAGGACGACGTCGTCGGCGACAACCGCACGTTCTACGACAACGCCACCTCGCTGGACGCCCCGCCGACGAAGGGCGACGTCACGAAGACCGAACGGCTGAAGGGCTTCACGTCGAGCGGGACGCCGGAGTACCAGACGGTCAGCACGGTGAAGTACGACGGTCTCGGCCGAACGACCGAGATGACCGATGTTCTGAACCAGAAGAGCACGACGACCTACACGCCGGCCGGTGCCGGGCCGGTGACGAAGATCGAGACGAACAAGCCGAACGGCCAGAAGACGACGATCGAGCTCGAGCCGGCCTGGGGTGAGGAAGTCGCGATCACCGACGAGACCGGCAAGCGCACCGAGGCGACGTACGACGCACTCGGACGGACGGACCAGGTCTGGTACCCGGGCCGAGCTGGTAGCGCCAGCGCGTCGATCCGCAGCGGGATCGCCGGTGCCAACGTGGCCGGTCGCGCGGCGGCGGCCGACAATGCCGCGACCTCGGATGTCGACTACGACTACGGCATCTTCGCGAACAAGCCGCCGTTCGTCACCACGAAGTCCCTGCAGACCGACGGCAGCATCGAGACCTCGTACCAGCTGTTCGACGGCCTGATGCGCCCGAAACAGACGCAGGAGGCCGCACAGGGTGGCGGCCGGATCATCAGCGACGTGGTCTACGACAGCCGCGGCCTGGAGGTGAAGGAGAACGGGCCGTACCACAACGCCGCCGCACCGGTACCCGACGTGGTGGCCGAGCCCGACGAGCTGAGGCTCCCGAGCCAGAAGGTCACCGAGTACGACCTCGCGGGCCGACCGGTCAAAGAGATCTTCAAGTCCGAGAACGAGCCCAAGTGGGAGACCATCCACACGTACTCCGGCGACAGCGAGTCGGTCGATCCGCCGAAGGGCGAGACGCCGGTCACCCGCTTCACCGACGTACAGGGCCGGCTGCTGGAGCTGCGGCAGTATCGCTCCGCCACGCCTACGGGTACCGACTACGACTCGACGAAATACACCTACAACAAGTCGGGTCAGCTGGCGACGGTGACCGACCCCGAGGGCAACCAGTGGAAGTACGAGTACGACGTCCGTGGCCGGATGTTCAAGGAGACCGACCCGGACAAGGGCGCGACGACGTACACGTTCGACGAGCTCGACCGGATGGCGACCAAGACCGACGCACGGGGGGCGACGCTCGCGTACGAGTACGACAGCATCGGCCGGACGACGAAGATCCGCGAAGGATCGGCTCAGGGGCCAGAGCGAGCGTCGTGGGTGTACGACACGCTGTTGCCGGGCATGCCGACGTCGTCGACCCGCACCGACACCGACGGCGACAAGTACACGACGCGGATCACGGGCTACGACGGCGCTGGTCGTGCGACCGGGACCGAGTACGTGATCCCCGCGTCCGAGGGCGAGCTCTCCGGCACCTACCGGTTCGACTCGACCTACAAACAGGACGGGCAGCTCGCTACCGAGACGCTTCCGGGAGTCGGTGGGCTTCCGGCAGAGACACTGACGTACGGGTACGACGAGAAGGACCAGCCGACGACGCTCGCTTCCGCCTCCACCACCTACGTGCGCGAGACGGGGTACACGCGCTTCGGCGAGGTGCAGACGGTCAAGCTCGGCGCGACCGGCGGCAAGTGGGTCGAGCTGGGCTACACGTATGAGACGGCCACTCGACGACTCCAGCAGGTGGTGACGCAGAAGGAGACGCTGCCGCGGATGGTGGCGACCGTCGACTACGTCTACGACGAGTCCGGCAACGTCACGAAGGTCACCGACACCCCGTCGTCGACGAGCGGGGCGCCGACGGACACACAGTGCTTCACCTACGACTACCTGCGCCGGATGGAGCAGGCGTGGACTCCCAAGCCGGGTACGGACAACGTGGCCGGCGACTGCGAGGCCGCGCCAACGGTGGCGAACCTCGGTGGACCGGCGCCCTACTGGAACGCGTGGACCTTCGACAAGACCGGCAACCGCAAGACCGAGACGAAGAAGTGGTCGGGCGGCTCGACGACGGCGACGTACACCTATCCGAACGCCCGCGCCGCGCAGCCACACGCGCTGCAGAGCGTCGTCACGACCGGCTCGGGAATGCCCGCCGGTGGGCGCACCGACAGCTACACCTACAACGAGACGGGCGATCTGAAGACTCGCACGCTGAACGGTGTCGGCGAGGCGATGACGTGGAACGCCGAAGGTGACCTGGAGAAGGTCGCCAAGAACGGCCAGGAGACGTCGTTCCTCTACGACGCGAACGGTGAGCGGCTGATCCGGCGCGACGCCTCCGGGACCACGCTGTATCTCGGCGACACCGAGCTCACCCTCAAGGCTGGGGCGGTCAACGGGACCCGGTACTACCAGCACGGCGAGCAGACGATCGCCGTACGGATGGGGAACAACCTGCACTGGCTGGCCTCGGACCACCACGGCACAGCCACGACGGCGATCGACAACACCGCTGTGCAGAACGTGCAGCGGCGGCGCCAGGACCCGTACGGCAACGAGCGCGGCACGGGACCTGCCGCGTGGCCCGGACAGCGCTCGTTCGTCGGCGGAACGGCGGATCCGTCGACGGGACTGATCCATCTGGGGGCGCGGGAGTACGACCCCACGACCGGACGGTTCATCTCCATCGACCCGTTGGTGGACATCGAGGACCCGCAGACGCTGAACGGGTACTCGTACGGCAACAACAACCCCGTGTCGTTCAGCGACCCGGACGGCAGGTCGTGGTTCTCCAGCATCGTCTCGAGCGTCACGAACGTCGCCAAGACGGTCACCAAGCGCGTGACGGACACCGTCAAGGAGGCGGTGAAGGTCGTCACACCGGTGGTCAACTGGGTAAAGGACCGAGCCACTGACACGTTCTCGGCGGTGCGGTCCTTCGTGGCTAAGACCGTCGAGGTGACGAAGAAGATCGTCAAAACGGTCAAGACCGTGGTGAAGGTCGCGGTCAAGGTCGTGAAGAAGGTGACCAAGAAGGTCGCCCAGGTCGCGAAGAAGGCTGTCGCGAAGGTCAAACAGGTAGCCAAAGCGGTGGTGAAGACCGCGAAGGCCGTCGCCCACAAGGTCGCGGCGGTGGCCGTCAAGGCAGCGACCTGGGTCTACGAGCATCGAGCGGCAATAGCCATGGTGGTCGCCGAGATAGCCCTGACCGTCGCGATCGGCGCGTTGACCGGCGGGGTCGGAGCGCTCGCCGTCCGGGGTGCCATGTGGGGTATCAGGGCGGCGGCCAGCGCACATCGAGCGCACTCGGCGGCCAAAGCGGCGAGAGCGGTCGACAAGATCTTCAAGGATCCGGTGGGCCAGCTGATGCGCAACGGCAAGCTCAAGTCGATCGACAAGGTCAAGGACACGGTCGACAAGGCTGGCAACTGGGAGGCCGGCACGCTGTCGAGGGGAAGCGCGGCGGGCAGGGGCTGGAAGGCAGTCGAGAAGAACGCGCGCGGCAATCCCACCGACCGCATGATGCAGTGGCATCCTGGCGGCGGTCACCACGGACCGAACCCGTACTACAAGGTGTCGAGTGGCAGGACTGGAACCGTGAGAGTGGGTCTGGACTTCCCGTGAGCGTTCAAGCACGACAGCTGATCGGACTGATGCGGGCAGTGGCACGTTTGGCGCTGCCCGCCTCGGACCAGCTCGCCTATCTGGCGAGCATCGGGGTCGGCGATCTCGCCGACGAGCTGGCTCTCGATCTCGATGACTACAAGGCGTCGCTCCAGGCCGACCTCGGGTTGACACCGGGTGAGCTCGGGCGGCTCGAGGCGATCGACGGATTGCTCGTCGAGCTGACCGAAGCAAGCGACGAAAGCCTGTGGAGGACGAGGGGCCTCGTCGAGGACGAGCGGTGGGAACGGATCCGCCAGCTCGCCCGCGAGTTCCTGTTCATGCAAGGGCAGTGAAGGACGCGTAGGCCTCGGCCGATCGGCGGAGGGTCCAGGGTTCGTTCGTGGTGACCGATGAACGTGGGTGGTCGTGGTGCGGCTGAGGGGTTGGGCGTTCGCTGCTGTGGCGGTCGCGTTGATCGTGCAAGGGATGGTCGCGACCGCTGCTCCGGCAGCAACGCTTGGAGCCGAGCCTCGCGGCCCTGCCGCGAGTGCGGCGGTCGCGCCGGCGAAGGAGCTCGCGCCGATGGCCGCGGCTGGCGTGCGGGCGAGGGAGACGGGGAAGCGGGTGGAGGTGTCCGCGTTCCGCACGGAGACCTCCGAGATCTACGTCAACCCCGACGGCACCAAGACGATGGACCAGCATCCGCTGCCGGTGCGGGTGCGTACGGGGGAGGGGTGGGTCGCGCCGGATCCTTCACTGCGCAAGGGGATTGACGGGTCGTACCGTCCGGTCGCGGCGATCACTCCGATCGTGCTGTCCGGTGGGGGCGGCAAGCACCTGCTGACGTTCGGCGAGCCCGGCAAGCGGGTCGACCTCGGCTGGGTCGGGAAGCTGCCGGCGCCCGTCGTCACCGGCTCGCGAGCGGTCTACCCCGAGGTGTTTCCCGGCGTCGACCTGCGGATCGACGTCGGCGTGAACGACTTCACGCATCTTTTGATCGTGAAGAATCGCCAAGCGGCGTTGAATCCCGCGCTCAAGACGCTCCGGTACCCCGTCAGCAGCGACGGACTGAAGCTGTCCGTACGGCCGGACGGGTCGACGCTCGCCACCAAGAACGGCAAGACGGTCTTCTCCGCCCCGCCGCCGACGATGTGGGACGCGGACGGCAAGCCGGAGCGGCTCGGCATCCAGCTCGCGAGCAAGACGATGACGTTGACGCCGAACGCCGGCATGCTGACCGATCCGAAAACGAAGTTCCCCGTCGCCATCGACCCGTCGCTCGACGGCCGGCTCGTCAACTGGGCGCACGTCAACCCCAACATGGACGGCCTGAACGCGTGGACCTACGACCGGAACGACGAGGGGGCCAAGGTCGGCCGCGCGTACGGGTCCATCGCGAACCTCTACCGGTCGATGTTCCTGCTCAACACGACCAGCGGCGCGCAGACGATCGCCGGCAGCCAGATCGTAAGCGCCACCTTCCGGATCACGCTCAACAAGACGCCGAGCAGCACAGTGACACCCGTTCAGCTATGGCGGCTGACCGACATCCAGACCAACCAGTTCATCAACTGGGACAACAGCGTCCCCGGCTTCTGGCTGGAGAACCTCGCCGAGGTCAAGGGCGAGGCGTATCCCTGGACCGAGGACAACCCGATGGAGTTCATCGGTGGTCCGGGCACGCTTCTGCATCGGGTGGTGCAGGATGTCGCGAACGCGCGCCGTCCCACAGTCACGCTCGGCCTGCGCGCACCGAACGAGACCACGTCTGCCGTGGCGCAGAACCAGTGGAAGAAATTCCACCCGAACACAGCCGTGCTCTCGGTGACGTACAACACCGCGCCACTGATGCCCAAGAACCTGAACTTCACCCGGTCGCGGCCGTGCGGAACGGCGGCCGATCCGACCGCGATCGCCACCCTGAAGCCGCAGTTCTCCGCGATCGCGAACGACCCGGACGCCGGCGACGCCGTCACCACGACGCTGCAGATCCTCAACCAGGCAGGCACTGTCGTCCACACGATCGACGTCGGTCCGACCGTCACTGGCGCGGCGTTCGCCTGGCCGGAGACACCCGCCGGCAAGTTGGCGGTGAACACGCTCTACCGCTACCGCGCGTTCACCCGAGACCCCCAGACGACCGGACCGGCGACACCGGACTGCTACTTCACCATCGACTCCGTCAAGCCGTCGATCCCTCGGATCCAGTCCAGCGACTACCCGCACGGCGAGCCCACCCTGTTGACCCAACGGGCCGGCACCGTGACGTTCCTCCCCGGCACGACGACGGAGACGGACGTGACGGAGTACGCGTACGGCTTCGACCAAGACGACCTTTCCCTGTCGGTGAAGGTGAAAGCCGACGGTACGGCCACGATCCCCGTCACGCTTCCACAGGACGACCCGTCGAAGACGCTGTACGTCAAGGCGGTCGACGAGGCCGGCAACGTCAGCGCGACCCGCCCACCCTGGTCCCTGCAGGCGATCGAACGTACTCCCGAGGACCCCGTCGTCCCCAAGACGCGCGGTGACGCCAACGGTGACGGCAAGGCCGATGTCACCGCGGTGTTCGATCACGGGTACGGACGGACCGCCATCTGGAACGTGACCTCGGACGACGGAAACGCCTTCCACAGTGGCTACATCGGCTGGGACAGCGGCGAGGCGGGTGGCTTCGCGTTGTACCGCACCAAGCCGGTGCAGGGCGACTTCGACGGCGACGGCCGGACCGAGCTCGCGATGTTCCGCGAGGGGGCGGGCCGGCAGGTGTGGCTGTACCCGCTCGTCTCGGACGGCAACAGGTACGACATGTTCCCGCACGTGTGGACGAGCCCGCCGAACAGCTGGCCCCTCAGCACGGCCCGCGTGATCGCCGGGGACGTGGACGGCGACGGCAAGGACGACATCGTCGTGCAGAACGCGGGCACGGGCGACAACTGGTCCGCGCTGGTGTTCCGTGCTTCGGACGGTTTCCGGACGCCGGTCACCTGGACGACGGCCGCGGTGGGCAACCCGTGGTCGCGCAGCGCGCCGCTGCTCGCCGACGTCGATGGCGACGGCAAGGACGACCTGCTGAGCATGCGGAACCAGACCGACTGCCGTACGACGGTTGATCTGTACAAGTCGACCGGCACGGGCTTCGCCGCGGCCACGACGATCTACGACAGTGGCGCTGGTGCGTTCTGCTGGGAGAAGAGCCGGACCGCGGTGACCGACGCAGACGGCGATGGCAAGGATGACGTCGTGGCTCTGTACGAGCACGCGGCCAACGACGCGGGGCTGTTCGTGTTCCGCTCTTCGGGGACCGCTCTGTCTGCTTCGTCGTGGTGGCGGCGTACGGGTGAGCTCGATCTGGCGAAGGCGTCGCTGTCTGCGGGCGACTACGACGGGGACGGCAAGGGCGACGCGGCGATCGTCTACGCGGGCGGCGCGAGTGGCGACCGTCAGGTGTACACGTTCCACTCCAGCGGCGCCGCGTTCGGCGACAAGGTGCTCGGCTGGGGTGGGCCGGTCGGCGCGGTGACGGGGCCGAAGTTCGACATCGAGCAGCGGACGTACGAGCTCGTCAACCGCAACAGCGGAAAGTGCCTGAACGTCCAGGGCGCGAGCACGGCGAACGACGCGCGGTACGTGCAGTACCAGTGCCTGCCGGTCGACCTGAACGCACGCTTCCACGTCGAGCAGGTAGCTGGGTCGGACCAGTACGCGCTGAAGCCGGTCCACACCGCGACGGCCGCCGGTCCGTTGAAGTGCGCGGACGTCGAGGACTGGAGCATGGTCGACGGCGGCCAGCTGCTGCAGTGGCCGTGCGGCAACGGCAACGGCGACCCGACGGCGAACCAGCAGTTCCTGCTCGAGTACGTAGACGGCGCCGCGTACGACACGGTGATCCATCTGAAGGCCGCGCACAGCGGGAAGTGCCTCAGCATCCTCAACGGGACGGTGGCCGACCTCGACCCAGTGAAGCAGGAGACGTGCGGGCAGGGCGCGAACCAGCAGTGGATCCTGCGCCCGGCGTTCAACGCGACCCAGCTGGGGGAGGGTGGTGCCGGCCGGTATCGCGTGGAGGCGGCGACCAGCACGGCACGGGTGCTGGACATCACGAACTGCCAGACCGCGGACGGGTCGGACGTGCGGATGTGGGCGTGGGTGACTGGGAGCCCGTGTCAGAGATGGAAGCTGGAGAGCATCGGTGACGACGTCTACAAGATCGTGGATCCGAACTCGAGCAAGGTGATCGACATCGACGGCTGCTCGAAGCTGCCCGGCGGGACGATCCACACGTGGACGAGCAACGAGTCGGAGTGCCAGCGCTGGCGGATCGAACCGAGCCCCGGTGGCAGCTTCTCCGTCCTGCAGCTCGGGTCGGGCTTGTCGCTCGACGTTGCTGGCTGCAGCTCGGCCCAGGGCGCCAACGTGGACACGTGGTTCTACCACGGCGGCGCCTGCCAACGGTGGTTCTTCAAGCGCCAGTGACCGGCGTGATCATGTACGTGATCATGAAGCCAAACTGTGCGTATACGACGGCTACGGCTTCACGATCACGTACATGATCACGGGCCAGGGGGCGCGGACTTGACCTCAACGTTGCTTGAGGTTCTACGTTCGAGGACATGACTGGCACCGCAATGCCGCAACGTGCCGGTCGGCGGGAGTGGATCGGGCTTGCCGTTCTGGTCCTGCCGACCGTTCTGATCTCTGTCGACATGTCCGTCCTCTACCTCGCCGTCCCCAAGCTCTCCGCCGATCTCCAACCCACCAGCGTCGAGCTGCTCTGGATCACCGACATCTACGGGTTCCTGATCGCCGGCTCCCTCATCACCATGGGCACGATCGGCGACCGGATCGGCCGGCGCAAGCTGCTGCTGATCGGCGCCGCCGCGTTCGGCCTGGCCTCCGTCCTCGCCGCGTACGCCCCCACGCCGGAGCTGCTCATCGCCGCCCGCGCGCTCCTCGGCATCGCCGGCGCGACCCTGATGCCGAGCACGATGTCGCTGATCCGCAACATGTTCCACGACGACAGGCAACGCACGGTCGCGCTCAGCCTCTGGATGACCGGCTTCTCCGTCGGCACCGTCATCGGCCCGCTCGTCGGCGGCCTGCTGCTCGAGCACTTCTGGTGGGGCTCGGTGTTCCTCGCCGGCGTCCCCGTGATGGCGCTCCTCGTCGTCCTCGGCCCGTTCCTCGTCCCGGAGTTCAAGACCCTGACGAACGGACGGATCGACCTCCTCAGCACCGCGATGTCGCTCGGCGCCATCCTCGGCGTGATCTACGGCCTCAAGCAGATCGCCGCCGACGGCCTCAGTCTGGAGGCGGCGGCCGCGATCGTCGCTGGCGCGGGCCTCGCCCTCGCCTTCGTACGCAGACAACGCCGGCTCGAGCACCCGCTGCTCGACCTCGACATGTTCAAGATGCGCGAGTTCACCGCGGCCCTGGTCACGATGATGCTCGTCATGCTGGTCGGCCCCGGCACCGCGTTCCTCGTCAGCCAGTACCTCCAGCTCGTCGCCGGCCTCTCGCCCCTCGAAGCCGGCTTCTGGTCGCTGATCCCGGCCGTCGCGATCGTGCTCGGGTTCGTCGCCGCGCCGATCCTGTTCCGCTGGCTCCCGCGCGTGTACGTCGCCGCCGGCGGCCTCGCGATCGGCGCGCTGGCGCTGCTGCTGCTCACCCAGACCGACCAGACGTCCGGACCGCTCGTCCCGACGCTCGCGCACACGTTGTTCTTCCTCGGCGCCTCGCCGCTGATCGTCGTCGGCATGGACCTCGTCGTCGGCTCGGCTCCGGTCGAACGTTCCGGCGCCGCCTCGGCGATCTCCGAGACCGGCTCCGAGCTCAGCGCCGCCCTCGGCATCGCCGCGTTCGGCAGCATCGCGACGGCCGTGTACGTCAGCGGCCTACCGGCGGACGCCTCGGCAGCCGTACGCGAGACCCTCGCCGCCGCGACCGGACCGGAGCTGGAACAGGCGCGGGAGGCGTTCGTCGGCAGCCTGCACGTCGTCGGCATCGTCGCCGCCGTGGTCGTCGCGACCGCCGCCGTCCTCACCGCGGTCCTGCTCGAGCGCGACAACGCGCGCGAGCCCGAGCTCGAAGTCGTGGAAAGCTAGTGCCCATGGACATGGAAACCACCGCGTGGACCTCGCTCTACCACGCGATGACCGCGGAGGAAGAGCGCCGCCCGTTCTCGATGGCGACGACGAAGCGGATCCTCGCCTTCGCGCGCCCGCACCGTCAGTTGCTGATCGCCTTCCTCCTGCTGAGCGTCGTCACCGCCGTACTCGCCGTAGCAACGCCGGTACTCGCCGGACGGGTCGTCGACGCGATCGTGAACAGGTCCGCGTTCAGCCTCGTGCTGTTCTTCGCGATCGTGATCGCGGTGATCGCGCTCGCCGAGGCCGGCCTCAGCGTCCTGCAACGCTGGCTGTCCGCGCGCATCGGCGAGGGACTGATCCTCGACCTGCGGACGGCGGTGTTCGACCACGTCCAGCGGATGCCGATCGCGTTCTTCACCCGCACGCGAACGGGCGCGCTGGTCAGCCGCCTCAACAACGACGTGATCGGCGCGCAGCGGGCTTTCAGCGACACGCTGTCCGGCGTGATCAGCAACGTCGTGATGCTGATCCTCACGCTCGTCGTCATGCTCGGGCTGTCCTGGCAGATCACCCTGATCGCGCTGATCATCCTTCCGGTGTTCGTGATTCCTGCCCGCCGCATGGGCAACCGGCTGGCCCGGATGGAACGTGAGGCCGCCAACCACAACGCCACCATGGGCAACACGATGACCGAACGGTTCTCCGCGCCCGGCGCCACGTTGGTCAAGCTGATGGGCCGCCCCTGGCACGAGTCGGAGGAGTTCGCCCTGCGGGCACGGCGTGTTCGCGACATCGGCGTCCGTTCGGCGATGGTGCAGTGGATCTTCATCGCCGCGCTCACGCTGGTCTCCGCGCTGGCGTTGGCGGTCGTGTACGGGCTGGGCGGCTTCTACGCGCTGCGTGGCACGCTCGATCCCGGCGACGTGGTCGCGCTGTCGTTCCTGCTCGTCCGCCTGTACGCGCCGCTCACCGCGCTCGCGAGCGCTCGCGTCGAGGTGATGAGCGCGCTGGTGAGCTTCGAGCGCGTCTTCGAGGTGCTCGACCTGAAGCCGCTGATCCAGGAGAAGCCGGACCCGAAGAAGGTGCCGGACGGCCCGGCTGCGGTCGAGTTCAAGGACGTGAAGTTCTCCTACCCGTCGGCGGACAAGGTCTCGCTGGCCTCGCTCGAGGAGGTCGCGAAGCTCGACACCCGCGGCGGCGAGGAGGTGCTGCACGGCATCTCGTTCCGCGCCGAGCCCGGGCAGATGGTCGCGCTGGTCGGCTCGTCCGGCGCGGGCAAGTCGACGATCGCGAGCCTGCTGCCGCGGCTGTACGACGTGGACTCCGGCTCGGTCACGATCGGCGGTGTGGACGTACGGGACCTCTCGTTCGACTCGATCCGCGACGCGCTCGGCATGGTCACCCAGGACGGGCACCTGTTCCACGAGTCGATCCGGTCGAACCTCATGCTCGCCGCCCCGGAGGCCACCGACGACGAGATCTGGGAGGCACTGCGCCGCTCCCGGCTGGACACGTTGATCGGCTCGCTGCCCGACGGGTTGGAGACGGTTGTGGGGGAGCGCGGCTACCGGCTCTCCGGCGGCGAACGGCAACGGCTGACGATCGCGAGGCTGCTGCTCGCGAAGCCGCGCGTCGTGATCCTCGACGAGGCGACCGCGCACCTGGACTCCACGTCGGAGGCCGCGGTCCAGGCCGCTCTCGGCGAGGCGCTCGCGGGCCGGACCGCGGTGGTGATCGCGCACCGGCTGTCGACCGTCCGGGCCGCCGACCAGATCCTCGTGATCGAGGGCGGCGTCGTGGTCGAACGAGGCACCCACACCGAGCTGCTCGCCGCGGGCGGGCGTTACGGCGAGCTGTACCGGACCCAGTTCGACCACGAGGACAGTCCGGCACCGGTCGCCTGAGACACACGTACGGGGTGATCTCCCCATAGTCGGTGGGCTCCGCAAGACGCGAGGCTCAGCTCCATGGAGTCCACCGACCACCGTCGTACGCCCTCCACACCGCGACCATGCGCAAGCTCGACGTCCACTCCCGCCTCCAACTGGCCGCCACCTCGACCGCCTCCGCGCCGAGTGACTCCCCAGTGGTGGCAAATGATCATGTTTACATGATCATTTGCCGCTCTACGTGGGGTACACACCGTGCAAAGTAGCCACTCGCCAGGTAAGGCGACATCGGTGCCCATCCGCCAACACCACCGACTTCTGGCCCCGCTCAGCCGCTCCTCGCCCCGCCACGCCCCGTGATCATGTACGTGATCATGAAGGCGGAACCGCCCCAGGTGCCAGTTCGGCTTCATGATCACGTACATGATCACCGGGGGCTGGCGGTCGGTCAGGTGCCGGTGATGTCCTCCGGGCGGACCGGGATCCGCGCCAGCGCACGACCGGTTGCCGCGCGGATGGCGGCGACGATGGCGGGCGTGGACGAGATCGTCGGCGGCTCGCCGACTCCTCTCAGACCGTACGGCGCGTGCGGGTCGGCGAGCTCCAGCACGTCGATGGTCATCGGCGGCATGTCGAGGATCGTCGGGATCAGGTAGTCGGTGAACGAAGGGTTGCGCACCTTCCCCTCCGACACCTGGATCTCCTCCATCACCGCCAACCCCAACCCCTGCGCGGAGCCGCCCTGGATCTGGCCCAGCACGGCCTGCGGGTTCATCGCCTTCCCGACGTCCTGCGCGCACGCCAGTTCGACCACCCGCACCAGGCCCAGCTCCACGTCCACATCCACCACCGCGCGGTGTGCCGCGAAGGCGTACTGCACGTGCGCCACGCCCTGCCCGGTCCGCTTGTCCAGGGCGAACGTCGGCCGATGCCGCCACTCCACGGTCTCGTCGACGACCTCAGAACCCAACACAGCAACGAGATCCAGCGACTCGTACGACGAAGCACCACCCGCGAGCTTCACCACCCGCGCCCGGACGGCGTCGCACGCTGCCTTCACCGCACCGCCCGTCACGTACGTCTGCCGCGAGGCCGAGCTCGACCCCGCGCTCCCCACCGAGGTGTCCGCCGGCGCCATCGTCACGTTCGCGACGCCGAGCTCGGTACGGGCGATCTGCGCCATGACCGTCACCAAGCCCTGGCCGACCTCGGCGGCCGCCGTCTGCACCGACACCACCGGCTCACCGGCGACGACCTGCAGCAGCACGCGCGCCGTCGAGTAGTCGTCGAAGCCCTCCGAGAAGCCGACGTTCTTGATCCCGACCCCGTACCCGATGCCGCGCACGACACCCTCGCCGTGCGTCACGTTCGACACGCCACCAGGCATCGAGCGCAGATCCGTGTCCGCCACCGCCGGAAGGGGCTTCGCCTGCACACGAGACAGCAGCTCCGCCACCGGAGCCGGCGAGTCGATCACCTGCCCGGTCGGCAACGACGAGCCCTCGCTCATCGCGTTGAGGACCCGCAGCGCCACCGGGTCCATCCCCAATGCCGAAGCCAGTTTGTCCATCTGCGACTCGTACGCGAACGCCGCCTGCACCGCGCCGAAGCCGCGCATCGCCCCGCACGGAGGGTTGTTCGTGTACATCCCCCAACAGTCCATCGCGACATGCGGCACGACGTACGGACCGACGCCGAGCGTCGCCGCGTTGGCCACCACCGCGGACGTCGTCGACGCGTACGCCCCGCCGTCCAGATGGACCGACGCCCGCACGAACACCAGCCGGCCGGAAGAATCAGCCCCGTGCTCGTACCGCAGCACCGCGGGGTGCCGGTGCACGTGTCCGAAGAACGACTCCTCGCGCGAGTAGACCATCTTCACCGGCTTGCGCGTGTGCAGCGCCAGCATGCACGCGTGCACCTGGATCGAGATGTCCTCGCGCCCACCGAACGCGCCGCCCACGCCGCCGAGTGTCAACCGCACCTTGTCAATGGGCAGGCCGAGCGCGTGCGCCACCTGCCCCTGATCGACATGCAGCCACTGGGTGGCGATGTAGAGGTCGACGCCGCCGTCTTCGGCGGGGATCGCGAGCCCGGACTCGGGACCGAGGAACGCCTGGTCCTGCATGCCCACGTGGTACTCACCGGTCACGACGACCTCGGCCTCGGCGTCGTCCGGCGAACCGGCGCGGATCCGCACGTGGCGCACGATGTTGCCGCCCTCGTGCAGGTGCGGCACGCCGTCGAACGCAGCGGTCTCGACGTCGACGACGGGCTCGAGCACCTCGTACTCGACGGCGATCTTCGCGATCGCCCGGCGCGCGGTCTCCGGATGGTCCGCGGCGACGACGACGATCGGCTCACCGTGGTAGCGGACGATGTCGACCGCGAGCACGGGTTGGTCGGCATGTTCGGGACCGTAGATGTTCTCGCCCGGCACGTCCTCGTGCGTGAGCACCGCGTACACACCCGGCAGCGCCAGCGCGGCCGAGAGGTCGACCGAGAGGATCCGCGCGTACGGATGCGGGCTGCGCAACGTCGCGCCCCACAGCATGTCGTCGGCCCACAGGTCGGAGGAGTACGCGAACTCCCCACGTACCTTGAGGATTCCGTCCGGGCGCAGCGGGCTCTCGCCTACGCCGCCGACGGTACGGGTGCGGAGATCGGAGGGCGCGGTCATGACGCCATCCGCCGACCGACGACGGCCAACTCAGCGGCGATCTCGGCTTCCGAAGTCGTCAGCAGCTCGTCGGACTCGACGACCGCCTCGCCGCCGACGAGCAACAACGCGAGCGGCGGAACGTCCGAAAAGACCAACGCCGCAACGGGATCCATGATCCCCGCGTGGTCCAACCCGGACAGCCGCCACACCGCGAGATCGGCCAGCTTGCCGACCTCGAGCGAGCCGAGCTCGTTCTGCCTGCCCAGGCACCGCGCGCCGCCCATCGTCGCCAGCCACAGCGCCTGCCGCGGCGTCAACGCGGTCGCGCCGTCCCGCCAGCGCGCGACATACAAGGCCTCCTGCAACTCACCGGCCAACCCGCCCGCCTCGTGCGACGCGGCACCGTCGACGCCGAGCCCGACCGGAGCGCCGGCATCAAGCAGGGCGCGAACGGGCGCCATGCCCGCGGCGATCCGCGCGTTCGAGCTCGGGCAGTGCGCCACGCCGGTCTGCGAAGCGCCGAGCCGATCGATCGCCGCGTCGTCGAAGTGGATGCCGTGCGCCAACCACACGTCGTCGGCCAGCCAGCCGAGCTCGTCGGCGTAGTCGATCGGCTTCACCCCGAACTCCGCCAGGCACTGCTCTTCCTCGTCGACCGTCTCCGCGAGGTGGGTGTGCAGCCGCGTCCCCGTACGCCGCGCCAGCTCGGCGCCCTCCCGCATCAGCTCCTTGCTCACGGTGAACGGCGAGCAGGGCCCCACCGCGACCTGGATCATCGCGGCCGGCGACGGATCGTGGAACCGCTTGATCGCCTCCTCGGTCGCGAGCAACGCCGCCTCGGTCGTCTCCACCACACTGTCCGGCGGCAGCCCGCCGTGCGACTCGCCGCGGTCCATCGACCCGCGTACGCCGAGCAGCCGGATGCCCACCCGCTCGGCGCCGCGGACGACCGCGCCGAACACGTCGCCGCCCTCGCGTGGATGCAGGTAGCAGTGGTCCGCTGCCAACGTGCAGCCGGACAACGCCAGCTTCGCCAGGCCGGCCGAGGCGGCGGCGTAGAACTCGACGTCGGTCAGCCGCGCCCACACCGGATACAACGTCGTGAGCCAGCCGAACAGGTCCGACTCGGGCGCGTACCCACGCGTCGCCCACTGGTACAGGTGATGGTGGGTGTTGACGAACCCCGGCGTCACCAGGCAGCCGGAGCCGTCGATCCGGCGATCGACCGCGCCTTCCGGCGCGGGGCCGGGGCCGACCGCGGTGATGCGACCGTCCTCGATGACGACATGGCCGTCGGCGTACTCGTTGCTCGCGTGGTCCACCGTCGCGATCGCGGCGTGCTCGATGACCGTTCTCACTGCCGAACCCCCGTTCGCGCACGCGTCGCCGCGAGGCGCACCGCGTCGATGATCATCTCGTACCCGGTGCACCGGCACAGGTTGCCGGCCAACGCCTCGCGGATCTCGGCATCGGACGGATCGTCGTCGCGGCGCAGCAGCTCGTGCGTCGCGACGATCAAGCCGGGCGTGCAAAAACCGCACTGCACCGCGCCCGCCTCGATGAACGCCTCCTGCACCGGGTCAAGGTCGTCACCGGACGCCAGGCCCTCGACCGTACGGACGTCCCGGTCCTGCACCTGCCCCGCGGCGACCAGGCACGAGCACACCGGAACGTCGTCGAGATAGACCGTGCAGGAACCACATTCGCCTTGCTCACAAGCGTTCTTGGAACCCGGCAGACCCATCCGCTCACGCAGGACGTAGAGCAGGCTCTCGCCCTCCCAGACGTCGTCCGCCTCCTGCAAGGTCCCGTTGACAGTGAACGTCACACGCATCAGGACCACGCTCCCGTTTGATAGTCGTGCCAGGCCCAGCCCAGCGTGCGGCGGGCCAGCACACTCAACGCGTGCCGGCGGTACGCCGCCGTTCCCCGTACGTCGTCGATCGGCGATGCCGCTGCCGCCACGAGACGGCCGAACTCCAGTCCCACCGTCTCGGGGAGCGAACCCCGCGTCTCCCAGGGCAGCTCGCCCGAGAGGAACGCGTCCGCCTCGGGCGCCCGCACCGGTGTCGGCGCCGCCGAGCCGATCCCCGTTCCGACGACCCGCTCCCGAGGGTGCAGTGCGAGGCCGAACGCGCACACCGCGATCACCATCGCGTTGCGCGTTCCCACCTTGCTGAACTGCTGCGGACCAGTGGCGAGGGGGAGCAGCACCGAGTGGATGAGCTCGTCCGGCGCGAGCGCGTTCTTCTTCACCCCGGTGAAGTAGTCGTCGATCGCGATCTCGCGGCGCCCGCGGACAGACTCCGCCACCACCACCGCGTTCGACGCGAGCAGCGGGGGATGGGCGTCGCCCGCGGGAGACGCTGACCCCAGGTTGCCGCCGACCGTGCCACGGTTGCGGATCTGCGGCGACCCGACGGTACGCGAGGCGAGCGCGAGCCCGGGCAGCCGCTCGCCGAGCTCGGTGATGATCCGCGTGTACGGCACGCCGGCGCCGAGCTGGATCGAGCCGTTCGACGGGCTCCACTCGCCGAGCTCCTTCACCCCGCCGAGGTCGAGCAGGACGTCCGGCCGCCGGACGTCGAAGTTCAGCTCGACCATCACGTCCGTACCGCCGCGGATCGGCAGCGCGGACGGATGCTCGGCCTTGGCGGCGAGGGCGTCGGTCCAGGTCGTTGGCCTCAAGAACTCCATGACAGGTACCTCACCGAGCTGATCGTGCCACGTCGGCGGTCTCTTCGGCGTCCGATCCGTTCTTCGACGGCAGGTGGTTGAACAGCAGGTTCAACAGGATCGCCGCGATCGAGCCGGCCGCGATGCCGGAGTCCATCACCGTACGGAACCAGGTCGGGAACGCCTCGTAGATCGTCGGCGCGCCGACCGGGACGAGCCCGATGCCGAGCGCGACGGCCACGATGAAGAAGTTCGAGTTGTCCTTGAACGACACCTGCGACAGCGTGCGCACGCCGTACGCCGCCACGGTGCCGAACATCGCGATCCCCGCGCCGCCCAGGACGGGCAGCGGCACGGCCGCCACGACCTCGCCGAGCACCGGCACCAGCCCGAGCAGCACGAGGATCGCGCCGCCGGCCGCGACCACGAACCGGCTGCGCACCTTGGTGAGCCCGATCAGCCCGACGTTCTGGCCGAACGCGGTGTACGGGAACGTGTTGAAGATGCCGCCGAGGACCGTCGACAGCCCGTCCGCCCGCAGCCCGTCGGCGAGCACGACCCGGTCGACCTTCTTGTCGACGAGGTCGCCGATCGCGAGGATCGATCCGCTCGTCTCGGTCATCGTGACGAGCATGACGATCATCATCGCCACGATCGCGCCGAGCTCGAACGTGGGCAGACCGAAGTGGAACGGCGTACTGATGCCGAACAGCGGCGCGTCGCCCACCTTGGAGAAGTCGGTGAAGCCAAGCGGGATCGCGACCAGCGTGCCGATCACGATGCCGAGCAGGACCGAGACGCGGCTGAGGAACGGCGGCGCGAACCGCTGCAGCAGCAGGACGACGAGCAGCACGCCGGCCGCCAGCGCGAGGTTGCGGGGAGCGCCGAACGTCGGCGCACCGACCCCGCCACCGGCCCAGTTGACGGCCACCGGCAGCAGGCTGATCCCGATGATGAGGATGATCGTGCCGGTCACGAGCGGCGGGAAGAATCTCAGCAGCCGCCCGAAGACCGGCGCGAGGATCACCACCATCACTCCGGACAGGATCACCGCCCCGTAGATCGCCGGCAGCCCGCCGCCGGTCGTCGCGATGATCACCATCGGGCTGACCGCGGCGAACGTGCAGCCCTGCATGAGCGGCATGCGTACGCCGAACCGCCAGACGCCGATGCACTGGATCAACGTCGCGATGCCCGAGATGAGCAGGTCGGCGTTGATCAGGTACGCGAGGTCGGCGCTCGGGAGCTTCATCGCGCCGCCGACGATCAGCGGAACGGCGACCGCACCGGCGTACATCGCGAGCACGTGCTGGAATCCGAGAGCAGCGAGCTGCCCCCACGGCGGCACCTGGTCGACCTGTGCCTTCGTGGGCTTTGGGGTGTCGTTGCTCAAAGCGGCTCCTTACCAGGCGTCTTCTGCGGAGGGGAATCCGTCGCGCTGGACCGTGCCCTGGATCAGCCCGTACGGTCGGTCGTCGGCGTGGAACACCTCACCGGGGTTGGTGAGCCCGAAGGGTTCGAGGTCCATGACGAAGTGGTGCTTGTTCGGTAGCGAGAGCCGGATCTCGGCAAGGGTGGGTTGACGCTCGAGGACTTGCTGTCCCATGGCGTAGAGCGTCTGCTGGAGCGAGTAGCTGTACGTACCGACGAACGCGTCAAGCAGCGCTTGCCTCGCCTGTGCGTACGACGCGCCCCAGTCCTCGGAGTGGGTGCCGTGCCGCCAGTGCGCGTTGACCGCGGTCGCGAGGATCCGGTCCTGGGTCTCGCCGAGCGTGGTGTACTCGTCGCGCGGGAAGCCCCAGAACTCCGAGTCGGTCGAGTTCAGCACGACGAGTCCCTCGACGCCGGAGACGACGTGGGTGTTCGTGCCGTCGTAGGTGACGGTCGTCGTACGGACCGCCGCCTCGCCGCGGGCGAACGAGTGCGGCGCGTCGCCGATGCGCTGCCAGGCGTACTGCTCGACGCGGATCCGCGCGCGGTGGATCGGCTCCTGGGTGTCGACGAAGTGCCGGGCGAGCCGCAGCGCGAACGCCTCGATCTCGCCGATGCCCTCGCGGGCGAACGCGTAGACGGTGTTCTTCTGCGTGTCCGTCGGCAGCACCTTCGCGTTGTCGCCGGTGAGGTGTGTGTCGATGAGATCGCCGGACAGCGACGTGCTCACGTTCAGGTCGGTGATCCGGTGCACAGGGGAGTCGCGGTCGATGCGGACGACGCGCGTCTCGGCCTTGCCGTACTGGTTGGGACCCAGCGCGATGGCCATTAGGTCCCCCTGTAGGTGGAGTAGCCGAACGGGCTGAGCAACAGTGGCACGTGGAAGTGCTGGTGCTCGCTGTCGGCGATGCGGAAGGTGACCGTGACCTCGGGGAAGAACGCGTCCTCGCCGAGGTAGCCGCCGGTGTCGAAGACGAGGCGGTGCAGGCCGTCCTCGACGTCGGTGTGCCAGGCGCGGATGCGGCCGTCGCCGTCGGTGTGGTGCGTGTCCCGGCGCTGCCAGCCGTCCGGCGTGTGGGTCTCGAGATGGACCTCGACGCCGACGGCCGGTGCGCCGCGGGCGGTGTCGAGAACGTGGGTGCTGAGGCTCATTGCTCGAACCATTTCGTGAGTCGGAGGTCGGCGATCTTGCGGAGCTCGTCTCGGACGACCTCGCGCTCGGTTTCCTCGTCGTTGGTGAGCCTGGCACGCACGTTCGCCAGAATCTCAGCCGCTGACTTGCCTGTCGCGAAGATCAGGAAGACGTGCCCGAACCGCTCCTCGTATTCGACGTTTCGGGCAATCAGCTCATCCCGTTCGGTCTGCTCGGACGTCGCGGCGGCACTCTGCTCCTGTTTCGACCAGGCGGCCTCGGTGCCGGCGCCCTTCGCGCGATCGCCGATCCGGGGGTGGGCGCTGAGGCCTTCGAGGACGTCGTTCCAGCCGAGGTCGTCGAAGATCGTCGCGGAGACCGTTCTCAGGTCGTCGACGTTGACGTACGGCCGGCGCGCGGCCAGCTGGCCAGCCCAGCTCGCCGAGGCACAGCAGGCGAGCAATTCCTGCCTCGCCTCGCTCGGTGGCAGCTCGTTGAAGCGTTCAAGAGTCGCGTTCACCGGCCTAGCATGCCCCGTCGGTGCTTGGGGAGTGAGAAACACTCGCCTTCCTGGGTGCCGATGACGCCGAGGAGGCGCAGCGCTGTGGTGGCGCCGCGCCACGTCCCGGGACGGATGCGGGCCGCGCGCCCGCTCGAGCCGGTGTAGTAGTCGGCGGAGACGAAGGCGAGTTGCGCGACTTGCTCGCGCCTCAGCCCGGGCGTCCGTCTGCGCGGATGGCCTCGTCGGTGCGGCGGAGGCTCGACGGATGACTACTGACGAAGGATTGCTTACGGGCAAGGTCGCGTTCGTCACCGGAGTGGGCCGGCGGAGGGGATCCGCGTCAACGCGATCGCGCCCTGGGACGACGTTCACCGGATGATCCGCTCCTGGGAGATGCACGCGCCTCGCGTTCAGAGGCGGCTGATTGCCGCGACCCCCTGCGCCGCGGCGCAGGGGGTCGCGGCGCAGGGGGTCGCGGCCCCCTGCGTCGCGGCGCCCAACTGGACGAGATCGCCGAAGCTCTCGCGCCTCCGCGTGGCCTCGGGACTTCGTTATTGGTTGGGGTTCCGGCTCACTTACGGTGTTAGCTCCCTGCTGTTGCTTTGCCTTGCTGTGCTTGGGCGGGCTGGCTGGTCGGGCTGTTGCTTTGCCTTGCTGTGCTTGGGCGGGCTGGCTGGTCGGGCTGTTGCTTTGCCTTGCTGTGCTTGCGCGGGCTGGCTGGTCGGGCTGTTGCTTTGCCTTGCTGTGCTTGCGCGGGCTGGCTGGTCGGGCTGTGGCGGCGGTCGATTGTGGTGGCCGGTCCGGGGCGCGTCAAGGGCGCCTCTCTGGGGCGCTTCGCGGAGGAGAGGCGTCGCTTCGCGACCGCGTAGCGGCCCTTGACTCGCCCCGGCCCGGCCACCAGTTTCATACGCGCCGCCCCTACCCCCGGAACAGTGTCCCGGGACAGGCCTGCCTGCGCCTTGGGTCTGTTGCCGTGTTGCGGCTTCTTGTGGAGCCCCCGGTCTCTTGTGGTGGCGATGATGTCGGGGATTTCCCTTGCCGGGTTGGGCATTAGCCTGATTCGGCTGGTAGAATTGCGCTATGGAATCGACCACCTGCTCGAACACCATCGGCACCGCCGATGGTGTGTCGGCGTGGTCGATGTCCGATGACCAACTCACCACCGCGCTCCTCGACAACGCCACCGAGCTGAACCAACTCCAGGGCCGGCGGCTCGAGCTCATCCGCGAAGCCGACGCCCGGAACCTCGCCGTGTCGGCGGGTGCGGCGAACACCGCGCAATGGGTCGCCGGCGTCCTTCGGGTCCCGACAGCTGAGGCCGGTGCGATGGTGAAGCTCGCCAGCCACCTCGACACCGAGTTGCCCGCCACCGCGCAAGCGTTAGCTAGCGGCGAGATCTCGGTTCCGCACGCACGAGTGATCTCCCGGGTCGTGACGATGCTGCCCTCCCACATCGCCACCCCGGAACTCCGCTCCGAGGTGGAGGCGACCCTGCTGAAGAACGCCGCCATCTTCGACCCGAAGGTCTTGTCGAAGGTCGGGAACAGGCTCTTGGAGACCGTCGCGCCGGATCTTGCTGACCAGGTCCTGGAGTTGAAGCTCAAACAGGAAGAGGCCAGCGCTGAGCGGGACCGGTTCCTGCGTATGTCCTTCGACGCCACGTCAGGGACGTGGCGGGTCACCGCCCGGCTCCCCAAGATGGTCGGGGAACGCCTCAAACTGGTTCTCGACCCGTTGGCGGCGCCGCAGCCCGGACCCGACGGACGTGACACCCGGTTCCCCGAACAGCGCAACGTCGATGCTCTTGATGAGGCCTGCCGTCGGTTGTTGGCTGAGCGGTTGGTGCCTTCCCATGGTGGGAACCCGACCCAGCTGGTCGTGACCGTCACTCAGACTGGTGGGCGGACGCTGCACACCGGGATCGAACTCTCGCGCAAACTCGTCGACCAGCTGATGTGCGAAGCGGACCTCACCTACCTGGTGAAGCCCGAGGACCAGCCCGGCAGAGTCACACTGCTGACCGACACCCAGCAGCGACTCTTCCAAGGGAAGCTGCGCCGGTTGCTCGAGCTCCGAGACGGTGGCTGCGCGTTCCCCGGATGTGACCGGCCACCCGGCTGGTGCCACGCCCACCACGTGGTTCCGTGGAGTAAGGGTGGACCCACCACTCGCGACAACGGGGTTCTGCTCTGCGGCTACCACCACCGACTGATTCATCAAGGCGCGTGGCAGGTCCGCATCGCACTCGACGGATTACCCGAGTTCTTACCCCCGGACTGGATCGACCCCCACCAACAACCACTCCGCAACCACCGCCTCACCCCGGCCGCCTAGAGCGGCGGCCGGGGCGGCGAGTGTTGCGCGTGGCCAAATCGCCAACTGTCACCCCACACGGCCAACAACCCCTCTACCTGGCGCCCACCCCACGTAAAGCGGCCAATGATCATGTAAAACATGGTCGTTGGCCCCGGCACCCGCAGAGTGTCGCTCATGTCCCGCGAGTCAGTGATTTCGACAGCTGGTCGGGAGATGTGGCGCCAGACAGTCTGGGCCGGAAGGCTGGGGCGGGTCATGATCCGGGCAAGGTGACGGCGGGTCGATCGTTCGGAGGACGCCGGCTTGGCGGCCGTTGTGCTGAGATGGCTCCGTGTGGGTAGCGACGTTCCTCGGCACCTGGTGGCGGACACCACCGTGGCGTGATCGGTTGGCGCTGGTGCTCACGCTGCTCATCGGCGCCCTGATCTACTCCTCGAACCTCTACGCCGTCGTTCCCAGCCGGCTCGCCGACCTCCCGGTCGGCTGGCGGTTCGCGATCTTCGCGGTCGCCTGCGCCCTGCAGTTCTGGCGGGCGAGCCGTCCGCAGGTCGCGTTCGTGGGCGGCGTCGTCGTGCTGGCCGTCGACGTGCTGCTCGGGCCCACGTTCCCCATGTTCCTGGTGATCGGCGACCTGCTGTACTGCGTGGTCCTGTACGGCCGGCGCGAGTTCGCGCGGGTCGTCGTCGTCCTCACCGCGGTCACGTCGGTCACCACGGCGGTGGCGATCGCGACCCAGGTTCCCGACTGGCGCAACGCGCTCGTGACCTTCCTGCAGGTCGCCACCGTGCCGCTGATCCCGGTCTGGTGGGCGTTGAACGTACGCCAGCACCGCGACATCGCCGACGCCGAACGCATTCGCGCCGAGCAGGCTGTCCAGATCGCCGAGCTCGACCGGCGGGCAGCCGTCGCGGCCGAACGCGCGCGGATGGCGCGCGACCTGCACGACGTCATCGCGGGCCAGCTGTCCGCGATCGCGATCCAGGCCGAGGCGCTGCTCAGCACCGGCGCGAACGGGGTGCCGCCGAACTTCCGCACCGTGCTCGAGTCAGTACGCCAGAACTCCGTGTCCTCGTTGAACGAGATGCGCACGATGGTCGGCCTTCTCCGCGCCGAGGACACCGGCGAGGACGTCGACCCGCACACCTCGCCGCCGCGGTTGAGCGAGCTGTCCAGGCTGCTCGACTCCGCCCGTGCCGGTGGTCTCGACGTCCAGACCGACGTGGACGTTGGCGGGCCGTTGGCGACGGCCGTCGACCTCGCGGCGTACCGGATCGTTCAAGAGGCGTTGACGAACGCGCTCAAGCACGCGCCCGGATCGACCGTTCGGGTGAGCGTCAAACGCGAAGACGACGCCCTCATCGTCGAGGTCGTGAACCCACTGGCGCGGAACGTTCCCGCGTCCTCGAACGGCTCCGGGCTCGGGCTGCTCCATCTAAGAGAACGCGCCCAGGCAGTGGGAGGAACGCTGGCGGCTGGCAAGCTGGGCGACCGCTGGCAGGTACGCGCCGAGCTTCCCGTGGAAGGGAGGAACCCTTGACCACCAAGGTGTTGGTCGCCGACGACCACGCCGCGATCCGCGTCGGCCTGGTGATGATTCTCAACGGGGCCGAGGATATCGAGGTCGTCGGCGAGGCTTCCGACGGCGCTTCCGCGGTCTCGATGGCCCGAGCGTTGCGGCCCGACCTGGTGCTGATGGACGTACGCATGCCCGGCATGGATGGGATCGAGGCCACCCGCGAGCTCGTGGCGGACCGCGTGTGCGAGGTGCTGATCCTCACCACGTTCGACCTCGACGACGTCGTTTACGGGGCGTTGCGCGCCGGGGCGGCCGGGTTCCTGCTGAAGTCGGTCGACGCGGCACGGCTGGTCGACTCCGTACGACGCGTGGCTGCGGGCGACGGGGTGATCGAGCCGAGCGTGACCCGGCGGCTGCTGACCACGTTCGCCACCCAGGCGCCCGAGCCCGTCGCCGCCCCACCAGGACTGGACGACCTCACCGACCGCGAACGAGACGTGCTCGTCTGTCTCGGCGAGGGCATGTCGAACCAGCAGATCGGCAAGGCCCTGTTCATCGGCGAGACGACGGTGAAGACGCACGTGTCGCGAGTGCTGGCGAAGCTGGACCTCCAGTCGCGCGTACAGGCCGCGATCCTCGCGCAGGAGCTCGGGCTCACCTCGGGTCCTTCGAAAGGATGACCCGCTAGTCGTACGGCTCACTGACGCGGCCGAAGGGGGTTCGGCGCGAGGCTCTTAGTCGTGACGAACCTCATCGAACTCCTCAGGGACAACCCGCTCGTCGCGGTGATCGTGGGCGCGGAGGTCGCGTTCTGGGTCTTCATCGCACTGGGACTCTCGGCTCGCTACCTGCTGCTGAAGAAGAAGCTCGGCGCGGCACTGCTGATCTGCGTTCCGTTGATCGACGTCGTGATGCTGGTCGCCACGGTGATCGATCTGCGAAGCGGCGGCAGCGCGGACATCACGCACGGGCTCGCGGCGACGTACCTCGGCTTCAGCGTGGCGTTCGGTCACAGCATGATCCGCTGGGCGGACGTACGGTTCGCGCACAGGTTCGCCGGTGGGCCGGCGCCGGTGAAGCCGCCGAAGTACGGCGCGGAGAAGGTCAAGCGCGAGTGGCGCGAATGGCTGAAAGCCTTGCTGGCTTGGGCGATCGCCTGCGGAATCATGGGCATCCTCGTCGCGATCTTCGGCATGAACGAGCAGACGCGGGTCTTCTGGGAGTGGCCGTGGGGCTGGATCCCGCGGCTGACCATCGTGCTCGGCATCTGGTTCGTCGTCGGTCCGCTGTGGGTGTTGCTCAGCCCGCCTCGCCAACCCGCTACCTCTGAACGCTGAAAGGACAACCCATGAAGGACTTTCTCCAGATCATCGGCGTGATCATCGCGGTGCCGCAGGGGCTGGTGCCGATCATTCTGAACGTGCTCGACAAGAACCTCAGCGGTTGGCAGCTGGTCAGCCATCTGCCGGAGGGCCTGCAGATCGGGGCCTCGATCGGCGCGCTGATCATCGGTGGCCTCCTGCTCCTGCTGGGCGACGCGGTGGGCAAGAAGCGGCGGGCCTCGGCTGCGTAGGCCGGGTCGCATGGAGGGGAGCTGAACGGGCAACGATCGTTGCCCGTTCAGTGCTGTGGGGGCGGAACGGGCGCGGGACTTGCTAGCTTTGCGAGGCTGCGAGCGCGGGCACGGCGCCGATCACCTCTCGAACCCACGGAGTCCTTACGTGCCTGCTGTTTCGCGCGCCACCCGCCTCGGCGCGGTCGCATCCGTTCTGCTCGTCGCTCTGCTCGCCGTCAGCGGCTGCGGCGTCCTCGACTCGAACACGGCGTCGCCGGGACCGAGCGCAACTACCAGCACCGGACCCACGGCCGACCCGACCGCGCTGCCGCAGACCTGTCAGCTGCTGACTGCGGACGAGGTGAAGTCGCTCACCGGCCTGACCGTCGAGGACCAGGCGCCGAGCGACGAGGACGGCAAGCGGGGTTACGAATGGACCCTCGGCCTGAAGCACCTCGTCGTCGAGCTCGGCGTCACCTCCGAGTCATTGTTCAAGGACGAGGCCGACGGCTACGACGTCGTCGAAGGAGTCGGCGACCAGGCGTACGTCCAACGTGCGTTGCTGTTCGCCCGCAAGGGAACCACCAGCATCTACGTCGACGCCCCCGGCGAAGACGATGCCGCCCAGACCGAGACCGCGAAGAAGGTCGCGCTCAAGGTGATCGAGAAGCTCGGCAGCTAGAACCCGATGCATAGGTCGGTGCTGCTGGCGGATGGGCGCGCGGTGGTCAGGCGGAGACGTCGTCCAGGGCGGCGGTGATCTCGGGCGGAAGGGTGACGTCTTCCACAGTCAGGGACCCGCGGAGCTGGGCGGCCGTCCGGGCGCCCACCACCGGGGCCGTCACGCCGGGGCGGTCGCGGACCCAGGCCAACGCCACCTCCAACGGCGCCAGGCCCAGGCCGTCCGCCGCCCGGACCACCGCGTCCACCACGCGGTGCGAGCGCTTGTCCAGGTAGATCCCGACGAAGCGTTCGAAGTGCGGCGACGCGGCCCGCGAGTCGGCCGGCGTCCCGGACCGGTACTTCCCGGTCAGCACGCCCCGCCCCAGCGGCGACCACGGCAGGACCCCGAGGCCCAACGAAGCAGCCGCCGGCAGCACCTCGCGTTCGATCCCGCGCTGCAGCAGCGAGTACTCCACCTGCGTCGACACGATCGGCGCCCGACCGGGCCACGCCTGCTGGTACGTCACCGCCCGGCCCGTCTGCCAGCCCGAGTAGTTCGACACCCCCACGTACCGCGCCCGGCCCGACGACACCGCGTAGTCCAACGCCGACAGCGTCTCCTCCAACGGTGCCGCGTCGCTCCACGTGTGCACCTGCCACAGGTCCACGCACTCCAGCCGCAGCCGCCGCAGCGATCCCTCCAGATCGGCGAGCAGCGTCCGCCGCGACACGTCGACCACGCGGGTGCCCGTACGCCGGGAGATGCCGGACTTCGTCGCCACCACGAGCAGGTCGCGCGGTACGAGATCGCCGATGAACGAGCCCAGCACCCGTTCGCTGTCACCGTCGGCGTACCCGGCGGCCGTGTCCACGAGCGTCCCGCCCGCGTCGACGAACGCGAGCAGTTGGTCGCGCGCCTCGTGCTCGTCGGTGTCGCGGCCCCAGGTCATGGTGCCGAGCGCCAACCGGGACACCTTGAGACCGGTTCGACCGAGATAGCGCTGCTCCACCGACGAGAGGCTACTGGAACGGCGCCCAGCCGCGGCCAGTAGGCTCGCCAGGCCACTCACCCACAGACGACACACGCAGGGAGTCGCTCGCGCATGCGCCTAGGGCTCAACCTCGGTTACTGGGCCTCCGAAGGCCACGCGGACAACCTCGCCCTCGCCGTCGAGGCGGACCGGCTGGGCTACTCGAGCGTGTGGGCGGCCGAGGCGTACGGCTCCGACGCGCTCACCGTCCTGACCTGGGTCGCGGCGCACACCGAGCGGATCGACGTCGGCGCCGCCGTGTTCCAGATCCCGGCGCGGACGCCCGCCGCCACCGCGATGGCCGCCGCCACGCTCGACGCGCTGTCCGGCGGCAGGTTCCGGCTCGGCCTCGGCGTGTCCGGGCCGCAGGTCTCCGAGGGCTGGTACGGCGTCCCGTTCGCCAAGCCGCTCGCCCGCACCCGCGAGTACGTCGACGTGATCCGCAAGGTGCTCGGCCGGCAGAAGCTCGAGTACGACGGCGAGCACATCAAGCTGCCCCTTCCCGGCGGCCCGGGCAAGGCGCTGCGGCTGCTGTTCACGCCGGTCCGCGACAACCTGCCGCTCTACATCGCCGCGATCGGCCCGAAGAACCTCGAGCTCACCGGCGAGATCGCCGACGGCTGGCTCGGCATCTTCGTCGCGCCGGAGTTCACCCCCGAGCTGCTCACCCAGCTCGGCGCCGGACGGGCCAAGGCCGGCAAGGACCTCGAAGGCTTCGACGTGGTCGCGAACATGCCCGTCGTCATCGGCGAAGACCTCCAGCAGTGCGCCGAGCCCGTCCGCTGGTACGCCGCGCTCTACGTCGGCGGCATGGGCAGCCGCGAGCAGAACTTCTACAACCGCCTCGCCGTCCGCATGGGCTACGAGGAGGCGGCCAAGACCGTTCAGGACCTCTACCTGGACCGCCAGCACCGCGAGGCCGCCGCGGCGGTGCCGTTCGAGTTCCTCGACCGCACCGCGCTGCTCGGCCCGATCGAGCGCATCACCGAACGGCTCCAGGAGTATGCGGCAGCCGGCGTCACCACGCTGTCGATCACGCCGTTCTTCGGGGACCAGCAGACGAAGCTCGACACGCTACGGAAGATGGCCGAGGCGCTCGACGCGTCCGGCGTGGGGGAGTAGGCGAGTGCAGCACACGGTCGGGTGGTTCGAGGCGCTGGTCTACGGCGTTTTGCAAGGTCTTACGGAGTTTCTGCCGATCTCGTCGAGCGCGCACATCCGCATCGCCGGCGCGCTCGTCCCGTCGTGGGGCGACCCCGGTGCCGCGTTCACCGCGGTGATCCAGCTCGGCACCGAGGCGGCGGTGGTCCTGTACTTCCGCAAGGAGATCTGGGCGATCATCAAGACCTGGACGCTCGCGCTGTTCCGGCGTGAGCTCCAGCGCGATCCGAACGCCCGCATGGGCTGGTTCATCATCATCGGCACGCTGCCGATCGTCATCCTGGGCCTGCTGTTCCAGGACACGATCGAGACCGCGCTGCGCTCGTTGGTGTACATCGGCACCACGCTGATCGTGTTCGGCGTGATCCTCGGCATCGTGGACTCGTTCGCCAAGAACGCCAAGCCGCTGACCCAGCTCACCTGGGTGCACGCGTTGCTGTTCGGGCTCGCCCAGGCGATGGCGCTCGTGCCCGGGGTGTCGCGGTCCGGCGGTACGACGACGATGGGGCTGCTGCTCGGCTACACACGCGAGGCAGCGGCGAAGTACTCGTTCCTGTTGGCGATTCCGGCCGTCCTCGGCTCGGGGCTGCTCGAGCTGCTCGACATCGGTGGCGAGAACGCGCCGGCGTGGGGGCCGACGATCCTCGCGACGATCGTGTCGTTCGGGATCGGGTACGTGGTCGTCGCGCAGTTCATGAAGTACATCTCGTCGCACAACTTCAAGCCGTTCGTCGTGTACCGCGCGATCCTCGGCGCCGCCGTGCTCTCGCTGCTGGCGCTCGGCGTGATCCAGCCGTTCAGCTGAGCCGCAGGTCGATCCACCGAGCGGTCTCGCCCGGTAGCGCGTAGCGCTCCACCTCGACGAAGCCGTGCTTCAGCGCGAACGCGAGCCCGTCCGCGTTGCTCTCCAGCACCACGGTCTCCACGACCCGCGCGCCGGCCGCCTGCTCGAGCGCACGGGCGTACAGCCGGCCGCCGATGCCTTGCCGCCGATGCTCCGGCAGGACCCGCGCGATCACCGTGACCGCGCCGTCCTCGTCCGGCGCGCGGATGGTCGTGCAGCCGACGAGGACGTCGTCGAGGTACGCGACCTCCAGCACGTTCCGGTGCGCACGTTCCCGCACCTCCGCCAGCGACAGTGCCGCCGGCGGGACGATCACGTTGTGCACGTGCCGCCAGTCCTCGAGCATCTCGTCGGTCGTCAGCCGTTCGATCCGCAAGTCAGCCACGGCGCCAGTCAAGCACCTCGTCCCCACGCGGACCTAGCACCAGCCCGGGGGAGGAGTTGTCGTTCGTCCGAACAGCCGATGCTTCCGCGCCGACCAGCCGAAAGGCTGGGAGGCATGACACCGAAACGCCTGATCGCGGCCGGGTTGGGCGTCGCCCTCGCCGCGACGGTGGGACTGGCACCGGTCGCCTCCGCCGACGCCCCGACGACGTTCACCATCCCGAAGCCCACCGGCCCATACCGGACCGGCACGACCGAGCTGCACCTCGTCGACTCCTCCCGCGAGGACCCGTGGGTCCCAGGCAAGCGGCGCGAGCTGATGGTCAGCGTCACGTACCCCGCGGCGCGGGTGCAGGGGTACGAGCGCGCGGCCTGGATGCCCGCCGCAGCTGCCGCGCACTTCGACCAGAACACCTCGCCGGGCTTCGGTATCGAGCCCGGCACGATCGACTGGGCCGGCACCCGCGCGTGGTCCCGCGTCGGTGCGCCGGCCTTGCCGGGCAAGCGCCCGGTCGTCGTCTTCTCGCCGGGCTTCGGCGTTCCTCGTACGCTCGGCACGGTTCTGGTGGAGGAGCTCGCCAGCCGCGGGTACGTCGTGGTCAGCATCGATCACACCCATGACGCGTCCGAGGTGGAGTTCCCCGGTGGACGGGTCGAGGTCGGGGCGGTTCCGGACCTCACGACCGACGTGCTGAAGAAGGTCCAGGCGACCCGGATCGCCGACAACAGGTACGTGCTCGACCAGCTCGCAGTTCTGCGCCGCGGCGGCAACGCCGACGCCGAGCAGCGGACTCTGCCACGCGGTCTCGGGCGCTCGATGGACCTGTTTCGGGTGGGCATGTTCGGCCACTCCGCCGGTGGTATCGCTGCCGCGCAGACCATGGACGAGGACAGGCGGGTGGACGCGGGGATCAATCTGGACGGGACGTTCGCCTGGGACGCGGGGAACGACCTGATGCCCGTCGCCCAGACCGGTGTGCGCCGGCCGTTCCTGCTTTTCGGCGCCGGCGCGACTACGCACCTCGCGCACCAGTCCTGGAAGGCGTTCTACGAGAACTCGACCGGCTGGAAGCTCGACCTGAACGTCCCCGCGGGGGAGCACTTCACCTTCACCGACACGATCGCGGTGATGCCGCAGCTGGTGGCGAAGGGCGTCGTGTCGCCACAGATCGCCGAGCAGCTCAACGGCACCGTGCGATACCCGGCGCGGGTCCTCGCGTCGGAACGCGTCTACGTGACGGCGTTCTTCGACCAACACCTGCGTGACATTCCGCGGCCGGTGCTGTGGGGACAGTCGCCGCGGCATCCGGATGTGGAGTTCGTCCGCTGACGGCTACGGTGAGCGGGTGCGAGGCTCACCGAACCGACGACCGCGAATCCCGCTGCGTCGCATGCCGCGCGTCAACTGGGCGCGGCAGACGCCGACCTGGCGGGAGGCGCGGCCCGGGCTGATCGAGGGTGCGCTCAAACGGGCCGAGGCGCGGCCGTCCGGCAACTGGTTCGTGCTCGCCGCTTCGTCGGAGGTCCGTGCGGACCGGCCGTTCGGGCGGACCGTCGCGGGGATCGAGCTGGTGGCGTGGCGTACGCAGGACGGCGCGTTGCACGTCGGGCCAGGCGCCTGCCCGCACCTCGGCGCGCCGCTCTGCCTCGCGGCGGTCGACGAGGGCCGGCTGGTGTGCCGGTGGCATGGGCTTTCGCTGTCCTCCAAGGGCTTCCCGGGTTGGGACCCGTACCCGGCGTACGACGACGGCGTCCTGGCCTGGGTACGGCTGGACTCGGTCGGCGGCGAGGAACCGCTGCCCGCGCCGGTGATCCCGCCCCGGCCGGCGTTGTCCACGAGCGTGGCGGCCGTGATGACGGCGGTCGGAACGTGCGAGCCCACCGACGTGGTCGCGAACCGGCTCGACCCCTGGCACGGCGCGTGGTTCCACCCGTACTCGTTCGCGCATCTGGACGTGCTCGAGGCGCCGGTTGATCCGTTGCCGGAGGACGATCGGTTCACGGTCGAGGTGACGTTCAAGGTGGCGGGCCGGGTGGGTGTGCCGGTCCAGGTGGCGTTCAGCTGCCCCGAGCCGCGCACGGTCGTGATGCACATCCTGTCCGGCGAGGGCGCGACGAGCGTGGTCGAGACGCACGCGACGCCGCTGGACGCCGACCCGTTCGGCCGCCCGCGTACGGCGGTGATCGAGGCCACCATCGCGTTCTCCGACCGCCGCGGCTTCGCCCTGGCCCGCACCGCCGCCCCCTTGCTGAGGCCAGCGATGCGCTTCGCGGCAGCCCGGCTGTGGAAGGACGACCTCGCCTACGCCGAACGCCGCTACGAGCTCCGCACCACCGGTCGGCTGCCGAGCTGACCGGGTAGGGCGCCCGACTGCTCGAGGGCGGCGGCGATGTCGAGGAGCTTGGTTTCGGACCAGCGCGGGCCGACGAGCTGGACGGCCGACGGGAGGCCGTCGATGACGCCGGCGGGGACGACGAGGCCTGGGAGGCCGGCGAGGCTGGCGAAGACGAGCTGGCTGCCTGACTCGAGGTACGACACCTGCTCCCCGTCCACGTCCACCGTCCCGTAGCCGTCGACGTGCGGGAACGGCAGCGTCATCGCCGCCGGCAGCAGGAGCGCGTCCACGTCGGCGAAGAACGTCTCCCAGACCGCGACGATCCGGTCGCGCTGCGACAACGCCTCGAAGTACCAGGCGAGCGACTGGTTCTCCACGCCGCCGGTGATGGTGTCGAGCAGCCCGTTGAACAGCTCGTACATCGCGTCCCAGTCCAGCGCCGGCTCGCGTTCCTCGACCTCCGCGCCGGCCGAGGACGCTGCGGCGGCGACGCGCGAGACCTGCTCGCGGACGACGTTCGCCACCTTCGCTCCCGCCAGCGCCGGTGTGAACGCCAGCCGCAATGACCCGAGCGAGCGCACGGCCCGATCCTCAACCGGTACGGGCGAAACGTCGCCATCCAAGCCGTCCGGTCCAGCGGTCAGACGGAGCGCGAGGTGCAGGTCGTCCAGGCTGCGGGCGAGCGGTCCGAGGGAGTTCATGATCCGTACGGTCCGGGCCGGACCACCAGGCGGCGCGAAGAAGCCCGTGACCGAGACGCGGTGCTCGGTGGGCCTGAGCCCGTACACACCGCAGAACGCGGCCGGCAGCCGGATCGAGCCGGCGAGGTCGGAGCCGTACTCCAGCGGCGTCATGCCGGTGGCGACCGCGGCAGTCGCGCCACCACTCGAGCCACCCGGCGAGCGGGTGAGGTCCCACGGGTTGTTCGTACGGCCGAAGAGCTCGTTCCCGGTCTGGTAGTCCGCTAGGTACGTAGGCACGTTGGTGTGCCCGATCAGGTTCGCGCCGGCGGCTCGGAGGCGGGCCGCGACCGTACCGTCCGCCGCGGCGATGCGGTCGAGGTCGGGCGTCCCGACCGTCGTCCGCAGGCCGGCAACGTCGAGCGCGTCCTTCAACGTCATCGGTACGCCGTGCAGCGCGCCCAAGGTGTCGCCGCGCGCGACCGCCTTGTCGGCCTCCTCGGCCTGAGCGCGGGCCACCTCTGGGTCGAGCGAGACGACCGCGTTCACCGACGGGTTGTCCTCGTCGATCCGCGCCAGCTGGGCGTCGAGCACCTCGCGAGCCGACGCCTCGCGGGTACGGATGCGGCGAGCCAGCTCGGAGGCGGTCAGGTCGCAGAGCTCGGTCATGAACGGTGTCCTTCGATCGACAGCTGCAGCTCGGTGACCCACGCGTCGATCCGGTCGGCCGGGCATTCGATGGTGTGCTCCCGGGGATAGCCGAGCGCGCGGTAGCCGTGCGCGTCGACCCAGCGGGCGAGCCGGTGCACGGTGGTGAGGACGTGGTCCATCGACCCGCGATGCAGGATCGTGGCCGCGCCGGTGAGAGCCGGCAGGTCGCGTACGGCGAAGTCAGGGCCGTGGTCGACGGCGACCGGCATCGCCGCGCGGACCAGGACGCCGCCGTCGTCGGCGTCCTCGTACATCGCGATCGGCAGCCCCATCGGTCGGACGCCTGCCGCGTGCAGCCGGCCGCCGAGGTCGCCCAGCAGCGGCCGGATCACCGAGGTGATGGACTCCGGCGAGAAGTCGGAGGCCGCACCGGTGAGCTCGGCAACCCGTACCGGCGGAACGTCCTTCAGCACGACCTCGTCCGCCGACATCGCGCCCTCCTGCTCGATCGACGCGAGGCGCGCGTCGACGCTGAGTAGGCGGGTCTGGTCGTCCGCGATCCGCTGGGCGAGCTCGGCCTGCCGCAGCTTGAGCATGCCGCGCAGCTCCGCCACGCTGACGTGGTCGTCGAGGATGCTCTGCACCTGCTGGAGGGTGAACCCGAGATCCTTCAGCGCCACGACCCGGTTGAGCCGCGCGAGCTGGTCGGCCTCGTACGACCGGTAGCCCGTGACCGGATCGGTGTACGCGGGCTGCAGCAGCCCGATCGCGTCGTAGTGCCTGAGCATCCGCACCGACACACGGCCGTGTCGGGCGAAGTCGCCGATGCTGAACATGAGACCAGTTGTAGGCCCTGACACCGTGTCAGAGTCAACCGCGGCCTAGCGCTCCTTGGGTGGGAGCCGGATGACGGCGGTGCCGTCGGAGAGGTCGACCTTGCTGCGCGGGGGCGCGCCGTCCGGGTTCTCCACTGGCGCCTCGGCCTCGTGCTGGCGCTGGTCGAGCTCCCGCTGCTTGCCCGGGTTGAAGATCGCGTCGATTCCCTCGAGCGCCGTGCCGACCCCGCCGCCGGTCTCGGAGGGTTTGGCGTGCTGCATCAGCCAGCTGAGCAGCGGGAACACCAGCAGGACCGCGACGACACCCACCACGATCGCGACCACACCCCACCCGCTCATGGCGTCAGCCTACGTCGCGAACTGCCGGCTGAGGGTGCGAAGCAGCCGGGAGCGGCCGTGGTTGGGAACGGTCCACACCGGGTGGCCGCGCAGGTCCCAGCGGGCGAGGAGCGTGTTGGCGGCGAGCAGGCCACTCGTCGCCGCGCGTTCCATCAGCGCCACGGGGAGATCGACGCGTACATGGTCGCCGGCGAGCAGCACGCGCGGGTCGGGGGTCGTGATCGACGGCCGGTGCGCGAACCCGTCGACCGCGAACAGCGGGCAGTCCGCGCGCAGCTCGTGCCGTTCGTCGACGATCCGCGCCGCGGCCGTCTCGGGATACACCCGGTGCAGCGCGTCCAGCAGGGAACGCTGCACCGAGGGCAGGTCGTGGTCGTACGGCAACGCGTACGCGTGCAGCTCGACGACCGAGCCGCCTGTCGCCTCCGCCCAGCGGCGCGCCTCGCCCTCGTACTGGTTCAGCACCGACACGTTGTCCAACGGCCCGTAGCCGGCCGTCCCGACGAACGGCTCGCGCGACACCGGACGATCAAGCCAGTAACGCGAAACGAGAAACGGGGGAGCGGAACGCAGACTGTCAACCCGAGGTTGCCAAGCCCCAGGATCCATCGACCGAAGCCCCGCGACGTCCGCCGCGACCACCACCGCGTCGGCGTCCAGCGACGAGACCGACGAGACCGCGGTCCCGGTGTGCACCTGAGCGCCGAGTCCCTCGAGGTACGTGCCGAGCCGCGACCACCACGGGAACGGCTCGGCCGGAACGTCGAACAGCAGACCCTCGGACGAGCCGAGGAAGTACAGGTGGAACATCGTCACGAGCTCCGCCGCCGACAGGACGTCCGGTTCGGCGAAGAAGCTCCGCGAGAACACCGAGAACGCCAGCTCCCTCGCAGCGGCAGGGAATCCGATCCGCTTCAGGAACTCGTCGGCCGACAGCGCGTCGTACCGCTCGTACACCGCCGGCACCGACACGTCCACGAGGGGCAGCGCGTTCCGCGGCCGCAACCCGAGCAGGTCACGCGCCGACACGGTCGGGCTCGAGGCCATGAACGCGGCAGCGTTCAGCGGCGGCACGCGCGGCAGCTTGGCGAAGCTGTCCCGCGTCCCGTTCGCGTGCAGCAACGGGTAGTCGGCCACCGCGACGAGCTGGTCGAGCGCCGGATCGACGCGCCGCAGCAGCGCCCGCAGGTTGTAGTACTGGCGGAAGAACGCGTGGAACCCGCGCGTCATCGTGACGACCGAGCCGTCCCGCAGCGTCGTCGGCCAGCCGCCCGCGCGGCCGCCGAGGTACGCCTCCCGCTCGTACAGCGAGACGGCGACGCCGCGTTCGGCCAGTGCCACGGCGGCGGACAGCCCGGCGATCCCGCCGCCCACCACGGCGACGCGCGGACGTCCGTCGACCGAGGCCCGAGCACGTCCCGGCGCGGCCGGCAGCAGCACGGCCTTCCGGTCCCGCCGCTCGTCCCGGACCAGCGGCACCGCACGTTCCTCGACCGGTCGCCGGCCGAGGAACGTGTGCACGATCCCGCGCTGCCACCCCGTGACCGGCAACACCCGCACGTCGCCGAAGCCAGAACGCCGGAGCCGCGACGCGAACGCCGAAGCGCCGTCGAACGCGAGCACGCTCCGCCAGAGGTACCGGTACAACGTCGCGTCGCCCGACAACGCCGCGCCGGCCGGGATGATCACGCTCCAGCAGATCGCGTTCCAGATCGCCTTGGCCACCAGGGAGTCCGCGACGGAGTACTCGTGGATCGCGAGCGCGGCACCGGGCTTCAGCAGGGCGTGGAGCGAGCCGAGCACCTGGTCGGCCGAGGGGACGTTGCGGATCAGGTACGCCGCGAAGATCCCGTCGAACGGGCCGCGGACGCCGGCCGCGGCCAGCCCTTCGGCGCGGGCGTGCACGAACCGCACGTTCGCCGGCCACGACTTGGCGCGCGCCTGCGCCAGCATCCCGGCCGACGCATCCACCGCGACGATCTCCGCCTGCGGAGCGACGGCGAGCAGCGCCGCCGTCGACGCGCCGGTTCCGCAGCCGAGATCCAGCAGGCGCAGCCCCGATCCATCACCGGACAGGCCGAGCCGCCGCGCGGACAGCCGCAGATGCTCGTGGTAGCCGGGGTTGGCGCCCACCAGCCGGTCGTACGCGGCCGCCGCCCGGTCGAACTCCTCGGGCACCCTCACAGCCGCGACCCCAGCCGCTCCCGCGCGAGCGAGCGCGACCCGATCCACACGAACAGCACCGCCAGGCACCACAACACGACGCCGACGACGATGACCAGCAGCCGGTTGAGGAACACCAGCCCGGAGAACTGCCCGACGATGATGAACACCAACGGCAGAACGGAGACGCCGGCGATCTGCTGCGCGCCCTGGATCGTCCGCGTCCGGGCCGAGATCACCAACGACAACGCGAGCGCGGCACCGGCCAGCGACGGGCCGAGCCACAGCACCAGCAAGAGCCAGTTGACAGTGGGCAGGAACGGTCCGCCGATCGCGGACCACAGCATGACGTCGGTGACGATCGCGTAGACCAGCGTGCCGCCGAACAGCACGACGTACGCGGGGATCAGCGCGACGAGCAGCTTCGCCACGAGCAGGTCGCGGTCGCTCACCGGGGCGAGTAGCAGGCCTTCGAGTGTGCCGCGTTCTCGTTCGCCGGCGACCGCGTCGGTGGCGATGACCTGCGCGACGATCAGCGGGACGACGAGCGTCAACGGGGGCAGCAGCGAGCCGAGCACGAGGCCGGCGAGTCTGGGGCCTGACTCCTCCGGCAGGTCGCGGACGATCTCCTGCGGCACCGTGCGGAGCAGGTCGGCGAGGTCGCGCGGCGGCAGCTCGAGCTGGGCGATGAGGCCCGCCAGGACGGGCATGACGAGCACGAACAGCACCGGCATCACGATCATCGGCACGATGACCGCCTTGCTGCGCGCGACGACGGCGAGGTCGCGGCGCACGATCGCCCGGATCGCTCGCCAGTTCATGCCGGCCGTCCCGCGTAGAGCGCGAGGTAGACGTCCTCGAGGCTGGGCTCGAACGGGCGGACCCCGTAGATGCGTACGTGCGCCGCGGCGAGCGAGCCGACGAGCTCGGGCAGCTGGTGACGGGGGAGCCCTCGGCCGCGAAGCACGGTGCTGCCGTTCGGACCGGGCACCACCTCGATCGCGTCGGCACCGACGGCCTTCGCGAGGATGTCCCGCGCGGTCTCGGCGTCCTCGCGGGCGACCTCCACCTCGACCGCCGCGGCCGCGAGCTGCGCGCTGAGCTCGGCGGGAGTGCCGGCGGCAGCGACCCGCCCGTGGTCGAGGACGACGACCCGGTCGCACAGCAGCTGCGCCTCGACCAGGTCGTGCGTACAGAGCACGACGGTCCGCCCGGCCTCGCGGGACAGCCGGGCGATCAGCTCGCGAACCATCCGTACCGCAAGGGGATCCAGCTGTGCCGACGGCTCGTCGAGCAGCAGGACCTCCGGCTCCGGGAGCAGGACGCGGGCGAGCGCGAGGCGCTGCCGCATGCCGGCGCTGAAGCCCTCGACCCGGTCCTCGGCGCGGTCGGTCAGGTCGAACTCGGCGAGCGAACGTTCGATGCGTTCGGTCAGCCCGTCGCGCGGGACGCCGAACAGCTCGGCCGCGAAGCGCAGGTTGGCCCGCGCGGTGAGCCGCAGGTCGAGGAACGGGCCGGTGGGCAGCACGCCGAGCCGGCGGCGTACGGACACGCCGTCGGCGACCGGGTCCTGCCCGTCGACGCGCACCTTGCCCTTCGTCGGCGTGAGGACGCCGGCGATGAGGCGGACGACCGTTGTCTTGCCCGCGCCGTTGTGGCCGAGCAGGCCGAGCACCTCGCCGCGTTCGATCGACAGCGTGACCCCGTCGACGGCGCGCACGACGCCGTTCTGGGCGCGCCCCTTGGTGTCGAACGTGCGGTGCACGTCGGCGAGCTCGATCACAGCCACTTCTTGGCCTTGAAGTAGCGGTAGACGCCGTAACAGGCGACCACCATCGCGACCATCACGAGCGGGTAGCCGAGGCGCCACTGGAGCTCGGGCATGTGCACGAAGTTCATGCCGTAGACGCCGGCGATCATCGTGGGTACGGCGACGATCGCGGCCGCCGCGGAGATCTTGCGGACGTCCTCGTTCTGCTGGACGCCGACGCGGGCGAGGTGGGCGGAGAGAGCGGAGGTGAGCAGCTCGTCGAGCGACTCGGCGTACTCCGCGAGCTTCTGGATGTGCTCGGAGACGCTGCGGAAGAACGGTGCGGCGTTGTCCGGCACCAGGTTGACGCTGCCGTCAGCGAGCCGCGTCATGGGCTCGACCAGCGGGCGGGACGCCTTGCGGAAGCGGAGCAACTCGCGCTTGACACGGTAGATCGCGTTCGCGTTGTCGGTGCGTTCGTTGGAGAAGACCGACTGCTCGACGTCGTCGGCATCGGTCTCCAGCTCGAGCGTGACGTCGCCGTAGGAGTCGACGACGTGGTCGCAGATCGCGTACAGGATGCCGGCCGGGCCGTGGCCGAGCAGGCTCGCCTTCTGTTCGAGGTCGGCGCGGATGTCGCCGAGCTGGCTGCCCTCGCCGTGGCGAACGGTGACGATGAAGTTGGCGCCCATGAAGATGTAGAGCTCGCCGTTCTCGACCGTGGAGTGGCCCGGGTCGTACCAGAGCGTCTTGAGCGACAGCAGCATCATGTCGTCGTACAGGTCGAGCTTCGGCCGTTCCCGCGCGTGCATGGCGTCCTCGACCGCCAGCCGGTGCAGGTCGAACGCCCGCGCGACCTCGTCCAGCTCGTCCTCGGTGGGCTCGACCAGGCCGATCCAGCAGAACGCGTCGTCGGACTGCTCGATCCGCGCGACGGCACTCCGGACGTCGGGCGCGGTCTCGACCCGCCTGCCGTCGAGGTAGACCCCGGAGTCCACGATCACGTCCCCATTGTGGTCGACCGTCCCTGAGCAAGCCGCTGACCCCACGCCGATCGCGCCGGTGATCATGTACGTGATCATGAAGGGAAACCGGCGTATATGACCGGTTCGGCTTCATGATCACGTACATGATCACGCCGCGGGGTGCGCTGGGCCGGTGCGGTTGGCGGACGTGGGTAGGCTCGCGGTCATGGCGACGTTGCTGCTCGTCCGCCACGGTCGGACGAAGGCCAACGCCGATGGTGTGCTGGCTGGATGGACGCCCGGTGTCGGGCTGGACGACCTCGGCCGCGGGCAGGCCGAGACCCTCGCGACGAGGCTCGCGAGCATCCCGTTGGCTGCCCTCATCGTGAGCCCGTTGGACCGCTGCCAGGAGACCGCGAAGGCCCTGGGCGGCCTCGACGGCCGCCCCGAACCGGTGACCGACGAGCGGCTCGGCGAGGCGAAGTACGGCGACTGGCAGGGCGAGAAGCTCAGCAAGCTCGCCAAGGATCCGCTCTGGAAGGTCGTGCAGCAGAACCCCAGCGGCGTCGTGTTCCCCGGCGAGGGCGGAGAGTCGCTCCGCACGATGTGGGACCGCTCGGTCGACGCCGTCCGCGAGTGGGACGCCAAGGTCGAGGCGGAGCACGGCCCGGACGCGATCTGGGCCGCGGTCAGCCACGGCGACGTGATCAAGGCGATCGTCGCCGACGCGCTCGGGCTGCACCTGGACCAGTTCCAGCGGATCATGGTCGATCCCTGCTCGGTCTCGATCGTCCGCTATACGCCGCTTCGTCCGTTCGTGATCAAGGTCAACGACACCGGCAGCGACCTCACCGCCCTCGTCCCCAAGAAGCCCCGGAAACGCCGCGCCAAGGCGCCGAGCCGAGATTCGGACGCGCCGGTCGGCGGCGGAGCCGGGACCGCGTAGGGTCGTATCCATGGCGCGCGTCGTCCACCTACACGAGATGCCCGAGCGCTTCGTGGCCGGAACGGTCGGAGCGCCGGGGCAACGTAGCTTCTATCTGCAGGCCCGCTCGAGCGACCAGATCACCACGGTCGCGCTGGAGAAGGAGCAGGTCAGCATCCTCGCCGAGCGCGTCGACGCGATGCTCGACGAGGTGCTACGCCTCACCGGCGGCAAGGCTGTGATCCCCGCGATCGTGCCGACCGACCTCGACGACGACAAGCCGCTCGAGCAGCCGATCATCGAGGAGTTCCGCGTCGGCACGCTGCGGCTGGCCTGGGACAGCGACACCGAGAAGGTCGTGATCGAGGCGTACGAGGTCACCGAGGAGGAGTCCGACCCGCCGCCCCCGGTGGAGGAGGACCCCGACGCCGAGGGACCGGAGACGCTGGTCGTCCGCATCACCGGAGCCCAGGCCCGCGCGTTCGTACGCCGGTCGCTCGCCCTCATCTCGCAGGGCCGGCCGCCGTGCCCGTTCTGCGGCGGGCCGCTCGACCCCGACGGGCACCTGTGCCCGCGGCAGAACGGCTACCGCCGGACCGAGCTGTAACGAACCGGCGATGGAATCCCTGGACCAGGCGGACGCACTGCGCCTGCTGCAGCAGGGCGACCTCTCGATCGAGGGGCGCCTGGTCGCGGCGTCGAACGCGACGTTCTACTGCTCGCTGACGATGGACGGCGTGCAGGCCGCCGCCGTCTACAAGCCTGTACGCGGCGAGCGGCCGCTTTGGGACTTCCCGAACGGCACGCTCGCGCAGCGCGAGGTGGCGACGTACCTGCTGTCCACGGCCTCCGGTTGGAACCTCGTCCCACCGACTGTGCTGCGCGACGGGCCGCTCGGCGAGGGCATGGCACAGCTGTGGATCGAGCCGGCGACCGACGTCGAGATGATCGACATCGTGCCTCGCTCCGAGGTGAAGCCCGGCTGGCGGCACGTCCTCGACGCGTTCGACTCCGACGGTGACGAGATCAGCCTGGTGCACGCGGAGAACGAGGACCTGCGCCGGCTCGCGGTGTTCGACTCGGTGGTCAACAACGCCGACCGCAAGGGCGGGCACGTGCTCGTCGACGAGCTGCAGCGGGTGTTCGCGGTCGACCACGGGCTGTGCTTCCACGAGGAGGACAAGCTCCGCACCGTGCTCTGGGGCTGGGCGGGCGAGGCCATGCCGCCCGAGTACGCCGAGGTGCTGGAGAAGCTCGAGTGCGACCTGGCCGGCGCCGTCGGCGGGGGACTGCGGAAGCTGATCCACCGCGACGAGCTGGACGCGCTGCGGACCAGGATCCAGCGGCTCCGGCTCTATCCGGTGTTCCCCGAGAGCGGTGGCGAGGGCTGGCCATCGATTCCCTGGCCGGTTTTCTGACGCCCGATAGGCTTCTAGGCATGAAATCCTGGTCCTCTCCAGACGTCCCCCGGCTGCCCGGAGCGGGACAGGTACCACAGATCTTCGACGTGGGGAGCGGCTCGCTCCGCCCCAGCGCGACCGGCCAGCAGGCGCGGATGTACGTCTGCGGCATCACGCCGTACGACGCGACGCACATCGGGCACACCGCCACCTACGTCGCGTTCGACCTGCTCAACCGGGCCTGGCGCGACGCCGGGCTGGACGTGACGTACGTCCAGAACGTCACCGACATCGACGACCCGCTGCTCGAGCGCGCCACCCGTGACGGCGAGGACTGGGCGGGGCTGGCCGAACGGCAGACCGAGCTGTTCCGGGGCGACATGTCCGCGCTGCGCGTGGTCGCGCCGGCGCAGTACATCGGCGCGGTCGAGGCGATCCCACTGGTCGTGGACTTCGTCGAGGGGCTGCGCGGCAAGGGCGCGGCGTACTCGGTCGACGGCGACCTGTACTTCCCGGTCGGGTCCGATCCCGACTTCGGTGCGGTGTCCGGGCTTTCTCGTTCGACCATGCTCGAGGTCTTCGCCGAGCGTGGCGGCGACCCGGACCGCGTGGGCAAGCGGGACCCGCTCGACTGCCTCCTGTGGCTGCTCCAGCGGCCGGGCGAGCCGGCCTGGTCGTCGTCGTTGGGCAGGGGCCGTCCGGGGTGGCATGTGGAGTGCTCGGCGATCGCGCTGGAACACCTGGGGATGAGCTTCGACATCCAGGGTGGCGGGTCGGACCTCACGTTCCCGCACCACGAGATGTGCGCGTCGGAGGCGCAGGTGCTCACCGGGGAGAAGCCGTTCGCGCACTCGTACGTCTACCAGGCGATGGTGGCGCTGGACGGCGAGAAGATGTCGAAGTCCAAGGGCAATCTGGTGTTCTCGTCGAAGCTGCGTGCTGACGGTGTGGACCCGATGGCTATCCGGTTGGTCTTGCTGACGCACCACTACCGGTCGCCCTGGGAGTGGTTCCCGTCGGACCTCGAGGCGGGGACTTCGCGGCTCGCTCGGTGGCGTGCGGCCGTTGGTTTGCCTTCCGGTGCGGACGCGTCGAAGGTCCTCCCTGGCGTACGGGACGCGCTGGCCTCGGACCTGGACGCGCCGGCAGCCGTCGCTGTCGTCGACGGGTGGGTGGACGCGACGCTGGCCGGAAGCGGCTCCGCCGGGGACGCTGAGGCACCGGCGGTCGTTCGTTCCGTGTGTGACTCTTTGCTCGGTGTCGCGCTCTAGCTTGATCGACTTGATCGACCTCGGGGGAGGCTGAACGCATGTGCCAGTTCCATGGCGGCGGGACGAGTGTGCCGTCGCCTGACCGGCTTGGTCGGCGCGCGTTGCTGGTCGGGGCCGGTGGGTCGGTCGCCGCCTTGGCGTTGTCGGCCGTGGCCCAGGCCGCGCCGCGAGCTCTGGGGCGGACGTGGGCTCTCGTCGGCGCCACGGTGATCGACTCGGTGCGTTCGTCTCCGCTGGTCGATGCCACGGTCCTCGTGCACGGCAACCGGCTCGCGCGGGTCGGACGGCGGCGCGACGTCGTACTGCCGCCGGGCACGACCGTGATCGACGGGCATGGGAAGTACGTCATCCCGGGGCTGGTCGACATGCACCACCATCTCGGTGGGACGTCGCTGGAGGAGCGGGCGGCGAACCTGCGGCAGCTGTTGGCGTTCGGCTACACGACGATCTTCGATCCGGCAGTGTCGTTGCCGGATCTCGTTGCGCTGAAGGGCTTTGCGGAGTCTGTCGACGCGCCGTACCCGCGCTACTTCGGCACGGGGCCGATGCTCGGGACGCCCGGTGGGTGGGGCGACTTCGGGACGCCGGAGACGCGGGTCGTGCCGTCCTCTTCGGCCGCCGCTTCGATCGTTGCCGAGTTCGCCGCTCATGGGGCGGACGCGATCAAGGTGGCGAACGACAACGTCTTGTGGGGCGGCGGATCTGCTGCCGAGATGCCCGAGGACGTCCAGGTCGCGATCGTGGCCGCGGCCCGGCGGCATCGGCTGCGGGTGTTCTTCCACGCGCCTTCGCTGCGGCTGGCCACGCAGGCCTTGCGGGCTGGGGCGCGCGGGCTGTTGCACGGGATCGTCGACGCGCCGCTGGACCGGTCGTTCCTCCGGCTGCTGCGGCGTTCCGATGCGTCGGCGTTGGAGACGTTCTCGTTGTTCGAGACGTTGGGCGACGTGGTGTCGTACGTGGGGCGGCAGCAGGCCTTCGACCGGTTGGGTCTCTATCCCTCGTCGGTGTACGACGCCTTGCGCAGTCCCGAGGCGATCGCCGCGATCGAGGCCTTCGTAGACCCTTCGGTGGTGGCGAAGCACCTGCCGATGCTGCGGGCGAACTCCCGGCGGCTGTTCTCCAGCGGCGCGAACGCGACGTTCGGCTCGGACGGTGGGACGTTCAGCCAAGCGCTGGGTGTGTCGAGCCACCTCGAGCTCGCCGTCCACGAGTCCGCCGGCCTGCGCCCCCACGAGATCCTCCGCGGAGCGACGTTGGGCGCGGCTCGCATGCTGGGCAGAGGCTACGAGCGCGGCTCGTTGGCCCCCGGCAAGCTCGCCGACCTGGTGGTGCTGAACGCGAACCCCTTGCAGTCCATCGCGAACCTGCACTTCGTCGACCAGGTGGCGAAGGACGGAAGGCTCTTCCGCGCAAGGGACCTGCTCGCCTAGATCTCGGCCAGCCAGGGGTGACCTGGTTGGAGCTGCTCCAGGGTCTTGCGCAGCCAGGATCGGCGGGACGGTTCCAGCAGCGGCAAGGTGACGGCGAGGTCCGCGCGGTCCTTCTCACGGTCCAGGTGCGCCTTCAGCAGCAGGGTGATCTCGGGACGCTGGTACGTGATCCCGTCGTGCTCGAACAGCACCCCAGCCATCGGCAGCCGTACGGCGTGGTCCCGGATGCAGAGCCACGTCGACCCCTCGTGCGGCGTCAGCAGCAGGTCGAACAGCCACGGGCTCGAGCCGTCCCGCCGGACCCAGAGCTGCCGGCACTCGTCCGGCAGGTCCGACGCCGATCGCAGCGGCCGGATAGAGCCGGCCACGTTCGTCCACACGCAGAGCGAGGAGCCCACGTGGGACAGTAGGCCAGCAAGGTCCGAACGCAGGATCGAGACGTCGATGTCCTCGTGCTCCCGCTCGACGCCGGTGAACGCCTCGATGGTCCAGCCACCGACGATCCACCACCGCACCGGCAGCCCAGCCAGCAGCGAGGCCACCCCGACAGGTGAGGGCGGCGTCCATGGCCCGTACCAGCGGTAGAACTCAGCGTCGTCCAGCAAGAACTCAGCTCTCCGGGCGCTGGCGCTTCAGATACCGCTCGAACTCCCGCGCGATCGCCTCGCCCGTCGCCTCCGGCAGGTCGGCCGCGTCGCGCGCCTCCTCCAGCGACCGTACGTACTCCGCCACCTCGGAGTCGTCCCGCGCCAGATCGTCGACACCGCGCTCCCAGGCGCGCGCCTCCTCGGGCAGCTCGCCCAGCGGAACGGACAGGTCGAGCAGGTCCTCCAACTGTCGCAGCAGCGCCAGCGTCGCCTTCGGGTTCGGCGGCTGGCCCACGTAGTGCGGCACCGCCGCCCACAGCGACACCGCCGGCAGCCCGCGCTGTTGGCAGGCGTCCTGCAGTACGCCGAGCACACCGGTCGGCCCCTCGTACCGCGAGGCCTCCAGCCCCAGCGCCTTCGCCAGCTCCGGGTCGGTCGCCGACGAGGTCACCGGGATCGGCCGGCTGTGCGGCGAGTCCGCGAGCAACGCACCGAGCAGAACGGCCATCCGCACCTTGTACCGCGACGCCTCGGTGAGGATCTCCGCGCAGAACTGCCGCCACCTCATGTTCGGCTCGATGCCGCGGACGAGCACCACGTCGCGCGGGGCGGCCGGGCGCCGTGCGATCAGGACCCGGCTGGTCGGCCAGGCGATCGAACGGACGCCGTCCTCCTCCATCGACACGGTCGGTCGGTTGACCTGGAAGTCGTAGTAGTCGTCGGGGTCGATCTCGGCGACCGGCTTGGCCTCCCAGGCGTCCACCAGGTGGTCGAGGGCCGCACTGGCAGCGTCCGCGGCGTCATTCCAGCCCTCGAAGGCTGCGATGAGCACCGGGTCCTCGAGCTCTGGCGAACCCTCGAGTTCGGCCACGTGATCGTCCCCTTCCACTGCCCTCGACCCCGCGGAGAGCGGGACCGCTCCGCTCAGCCTACGTGCCCGTCCCCACATCGCCGCACGAACCGGGCCGCCCAGCCCCTGGGACACGCATCTCGCGTGCCAAGACTGGCGTCCAATAGCCGGACAGGCTGGGTACGCTGAACGCTTGTCGCATGTCCGCGAGGGGAGAACCAAGGTGCCTGCCACAGCTGCCGAACTCCGTCGGGCGCTCACTGAGCGCGTCGTCGTGGCGGACGGCGCGATGGGCACCATGTTGCAGGCGTACGACCTCGGCCTGGACGACTTCGAGGGCCACGAGGGCTGCAACGAGATCCTGAACGTCACCCGCCCCGACGTCGTGAAGGCCATCCACCGCGCCTACTTCGACGTCGGCGTCGATCTGGTCGAAACCAACACCTTCGGGGCGAACCTCGCCAACCTAGCCGAGTACGGCATCACCGACCGCATCTACGAGCTCTCCGAGTCCGGCGCCCGGCTGGCCCGCGAGGTCGCCGACGAGTACGGCAAGTGGGCGCTCGGCTCGATCGGCCCGGGAACGAAGCTGCCGACGCTCGGCCACGTGCCGTTCGCCACGTTGCGCGACGCGTACCAGGAAGAGGTCCGCGGACTGATCGACGGGGGAGTCCACGCGGTCATCGTCGAGACCGCCCAGGACCTGCTCCAGGCCAAGGCCGCCGTGATCGGCGCCAAGCGGGCGATCAAGGCCGCTGACGAGGAGATCACGCTGATCGTCTCGGTCACCGTCGAGACCACCGGCACGCTGCTGCTCGGCAGCGAGATCGGCGCCGCTCTCACCGCGCTCGAGCCGATCGGCATCGACCTGATCGGCCTGAACTGCGCGACCGGCCCGGCCGAGATGAGCGAGCACCTGCGCTACCTCGCCAAGCACGCGCGCGTCCCGCTGTCCTGCATGCCGAACGCCGGCCTGCCCGAGCTCACCAGCGACGGCGCCCGCTACCCGCTCAGCCCGCAGGAGCTCGCCGACGCGCACGACCAGTTCACCCGCGACTACGGCCTCAGCCTCGTTGGCGGCTGCTGCGGTACGACGCCCGAGCACCTGCGGCTCGTCGTCGAACGCGTCGGCGGCCGCGAGATCACCCGACGCAAGCCGCGGCACGAGCCGGGTGCGTCGAGCCTCTACCAGCACGTGCCGTTCCGGCAGGACATCTCCTACCTCGCGATCGGCGAACGGACGAACGCCAACGGCAGCAAGGCGTTCCGCGAGGCGATGATCGCCGGCCGCTGGGACGACTGCGTCGACATCGCCCGCGCGCAGATCCGCGACGGCTCGCATGTTCTCGACCTGTGCGTCGACTACGTCGGTCGCGACGGCGTCGCCGACATGCGCGAAGCCGCGGCGCGACTCGCGACCGCGAGCACGCTGCCGATCATGCTCGACTCGACCGAACCGCCCGTGATCGAAGCCGGGTTGGAGATGTTCGGCGGCCGGTGCGCGATCAACTCGGTCAACTTCGAGGACGGCGAGGGGCCGGAGAGCCGGTTCGCGCAGGTGATGCCGATCGTGCGTGAGCACGGTGCCGCGGTCGTCGCGCTGACGATCGACGAGGAGGGCCAGGCCCGTACGGCCGACACCAAGGTCGCGATCGCCCACCGGCTGATCGAGACGCTGACGGGGCAGTGGGGGATGGACGAGAGTGACATCCTCGTCGACACGCTCACGTTCACGCTCGCGACGGGGCAGGCGGAGAGCCGGCGCGACGGCATCGAGACGATCGAGGCGATCCGCAAGCTCAAGCAGGAGCACCCGAACGTCCAGACCGTGCTCGGCCTCAGCAACATCTCGTTCGGCCTCAACCCCGCGGCGCGGCAGGTGCTGAACTCGGTGTTCCTCGCCGAGTGTGTGAAGGCCGGACTCGACTCGGCCATCGTGCACGCGAGCAAGATCCTGCCGATCTCGCGCATCCCCGACGAGCAACGGCAGGTCGCGCTCGACCTCGTCTACGACCGGCGGCGCGAGGGGTACGACCCACTGCAGGCGTTGCTGGAGATCTTCGCCGATGTGAAGACGGCCGACACGAAGGCGTCGCGTCAACAGGAGCTTGCCGCACTCCCGTTGGGCGAACGGCTGCGCCGCCGCATCATCGACGGCGAGGCGAACGGGTTGGAGGCCGACCTCTCCGAGGCGTTGGGGAACGGACGGCCCGCGCTCGACATCGTCAACGACGACTTGCTCGACGGGATGAAGACCGTCGGCGAGCTCTTCGGTCGCGGCGAGATGCAGCTGCCGTTCGTCCTGCAGAGCGCCGAGGTGATGAAGACCGCGGTGGCGTTCCTCGAACCCCACATGGAGAAGACCGACGACGACGGCAAGGGCACGATCGTGCTGGCGACCGTCAAGGGCGACGTGCACGACATCGGCAAGAACCTCGTCGACATCATCCTCACCAACAACGGCTACAACGTCGTCAACCTCGGCATCAAGCAGCCGATCAACCACATCCTCGACGCCGCCGAGCAACACCGCGCGGACGCGATCGGCATGTCCGGGCTGCTGGTGAAGAGCACCGTGATCATGAAGGAGAACCTCGAGGAGATCAACGTTCGCGGCACGGCCACGCGCTTCCCCGTACTGCTGGGAGGCGCGGCGCTGACGCGAGCGTACGTCGAGGAGGATCTCGCGCGGGTCTACGACGGCGAGGTGCGGTACGCGCGGGACGCGTTCGAGGGACTGCGACTGATGGACGCGGTGATGAACGTGAAGCGCGGCGTGCCCGGTGCCGCGTTGCCAGAGCTGCGACAGCGGCGCGTACGGACGACGCAGCTGCGCGAGACGCCGGTGTCGGACATACCCGCGCGGTCGGACGTGGCCGTCGACAACCCGGTGCCGACGCCGCCGTTCTGGGGCGACCGGATCGTGAAGGGCATCCCGCTCGGGGATTATGCGTCGATGCTGGACGAGCGGGCGACGTTCATGGGCCAGTGGGGCCTGCGCGCGGGTCGTGGGTCGGACGGGCCTTCGTACGAGGAGCTCGTCGAGACCGAGGGCCGGCCGCGGCTGCGTACGTTGCTGGACCGGATGCAGACCGAGAACCTGCTGCAGTCCGGCGTGGTCTACGGCTACTTCCCGTGCGTGTCGAAGGGTGACGATCTGATCGTGCTGTCGGAGTCGGGCGCGGAGCGTTGTCGCTTCACGTTCCCGCGGCAGCGGCGCGACCGGCACCTGTGCCTGGCGGACTTCTTCCGGCCGGAGGAGTCGGGCGAGGTCGACGTCGTGGGCTTCACGATCGTGACGGTCGGGTCGCGGATCTCGGAGGAGACCGCGAAGCTGTTCGCGTCCAACTCCTATCGCGAGTACCTGGAGCTGCACGGGTTGTCGGTGCAGCTGGCCGAGGCGCTGGCCGAGTACTGGCACGCGCGGATCCGGGCGGAGCTGGGCTTCGGTGCGGAGGACTCGTCGGAGCTGGACGACATCCTCAAGCTGGGTTACCGAGGAGCGCGCTTCTCGTTGGGGTACGGCGCATGCCCCAACCTCGAGGACCGGGCGAAGATCGTCGACCTGTTGAAGCCGGAACGCCTGGGCGTGACGCTGTCGGAGGAGTTCCAGCTGCACCCTGAGCAGTCGACGGACGCGATCGTCATCCACCACCCCGAGGCGAAGTACTTCAACACCTGACCCCGGGCGGCGGTCTCATCTCTGCCTGACAGGATGTCGGTCGATGAGCCCCTTTCGCCCCATCTTCGTCGTGGGCCTCGGCCTGCTCGCCGTCGCGATTTCCGCTTGCAGCACAGGCGGTGCCGCTGTGCCTGACGAGGTGCGAGGGTGGGAGCGGGCTGAGCTCTACAGCCATCGGGACGTGGTCGAGTACGACCGGGTCGCGGTCGGGAGCAATGGGCAGCTGGCGGCTTGGTTGACGCGGTCCCGCGGGGTGACCGATCTATTGAGCGTGTCCGCGTGGGGGCCGTCCGACCGCACGGAGCATCAGGAGCTCGACCTCCCCGAGGGCGTCACCGGGCAGGAGCTGATCCCCGCCGCGATCGCGGTCGACAACGTGGGGTGGACGGCGGTCGCCGAGGTGCGGCCGAAGGGCGACCTCACCACCGACGTCGCGGTCTGGTCTGGCGCCTCCCGTACGTCGGAGGTGCCCACCACTCTCGAACTGCCCGACGGGCAGGTCGTCTCGCGCACGCTGGCCGCAGGCAGGTCGCGCACCACGGCGGCGGTGCTGGCGCTCACCGGTGTGGCGTCGCCGGGCGCGAAGGGCCTGCCCGAGGCGTCGCGGCTGATCCTGTGGACCGCCACGATCGACCGGAACGGGACGACCACAGGCGCGTGGAAGCGCACCGAGCCCGACCTTGGCACCCGCCTTCCGCTGAACACGGCCGCCATCGTCGGCGCCGGAGCGAACGGGCTCGTACTCGCCGGCACGACCAGAGACGGCGACGCAAAGCTGTGGACGTCTGCCGACGGGAACGCCTGGAAGCCGCAAGAGGGCACGCTGCCCAAGGGCATGGCTGAGCTCGAGCTCCTCGCGCCGCTCGTCGACGGTTCGGCGTTGGTCGCCTGGGCCGACCAGGGGCGAGCCCAAGAAGCCAAGGTGTGGCGCTTCGACGACGGGAAGCTGACCGACCTCGGCACCATCGCCGGCGCCGAGGGTCAGTCCCTCGACCTCAAGAGCGCGGCAACCGTCGACGACCGGCTCGTCGTCGCCGGTTCGACGGTCCAGAACGACACCTGGCGGCCGTTCGTGCATGCCCGGAACGACGACGGTGAGTGGATCGCGAGCGACCAGGCGGATCTTGTCGGTCAGCTCGACTGGTCGATCGAGGCCATCGCGGCGCAAGGCGACGACCGGCTGGGCGCGGTCATGGTGAGCACGCCGTTCCACATCGACGTCTCGACCTGGACGTGGCGCCGCCCCACCGACGCGAAGTCCTAAGGCTGGTGGGAAGCCGGCACGACCTCGTCGGCCGGCGGAGGCGGGGGAGGCGTGCCGTCGCCGAACGGGCGGCCACCCAAGGCCTCACGGCCGTGCGGCAGGAGCCAGCCGGACAGCTCAGGACCAACCGGCACGATCTGCGTCGGGTTGATCGACGTGTGCACCACGTAGTAGTGCCGCTTGATGTGGTCGAAGTCGACCGTGTCCCCGAAGCCCGGCGTCTGGTAGAGATCCCGCACGTACGCCCACAACACCGGCAGCTCCGTCAGCTTCGAACGGTTGCACTTGAAATGTCCGTGGTAGACCGGGTCGAAGCGGACCAGCGTCGTGAACAGCCGGATGTCCGCCTCGGTGATCGTGTCGCCGACCAGGTACCGCTGCGACGACAGCCGCGCAGACAGCCAGTCCAGCCGCGAGAACAACGGACCATAGGCATCCTCATACGCGGACTGCGAGCTCGCGAAGCCGGCGCGATACACGCCGTTGTTCACGTCCCGAAAGACGACGTCGTTGATCTCGTCGATCTCGTCGCGCAGTTCCTTCGGATACAACGAAGGCGCCCCGGGACGGTGAAAGGCAGTCCACTCCGTCGACAGGTCGAGCGTGATCTGCGCGTAGTCGTTCGTCACCACCTGACCACTCGGCACGTCCACGACAGCAGGCACCGTGATCCCACGCGGGTAGTCCGGGAAGCGCGCGAAGAACGCCTCCTGCAAACGTTCGATGCCGAGCACCGGGTCGCGCCCATCGGGATCCAGGTCGAACGTCCAGGAACGCTCATCGTGCGTCGGCCCCGCGATCCCCATGGACAGCACGGACTCCAGCCCGAGCAGCCGCCGAACGATCACCGCCCGGCTCGCCCACGGACAGGCCCGGCTCACGACCAGCCGATACCGACCAGCCTCGACGGGCCAGTCGTCGCCGTCGGCGGTGATGCGGTCGGTGATGTAGTTCGAGTCGCGCTTGTACTCACCCGTGGAAGCCATGCCTCCATCGTGCCCCCAACGGGCGCGATCACACGCTGTGAGTCCCGTCACCACATTGGGACACGGAAGGTTACGGCGAGGTAAACTGCTGGGTCGGCAGCGTGCCGAACCCCCCACACCCGCGCGGCTTGGCTCGCAAAGCAGCAGGTACTGACGTCCAACGGAAACGTTGATGCCGTCGGCGCGAAACTGCAGCGAGCCGAGACGCGCCAATGAGAGAGATCAGGGAGCCTCCGCTTGACCGCTGCCGTTCACGAGCCATTCCCGCTTGCGCCCGAAAAGCTACTGCTCGACCCCGCCGTCTTCACCGCTGGCGACGCCCCGACGCCGCGGACGCTGCTCGACATCCTCGACGACACCATCCGCCGGCACCCCACCGCGGACGCGATCGACGACGGCCGCACCGTCCTCACCTACCGCCAGCTCGCCGCCGAGATCCGCGTCGTCGAGGCGCGGCTGCGGAGCATGGGCATCGGTACGGGCGACCGCGTGGGCATCCGCGTTCCCTCGGGTACGACGGACCTCTACACCGCGATCCTCGGCACTCTCGCGGCCGGTGCGGCGTACGTCCCGGTCGACGCCGAGGACCCCGACGAGCGCGCGCAGTTGGTCTGGGAAGAGGCCGGCGTCGTCGCCGTGATCGGCGACCGGCACACGATCGAGCCCAAGAGCACGCCGACCGGCGAGACCAGCCGGCGCCCCGGCCCGGACGACGACGCGTGGATCATCTTCACCTCCGGCTCGACCGGCAAGCCCAAGGGCGTCGCGGTCACCCATCGCAGCGCGGCCGCGTTCGTCGACGCCGAGGCCGACCTCTTCCTGCAGGACGAGCCGGTCAACCCGAGCGACCGCGTCCTCGCCGGCCTGAGCGTCGCGTTCGACGCCTCCTGTGAAGAGATGTGGCTCGCCTGGCGCCACGGCGGCTGCCTCGTTCCCGCACCGCGCAGCCTCGTCCGCACCGGCATGGACCTCGGCCCCTGGCTGGTCGAGCAGCGCATCACCGTCGTCTCGACCGTGCCCACGCTCGCAGCACTCTGGCCGATCGAGGCGCTCGACGACGTACGGCTCCTGATCTTCGGTGGCGAGGCGTGCCCACCCGAGCTGGCCGAACGGATGGCCGTCGAGGGACGTGAGGTCTGGAACACCTACGGTCCCACCGAGGCCACTGTCGTCGCCTGCGCAACGCAGCTCACCGGTGAGGGCCCGATCCGCATCGGCCTCCCGCTCGACGGCTGGGAGCTCGCCGTCGTGGGCAAGGATGGCGCGCTGGCCCAGCTGGGCGAGGAAGGCGAGTTGGTCATCGGCGGCGTCGGCCTCGCCCGTTACCTCGACCCGGTCAAGGACGCGGAGAAGTTCGCGCCGCTCGAAGCGCTCGGCTGGGACCGCGCCTACCGCAGCGGCGACGTCGTACGTGCCGAAGCCGAGGGGCTGATCTTCGTCGGCCGCGCCGACGAGCAGGTGAAGCTCGGCGGTCGCCGGATCGAGCTTGGCGAGGTCGACGCGGCGCTGCAGGCACTGCCGAACGTCGCCGGCGCCGCGGCCGCGGTGAAGCTGACGAAGTCCGGCAGCCAGCTGCTGGTCGGGTACGTCGTCCCGGCCGGCGACTTCGACCAGGCCGCCGCCGTCGCCGCTCTTCGCGACAGCCTCCCGGCCGCGCTCGTCCCGCTGATCGCGGTCGTGGACACGTTGCCGACCAGGACGTCCGGCAAGGTCGACCGCAACGCGCTGCCCTGGCCGCTCGCGCAGTTCGACATCGCCGCGACCGCGACCGGGCTCACCGGCACGCAGGCTTGGCTGTCGGAGCAGTGGGCCGACGTGATCGGCATCCCGCCGGCCAACCCGACCGCCGACTTCTTCGCCAGCGGCGGCTCGAGCCTGTCCGCCGCGCGGTTGGTCTCGCTCGTGCGTACGCAGTTCCCGACCGTCTCGGTCAGCGACATCTACCAGCGCCCGACGCTCGAGGCGCTCGCGGCCAAGCTGGACGAGCTCAGCGAGCTCACCACCGCCGTTCGCGAGAACGCGCCGACACCCCGTCGGGCTGGCATCCTGCAGACGTTGCTGATGCTCCCGCTCTTCACCGTCGTCGGGCTGCGCTGGACCGTCGTCCTCGCCGCGCTGAACAACGTGCTCGCGTGGACCGGCACCTACACGTTCGCGCCAACCGTCTCGTGGTGGTGGGTGCTCGCCGGCTGGGCTGCTTTCCTCAGCCCCGTGGGACGAATCGCCATCGCGGCGGGCGGCGCGCGGCTGCTGCTGCGTGGCGTACGGCCCGGCACCTACCCGCGTGGCGGCAGCGTGCACCTGCGGCTCTGGACCGCCGAACGACTCGCCGAGCTGTCCGGTGCGACGAACCTGTCCGGCGCGTTCCTCACCTACTACGCCCGCGCGCTCGGCGCGAGGATCGGCGAGGACGCCGACCTGCACGCGTTGCCGCCGGTGACCGGAATGCTCAAGCTGGGCAGGGGATCGGCCATCGAGCCCGAGGTCGACCTGGCCGGTCACTGGCTGGACGGCGACCGGCTGCACCTCGGCCGGATCCGCGTCGGAGCCGGTGCGACCGTGGGCGCGCGCAGCACGTTGCTGCCCGGTGCCCGCGTCGGCAAGCGTGCGGAGATCGCCCCCGGCTCGTGCGTGACCGGTTCGGTTCCCGCCGGCGAGCGCTGGTCCGGTGTCCCCGCGACGAAGACCGGCAAGCCGCACCGCTGGCCCGAGGTGCGGCCGGCCCGGACGCGGCGCTGGACGTTCGCGTACGGGTTCGCCGCGCTCCTGCTCGACCTGCTGCCCGCGATCGCCGGGGTCCCGGCGCTGCTCGTCCTCGCCTCCTTCGTCACCGGCGCGCCGAACCTCAGCGACGCCGTCGTGAGCGCGCTGCTCGCCGTACCGTTCGCGACGATCGCCTGGATGGTGACGTACGCGGGGCTGATCCTGCTCGGCGTCAGGCTGTTCGGGACCGGGCTGCGCGGCGGCTACCACCCCGTGCACGGCCGGGTCGCCTGGCAGGCGTGGGCGACCGAGCGCCTGATGAACATGGCGCGGACCGGGCTTTTCCCCTTGTACGCAAGCTCGTTCACCCCGACCTGGCTGCGCGCGCTCGGGATGAAGGTCGGCCGCGACGTCGAAGCGTCGACCGTGCTGGCGCTGCCGTCGATGACGACGGTCGGCGACGGCGCGTTCCTCGCCGACGACACGATGGTCGCGTCGTACGAGCTCGGCGGCGGCTGGCTGCGGATCGAGGCCGCGCGCGTCGGCAAGAAGGCGTTCCTCGGCAACTCCGGCATGACCGCGGCGGGCCGTTCGGTCCCGAACCGCGGCCTGGTCGGCGTGCTGTCCGCGGCGCCGAAGCGAGCGAAGAAGGGCACCTCGTATCTGGGCATGCCGCCGATCAAGCTGCCGCGTTCGGCGGAGGAGGCGGACCAGTCGCGGACGTTTGCACCGCCGACTCGACTGCGGGTCGCGCGGGCGTTCGTCGAGTTAGCGCGCATCGTTCCGGTGATGGCGACACTCGCGATCGCGGTGCTGGCGGTCGGTGCGTTGGAGGCCGTGGCGAACACGTACGGCTTCCTGGTCGCCGGGCTCGTCTCCGGCGGGATCCTGCTGGGCGGCGGGCTGGTGGCGTGTCTGCTGGCGATCGCCGCGAAGTGGCTGCTGGTCGGGCGGTTCCGCACCAGCGAGAAGCCGCTGTGGAGCGCGTTCATCTGGCGCAACGAGCTCGCCGACACGTTCGTCGAGGTCCTCGCGGTGCCGTGGCTGATCGGCGCGGTCGGCGGCAGCCCGGTGATGAACGTGTGGCTGCGCGGGCTCGGCGCGAAGATCGGCCGCGGTTCGTGGAACGAGTCGTACTGGCTGCCCGAGGCGGATCTGATCTCGATCGGGGCCGGCGCGACCGTGAACCGAGGGTGCGTGGTGCAGACCCACCTGTTCCATGATCGAATCATGCGAATGGACACGTTGGTTCTGGACGAGGGCGCGACGCTCGGGCCGCACGGCATCGCTCTGCCGGGCGTGCGCATCGGTGCGCGGACGACGATCGGCCCGGCGTCGTTGGTGATGCGCGGTGAGACCGTTCCGGCCGCGACCCGGTGGTTGGGGAACCCGATCGCCGCCTGGCGGTGAGCTCGCGGCACGGGGGAGCGGCGCGGTCGGACGACCCGTACTTCCCCCAGCACGGCAACGGCGGGTACCGGGTCGCTCACTACGACCTCGAGCTCGACTACAAGCCGCTGCCCGGGCGGCTCGACGGTCGCGCGCGGATCACGGCCGTGGCGACGCAGACGCTGCCGTCGTTCACGCTGGACCTGGAGCAGTTCCGCGTCGCGCGCGTGGCGGTGAACGGGAAGCCGGCGAAGTTCTCGCTCCGGTCCGGCAAGCTGCACGTCCACCCCGCACGCGCGGTGCATTCGGGCGCGGAGTTCGTGGTCGACGTGCGGTACGTCGGCACGCCACGTCCGGTCCGCAGCACGTGGGGCGACCTCGGCTGGGAGCAGCTCGACGAGGGCGCGCTGGTGGCGAGCCAGCCGACCGGCGCGCCGTCGTGGTTCCCCTGCAACGACCACCCATCGGACAAGGCGACGTACCGGATCGCGGTCACGACGGCGACGCCGTACACGGTCGTCGCGAACGGCAAGCTGGTCTCGCGGCGGGTCGGCGCGAGCGCGACGACGTGGGTGTACGAGCACGCGTCGCCGATGCCGACGTACCTCGCGACCGTGCAGATCGGGCCGTACGAGCTGGTGCCGTTCAGGTCGCACGGGGGATCGGTGCCGCAGCGGGCGGCAGTGCCGGCGGGGTTGATGAAGCGGTTCCGGCACGACTTCGCCGACCAGCCGGCGATGATGGAGACGTTCGAGGAGCTGTTCGGGCCGTACCCGTTCGGCGAGTACGCGGTCGTGATCGTCGACGAGGACCTGGACGTGCCAGTCGAGGCGCACGGGCTGTCGATCTTCGGGCGCAACCATGTCGACGGGCACCGCGGGTCGGAACGGCTGATCGCGCACGAGCTCGCGCACCAGTGGTTCGGCAACTGCGTGACGCTCGGGTCGTGGCGGGACATCTGGCTGAACGAGGGCTTCGCCGCGTACTCGGAGTGGCTGTGGTCGGAACGCTCCGGCGGCGACTCGGCGGGCGCCCACGCGGCGCGCGTACGGGCCCGGCTGGCAACGTTGCCACAGGACCTGGTGCTGGCCGATCCCGGTGCGGCGCGGATGTTCGACGACCGGGTCTACCGACGCGGTGCGTTGACGGTGCACGCGCTGCGCGTGGTGCTGGACGACGGACCGTTCTTCGCCTTGCTGCGCGACTGGGTGGCGACGTACCGGGACTCGGTGGCGACGACCGCGGACTTCGTCGCGCTGGCCGAACGGCACGCGGGGCGGTCGCTGAAGTCGCTGTTCGACGCGTGGCTGTTCGCGCCGAAGCTGCCCGTGCTGCCGCAGCCCGGTGCGTGAGGCAGACTGAGGGCCTGTGAACGCGTTGCAGGGAGTGCTGTTCGACCTCGACGGCACGCTGGTCGACAGTGAGCCGCTGTGGTTCGAGGTCGGCCGTACGGTGATCGAACGGCACGGCGCGGTCTGGACCTCCGACAGCTCGACCAAGCTGCTGGGCGTCAACCTGCCGAAGATCGGCGAAGCCCTCCAGCGGGCGGTCGGTCGCGCCGACCTGAGCGGTGAGTACCTGCTGAACGAAGTCGTTGTCGAGATCTCGGGCCTGCTGCGTTCGTCGGTGATCTGGCGCCCCGGAGCGGTGTCGCTGTTGGCGTCGTTGAACGCGGCGAGGGTGCCGGTGGGCCTGGTGACGGCTTCGTACCAGCCGATTGTCGACGCGGTGAGGTCCCACCTGCCGGCCGGAACGTTCCAGACGACGGTGTCGGGGAACGACGTGAGCCAGGGCAAACCGCACCCGGAGAGCTACCTGCTGGGAGCCAAACGCCTGGGCCTGGAGCCGGAGCGCTGCGTGGCGATCGAGGACTCCCCGACCGGCATCGCGTCAGCAGAGGGAGCCGGCTGCCACGTGATCGGCATCCCCAGCCAGCAGCCGTTGCCGGAGTCCCCGGGCCGCCTGATCCTGACGAGCCTGGAAGAGATCGACCTTCCGCTCCTGCAGAGCCGAGTCGGCTGAGGCGCAAGGACGACGCAAGTACGGCGCAAGTGGGGCGATTTACCCTCGCACCGTGGAGATCCCGGATCCGCCGGGACTCGTGGAACCGGGGGTACCACGATGCTCAGAAGGCTCATCGTCGTCCTGGCCGCGATCGTTGCGGCGGTGGCGTTCGCACCGACGGCCGGCGCGACCGACTCCTCCGAGTCCGCGGCATCACTCGCACCCGAGGTCGCCGCGCCCGCGGAACCGGCAGCATCCACCTGTGAACCCGGCTACCTCTGCTTCTGGACCGAGGACGACTACCAAGGAGCAAAGGGCAAGGTCGCGGGCAACAACAAGTGGTGGGGCGCCTTCTCGCAGCCGGCCTGCCCACGTGGCACCTGGAACGACTGTGCTCAGTCGGCCAAGAACCGCGGGACTTCGTGTACGGCCATCGTGTACTCCGACGTCGACTACGGCGGCGCTCGTCACCCGATCGAGCGCGGCGGAAACCGGCCAATCCTCTGGTACTACGGGTGGAACCGAGTGATCAGCTCCAACAGCTGGTGCTAGAGCGTCCTCACCATGCGGCGCCTCTTCGCGTGGACGGTCGTCGCGACGTTGCTGCTCGCCGGGTGCGGTGCCTGCGGCCCGGCGAGCAGCCCGCCAGCTGCCGACCTCGATGCCCCCACTCTCGATGCCACTGCCCTCGACCTGGTGACTCAGTCAGGGTCCTTCCACCGCCGGCAGCATGCGGTCAAGGTGGCCGAGGAGACTCTCGTTGGTACCTGCATGCGAGCTGCGGGCCAGGACTATCCGACGAGGCTTCCGCCCCTGGATCACCGGACGGACGAGGACCGCGCGCTGCGGACCGAGGAGCGCCGCCGTACCGGGTACGGATTGTCGCTCGGCGCCGATGATGGTGTTCCGGCCATGGATCGACAGGTGCGTGGTCTGTCGGCGGAGCGACAGCAGGCGTTCGCCCGCGCCTTGTTCGGCGCTGAGGACAACAGGCGTGCGATCGAGGTGGCCGGAACGGGACCGGTCACCTTTCCTGGCGAAGGATGTCTTTTCGAGGCCCAGCAGGAGATCTACGGGGACATCCTCACCTGGGCGCGCGTCACGTATGTGCCCGAGGCGCTCAACAACAGGCTCGGTGGTTCCGTCACGAGCGCGCCCGCCTATCTGCGGACGATGCGCGGATGGAGTGCCTGCATGGCACGTCGCGGACATCGCTACGCGTCACCCGCGGAGGCGCAGGCGGACCTGACCAACCGCTATCGGGCGGGCAAGAGCGACCGGCTGCTCGAACAGGAGATCGCCGTCGCGGTCGCGGACGCCGACTGTGCGCGCGAAGGCGGCGTCGTGCGGCTGGTGCTCGACGAGAAGCGGCGCATGGCGAACGCGCTGCCGGAAGCTGAACGCCGTTCGCTCGCCGAGCTCGCCGAGGACTGGTCGCGAGCGGTGCGAACGGCCGGAACGATCGCCTTGGTCGCCTTACCCGGCCAATGACCGCTCTACCTGGCGTCCACCCCACGTAAAGCGGCTAAATGATCATGTAAACATGATCGTTGGCCCCAGGTCGGCCCGGACCGGGCGAACCAACGGCCGGGCGAACGATCGAGGCTAGAGGTCGAGCAGCTCGAGATTCGTCGCCAGCGAACGGAATCGCTCAGCCGGATCCGCGACCAGCCGACGCTGCTCCAGATCCAGGATCCCGACCACAGCGGTCAGCTCCGCCGACAGCACGCCGTCGGATACCCGGTGGAACTCCTGCCGCACCCGGAACGTCTTCCCGCCGGGCCACTCGAACACGCACGACACGTCCACCTCGTCGCCAGAGCGCAGCTCGCGCAGGAACCGGATGGTCGTCTCCAGAGCCACCGGGCCCACGCCCGAAGCGATCAGCTTGTCCTGCGGGACCCCGATCGCGCGCATGAACTCCCAGCGCGCGTGTTCCCCGTACTGCAGATAGACGGCCTGGTTGAGATGTCCCTGGGTGTCGACCTCGTACCCGCGGACCCCGATCCGGACCGTGAACGGCTTGCTCATCGTCGTGCGATCTCCCTCGCGACTTCCACTCCGCGCCGCCCACCCCCGCGGATCCACGTCAGGTCCCCGCCATTAAGGTTACCCGACGGTAGCGAGCCCGAGGCCGCAGCGAGAATCGTACGTATCGGACAGTTCACCACGCACTTCCGGCCGGCGAACTCGACAGCGCGAGGAATTGCTGCCAATCTCGCCGATCGTTAAAGAATCGCGACCCGGTGAGGATGGCGAACAAGTTCCGGCTGAGAGTCGGGGGAGCTATCGTGCGGGGTCAGGTCCGGATCGGGCCACTCACGGACAACCGAGGTGGGAGCATGCGACTGAGCTGGGGCCGTAAGGCCATGGTGCTCGCGGCGGGAAGTGCGCTCGCACTGGCCCTCGCCGCCTGCGGTGGCGACGGAAACGGGGGAGGCGCCGCGCCGACGAGCGGCTCGAGCGGCGGTGAGCAAAAGCCCCTGGTGTTCGGTACGACAGACGCGTTCGGCACGGTCGACCCCGCGGGCTCCTACGACAACCCGGGTTGGGAGATCCTCTACAACACCGGGCAGACGCTGCTCGCCATCCCGCCGAAGGGCACGCAACCCGAGCCCGACGCCGCGGAGAAGTGCGACTTCAGCGACCCGAAGACGTACGTCTGCACGCTGCGCGCCGGCCTGAAGTTCTCCGACGGCAGCGCGCTCGACAGTGCCGACGTCAAGACGACGTTCGACCGGATGATCAAGATCGCCGACCCGAACGGTCCGTCCAGCATCTTCGCCGACCAGCTCGAGACCGTCGAGGCGACGGACGCGACCACGGTGACGTTCAAGCTGAAGATCGCCGACACCACGTGGCCGTACCGCCTCACCACCGCCGCGGCGACGATCGTCCCGTCGGAGTACGCGCAGGACAAGCTGCAGGAGAGCACGCCCGAGACGGTCATCCTGTCCGGCGTCTACAAGATCGAGAAGTACGACCCCTCGCAGCAGATCATTCTGGCGCCGAACGAGAACTACCAGGGCTCCAAGGAGCGCAAGAACAGCAAGGTCCTCATCCAGCTCTTCAAGGACGAGGCCTCGCTGAAGACCGCGGTCGAGAGCGGCGACATCCAGGTCGCGTACCGCAGCCTGAACCCGACGCTGATCAAGGACCTGCAGGACAACGGCGCCGCCAAGGGCGTGAAGGTCGTCACCGGCGACGGCACCGGCATCAGCTATTTGGTGTTCAACAACAAGAAGGCTCCGTTCGACAAGAAGGAAGTACGGCAGGCCGCCGCCGCGCTCCTCGACCGGACCACGATCGCCAAGCTGGCGTACAACGACACCGTGCAGCCGCTCTACACGATGGTGCCGAAGGGCATGGACGGGCACGTCGAGGCGTTCAAGGACCTCTACGGCGACAAGCCCGACCCCGCGAAGGCGAAGACGCTGCTGCAGACGGCCGGCGTGACCACGCCGCTCAAGGTGCAGATGTGGTACAGCCCCGACCACTACGGCGAGGCGTCCGCGGACATGTACCAGGAGATCGAGCGGCAGCTCGAGGCCGGCGGGCTGTTCGACATCGAGCTCAAGACGATCGCGTGGGAGCAGTACAAGGAGCAGTACGCGGCCGGCGCGTTCCAGGCGTTCCAACTCGGCTGGTACCCGGACTTCCCGGACCCGGACAACTACCTGTCCCCGTTCTACGCGACGAACAACTTCATCGGTGACGGCCTCGGCTACTCCGACCCGAAGGCAGACGAGCTGCTGACGTCGGAGAAGACCGAGCAGGACCCGGCGAAGCGCAAGACCACGATGGAAGAGCTGCAGAAGTACGAGGCCGACGTCGCGCCGATGATCCCGATCTGGCAGGACAAGATGATCGCGGCAGTGCGCGACGGTATCACCGGAGTCGAGGAGACCTTCGACCCGCTGTACACGTTCCGGTTCTGGCTCGTCGACACCAGCAAGGCGAAGTAGCAGTTGACCTGAGTGGGGCTCCGCGTACGAGCGGAGCCCCACTGTTGTTCACGACCGGGGAAGGACGGTTCAGAAGGTGGCGGCAGGTTCGGGGTCCATGCGTCAGTACCTGCTGGTCCGGCTAGGCCTGGTCATCCCGAACATCTTCGTCCTGCTCACGTTGGTGTTCCTGCTGCTGCGGGTCGCTCCGGGTGACCCGATCTCGGCGGCCCTCGGCGGCCGGCTCCCTCCCGAGGTTCTCGCCGAACGTCGGGCCGCGGCCGGGTACGACCGACCGCTCATCGTGCAGTACTTCGACTATCTCGGCGACGTGCTTCGCTTCGACCTCGGTACGGCGGTCAGCGACAACCGGCCCGTGACGACGATCCTCTCGATCAACGGCGGCGCCACGATCAGCCTCGCGGTCTCCGCGATCATCATCGCGATCGTCATCGGGCTCCCGCTCGGTCTGCTGGCGGCCCGCTACCGGAACTCGGTGTTCGACGTCGTGGTCCGGATCTTCGGCATCCTCACGTACGCGGCGCCGGTGTTCTTCGTCGGTGTCATCGCGATCACCATCTTCACCGGCATGCTCGGCTGGCTGCCGTCCGGCCAGCAGGCCGGGCCGATCTACCAGGCCACGGTCGAGGCGAAGACCAACATCTTCCTGCTGGACGCGTTACTCGCCGGCAACGGCGAGGCGTTCGTCGACGGCGTCGAGCACATCATCATGCCGGCGGTCACGCTCGGGTTACTGGTGATGGGCGTGCTGGTGCGCATGATCCGGGTGAACGTGGCGCAGACGCTGCGCGACGACTACGTCGAGGCCGCCCGCGCCCGTGGCATTCCGGAACGCCGCGTCGTCTTCCACCACGCGTTCCGCAACGCGATGGTCCCGTTCGTCACCGTGCTCGGCCTGCAGGTCGCGCTGCTCCTGTCCGGCGCGATCCTCACCGAGTCGACGTTCAGCTGGCCGGGCGTCGGCTCGGAGCTGGTCCGCTACATCAACGCCCGTGACTATGTCGCGGTCCAGGGCATCATGACGATGGTGGCGCTCGCCGTCACCCTCATCAGCTTCCTCATCGACCTCGTCAACGCACTCATCGACCCGCGAGTGCGGTACTGAGGGGAGTTTGGACTGATGGCGATCACACCCACCGTCGAACCAGGCGAACCGATCCACGCGGGCGATCGACGGCGCTCCTGGCTGGTCCGGTTGGCGCTGGCCGTCGCGACGCCGTACCGGCAGTCCGCCGGCATCGCGCGCGGCATGCTCATCGCGGGCACCGTTCTCACCGGCCTGATGATCATCCTCGCGGTCTTCGCGCCGTTGATCGCGCCGTACGACTTCGACCAGGTCGCCGGCGACGACGGGCAGCGTTTCGCCAAGCAGGCACCGCCGTCCGGCGAGCACTGGTTCGGAACGAACGTGCAGACGTTCGACGTGTTCTCCCGTGTGGTGTGGGGCGCGCAGACCGAGCTCAAGGTCGTGCTGCTGTCGCTGGCGTTGACCATCGTCGTGGGCGTCCTGCTCGGCCTCGTTTCCGGCTTCGTCGGCGGCTGGCTGGACCGCGTGCTCGTGTTGATCATGGACGCGTTGTTCGCGTTTCCCTATCTGCTGTTGGCGATCGTGGTGTCGTTCCTGCTGGCAGGCAAGCTCGGCAGCGGCATCGTCACGGCGGCGGTGTCGGTGACCGTGGTGTACGTACCGCAGTACTTCCGCGTCGTGCGCAACAGCACGGTGAGCGCGAAGGAGGCGACGTACGTCGAAGCCGCGCGAGCGATTGGCGCGCCACCGTTGACGATCATGATGCGCTACCTGTTCACGAACGTCGTGCAGAGCGTGCCGGTGATCGCGACGCTGAACGCCGCCGACGCGGTGGGAACCCTTGCCGCGTTGGGGTTCCTCGGCTACGGCATCCAGGCGACCGAGGCGTCGGAGTGGGGCTACGACCTCAACCGCGCGGTCGACGACGCGTCGGTCGGCATCTGGTGGACCGGCGCGTTCCCCGGCCTCGCGATCGTTGTACTGGTCGTCGGTCTGACGTTGGTCGGTGAGGGGCTGAACGAGACGTTGAACCCGACGCTGCGCGTACGGAGGCTGCTGCCGGTCGTGCTGCCACCACGCAAGCCGAAGGCCGCCGCCGCGGAAGGGAGCGGCCGATGAGCGGCGAACGGGTTCTGTCGGTCTCGGACCTGCGGGTCTGGTACGGCACCGAGCGTGGACCTGTCCGGGCTGTCGATGGCGTGTCGTTCAACCTGCACGCCGGCGAAACCCTAGGCCTGGTTGGCGAATCTGGCTGCGGCAAGTCGACCCTCGGCCGCGGCGTGCTGGGTCTGCTGCCCGCCGGGGCGAAGGCGGACGGCGAGATCGACTTCAAGGGCACCGACCTGCTCGGCGTCGGCCGCCGCGAGCTCGAGGATCTGCGCGGGCCCGAGCTCGGGATGATCTTCCAGGAGCCGCTGACCCGGCTCAATCCGTTGATGCGGATCTCCGAGCACTTCGAGGAGACGCTCCGGACGCACGAGCCGAGCATCGGCAAGGACGAGACCCGGCGGCGCTCGATCGACACGCTGCGCCGGATGGGCATCCCGCCGACGCGGTACCGCGCGTTCCCGCACGAGTTCTCCGGCGGCATGCGGCAGCGCATCATGATCGCGCTGGCATTGGTGCTGCGGCCGGCGTTCATCGTCGCCGACGAGCCGACGACCGCGTTGGACGTTCTGGTCGAGGCGCAGATCATCCGGATCCTCGCCGACCTGCGCCGCAACTTCGACACCGCGCTGCTGCTGATCACGCACAACCTGGGCATCGTCGCGGAGGCGTGCGACCGGGTCGCGGTGATGTACGCCGGCGGCATCGTCGAGGAGGGCGACGCGCGCGAGGTGTTCGGTGCGCCGCAGCACCCGTACACGCGGGAGCTGCTGCGGTCGACGATCTCCTTGCAGACCACGGGACTGCATTACATCCCGGGCTCGCCGCCGGACCTGGTCGAGCCGCCGTCGGGGTGCCGGTTCCATCCGCGTTGCCCGGACGCGATGGAGGTGTGCTCCAAACAGGATCCGATCGAGGTCATGACGCCACAGGGCCAGCGGGTGACGTGCTGGCTGCACGGGCCGGAGGCCGAGATCCCGTCGGGTGGGCGCGCGCGGCTGGTGCGAGAGGAGATCGACGTTGCCGACGAAGCCTGAGGCCTCCGCCTCTGTGTCTGCCTCTGACGACCGTGAGGTCATCATCGAGGCGCGCGATCTCGAGGTCCATTTCGCCTTGCGTGGTGGGTCGTTGGGCCGCGTCTTCGGTGCCGGCGGGGGAGTGGTCAAGGCCGTCGACGGGGTCTCGTTCCAGCTCCACCGCGGTGAGGTGCTCGGCATCGTGGGGGAGTCGGGCAGTGGCAAGACCACGCTCGGGCGGGCCGTGCTCGGTCTCGTTCAGCCGACGGGTGGGCAGCTGCTCTATCGCGGGCAGGACCTTTCCAAGCTTTCCGAGAAGGAGCTGCGCCCGTTCCGGAAGAACCTGCAGATGGTGTTCCAGGACCCGTCCGCTGCGCTGAACCCGTCGATGGACATCGAGACCGCGGTCGGGCATCCGCTGGTGATCCACAAGGCGGTCTCGTCGAAGGCCGAGCGTCTGGCCAAGGTCTCCGAGGCGCTGGAACGGGTGGGGCTGTCCCCGGTCGAGCGGTTCCTGACGAAGTACCCGAGCGACCTGTCCGGTGGGCAGAAGCAGCGGGCGGTGCTGGCGCGGGCGATCATCATGCGGCCGGAGTTGCTGGTCGCGGACGAGCCGGTGTCGATGCTGGACATGTCGGTGCGGGCGAAGATCCTCGAGCTGATGCTGGAGCTGAAGAGCGACCTGGATCTCACGTACGTCTACATCACGCACGACCTGGCGACCGCGAAGTTCTTCTGCGACCGGATCGCGATCTGCTACCTCGGCCGAGTGGTCGAGATCGGGCCGACGGCGGAGATCTTCGCCGATCCCAAGCACCCGTACACGAAGGCGTTGCTGAAGGCCGTTCCCGAGCCGGACCCGTCGAAGTCGGTGGCCCGCGACCTGCCGCGCGGCGAGATCCCCGACGCCGCAGCGCCGCCGCTGGGCTGCTCGTTCCATCCGCGCTGCCCGGTCGCGTTCGACGCGTGCGGATGGGAGACCCGCGACCTGCGCGCGCTGCTGGAGCAGCACTGGGTGGCGATGCCGGAGGAGGAGTACGAGTCGGAGCGGGCGATCGTCGGCAACCTCGACGACCTCGACGCCGCCAGCCACACCGCGGTGCTCCGCCCCGGTCGCGGCTTCGCGTCGGAGGACGTTCAGGCGCTCCTCGACCGCGTGCGCGCTGCTGATCCTGACGAGCCCCTGTGGCGTGGCGTGCGCGGTGTCGAGACGCGGCCGAACGAGGTGCAGATCGACTTCGACCCGGGCACCGACCCCGAGCTCCGCCTCTCCAACACCGTCGACGTCGCCTGCCACCTGTACTGATCGCCTCTCGCGCCGAGCCTCACGGCATCCCGGGCCAATGATCATGTTGACATGATCATTGGCCACTTTGCGTGGGGTGGACGCCAGGTAGAGGGGCCACTGGCCGTGTAAACCTGATCGTTGGCGGCGCGCGGCGCGACCTAGGTCGCGCCGCCGGGGCGGGTGAGGCCGCTCTCGTAGGCGAAGACCACGGCCTGGACGCGATCGCGCAAGCCCAACTTGGCGAGCACGTTGCCCACGTGGGTCTTCACGGTCGTCTCCGACACGAACAGCTCGCCCGCGATCTCGTTGTTGGACAGGCCGCGTGCCACGTGCCGCAGGACTTCGCGTTCGCGTTCGGTCAAGCGGGCAACGAGATCGTTGACCTTCTCGTTCGGACTCGACAGGTTCTGCGCGAAGCGGTCGAGCAGTCGCCGAGTGACGCCGGGGGCGACGACGGCGTCGCCGCGGGCGACGATGCGGATGGCTTCGACGAGGTCGTCAGGCGGTACGTCCTTCAGCAGGAAGCCCGACGCTCCGGCCTTCAACGCCTCGACGATGTACTCGTCGAGGTCGAACGTCGTCAGCACGAGCACCTTCACCGAGCTCGAACGGTCCGTGCCCGTGATCTGCCGGGTGGCCTCGACGCCGTCCATCCGCGGCATCCGGATGTCCATCAGGACCACGTCCGGCTGCAGCGCCCGCGCCTCACTGACCGCCTTCTCGCCGTCGCCTGCCTCGCCGACCACGGCGATGTCCGGCTCGGACTCGAGGATCATCTTGAAGCCGGTACGCAGCAACGGCTGGTCGTCGACGAGCAGTACCCGAACCGGCGTCGCAGGTGTGGTCACGATGCCACCCGGTCGAGCGGCAGCCGTGCGACGACCTCGAAGCCGCCGACCGAACGCGGTCGTGTCTCCAACGTTCCTCCGTTCAACGTGACCCGCTCCCGCATCCCGACCAACCCATGCCCCGGACGCCGCCCGGGAGTAGCAGGCCGGCCGCGACCACCGTCGTCCGTCACCGCGACCACCACGGCGTCCGGCTCGTACCGCAACAGCACGGCCGCGCGCGTCGGCCCGGCGTGCTTCAACGTGTTCGTGAGCGACTCCTGGACGACCCGGAAGATCGCCAGGTCCACGCTCGACGGCAACGGACGCTCCGAGCCGACCACCGTGAAGTCGACCTCCAGACCAGCCTCGCGAGCCCGCTCCAGCAGATGGTCGAGCTCGGAGACGCCAGCCTGCGGCGCCAGCTCGCGCGCCTCCGTACCCTCGTCGGTCTCGCGCAAAGCGCCGACGATCCGGCGCATCTCGGCGAGCGCCTCCCGCCCGGTCTCCTCGACCGCCTGCATCGCCTCGATGCTGCGATCCGGCGCCCGCTTCACCGTGCGCCGGGCGGCCGCCGCCTGAACGGTCATCACGCTCACGTGGTGGGCGACGACGTCGTGCAGCTCCCGCGCCACGCGCGTCCGTTCCTCCGCCAGCGCGGCACGGACCTCCGCGGCGGCCGTACGTTCCAACCGGTCCGCGCGGTCCTCGAGGTCGTCGAGATAGATCCGGCGCGCACGCAGCGTTCGGCCGACGGCCCACAGCCCGATGAACTGGATGACGATCGCGCCGAGCACCTCCGGCCCGAGCGCCTGGCCCTGCGCGGCGAACGACTCCTGGTGCATGAACGCGTAGACCAGCGAGCCGCCCGTCGACGCGGCGACGATGAGCAGCCCAGGCAGCAGCGCCGCGTGCATGCCGAGCGTGTACGTCGCGACGAGAACGGCGAACGAGCCGCCCAGCGAGCTGTAGCCGAGGAAGCCGGCGAGGTAGTACCCAGCGCCGACGGCGAGCGCGACCAGCACCGGGTACCGGCGTCGCACCGCCAGCGGCGCGCCGGCGGCGAGGGCGAAGAGCACCGCCCAGAAGTCCGGGTCCCGGAACGGGGGCGCGCCGGCGCCATAGTCGCGGACCAGCAGCCCGAGCAGGTTGGCGATCGTGACGACGACCGCGAATCCGATGTCGATCTTCTGCAGGTGGGCGCGGAACCAGAACAGCGGTCGCGCTCCACGTTGCTCCTGCACGAACCGAGCCTATGGCGCCTCGGCGCGTGCGGACTCATCCGTGCAGGTGAGATCGGCTCCGACCTACGGGGGAGTGACCCACCGCCACACCGCCGCAGGACGTCCGGTGGCGCGCACCCGGGTGCGTTCGTCGGTACGTTCCAGGCCCTCGATGCCCGCCAGCGTCCGGTTCAGGTTGCCGGGGTCGGGTCGCGTGGCGGTCAGCGTGGCCGTAAGCGAGACCGCCCGGGTCGCCGGGAACGCCTCGCCGGTGAGTGCCCGCGTGAACGCCAGGTCCCTCCACAGCTTCCCCGCCAAGAGACCCCGCGAGGTGGCGACGATCTGGTCGTGGTCGAACGCCAGCCTCGGGTGGTCGTCGAACGGCACCCACTGCGCGAGCGTGTCGCCGTCGTACTGGCCGATCACCGCCCACATCGCGATCGACAGGGTCGGGCCGCGCGGGTCCCGGTTCGGTTCGTCGAACGTGACGAGCTGCCCGACCGCCAGGATGTGGTCAGCGGGAACGCCGAGCTTCTCCGTCACCGCGCGCCGCGCGTCGCCCTCGAGCCGCGCACCGAGCCCGAGCAGGACGCCGGGCAGCGCGCGCCGACCCTCGTACGGGCCACGCGGGCGCCGCGCGATGCCGAACGTGACCTGCCCGTCGTCAGGCCAGAATCGCAGCGCGACGACGTCGATCGAGACGGCGGACTGATCGAGCTCCACGATCAGCGATCATGCCGCAACCCTGCTCCTGCGGTCGGCGCGGTCCGGACCGTAGGCGGTGAGGACCACCGGGACGCCCAGCTGCTCCTCGATCCACGGCACCGGATCGGCCGGCATCGACGTGAGCACGGGCTCCGCGGTGGTCAGCAGCTTGGTGAGCCGCTCCTGGTAGGCGAGGTCCTGCCACGGACCGCAGGGCAACTCGTCGACCAGCCCCTCCTCGGTGAGGTACGCCGCGGCCGCCTGCCCGGGAGCGACGTCCAGATGCGTGACCGCGAGCCCGTCGACACCGCCGCAGGAAGCGATCGCGTACCGCAGCAGGATCGGGTCGAAGTGCCCGAGCCGGAACGCCCCCTGGAACTCGCCGGTGGCGTTGTGCGGCTCGGGATGGCGCAGCGTCGGATCCTCGGTCGGGAACGGACCCGCGCCATGCCTGGTTTGGTATGTCCGCACGACGCCGAGCACGTACGTGCCACCCAGCCGGCGGGCGTTCCGTGGCTCCACGGTCGACCACGTCGTGTGCGGATGAAACCCACGCCACTCGTCCAGCAACACTCCTTGCGCGCCCTCGAAGACGAGCCGCCCGCTCGGCAGAGAGTCGACGATCCGTACCGCCGAGGCGAACTCGCGATAGAGCGCGACGAGCTCATCGACCGAGCTGGGTCCGACCAGCGGCTCGTAGTGCCTGGCGAGTTCCTCGAGCTGCCGCCGGAGCCGGCCCGGGTCGCGGCAGTCCGCGACCTGTGGCGCCTCGCGGGTCAGTGCGTACGACGCCGTCTCGCCGATCCCCTTGCCGCACGAGCCGTGCCGGCGGGTCTCGTCGCGCGCCCGGTTGGCGGCGACGTGGATCGGGGTGGTGAGCAGCGCCCGTTCGTGTACCGAGACAAGCGCCAACGGATCGGCGACGCCCAGCGCCTCGAGCGCGCGGGCCTCGGCCGCGAGCGCGATCGGCTCGACCAACATGTGCTCGGACAGCAGGGTGGGCACCCCCGAGAAGGTGCCCGACCCGAACTGGGAGAACGTGTGGTGCCGACCCTCGGCGACCACGTTGTGCGCGGCCTGGGCGCCACCGTTGAACCGGACGACCGCGGCGACGGGCCGGGTGGCGCACAGCCAGTCGACGGTCGCGCCCTTGCCGGCGTCGCCGAAACCGAGGTCGACGACGATGACGTTCATCGGGTCGCCAGCGCCTTCCGTACCGCGGCGGCCTCGTCGCCCGAACCGATGTCGCCGAGGTCGGCGAGCCCGGTACGTACGTCGATGCGGTCCTCACCGACGCCGACGATCAGCGCGATGAGCTCGCACACCGCGGCCGGGTCCGGCAGCTTCACGAACCGCTCGCCGAGCAGCCGCTGCCAGTGGTCCTCGATGTCCAGGTGGTCGTAGTAGCTCGACCCACCGGGCAGGATGTACGTGACGTGCCAGCGCTCCTCGAGCGTGGCGTAGATCGACGGGACCGAGACGTCCTGCGGAAGGTCGTCGCCGATCACCGCGCGCACGTGTCGCCGCGCCAGCCGCGGCTTGTTCAGCTCGTCGCCGATGATGAACAGATAGCCCTTCTTCTGCCGCTTCTCCCACGCGTCGGTGGCGATGTGGCGCGCCATGAAGTACGCGGCGAGCTCGTAGCTCTCCGACTTCTGCCCGCCACCGTTGCCCTCCAGGAAGATCGTGCGCAGCTGCTCGTCCATCCGGTTGTCGGACTCGAACTGACCGATCTGCAGCGGCACGCGGTCGCTGTCGGCGTCGCCGATCCCGCCGAACAGGATCTGCGGGTCGTCGGCGTACCCCTTGTCGACCAGCAGACCGTGCAGCTTGCCGAGCTTGCTCTGCATGACGCGCGGCACGCGCCCCATCGAGCCGGTGACGTCGAACAGCACCGCGATCGGCAGCGAGTGGGCGTGGTCGTCGGAGTCGCGGCTCTCCCGGAAGGCGTCCTTCGGGTCGAGCGACGGGTGGACTGCCCACGCCGAGCTGGGCAGGTCGCGCAGATCGGCGGTGTAGCCGAAGTCGTCGAGGCCGCGGGCTCTGCGGTACGTGCGTGCCGCGGTGTACGTGTCGTCGTCCCAGTGTCCGTATCCCATGGTGTCCCCTCCACTTGGTTGGCGTCGTTTTAGTCTAGACGACTAAAACGAGGACGTCGAGAGGCAGTTGACAATCCCGGAGGAGCGGGGTCAGTGCTGCTTGGCGGCGGCGACGAGCTCTTGCATGCGTTCGAACAGTCGGGTGAGGTCGATGCGGAGCGGCTCGAGGCGTTCGGCGGGGAAGTCGGTGAACAGGTCGCGGAGGAGCTCGTCCTGCATCGCCTGGAGTCGGGCCGTGAAGGCGTCGCCCTTCTTGGTGGGCGTTACCAGCGTGGAGCGCCGGTCGTCGGGATGCGCGGACCTGGTGACGTGCCCGCTCTCGGCGAGTCGGTCGACCAGGCCGGTGACCGTACGCGGCGTGACGTCGAGCCGTTTCGCCAACCGATGCGACGGCATCGCGCCCTCTTCGCCGAGCGCCCACAGCAGGTGGACGCGCGCCGGCGTCATGCCCTCGCGTTCGGCGAACTCGGCCAGGTCCTCCGCGAGCACCATGCTGATCCCCTGCAGGAGCCCGAGGACCGCGGTGGCTGGCGTGTCGGAAGTCATATAGTGAGGCTACTACACAATGTTGTACGCTCACCACCAATGGAGGTGAGCGGAATGGAAACCAATCAGAACGTGGAGCTGCTCCGGTCGACCGTGGACGCATTGAACGCGGGCGATCTGGAGACCTGCATGGCTCGCATGGAGCCCGAGTTCATCATCAACATCGCCGGTGTGCCGCAGCGTACGGGGATCGACACCTGGAAGCTCGGCGTCGACTACTTCAAGCAGGCGTTCCCGGACATGAAGGCGACGGTCGAGGACGCCTTCGGCTCGGGCGACCGGGTGGCCGTCCGGCTGACGTTCACCGGGACGCACACGGGGGAGTTCCAGGGCATCCCGGCGACGGGGCGCACGGTGACGTACGAGAGCAACGAGCTCTACCGCGTGAACGACAACGGGCTGATCGCCGAGGAGTGGATCTGCTCGGACATGGCCAGCCTGTTCGCGCAGCTCAGCTGACCGGATATCCAATGGGACACGGGCGCGTCCGCTGACAAGATGGCGGACGTGCCCGCAGAGATGATCACCCAACCTGCCCGCCCGCCTTCGTCCCCGGTCGAGCTCGTTTCCGCGAGCCGCCACGACCGAGCCGTCCTGGAGAACCTGGGCCAGCTGTACCGCTACGACATGTCCGAGGCGTACGGCCTGATGCCGAATCCCGATGGCACGTTCAACAACCGGCGCCTCGACGAGTTCCGCACCGGCGCGAAGCCCGAGCACCGCGCCTGGCTGATCACCGCCGCCGGCAGCCTCGGCGGCTTCGTCATGACCGACCCGCACGAAGACGGGAGCATGACGATCGACGACTTCTTCGTCGTCCGCGCACTTCGCCGTACCGGCGTCGGCCGCGAGGCCGCGCGCCAGGCCATCGCCAAGTTCCCTGGCCGCTGGCGGATCGCCTACCAGCGCTACAACCCCGGCGTGGAGCGCTTCTGGACCCAGGTGGCGTCGGACTTCGTCGGCGACGCGTGGACGACGTACGACGATCCGCCGGTCGAGGGTCGCCCGCCGGACACCTGGCTGCAGTTCACGACCACGTAGGTCACAGCGCGAGGATGGGTTACTCGCCAGAGGGCCGCGGTCCGGTGTACTGCTCGCCGTACGCGCCGGGGGCGGGGCGCCGCTTCTTGCGCGGCGCGATGAAGCCCGGCGCGAGCCTCCTGGTGATCACGAGAAATCCGGTGTGCCCGATCATCCGGTGGTCGGGACGGACCGCCAGCCCTTCGACGTGCCAGGAGCGGACCATGGTCTCCTCGGCGTGCGGCTCGGTGAAGCCGTTGTGTACGCGAACGGTCTCGACGAACCTCGCCATCTGCGTGGTCGTCGCGACGTACGCGCACAGCACGCCACCCGGCACCAGTACCCCGGCGGCCCACTCGACGCAGTTCCACGGATCGACCATGTCGAGGATCACCCGGTCGGCGGCCGCGTCGCCCTCGTACTCCACCAGGTCGCCCACCACGAGGGACCAGTGCGGCTGCTCGCCGTGCAGGAAGCGCTCGACGTTCTTCTTGGCGATCGCGGCGAAGTCCTCGCGCCGTTCGTACGACGTGACCCGTCCTGACGGGCCGACGGCGCGGAGCAGGTACGACGTCAGCCCGCCCGATCCCGCGCCGGCCTCGATGACGTGCGCGCCGGGGAAGATGTCCGCGATGACCAGGATCTGCGCGGCGTCCTTGGGGTAGATCACGGCCGCGCCGCGCGGCATCGCGACGACGTAGTCGGCGAGCAGCGGTCTTATCACCAGGTACTCGACGCCACCGGTCGACTTCGCGACGATGCCGTCCGGCTTGCCGATCAGGTCGTCGAGCGCGATGCCGCCCTTGTGGGTATGGAAGATCTTCCCCGGGACCAGCGTGATCAGGTGCCGCTTGCCCTTCGGGTCCTCCAGGCGGACCTGATCCCCGGCTTCGAGCAGGCGAGAACGATCAGACAACGAACGACTCCTAGCGGTGGTGCGGGCTCGGCCTTGGCTCAGGCTTTGGCGAACGCCTTGTCGACGTCGCCCGAGGCGAGGATGCCGTACACCTGTCCGTCGGGCTCCACCAGGAGGTACTCCGAGTTCGGCGTGCCACTCATCGCCTGGATCAGCGCCTCGCCGGTGAGGTCGGCGCTGATCACGAGTCCGGGCTCGATCCGCCGCGCCACGTCGCCGACCGCGACCCACGGGCGGCGGTGCTCTGGGGTCGCGAGGACGGCCGCCTCGCTGACCAGTCCGACCGGCCTTCCGCCCGGGTCGACCACGACCAGTCCGCCAGACTGCGCCTCCTGGGCGCGCCTGATCGCCTCGGACAGGGGGAGCTCGGGAGGAACGGGGACGCCGCGCCTGGCCAGCTGCCGCGCCTGCAGGGCGGGGAGCTTCTTGCGTACGCGCGCCGAGACCAGGGCTTGCGTCGAGCCGGCCCAGAGGAACGTCGCGATCAGCACGCTCCAGACGATGTGCAGGATGCTGGGCATCCCGTTCGTTCCGGCGAACCAGATCCACGGCACCGCCAGGACCAGGACGGCGACGACGCGGCCGGCCCAGCCGGCGATGAGCGTGCCGAGGTGCGGCTTGCGACTGATCGCCCAGATGATCGCGCGCAGGATCCGGCCGCCGTCGAGGGGGAGTCCGGGGAGCAGGTTGAAGAAGCCGATGAGGAAGTTCGCGGTCGCGAGCATGCTGATCATGAGAAAGAGCAGCGGGGGATCGGTGAAGACGTTCTGGCCGATGTACGCGACCACGCCGATCGCGAGCGAGGTCAGCGGCCCGACGACCGCGACCGCGAACTCGCGCCAGGGAGTGTCGGGCTCCCGCTCGATCTCGGAGACGCCGCCGAGGAACTGCAGCGTGATGCTGCGCACGGGCAGCCCGAACGCGCGGGCGGCGAGCACGTGCGAGATCTCGTGGACGAGCACCGAGAGGTACAGCAGGATCGCGAAGAAGAAGGCGGCGGCGTAGGCCCACGGCCCGAGCTCGGGCATGGCGCTCAGCACCGGCTCGGTGAACGCGTAGGCGATCAGCAGCGCGACGAAGATCCAGGAGACGTTGACGTACACGGGCACGCCGGCGATCCGCGCGATCTTGAGCGCGCCGAAGCGACGCTGCGGGGGCTGCTCGCCCTGCTGACCCGAGTCGCCCTGCTGGTTCTGCTGGTTCTGCGGGCTCGGGCTCGGCTGGTCGGAGCGCTGCGGCTCTGCCACGGTGGTCGGAACTCCTCGAGGTGTGCTGCTGAATACCGCTGGTATTCCGAGCAACGCTATCCGACACCTGCCGCGTTCCCTGTGGATAGGCGCGGCTGTGTCGGTTTGCTCCCTTACAGTCGTCGACATGGGCCTGACACACGTGGAGCATCGGACCGCCATCGACCCGGTCGAGCGGCCCGACGTGCTCGGCGTGCTGTCGCCGTCGCGAGCGAGCGACTTCCTGAGCTGTCCGCTGAAGTATCGGTTCCGGGTCATCGACAAGATCCCGGAGAAGCCGAGCCCGGAGGCAGCGCGGGGAACGGTCGTGCACGCGGTGCTGGAGCGGCTGTTCGACCTGCCGGCGGCGTCGCGGACGTTCGACGAGGCGGACCAGCTGCTCGTGCCGCAGTGGGACGCGCTGGTCGAGGCTGAGCCGGAGTTGGCGGGTCTGTTCGACGACGATTCGACGACGGTGGACTCGTTCCTCGCTCGGGCGCGGGAGTTGCTCTCGGGTTACTTCACGCTGGAGGACCCGACCCGACTGGAGCCGGCCGAGCGGGAGCTGTACGTCGAGTCGCTGCTGGACTCCGGCCTGTTGCTGCGCGGCTACGTCGACCGCCTGGACGTGGCGCCGAACGGTGCGGTCCGGGTGGTGGACTACAAGACTGGCAAGGCGCCGAGGGAGGGGTACGAGCAGCGCGCGATGTTCCAGATGCGCTTCTACGCCCTTGTCCTGTGGCGGCTGCGTGGGACGGTGCCGAAGCTGTTGCAGCTGGTCTATCTGGGCAGCGGGCACGTATTGCGGTACGAGCCTGACGAGGCGGATCTGCTCGCGACGGAGCGCAAGCTGCACGCGGTGTGGAAGGCGATCGACCGGGCTCGGTCGACCGGGGAGTGGCGCTCGAGCCCCAGTGCCCTGTGCGACTGGTGCGACCACAAGGTCCGCTGCCCGTCGTTCGGCGGGACGCCGCCGCCGCTGCCGGAGCAGACCGACGTGGCCGATGTGGACTCCGAAGCCCCCTCACCCCGCGCCTCCGCCGTCGACCTCTGACCCAAACCCGCTGCCCGCGACCTGCTCCGCCGCCACCCGCCGCGGCGACCGCACGCGAGCCTGGGTCGGGGGCACCCTTGTCCGAACCTATGGGACCAGGGCGCCCCTCACCCCAACCTCCGCGGCCACCTGTCCGTGATCATGTACGTGATCATGAAGGCAAACCCGTCGTATACGACCAGTTCAGCTTCATGATCACGTTCATGATCACGGGCATGGGCTCTGGCTCTGTCCGCTCATAGCTGAATCCCAGCGGCGTCATTCCGCAGCATTCGCAGCGCGCCACGGTGATTCCGCACGCCAGGGGATGGGAGCTGTGATCCGCGGGCATCGAGGGCGACACGCGGGTTTCGTTCCAACACCGTAACGAACGCATACACGTTCCAGTCCGTGCTCCTGGGTATAACCACAGTGTTTCGTGTTCGACGCGTCTCGTTCCGTGTACACAGACGTGGACCTTTGGGTGGGTCCGGGATATAGGGTCAGAACTGGGTCGAGGAGCGGCTCGCGTCGAGCACTGAATCACCAGGCACGACGACGCCCGCCGCGACCGACGGCACGAGGACCGGGGAGGTGAGGAAGGTGCCCGCACACGATGACCGACGCGGGTCGCGCTCGGCTGCCGAGCTCGCCAGCCAAGTCACGTACCTTGAAGAAGAGGTAGCGGCACTCCGGCGGAGACTCGCCGAGCAGCCACGAGAGGGCCGGCAGCTCGAGCAGAGGCTCGCCGAAGCTCAAGCCATGCTCGCCAATGTCACGGCCCAGAACGAGCGTTTGGCCGCGACCCTACGAGAGGCCCGCGAGCAGATCGTCACGCTCAAGGAAGAGGTCGACCGACTGGCCCAGCCGCCAGCGAGCTTCGGCATCTTCATCGAGCGCAACGACGACGAGAGCGTGGACGTCTACACCGGTGGGCGGAAGCTCCGCGTCACCGTCAGCCCGAGCATCGACCTGGACGAGCTGCGGCGCGGCCAGGAGGTCATGCTCAACGAGTCCTTCAACGTGGTGCGCGCGCTCGGCTTCGAAGAGGTCGGCGAGGTCGTCACGCTAAAGGAGGTGCTCGAGGACGGCGAACGCGCGCTCGTCATCGGGCACACCGACGACGAACGCATCGCACGGCTCGCCGAGCCGCTGCGGGACATCCCGATCCGGGCTGGCGACGCGCTGCTGTTCGAGCCGCGGTCCGGGTACGTCTACGAACGCATTCCGAAGTCCGAGGTCGAGGAGCTCGTCCTCGAAGAGGTCCCGGACATCAGCTACGAGGACATCGGCGGTCTGCCGGGGCAGATCGAGCAGATCCGCGACGCGGTCGAGCTGCCGTACCTGCACGCCGACCTGTTCAAGGAGCACCAGCTCAAGGCGCCCAAGGGCATCCTGCTGTACGGCCCGCCCGGCTGCGGCAAGACGCTGATCGCCAAGGCAGTCGCGAACTCGCTGGCCAAGCAGGTCGCGAAGCGGGACGCCAAGACGGAGGGGAAGAGCTACTTCCTCAACATCAAGGGCCCCGAGCTGCTGAACAAGTACGTCGGTGAGACCGAACGGCACATCCGGCTCGTGTTCCAGCGGGCGCGGGAGAAGGCCGACGAGGGCACGCCGGTCATCGTGTTCTTCGACGAGATGGACTCGCTGTTCCGCACCCGCGGCTCCGGCGTCTCCTCCGACGTGGAGAACACCATCGTTCCGCAGCTGCTGAGCGAGATCGACGGTGTCGAGGGCCTCGAGAACGTCATCGTGATCGGTGCCTCCAACCGCGAGGACATGATCGACCCCGCGATCCTGCGGCCTGGCCGACTGGACGTGAAGATCAAGATCGAGCGACCGGACGCCGAGGCGGCGCGGGACATCTTCTCGAAGTTCCTGCTGTCGTCGCTGCCGCTGCACGAGGCTGACCTGGCCGAGTTCGGTGGCAACCCGGACGCGACGGTCCAGGGCATGATCCAGCGGACCGTCGAGCGGATGTACTCCGAGCTGGAGGAGAACCGCTTCCTCGAGGTCACGTACGCCAACGGCGACAAGGAGGTCCTGTACTTCAAGGACTTCAACTCCGGCGCGATGATCGAGAACATCGTCAACCGGGCCAAGAAGATGGCCATCAAGGACTACCTCGACCTGGACCAGCGCGGCGTTCGCATCCAGCACCTGCTGCAGGCGTGCGTCGACGAGTTCAAGGAGAACGAGGACCTGCCCAACACGACCAACCCCGACGACTGGGCGCGGATCTCGGGCAAGAAGGGCGAGCGGATCGTGTTCATCCGTACGCTCATCTCCGGCAAGCAAGGCGCGGAGGCTGGCCGTTCGATCGACACGATCGCGAACACCGGCCAGTACCTGTAAAGCAGTCCACGAGAGCCGCGAGGCCTCGCGACCAAGGCTGACGGGCGCTTGGTGACTATCGTCACCTGCGCCCGTCGGTCTTGGGCCGTGCCGTTTTGTGTGGCCTTCGGCCACCGCCGGGTTCGTGCGGCTCTCGTTGCTTTCCAGGGCGGATTCGGCGGTCGGCGCCGTGCGGACGGGTATAACCCGCGTACGCTCGATGAAGTAACGGCCCCTCGCGGGTCGGCGATGTAGCGGTGAGGAGACCCATGAGTGTGCGCCGGGTGATGGGTATCGAGACCGAGTACGGCATCTCGGTAGCCGGTCAGCCCACGGTGAACCCCATGCTGTCGTCCTCGCAGGTGGTGAACGCGTACGCCGGCCAGGCGATCCGGTCCCGGCGGGCACGCTGGGACTTCGAGGAGGAGAACCCGCTCCGCGACGCCCGCGGCTTCGACCTCGCGCGGGACCTGGCCGACGACAGCCAGCTGACCGACGAGGACGTGGGCCTCGCGAACGCGATCCTCACCAACGGCGCGCGGCTGTACGTCGACCACGCGCACCCGGAGTACTCCACTCCGGAGGTCACCAACCCGCGTGACCTGGTGAAGTGGGACAAGGCGGGCGAACGGATCATGGCCGAGGCGGCGCGGCGTGCCGCCGAGCCGCCGCTGTCGGTGCCGATCCTGCTGCACAAGAACAACACCGACAGCAAGGGCGCTTCGTACGGCTGCCACGAGAACTACCTGATGAATCGCTCGACCCCGTTCGCGGACATCGTGCGCCATCTGACGCCGTTCTTCGTGACCCGCCAGGTGTTCGCCGGCGCCGGCAGGGTGTCGATGGGGCAGGACGGCAGCCGGCACGGCTTCCAGCTGTCCCAGCGGGCCGACTTCTTCGAGGTCGAGGTGGGCCTCGAGACCACGTTGAAGCGGCCGATCATCAACACCCGCGACGAGCCGCACTCCGATCCGGACAAGTACCGGCGGCTGCACGTCATCATCGGCGACGCCAACCTGTCCGAGATCGCGACGTACCTCAAGGCCGGTACGACCGCGCTGGTGCTGTCGATGATCGAGGACGGTTTCCTGACCTCGGACCTGTCCATCGAGCACCCGGTGACGTCGCTGCACGAGGTGTCACACGACCCGACGCTGAAGCACCTGCTGACGTTGAAGAACGGGCGGAAGCTCACAGCGGTGCAGGTGCAGCTGGAGTACCTCGAGCAGGCGCGCAAGTACGTCGAGGACCGGACCGGCGCGGACACCGACGCGCAGACGCGCGACGTACTCGACCGCTGGGAGTCGGTGCTGTCGCGGCTCGAGTCCGATCCGATGTCGTTGGCGCGGGAGCTGGACTGGGTGGCCAAGCTCTCGGTGCTGGAGCAGTACCGGACCCGCGACTCGCTGGACTGGGGGAGCCCGAAGCTGCAGCTGATCGACCTGCAGTACACCGACCTGCGGCCGGAGAAGGGGCTGTACCAGCGCTTCGCCGAGCGCGGACGGATGGACCGGCTGCTGACAGAGACCGAGATCGTGCACGCGATCACCCGTCCCCCGGAGGACACCCGCGCATACTTCCGCGGCCGCTGCCTGGCCCAGTACGCCGAGCACATCGCCGCGGCGTCGTGGGACTCGGTGATCTTCGACCTGCCAGGCCACGAGTCCCTGCAGCGCGTCCCGACCCTGGAACCGCTGCGGGGCACGAAGGCCCACGTCGGCGACCTCCTCGACCGCTGCCGCACCGCCGACGAGCTCGTCCGCACCATCACCGGCGGCTGACCCACCGCAGCCCGGTTGGATGAAGGTGCCCTTCATCCAAACGTCCGGTGCATCGCTTGGGGCCGTGAACGTGCCCGGTGGGTTTGGGTCGGGGGCACCCTGGTCCCAAAGGTTCGGACCAGGGTGCCTCCGACCCAGCCAAGTCCCGCCACACCGTCTCCACGGACCACCCTCGACAACAGCCACCCCGCCACGTTTTTAATGAAGGGCACCTTCATTCAATAGGTTCGAATGAAGGTGCCCTTCATTCAAACGGCGGCGAGCCAGCGAGGCGCCGCACTCGTCCGCCGAGAGCGGTGGAACTCCAGCACGTACGGCACCAGCGCGAGATACGCCCACACCGGCACGTGTCGCCCCACGGGAGTGTCGGGCTGCCCAGGCCAGCCGCGGTGACCAGCGATCGAGACGGCGACACCCATCGAGGCGATCGTCTCCTCGACCAGCCATGTCACGACCGGGTCATCAGCAGACGGCCGCGCCGCGAGCGTGTCGGCGATGTCCACGGCATCGACGCCGAGCCGCCGAAGCAGCTGTGAAGCGTCCCAAGAGGTAGGTAGCACGCCACTCCTTCCACAACGGGATGGAGCCGCAGGCGTGCTGGCCTCGGCCGGTACGTCACAAGCTACCTCGCGAGCACCTCGTACAGCTCCGCCATCCCGTGCGCCGAGGGAGCGTCCAGGTCCGGTGCGGGGTTGGCGGCGGTGTCCTCACTGTGGAACAGCACCGGCCGTAGGCCCTCAGCATGGCCGGCAAGGAGGTTGGTCGGCCGGTCGTCCACCAGCACGATCTCGGACGCCGGTGTGCCGGCGGCCGCGATCGCCGCCTGATAGGTCGCGGGATCGGGCTTGCGCGCACCGAGGTCGGAGCTGATCAACCAGCGGTCGATGTACGAGTCCAGCCCGAACCGGGCCCGCAGCAACGCGGACCACGCGGCCGCGTCGTTCGAGAGCGCCAACAGCCGAACACCCGAGGAACGCAACCGTCCCAGCAGCTTGGGAGCCCCCGGAGTCAGCTCGTGCCGCTGGCAGTAGTCCTCGTCGCTGGCCGAGTCGGCGACCCCGAGCGCGGCCCAGAGCTCCCACGTCGAGATCCGCCCGAGCGTGCACGACCGGTACGCCGCACGGATCTCCGCCTCGGAAAGCACGCAGCCGCGAGACCGCAGATAGGGGAGGAGAACGCCCGCGACGACGTTGCCGTGCCGGTACAGCACACCCATCGCGTCGAACACGACCACCCGCGGCAGCACTCCACCAGACTCGCCCAGCAACGAAGCCCCCAGAAAGATGTTGGCCAACCTGTAGCGATCTTCCCTCCCTTGTGTCGGGACGCACTTGTAGGGTCCAGGTAAGGAGCAAAAGCCCGGTGACGGGAGGGTGGTCATGACGACACGAGACAGCGGCGGCCAACAACAACGGTCCACGCGGCGGAACGAGGAGACCGACGAGGTCACCGACGTCCAGTCCGACGAGGCGACCAAGGAGCGCAAGGACGCACTCGACGAGGACGTGGACTCGATCCTCGACGAGATCGACGAGGTGCTCGAGGAGAACGCCGAGGACTTCGTGCGGTCGTTCGTCCAGAAGGGCGGCCAATAGTCCGACTTGTCCGACTAAGCCCAGAGCTGAATCGGGAGTAGTCGGGCACGCCGGTCGCACTACGCAGGCGCGCGCCAGATAGGTTCAAGGAGCCGGTCACGACACGTCCAGTGACCCGCTCGAGCGACAGGACTGGAAGGAGACGTGTGGGCACCGATCGACCGCGCGCCGGGTCCTTGGATCCCGCGTTCATGATCCCGGGGAGCTCGTCGTTCGCCGACTTCCTCGCGTCGTACGCACCCGAGCTGCTGCCCGGCCAGGGCCGCAACGTGCAGCCGGGTTCGACGGCCGGCGAGGAGATCCCGCACGGCACCACGATCGTCGCGTCGACGTACGCCGGCGGCGTGCTGATGGCGGGCGATCGGCGTGCGACCGCGGGCAGCATGATCGCGGTCCGCGACGTCGAGAAGGTCTTCCCTGCCGACGAGTTCTCGCTGATCGGGTTCGCCGGCAGCGCCGGCATCGGCGTGGAGCTGGTGCGGCTGTTCCAGGTCGAGCTCGAGCACTACGAGAAGATCGAGGGCAGTGTGCTCTCCGTCGACGGCAAGGCCAACCGGCTGTCGACCCTGCTCCGCGGCAACCTCGGCCTGGCCATGCAGGGTCTCGCCGCGGTGCCGCTGTACGCAGGCTGGGACGAGGTCCTGCGACGCGGCCGGATCTTCTCCTACGACGTCACCGGTGGCCGGTACGAGGAGCAGCTGTTCCACTCCATCGGCTCCGGCTCGCTCTTCGCCCGCGGCTCGCTGAAGAAGCTGTTCGACGAGGACGCGACCTCCGAAGAGGCCGCGGCCGCGGCGTTGCAGGCGTTGTACGACGCCGCCGACGACGACTCGGCCACCGGCGGACCGGACGTGTTCCGCAAGATCTACCCGATCATCGCCACCGTCAGCGAGGCCGGCTACCGCCGCTACACCGACGAGGAGGTCGCGGCCATCGTCGACCGCATGCTGGAGGGTCGCATGCGGCGACCACTCGGCCCCACCGCCCCCGCCCTGCCCAGCGCCGACGGGGAGGGTGACGCGCGATGAGCATGCCGTTCTATGTCTCGCCCGAGCAACAGATGCGGGACCGGGCCGACTACGCCCGCAAGAACATCGCCCGCGGCCGCGGCTCGATCGTGCTGCAGTACGACCACGGCATCGCGCTCGTCGCGGAGAACCGCCACCGCGCGCTGCACAAGATCAGCGAGATCTACGACCGCATCGCGTTCGCCGCGGTCGGCCGGTACAACGAGTTCGAGAGCCTCCGCGTCGCAGGCGTACGGATGGCCGAGCTGCACGGCTACTCCTACGACCGTTCCGACGTCAACGCGCTGATGCTCGCCAACCGCTACGCGCAGCTGCTCGGCTCGATCTTCTCCAACGCCGGCGAGAAGCCGTACGAGGTGGAGACCGTCGTCGCCGAGGTCGGAGCGTCCTCGGAGGAGGACGAGATCTACCGGCTCACCTACGACGGTTCGGTCGCGGCCGAGCACGGGTTCGCGGTGATGGGTGGTGCGGCCGAGACGCTGACCACGTACGTCTCCGAGCGCTACCAGGCCGGCCAGTCGTTGGCCACCGCGCTGGCGCTCGCGGTCGACACCCTCGGCCGCGACAGCGACGAGCCGCGCCAGCTCGAGGCCGACCATCTCGAGGTCGCCGTTCTGGACCGGACCCGGACGCAGAAGCGCAAGTTCCGCCGGATCACCGGACCGGTGCTCGAGCGTCTGCTCACCCCCGAGCCCGCGGCACCGGAAGCAGCCCCAGAAACTGCCCCGGAAACGGAGCCGGATTCCACCGAGTCCTGACGTCATCGGGCCGGTCCTGAAACAATTCGTGGCGGTGTTCTGACATGTGGTCACAGGGGACCGGCTTTCTTCCTACGCAAGGCATAGTGTGGTGACTATGGACCGTCGGATCTTTGGCCTCGAGAACGAGTACGGCGTCACGTGCACGTTTCGTGGCCAGCGCCGACTGTCTCCCGACGAGGTTGCCCGCTACCTGTTCCGCCGGGTGGTCTCCTGGGGCCGCAGCAGCAACGTCTTCCTGCGCAACGGTGCCCGCCTCTACCTCGACGTAGGCAGCCACCCGGAGTACGCGACGCCGGAGTGCGACTCGATCATCGACCTGGTCACGCACGACAAGGCCGGCGAACGCATCCTCGAAGGACTGCTCGTCGACGCCGAGCGCAGGCTGCGCGAGGAAGGCATCGCGGGCGACGTCTACCTGTTCAAGAACAACACCGACTCCGCCGGCAACTCCTACGGATGCCACGAGAACTACTGCGTCAGCCGGCACGGCGAGTTCTCTCGCCTCGCCGACGTGCTGATCCCGTTCCTCGTGTCCCGGCAGATCATGGTCGGTGCCGGCAAGGTGCTGCAGACCCCGCGCGGTGCGGTGTTCGCGGTGAGCCAGCGCGCCGAGCACATCTGGGAAGGCGTGTCGTCGGCGACGACCCGTTCCCGCCCGATCATCAACACCCGCGACGAACCGCATGCCGACGCCGAGCGCTACCGCCGGCTGCACGTGATCGTCGGCGACTCGAACATGTCGGAGTCGACCACGCTGCTCAAGCTCGGCAGCACCGACCTCGTCCTCCGCATGATCGAGGCCGGCATCGTGCTGCGCGACCTCACGCTGGAGAACCCGATCCGCGCGATCCGCGAGATCTCCCACGACATCACCGGTCGCCGTCGCGTACGACTGGCGAACGGACGCGAGGCGAGCGCGCTCGACATCCAGGAGGAGTACTTCACCAAGGCCCGCGACTTCGTCGAACGACGTGACCTCGCGACGCCCGCGGTGGCGAAGGTGCTCGATCTGTGGGAGCGCACCCTCAAGGCCGTCGACTCCGGTGACCTGTCCTCGGTGGACCGCGAGATCGACTGGGTGATCAAGTACAAGCTGCTCAACCGCTACCGCGACAAGCACGGCCTCTCGCTGACGTCGCCGCGGATCGCACAGCTCGACCTCGCGTACCACGACATCCACCGCAACCGCGGTCTGTACTACCTGCTCGAGCGCCGCGGCCTGGTCAACCGGGTCACCACCGACCTCGGGGTGTTCGAGGCGAAGTCGGTGCCGCCGCAGACCACCCGGGCCCGGCTGCGCGGCGAGTTCATCAAGCGGGCGCAGGAACGTCGCCGCGACTTCACCGTCGACTGGGTGCACCTCAAGCTCAACGACCAGGCGCAGCGCACCGTGCTCTGCAAGGACCCGTTCCGCAGCGTGGACGAACGGGTGGAGAAGCTCATCCAGAGCATGTGACGCGTGCTGGTCCTTTCGAAGGCCGACGTCCAAGCCCTCTTGGACATTGACGCGCTGATCGACGCTCTCGCCGCTGCTCACGTCGAACTCTCAGCTGGTCGGGTCTCGATGCCTTCCCGCGTGGCAGCGACCGTGCCGGAACGGGACGGCTTCCTCGCCGCGATGCCCGCGTACCTCCCATCCGCTGGCGTTCTGACCAGCAAGCTCGTCGCGCTGTTCCCGCACAACGTCGACCGGCCCACGCATCACGCGGTCATCGTCGCGTTCGACCCCGCGACGGGGGAGCCGGCCGCACTGCTGGACGGCGAGGTCATCACCGCCGCTCGGACCGGTGCCGGGTCGGCGCTCTCGGCGAGGCTGCTCGCGCGAGAGGACGCCGAGGTGTTGGCGATCCTCGGCACCGGTGTGCAGGCCCGTTCGCACGCGATCGCCGTCAGCAGAGTCCGGCCGATCCGCGAGCTCCGCGTCGCCGGACGAGACCCGGCCAAGGCCGCGAAGCTCGCGGCCGAACTCGACGACCTCCTCCCGCAGGAGGTACGGGCAGCCGAGACCTATCGCGAGGCGATGGACGGCGCGGCCATCGTCTGCGCGACGACGCACGCCACCGATCCCGTCGTCCGGCGGGAGTGGCTGAGCCCCGGTACGCACGTCACCTCGGTCGGCTTCAATCGCGCCGGGCGAGAGGTCGACGAGGCGACGGTCGCGGAGGCGTTGGTCTGCGTGGAGTCGAGGCAGGCCGCGCTCGCTCCGTTCCCCGCGGGCAGTAACGAGCTGCTCCAATCAGGGGTCCAGATCCACGCCGAGCTGGGCGAGCTCGTCGCCGGAACGAAGCCCTGCCGCACCGCGCCTGACCAGCTGACTCTCTACAAGTCCGTCGGTGTCGCCGTCCAGGACGCCGCCGCGGCCGCCCTCGTGCTCGCCGCGGCGCACCAGAGCGGTCATGGAACGGAGATCGGCCTCTAGCCCCTCATTAAGGCTGCTCACAGACTCGCGGGGTATGGTGTGGCCTTCGTACACCCCCAACCGTTCGTCAACGAGGTGTTCACTGTGCGTCGTCGCCAGGCTCTGGCTCTCCTCATAGTCCCGCTGATGTTCGTCGCCGCCGCCTGTGGTGGCGAATCCGGCAAGAAGACCGAGACCGAGAAGAAGCCCGGCGGCACCGGCATCGAGGCCGTCACGGTGAAGGGCGAGACCAGCGCCAAGCCGACGGTCGAGTTCGCCAAGCCGTTCAAGGTCGCCGAGACCGCGGCGAAGGCCGTGTCGGAGGGCAAGGGCGAGACGCTCGCCAAGGGCCAGCAGGTGATCGTCGACTACGTCGGCATCAACGGCCGCGACGGCAAGGAGTTCGACTCGTCCTGGAAGGGCGGCAAGCCGGCGACGTTCAAGCTCGCCGACGGCGCCCTGATCGCGGGCTTCATCAAGGGTCTGGTCGGCCAGAAGGTCGGCAGCCGCGTGCTGATCACGATCCCGTCGAAGGACGGCTACGCCGAGGGCAACCAGCAGGCGGGTATCAACAAGGGTGACTCGCTGATCTTCGTGGTCGACGTGAAGAGCGCCTACAAGCCGCTCACCAAGGCCGAGGGCACCGCGGTGACGCCGCCCGCCGGCCTGCCGACCGTGACGGTGAAGGACGGAACGCCGACGGCGCTCACCGTGCCGAAGAAGGCGGCGCCGACGAAGCTCGTCGTCCAGGACCTGCTGATCGGCAAGGGCGCGAAGGTCACGGCGGAGAACACCGTGAACTTCCATTACATCGCGGCGAACTGGCGTACGGGCAAGAAGTTCGACTCCTCGTGGGACCGCAAGCAGGCGCTCGACCTGCAGCTCTCGCAGACCCAGGTGAAGGGCCTCACCACCGGCCTGGTCGGCAAGACCGTCGGCAGCCGCGTGCTGCTGATCATGCCGCCGGACCAGGGCTTCGGCCAGGACCTGCAGGGCACCGACGTGAAGAAGACCGACACGGTCGCCTTCGTGATCGACATCCTCGGCGCCAGCTGACGCCAGTTCAATTCAGACTCGACGCGCCCGGATCAGCGTCCGGTGGTTCCGTACGACGAACCGCCCCTCGACGCGGATCCGGGCGTCGAGCGTTCTCAGGGCCTGGTCGTACGTCGTGACGTCGAACCCGGGCACCTGCCACGACACCGCCATCAGGTGGAACACGATCGCGCCGATGTCGAGGTAGCCGGTCTCGTTGAACGTCTCCTCGGCCCGGTCGATCGCGAAGCCCGCTTGCTTCAGTCCGGCGACCGAGTCGGCGAACGACGGGTCGTTGGCATGCGTCGGCGGCGGACCGTCGAGCACCTCGTTGAACTCCAGGTCGTTGTCCCGCCCCACGCCCTGGGTCAGGAAGACGCCACCGGGCTGGAGGACGCGGCTCAACTCGGCAGCCGACGCGCCGGCGTGCCGCGCGAGCACCAGATCGAACTCCCCGTCGGCAGCCGGCAGCGGCTCGCCCTCGACGCTCTGCCGGACCTCGATGCCGAACGGCTCCAGTCGCTCACGGGCCACCGGGACGTTCGGCGCCCAGCCCTCGGTCGCGACGACGTGCGCCGGACGTCGACCGGCGAGGATCCCCTCGAGCGTCTCGCCGCCACCCGTCCCGATGTCGAGCAGCCGGGTCGAATCCGTGATCTCGGCGCTCGCCAGGTCGTCGTAGTTCCAGGCCTCGCCACCCTCGATCCGGCCGGCGAGAAAGCCGAAGTCCCAGCCTCGGAAGTCGGCGGCAAGCGCCTCGGACACCAGGTCGTCATAGGAACGCATGCCCAGGACGGTACGAGCCAGCCCAGGTCGAGCTCAATCGGTTAACAGCGCGGCGGCGTGCCGGCCGGCGGCTGCGCAGGCGAGGAAGTACGGCGCGTCCTCGTCGTACGAACGTCCCATCGACGACACTCGCACCGGCGACTTCGCGATCGCCTCGGCCAGCCCGTCCACCTGTACCCGGACGACCGTGTGCCGCGCCCGCAGCGCCTCCACCGCGTCCCGCAGCTCGTCCCCGAACGGCGGCGGCAGCTCCGGCACGACCACGTCCGCCGCGGCCAGCGCGACCCGTCCGTACGCCGTGAGGCTGTGGTGCGACACGCCCCGGTGCCGCGGCCGCGGGTCCGCCGACGACACCCGCAGCGTCCCGACTGCCCGTCCCGACAGCGCGGCCACGGCGTTCACCGCTTCGCCCGAAGCGACGCCGGAGAAGCCCCAGCGCGTTCCCGTTCCGAGGTTCCCCGGGCCCTGCGTCACCACCGCGACGTCCACGCCCAGCACGTGCCGCGCCGCCAGCAACCCGGTGTGCAGCGTGACCGCCTCGAGGTCGCCGCCGAACGCCTGCCCGACCGTCACCGATCCCACCAGCCAGGACGCAGCCCGCAGCGACGACACCGTCTTGGAGAACGCCAACGGCAGCGCACCGCCGTCGGTCATCACGTACGCCACCCGGGTGCCCGGCCTGGCCGCGTACAGCCCGGCCAGCACGGCGGGCAGCGCGGAGTGCAGGTCGGCCACCACGACCGGCATCCCGCCGAGGTCGTCGGCGTCGCGCAGCACGTCGTACGCGGGGGAGTCGGGCTCGTCCACGCCCAGGACCATCGTCTGCAGCGGCGTGTAGCGCGCCTTGACCAGGTGCCCCGGTCCTTCGACGTCGGGCGGCAGCCGGTCGGGCACGGCCACGACCAGCGCGTAGCCGCCCGTCCCGAGCCCGCGGGCGTACGCGGAGGTGTTCAGCAGCACCCGGTCGCCGACTTCCGGCGTACCGACCAGGGAGACGTACGCGAGCGCCGGCACCGGCCCGTCCGGTGTCTCGACGTCGAGCTTCACGGTGCCGGCCCAGCCGTCACGAACAGTCGTCACGACACCCGAACGCCAACGAATCACAGCGGCGAGGCTAGTCCAATGGACCCGGGCCCGACCGCTCAGCGAGTGGTGACACGTCATCTTTCGACACGCCGGAGGGAGCCTCACGGTCGACCCGGGTCGGCGCTCGTCACTGCTGTAGCTTGGTCGGGTGGAAGGGGGTGAAAGCGCGTGCCGCCCCGCAAATCCGAGCGGCTGATGAACCTCGTCATCTGCCTGCTCGTCTCGCGTCACTTCGTGCCCAAGGCCAAGCTTCGCACGCTCGTGGAGGACTACCACGAGCTGTCGCTCGAAGCTTTCGAGAAGATGTTCGAGCGCGACAAGGAAGAGCTGCGCGAGCTCGGCATCCCGATCGAGATCGGTTCGGTCGCGTCCGGTTTCGACGACGAGGTCGGCTACCGGATCCGCCGCAGCGAGTACGAGCTGCCGCCGCTGACGTTCACCGCGGAGGAGGTCGCCGTCCTCGGCCTGGCGGCGAGGGTCTGGCAGCACGCCAGCCTCGCCGAGGCGACGTCGCGCGCCGTGCTCAAGCTCGGCGCCGAGGGCCTCGATGCCGACACCGCGCACCTCGCCGCGCTCGAGCCCGGACCTGGTGCCGGCGAGCCCTCGTTCGTCCCGCTCTGGCGCGCCGTCCAGACCCACACGGTCGTGACGTTCGACTACCGCCGTCCCGGCACCGCCGGACCGGCCCGACGAACGTTCGAGCCCTGGGGAATCATCAACTGGCGCACGCGGTGGTACGTCCTCGGGCACGACCGGGACCGGCAGGCAGCGCGGATGTTCCGGCTCTCCCGGATCGTCGGCCAGGTCAAGGAGGTCGGCAAGCCGCGCGCGTTCGAGGTCCCGGACGGCGTCGACCTGCGCGCCGAGGCGGAACGGCTGAGGCCCACCGACAGCGATCCCCGCGGCATCGCGACGATCCGCGTCCGTACCGGTGCCGGCAACGGCCTGCGCCGCCGCGCCCAGCTGATCGAACCCGACGGCGAGGGCTGGGACCTGGTCCGCGTCGCGTTCGGCGACGTGGTCACGCTGTCGGAGGAGCTCGCCGGATACGCGACCGATGTCGTCGCCCTCGACCCACCCGACGTACGCGAAGCGACGATCCAACACCTCAAGAGCCTGCTAGTGGAGTCGCGGTGATCGACGACCTGCCGCGATCCGCCGGCCCGGGCGGCGCCAAGGAACAGGTGCGCCGCCTGCTGGCCCTGCTCCCGTACCTGCTCGCCCACCCAGGCGCCCGCGTCGCCGACGTCGCGCGGGTGTTCGGGATCTCCGAACGCCAGCTCGTCGCGGACCTCGGCGTGCTCTGGTTCTGCGGGCTGCCGGGGATGATGCCCGGCGACTACATCGAGGTCGACATGGACGCCGTCGAGGGCGACGGCACGATCCACGTCTCGAACGCCGACTTCCTCACCCGCCCGTTCCGGCTCACCTCCGACGAGGCGCTGGGCCTGCTCGTCGCGCTGCGAGTGCTGCGCGAGACCGGCCGGTCGAACGAACGGGAAATGGTCGACCGGGTGATCGCGCGGCTGGAGGAGGCCGCGGGGCAGGCTTCGGGATCGGTGACGAAGCAGGTCGAGATCCAGGTCGACGCGTTCGAGGACCCGGAGATCCGCGCGACGATCCAGGACGCGTTGGACCGCGGCCGGCGGCTGCACCTGTCGTACTGGGTGCCGGCGCGCGACGAGACCACCGAACGCGATGTCGACCCGATGCGGATCTTCCTCGCCGACGGCCGGACCTACCTCGAGGGCTGGTGCCATCGGGCAGAGGACGTACGGCTGTTCCGGCTGGACCGGGTCGCGAAGGCGCGGGTGCTGGACGAGCCGGCCGTACTCCCGCCGCAGGCGCGGCCGCGGGACCTGTCCGCCGGGCTGTTCCAGCCGTCGCCCGACCACGAGCTCGCGACCATCGACCTCGACCCGCCGGCGGCATGGGTGTCGGAGTACTACCCGTGCGAGGAGGTCATCGACCTCGGCGCGGGTCAGCTGCGGGTACGGCTGCGGATCGCCGACCAGCGCTGGCTCCGCCGCCTCGCGCTGCGCCTGGGCGGGCACGCGCGCGTGATCGAACCCGCCGGCCTCGCCGAAGCAGTCAGCGCCGACGCCCGCTCCGCCCTCGCCGCCTACGAAACCCCCTGACCACCACCGCCACCCACACCTCTCCCGGCCACCTCTCCCGGCCACCGCTGTCCACACCATCCACAGCCAGCCGCACTTCACCCACCGAACCGGGGTCGGAGAGCAATTCCCACGTTGCAGAACCCCGGTCCAGTGGGTGAAGTCGCGGAAGGTGTGGACAGCGGAGGGTTGGCCGAGAGCAGATCCGCTGGTTTCCGGCCAGTGGAGCCGGAAGGATCCAGCTATGAGACTTCTCGTGCTCGGTGGCACCGTGTTCCTGTCCAAGGCGATCGTCGCGGAGGCGCTGCGGCGTGGCCACGAGGTCACCGCCGCCGCGCGGGGGACGACGAGCAACCCGCCGGAAGGCGCGACGTTCGTCAAGCTGGACCGGGACGACGAGAACGGGTTCGCCGCCCTCGAGGGCGAGTACGACGCGGTCGTCGACGTGGCGCGGCAGCCGACGCACGTACGCCGGGCGATCTCGGCGCTCGCCGACCGGGCCAAGCACTGGACGTTCGTCTCGACCTGCAGCGTCTACTCCGACGACGCGACGCCTGGGCAGCGCGTCGAGACCGCGCCACTCCGCCAGCCACTCGCGGCAGACGCGGACGAGGCCGACCCGGCGAACTACGGCGAGGCCAAGGTCTCCTGCGAGCAGGAGGTCGCGGCTGGCCGGGGGAGCGACGCGCTGATCGTGCGTGCCGGGCTGATCGTCGGCCCGGGCGACCCGAGCGACCGGTTCACGTACTGGCCGTACCGCATCGCCCGCGGCGGCGAGGTGCTCGCGCCCGGCAAGCCGGACGACCCGGTGCAGCTGGTGGACGTCCGCGACCTCGCCGCCTGGATCGTCGACTCGACCGAGAACGGGCGGACCGGCGTGTACGACAGCACGTCGACCTCGTTCACGCGCCGGCAGCTGCTGGAGGCGGTCGCGGCCGGTGTGGGGACGGACGTCCAGCTGACCTGGGTTCCGCAGGACTTCCTGCTGGCGAACGAGGTGAACGTCTGGTCCGGCCCCAAGTCGCTGCCGCTGTGGGTCGACGAGCCCGAGAACGCCGGATTCATGGCCCGCGACACCTCCGCGACGGCCGAGGCGGGTCTGACGATCCGTGACGTGGCTGATACCGCACGTGACACTCTCGTCTGGATAGTGGACGAACGCGGCGACAAGCCGTGGCGATCTGGGCTCACCGAGGCCGAGGAAACCGACCTCTTGCGTAACTGGCACAGCAGGTAGGGGCTAGGGTTGGCGCCCGTGAGGTGGGTGCTGCTCTTCGGCGGAATTGTCCTTTTCGCCCTCGTTCTGTACGCCTGCATAGGCGTGTGGCTGTGGCGACGGGCGAAGGAGCTGTTCCTCGAGCTCGGGCTCGCGGCGGACAAACTGGACCGAGCCATGGCAGAGGTCGAGGACCAAGATCGGGCACATTCGGCACCGACCGAGAGCGGCGCCGCGCGCCGAGCCTGAGACGGTGCCCATTCCCTGGCGTACCATCGAGAACAGCCACACGATGAGAGAGGCCAATCCATGCCCAATCTCGGACCCACTGAGATCCTGCTGATCATCGCCGTACTCGTCCTGCTGTTCGGCGCCACCCGGCTTCCGAAGATCGCGGCGGGCCTCGGCGAGTCGCTGCGCATCTTCAAGAAGGAAATCCGGACCAAGGACGAGGACGCCGAGAAGGCGGAGAAGAAGGACGAGACCCCGGCCCCCGCGGCTGAGGCCACCCCGCCGTCCATCACGCACACCAGTGCGAGCGGTCAGGTCCCGGCGCAGCCCGTGCAGGAGCAGGCCAAGGACACCGAGCACACCAACCGGTGATCCGCTGTTTCATCGTCGTGCCTTCCTGAGGCGCGCTGGTCCTCCCCGGGGGCGACGTGAGCATCTCCATCGGACAGTTGCTGGGCCGTAAGAAGCCCAAGCCGACTCCGGACGAAGAGGGTCGCATGACCCTCGTCGAACACCTACGTGAGCTGCGCGGCCGGCTGCTGAAGTCGGTCATCGCGCTGATCATCATGATGATCGTGGCGTGGCAGTTCTACGGCGTGCTGTTCCAGCTGTTGCAGCATCCGCTGGACACCGCGGTCGCGGCGATCAACGCCACGCGCGACGATCTCACCGTCGGCGTGAACTGGGGCAACATCTCCTCGCCGCTCATGCTCCAGTTGAAGATCACGTTCGTCGCCGCGTTGGTGGCGGCGTCGCCCATCTGGCTGTACCAGCTGTGGGCGTTCATCCTCCCCGGGTTGCACAAGAACGAGCGCAAGTGGAGCCTGGCGTTCCTCGGCACCGCTGGGCCGCTGTTCATCATCGGCGTCTTCGTCGGCTACCTCGCGATGCCGAAGGGCATCCAGGTGCTGCTGTCGTTCACGCCGATCCTCGAGGAAACGACGATCAAGACGCAGAACCTGCTCGATGTGTCGAACATGCTCGACTTCATCCTGCGGCTGCTGATCGTCTTCGGGCTCGCGTTCGAGATCCCTGTCTTCGTGATCCTGCTCAACCTGGTGGGCGTGCTGTCCGCCGCGCGGCTGAGCAAGTGGCGCGCGCCGATCATCTTCTTCATCTTCGTGTTCGCCGCGGTCGCGACTCCGTCGATCGACCCGTTCACGATGCTGATGCTCGCGGTCCCGATGAGCGCCTTGTTCATCATCTCCGAGCTGATCGCGCGCCTCATCGACAGGCGCCGCAAAGCGAGCCTGGTGGCCGCCGGCGTCGACGTGGAGAAGATCGAACGAGCCGGCGAGTCCAAGGACGACTAGCGCGCCTCGTCCGCACAAGGCCACGTCGCCCAGTAGTGTTCGCAGACGTGGCCCGTGAGATCACCGTTCTCGTCAATCCGACCTCCGGAGGCGGACGTGGCGCCCGCATGGCGGGTCCCGTCACCGAACGGCTCAGGTCCGCAGGACTCAACGCTCGTTGGGAAGCTGGCCGCGATGCCGGCGAGTCCGCCGAGCTAGCCCGCCGCGCCGTCTCGCGCGGCGTCGACGCGCTCGTCGTCGTCGGTGGCGACGGCATGATCCACCTCGCGCTGCAGGCCGTCGCCGGAACGAACACGCCGCTCGGCATCGTGCCCGCCGGCTCCGGCAACGACCTGGCCCGCGCGCTCGCGCTGCCGCGCAAGGATCCCCTCGCCGCCGTCGACTTGGTGATCGCCGGCCAGCACCGGGCGATCGACCTCGGCAAGGCTGGCGCGACCTGGTTCGGCACGATCTTCACCGCCGGCTTCACCGGCCGCGTCACCGAGCGGGTCAACACCATGCACCGGCTGCGCGGCACGTTGAAGTACGCCGCGGGCGTTGCCGCCGAGGTGCGCGACTTCACCCCCCGGCCGTACGTGCTCGAGCTCGACGGCGAACGCTGGGAGACCAACGCGCTCGTGATCGCGATCGGCAACACGTCCTCGTTCGGCGGCGGCGTCTGGATCTGCGAGGGCGCCGACCCGGCGGACGGTCAGTTCGACGTCACGGTGATCGGTCAGGTGAGCCGGCTCGATCTCGCTCGGCTCTACCCGAAGCTGTTCACCGGCCGCTCGTTCTCGCACCCCGCGATCACCCGCCGGAAGGCGAAGCTCGTCAACGTGGCCGCGCCGGAGACGTCCGGGTACGCCGACGGCGAGAAGCTCGCGCCGCTGCCGCTGACGGTCGAGTGCGTGCCCGAGGCGCTGCAGATCTTCCTGCCACCCAAGCCCTGACGGAGCCCTGACGGATGTCACGCCCGGGTCCCGACGAACGGCATCCTGGCTGATCGACCACCGGGACGACGCTGGGTGCATGCTCAGACGAATCGCTCCCGCTGTCGGTCTGTTCTTCCTGTCGCCATTGGTGGCCGAGTTCTTGCTCGGCAACCTCTCCGTCACGATGCTCGTGGGCCTCGTCGTCCTCTCCCTGCTGTACGGGGGTGGCGCGCTCCTGGTCCGCGAGGTCGCCCATCGCGCCGGGCTGCGCTGGCCGTCGATCGTGCTGCTCGCGCTCGCGTACGGCGTCCTTGAGGAAGGCATCACGACCCAGACGTTGTTCAACCCGCACTACTACGGCCACGACCTGCTGTCCTACGGGCACGTGGACGTGCTGGGCATGGGGATCCCGTGGACGGTCTTCGTCCTCACGCTCCACACGGTCTGGAGCATCAGCGTTCCGATCCTGGTCGTCGAACTGCTCGTCGGGCCGGAACGACGTACCCAGCCCTGGCTGGGGAAGGTCGGTCTGACGGTCACTGCCGTACTGTTCGCCGCCGGCGTCGTGATCACCACCGCGATGCAGCTCGCCAGTGACCCGTTCCGTGCCTCGGTCCCGCAGTTCGCCGGTGTCGTCGTCGCGATCGTGCTCCTCGTCGTCGCGGCGTTCGCGCTCCGCCGCATGCCTTCCGCACCGGTCGAGAAGCCGGCTCCCCACCCGTTGCTCGTGGTCGTCGGCACGCTCGCCGCGGGTGCGGCGGTCATGGAGCTTGCCGTCGAGGAGTCGATCCCGGCGTGGCTCGGCGCCCTCGCGCTGGTCGCGTTGGGCGCCCGTCAGGTGCCGCGCGAAGCGAGGTCCGGCGGAGAGCACGTAGCCTGGGGGCATGACCACTCCGGCGGAGCGGTACGCACAGGTCGCGAGGGATAACGGAACGCGACTGCGGGCGTTCCGCCAGCTCTACGACTTCGACCTCGACCCGTTCCAGGAGGCGGCCTGCCGCGCCCTGGACGCTGGGAAGGGCGTGCTCGTCGCCGCCCCGACCGGCTCGGGCAAGACGGTCGTCGGCGAGTTCGCGGTCCACAAGGCGCTCGACACCGGCCGGAAGTGCTTCTACACGACGCCGATCAAGGCACTGTCGAACCAGAAGTTCAACGAGCTCTCCGAGCGGTACGGCCAGACCAACGTCGGCCTCCTGACCGGCGACAACACGATCAACGGCGAAGCCCCGGTCGTCGTCATGACCACCGAAGTGCTGCGCAACATGCTGTATGCGGGGTCCTCCACGCTCACCGGCCTCGGCTACGTGGTCATGGACGAGGTGCACTACCTCGCCGACCCGTTCCGCGGCGCCGCCTGGGAGGAGGTGATCATCCACCTCCCCGAGTCGGTCCAGCTCGTCAGCCTCTCGGCGACGGTGTCCAATGCCGAGGAGTTCGGCGAGTGGTTGGAGACCGTACGCGGCGACACCGAGGTGATCGTCGAGGAGCGCCGGCCCGTTCCGCTGTTCCAGCACGTGATGGTCGGCAAGCGGATGTACGACCTGTTCGCCGACACCGGCAACCCCGACCTCGAGGCCCGCGTCAACCCGGAGTTGACGCGAATCGCCCGTGACGACTGGCGACACGGCCGCGGCCATGAGCGCGGTGGCCGGCGCGGGCAGCGCAACCACAACCGATCCCAGCGGGTCGCGTTCACACCGAACCGTTCGCAGGTCGCGGAGAAGCTCGAAGCCGAGGCCTTGCTGCCGGCGATCCAGTTCATCTTCAGCCGGCAGGGCTGCGAGTCCGCCGTGATGCAGTGCCTGTACTCCGGGATCCGCCTCACCACGCCGGACGAGGCGGCCGAGATCCGCGCGTACGCGGAGGAACGCACCGCCGAGCTGCCCGACGAAGACCTCGCGATCCTCGGCTACCACGAGTGGCTCGAAGGCCTCGAACGCGGACTCGCCAGCCACCACGCCGGCCTGCTGCCGACGTTCAAGGAGGTCGTCGAGTACCTGTTCGCCCGCGGCCTGGTGAAGATCGTCTTCGCGACCGAGACGCTGGCCCTCGGCATCAACATGCCGGCGCGTTCGGTCGTGCTCGAGAAGCTGGTGAAGTGGAACGGCCAGGCGCACGCCGACGTGACGCCGGGGGAGTACACCCAGCTGACCGGGCGGGCCGGGCGGCGCGGCATCGACGTCGAGGGTCATGGCGTCGTGCTGTGGCAGCCGGGTCTCGAGCCTGCATCGGTCGCCGGCATGGCGTCGACGCGTACGTACCCGCTCCGCTCGAGCTTCCGGCCCTCGTACAACATGGCGGTCAACCTCGTGCGCCAGTTCGGCCGCGACCGGGCGCGCGAGCTGCTGGAGTCGTCGTTCGCGCAGTTCCAGGCCGACCGAGCCGTCGTGAGCCTCGCGCGGCAGGTGCGGCGCAGCGAGGAGGCGCTGGAGGGGTACGCGGAGGCGGCGACCTGCCACCTCGGCGACTTCATGGAGTACGCGAACATCCGGCGCGCGATCAAGGACCGCGAGACCGGGCTCGCGCGGCGGCAGCGCACCGACCGGCGCGCGCAGGTGGTGGAGTCGCTCGCCAAGCTGCGTGCCGGCGACGTCATCCACGTACCGGCGGGCAAGCGTGCCGGGCTGGCGCTCGTTCTCGACCCGGGACACGGCTTCCGCAGCGGCGACGAGCCGCGGCCGACGGTGCTGACCGCCGACCGGCAGGTGCGCAAGCTGTCGATGGTCGACTTCCCGACGCCGGTGGAGTCGTTGACGCGCATGCGGGTGCCACGTTCGTTCAATCCGCGCAACGCACAGCAGCGGCGCGATCTCGCGAACTCCCTGCGCCACAAGGCGCCTGACTCTCCGCCGAGCCGTTATCGGCGGGGCAGCAACGCCGCCGACGACGAGACGCTGCAGGACCTGCGCGCGTCGATGCGCGCGCATCCCTGCCATGGTTGCGACGAGCGCGAGGACCACGCCCGCTGGGCGGAGCGCTACCTCCGGCTCGAACGCGAGACGCAGGCCGTGCAGCGGCGGGTCGAGCAGCGGACGAACACGATCGCGCGGCAGTTCGACCGCGTGTGCGAGGTGCTGGACGAGCTGGGCTACCTCGACGGCGACCGGACGACGCCGGCGGGGGACCGGCTGGCGCGGATCTACACCGAGCTGGACCTGGTCGCGGCCGAGTGCCTGCGGCAGGGAACGTGGGACAAGCTGACCGTGCCCGAGCTGGCCGCGAACCTGTCGGCGTTGGCGTACGAGTCCCGCACCCCCGACGACGCCGCCCCGCCGCGACTGCCGGCCGGTGCGGCACGGGAGGCGCTCGGGTCGTTGGTGTCGACGTGGGGAGATCTGGACCAGCTGGAGCGGGACTTCCACCTGGACTTCCTGCGCGAGCCCGACCTCGGCTTCGCCTGGGCCGCGTTCCGCTGGGCCTCGGGTGCTCAGCTGGCCGACGTGCTGACGGAGTGCGGGCTGGCGGCGGGGGACTTCGTCCGGTGGGTGAAGCAGATCCTCGACCTCGCCGACCAGGTGGCGGATGCGGCAGGGGACAGCGACCTGCGCAAGACCGCCCGCGGCGTCGTCGAAGCCATGCGCCGCGGCGTGGTGGCTTACGCCACGCTGACGGCCTAGGCGAACCCGACCAGCTCGACCGCCACCACGCGTTCGTACAGCGTCCCCTCCTGCCGAGCCGCCTGCTCGACGGCCGTGAGCGATGGTGCGCGGAAGAGGCAGAGCGCGCCCTCGTCGCCTCGTACCAGAACCGAGCCGAGGTACGTACCGGAGCATGCGGCTGCCACCCGCGAGCCGGCGGCCCGCAGCGAGGCGGGCGTCAGGCCGGTCGCGTAGCGCTCGACGAGATACACGTCCATACCTAGGACGGTAGGAAAAACCTGGGCCCGCGACATCGGGCGATCACCTACATTTGGGCCCGTGGACGAGCTGATCGGGCGGGAGGCCGAGCTCGACCGCCTCACGTCCTTCTTCGCCACGGACGACGGGCCGGCCGCCTTGGTCGTCGACGGCGAGGCCGGCATCGGCAAGACCTCCCTGTGGCGGGCGGCCGTCGCGACAGCGAGGGAACGCGGCACGACCGTCCTCCGTTGCCGTCCCGTCGAGGCCGAAGCACCACTGGCGTTCGCCGGTCTCGCGGACCTCCTCGCCGACGTGGCCGACGACGTCCTCGCCGCGCTGCCACCGCCCCAACGCCAAGCTCTCGCGACCGCACTGCTCCGAGGCGACGACGAGCAGGCGCGGATCGACCCGCGCGCGGTCTCGGCCGCGACCCTCACGGCGCTGAAGCTGCTGGCCGAACGAGCCTCCGTCCTGATCGCGATCGACGACGTCCCCTGGCTGGACAGCTCGACCGAACGCGTGCTGACATTCGCGATCCGCCGCGTCGACACCCTCCCGATCCGCATCCTCCTCGCCAGGCGAACGCCGGCGCCCGCGGAGCTGCCGCTCGGCCTCGACACCGCCTTCCCCACGGTGGAACGGCAAACGCTCGGCCCGGTCAACCTGCGCGAGTTGCAGCGGCTGACCCAGAACGCCCTCGGCCGCACGCTGCCTCGTCCCATGCTCGTTCGCGTCGAACGGGCGTCCGGCGGGAATCCCCTGTACGCGTTGGAGATCGTCCGCGCACTCGACCGCGGCGGCATCGATCCCAAGCCGGGCGAGCCGCTGCCCGTGGCGGGCAGGTTGCGCGACCTGCTCGCCGATCGCATCGCGGCACTCGCTCCGGACGAACGCGCCGTCGTCCTGCTCGCGGCGGCTTCCGCCAAGCCCACCGAAGCGTTGCTTCGCGGCCAGCCCGGAGGCACGGCTGCCATCGAACGAGCCGAAGAAGCCGGACTGATCGAGCTCGACGGCGGACGCGTCACGTTCACGCACCCGCTGATGGCCTCGACGCTGTACGGCGACGCGACCGCGACCCAACGACGCCACGCCCACCGGACCCTCGCGGAAGCCGCGACCGTCGCCGAGGACCGCGCCCGGCACCTCGCCCTGGCCATCGGCGAGCCCGACGCCGACGTCGCCCGGGCCCTCGAGCAGGCGGCCGAGGGGGCGGTACGGCGCGGCGCCGCCGCCGCGGCGACCGAACTGTTCGAGCTCGCCGTCCACCGCACCCCGCCGGCCGACACCGCCGACCGGTTACGCCGCCAATTGGCGCTCGCGAGGCATCGGTTCCGCGACGGCGACACGCCCGGCGCGGCCCGCCTCGCCCAGCAGGTCCGCGCCGAAGCGGGACACCCTTCCACGCAAGGCGAAGCCGCTCTGCTGCTCGCCGAGATCGAGTTCGACAACGGCAACGCCGACGGTGCGGCCGCGCTCCGGACCGAGGCCCTCGTCCTCGCGGCGGACGACCTCCACCTCGCGGCCAGGGCGCACGTCCTCGCGGCTAGCGAGGAGTACGAGGATCTCGAAGCGGCCTTGGCCCACGCGGAGAAGGCGATCGCGCTTCTGGAGCGGCTACCGACCAACGATCCGCAGACGAGCAGCAGCGCCCTCCAGGCATACGTCGAGCTCAGGGTCTCACTGGGGCTGCCGTACGACCGGGAGCGCGCCGAGGAAGCCGTCCGAGTCGAGGAAGGCGCCGCCCCGTTCCGCGTGTCCAAGCGCGCGATCACCGGCCTCGGCGCCTGGCTGACCACGCTCGACGAGCTCGACGACGCCCGCCGCGCGTTGACCGAGGCGTACCAAGCCGCTGTCGACGAAGGCGACGACAGCAGCGTGTCCTTCCTCCTCGGCCATTTGGCCAGACTGGACTGGAGATCGGGCGACTGGCACCGGGCCCGCGAGCTCGCGTTGGAGTCGATCGAAACGGCCGGCGCCAGTGGGCAGGCGTCGCAGCGCGGTGCGGCGATCTACCTGCTCGGCATGCTGGACGCGGGGCTCGGCGACATCGACGCCGCCCGGGCCGAGGTCGACGAGAGCCTCGCGTTGGCGTCCGACCTGTGGGAACGCCGGCGCGCCCTGTGGCTGCAGGGCTTCATCGAGCTGACCGTCGGCGACCTTCGGGCGGCACGCCCGAAGCTCGAGGAAGCCGTGGAGCTGAGTGTCAAGATGAGGTTGCGCCATCCCGCCTCCCGTCAAGAAGTAGTTGACGCAGCGGAGGTCCTGGTGGGCTTGGGCGAACGAGACAGGGCGCGCGAGCTTCTCGACGAGCACGAAGAGATCTCGACCCGGCTCGACGTTCCGACCAGCCGGGCACGAGCGGCGCGCGGTCGCGGGCTGCTGCTCGCCGCGGAAGACGACATCGACGGCGCGAGGGAGGCGTTCCACGAGGCGCTCCGCCAGCACGGGCGCGTCGCCGTCCCGTTCGAGACGGGCCGTACGTGGCTGGCGTTGGGGCAGCTCGAGCGCAGGCAACGGCAGAAGAAGCTCGCCCAGTCCGCGCTCACCGAGGCCGACCTGATCTTCACCGCGCTCGGCGCGCGGTCCTGGACCGAACGAGCCCGTGACGAGCTCAGCCGGGTCGGACTCCGTTCCGTCAAGCCGGGCCTACTGACCGAGACCGAACGCCGCGTCGCCGAGCTCGCCGCCACCGGGCTCACCAACCGCCAGGTCGCGAGCGAACTGTTCATCAGCCCGCGCACGGTCGAGGCTCACATTGGTCGCATCTACGGGAAGCTCGGGATCCGTTCGCGTGCCGAGCTCGGCCGGACCCTGGACGCGCTGGCCGAGGAGTGACACAACGTTCAGTACGTTCTGAACGAAGCGTACGATAGGGCACGTGACCACCGGCAAGCTGGACGTCTCGACCCTGCTCAGCGACGACGTGATGTGGACGTTGCTCGGCACGCTCTACCTCCGCGCGTACGAGAGCCGCTCGCCCCACTCGATCCTCCGCGACCACTATGCCGCCGAGGCACTGGAGCGGATCGAGTACGACGAGCCCGCGCTCGCCCGAAGGCTCCGGCCGAAGACGAACCAGTTCCTCGTCGCGCTCCGCGGCAAGCAGCTCGACACCTGGACGACCGCGTTCCTCGACCGCCACCCCGACGCGACCGTGCTGCAGGTCGGCTGCGGGCTCGACAGTCGCGCACTACGGCTCCAGAAGCCGAAGAACGTCCGCTGGTACGACCTCGACCTCCCCGACGTGATCGCCATACGCAGAAGGCTGTTCGAAGAGCGCGACGGCCACTGGATGATCGCCGCGTCGGTCACCGATGACGACTGGCTGAGAGCCATCCCGAACGACCGCCCCACCCTGATCATCGCCGAGGGCCTGTTCCCGTACCTGCAGACCGACGACGTCCGCAAGCTCCTGCAACGCCTCAGCGACCACTTCGGAACCGGCGAGCTGCTCTTCGACTCGCTGGCGCAGTGGATGACGCGCTTCATCAAGGTCTTCGTGTTCAGCTTCCGCGACGGACACGAGATCGAAAGCGGGAACAACCGCCTGCGGCTCCAAGAAACCTCGCCGTTCTCGACGTTCTGGCCGCTCATCCACTCGCCCGGAATCCGGAGGCTCTACCAGGTCGGCCACAAGTTCAAGGCCTGGCGCAACCTGATGGTCAGCTACCGATTCACCTTCTGAAGTAGGCTCCTCAGACAGCCATCGGGGCTCCGGGAGGTGAGATGCCGCGCATCGCGTTGGTCGGTGTCGCCCACGTCGAGCTGACCCGGCGCGTCCTGTCCGACCTGTTCCTGCACCCCGAGCTGCGCGGCCAGCTGGAGATCGTCCTGCACGACGACGATCCCGGCGTGCTCGCGACCTCCGAGTCGCTCGTCCGTGCCCTGGACACCGAGGCCGACGCCGCGGCGACGATCCTCGCCACCGCAGACCGGCACAAGGCGTTGGACGGCGCGGACTTCGTGGTCGCATATCTCGACGTCGGCGGGTTCGAGGCCACGCTCAAGGACTTCGAGATCCCGCATCGGTACGGGCTCCGCCAGACCATCGGCGACACGATCGGCATCGGCGGCATCTTCCGCGGCCTGCGTACGATCCCCGCCTTCGTCGACCTCGGCCAGCAGATGGCCGAGCTCTGCCCGGACGCCTGGCTGCTCAGCTGCAGCGACCCGATGGCGATGACCGGCTGGGCCGTCGAGGAGGCCACCGCCTTCGGCCGCTTCGTCGGCGTCTGCCACGCGGTCTGCGACACCCACATCTACCTCGCCGATCTGGTCGGCCGGGACGTGGACGACGTCGACTTCCTCAGCGCGGGCCTCAACCACCAGTCGTTCGTGCTCAGGTTCGAAGCGGGCGGGACGGATCTGTACCGCGAGTTGGACAATGCCGTCGAGGCCGACGAGGAGCTGGCGCGGCACGTTCGGGTCGAGCTCTACCGGAGGTTCGGCTACTTCCCGACCCAGTCGAGCGAACACGCGGCGGAGTACGTTCCCTGGTTCCTGCGGCATCCCGGCGAGACCACGCGCCTCGGCGTGCCGGTCGAGGAGTACCTCCGGCGCGCCGGCAAGAGCCTGCACCAGTACGAGGAGACGCGCCGCGCGCTGTCGGCGGGCAAGCCGCTGCTGATCCGCTACCAGCACCAGGAGCCCGCCGCCGCGGCGATCCTCGCGATGCTCACCGGGCAGCCCAAGCAGGTGTACGTGAACGTCCGCAACGGCGGCCTGATCGACAATCTCCAAGCGGGCAGCTGTGTTGAGGTGCCCGCGACTGTCGACGCGACCGGTGTGCACCCGCAGGCTGTCGGCGAGCTGCCGATCCAGCTGGCGGCGTTGAACCGTACGTTCCTCAACGTGGTCGAGCTGACCGTGCGCGCCGTCCTCGACGAGGACCGGCGGCACATCTACCATGCCGCGATGCTCGACCCGAACACCGCTGCCACGTTGCCGTTGCCGGCGATCGAACGGCTCTGCGACGAGCTGATCGCGGCCCACGGCTCGTTGCTGCCCGCCGCGATCGGGACAGTGCGATGACCGAGTCGATGCCGACCGAGGTGCGGCGCGAGCGGATGCTCGGCATGCTGCAGGAGCAGGAGTTCGCCCGCGTCGCCGAGCTGGCCGAGGCGTTCGGCGTCTCCAGCGTGACCGCCCGTGCCGACCTGGATGCCCTTGAGGAGCAGGGGAAAGTCCGTCGCGTACGTGGCGGCGCGGTCGCCGCGACACCCGCGTTGGGGACCGAGCCGTCCTTCGAGCTGTCGCTCGGTGAGATGGCGGTCGAGAAGGCGTTGATCGCGCGGGCCGCGGCGCGGTTGATCGGGTCGGGCGAGAGCGTCCTGATGGGCGCCGGCACCACAACGGCCTACGTGGCAAGGGAGTTGGTCGCCCGCGCCGACCTCGCCGAGGTCACGGTGTTCACGAACGGGCTGCGTACGGCGCTCGAGCTCGAGCCCGCGCTGCCTCGCTTCAACGTCGTCGTGACCGGCGGCAGCCTGCGCCGGCAGCAACACTCGTTGGTGGATCCGCTCGGCACGAAGATCCTGGAGAACATCCGCGCCAACACGGTGATCTTCGGCTGCGGCGGCATCCATCCCGAAGCCGGCATGACGAATCTCAACCTGCCGGACGCGGAGATGAAGCAGCGCATGGTCCGCGCCGCCACCCGACGCATCGTGGTCGCGGACTCGTCCAAGCTCGGCGTGATCGAGATGGCCCCGATCTGCGCGCTCACCGACGTCGACCTGCTGATCACCGGCGAGTCGGCCGATCCCGCGATCGTCGCCGACCTGCGCGACCGCGGCCTGAAGATCGAGATCGCCAGCTAGGGCTAGGCGGTCTGCCGGCGTACGAGTTCGTGGATCCAGATCGGCGCGAACGGCGAGGTACAGCCCGGGGGAGTCGGATAGTCCTTCAGCACCTCGAGGCGCTCGCCGATGTCGATCGCGCGGGCGCGGTGCTCGGGGAAGTCGATCCCGATCTGCGCCAGGCAGTGGTTCATCGCCCACTGCAGGCGTTCCGGGGCGTCCTTCATCTCCGCCTCGATCAGGTCGAGCAGCCCCACCAGGTCGAGGCCCTCGGGCTTCTTCAGCACCCGTTCGGTGGTCAGCGCCCAACCGGCACTCGCCACCACCGGGTCCAGGTCGGCGAACCAGGTGACCCGCAGCTCCTCGGCGTACGGGCCCTTCTTCACCACGTAGTTGACCAGCCAGTCGTGCACCTTCGGCGTCCGCGCGTCGCGCAGCATGCCGTCCAGCTCGTCGCGGGAGAACGCCTTCGGCCGGCAGATCAGCAGCGCCAGCAGGCGGGCGGCGGTGTCCGAGGTCGCCCAGAGCTCCCGCGCGAGGTCCTGCTGCGTCTTCAGCCGCTTGGCGACCGCGCGCAGCTTGCCGAGGTTCACGCCGTGGTCGTCGCCGCGCTTCTCGTTCACCTCGCGTGCCCGCGGGTCGTCCAGCGCGGCCAGCTCGGCCCTCAGCTCGGGCACCGTTTCGGCCACCACACACTCCCATCCCATCAGGTGTGGGAGCAGCCTACGCAGGAAAGCCTGCGAAGTACTGATAAGAATGCTGATGCCCGCGCCAGTTGCCCTCCGTAGCGTGCGTAGCGACACCGAAACCGACTTGGGAGGCCCAGAATGGGCAAGGTCTTCACCCACATGACGATGTCTCTGGACGGGTTCATCGCGGATCCGAAGGACGACCCGGGCGAGCTCTTCGACTGGTACCAGGCGGGCGAGGTCGACATCGAGAACCAGAACGAGACCGTCGAGATGCGCGTCGACGACGACAGCGCCGAGGTGCTGCGTGAGTGGACCAGCAACACCGGAGCGCTCATCGCCGGTCGGCGGCTGTTCGACATCGCCGACGGCTGGGGCGACAAGCACCCCGTCAACGCCCCGGTGGTGGTCGTGACGCATCAGCCGCCGGCGGACGCCGCGACGAAGTGGCCGACGACGACGTTCGTGGACAGCGTCGAGGCCGGAGTCGCCAAGGCCCAGGAGATCGCCGGCGACCGGCACATCTCGATCGCCAGCGCGAGCATCATCCAGCAGGCGCTCGCGCTCGGTCTGGTCGACGAGGTGTACGTGAGCCTCGTCCCGGTGCTGTTCGGCGAGGGCATCTCGTACTTCGGCAAGGTCGACCAGGGCCACCTGCTCCTCGAGGACCCGGAGGTCGTCCGCGGCCGCCGCGCCACCCACCTCAGGTACAAGGTCAGCCGCTGACCGCCACTGCTTCACACCGTCCGCCGTCACCGTCCACAGCTGCTTGCGACTTCACCCACCGAAGCGGGGCTTGGCACGCTGTTGCCACGTTGTAGAACCCCGATTGGGTGGGTGAAGTCGGGGACGGGTGTGGACAGTGCGGCGCTAGGCGAGCGTCACGCGCAAGGGCTCGGGGAGCAGTGGGCCGTGGGCGAGCGTGAGCTCGTCCGCGAGCCGCCAGATCTGGTCCAGGGACAGCGCGGCCGAGGTGTTGGGGTCGACCATCATCGCGTGCCGTACGTGCTCGGGTCGCCCCTCCACGGCGGCGCGGACAGTCAGCTCGTTGACGCTCACGTACGTACGGTTCAGCGCCGCGCACTGCGGCGGCAACGCCCCCACCGGCAGCGGTGACACACCGGCGGACGACACCGTGCACGGGACTTCCACGACGGCGTCGCTCGGCAGGTTGGCGATCAGCCCGTAGTTGCGCACATTGCCGTACACCAGCCGCGGCGTCCCGGTCACCATGCTGTGGATGATCTGCGGCGCATACTCGTTCGAGCCCTCCACCGCGACGTCCGTCCCGGCGCGGACGGCGTCGCGGGTCCGCTCGAACTCGCGGACGTTCTCCCGGCTGATCCCCAGGTAGGCGTCGACCGGGATCCGCAGCCGGGCGATCTCGTCGTCGTGGCGCAGCATCCACGGCAGGTACTCCGCGGAGTGCTCGCTGGTCTCGGTCGGGTAGTGGCCGAGCCGCCGGTAGAGCTCGATCCGCACCCGCCGGCGCAGCTCCGGATCGGCCGCGATCAGCGCGTCGAGCCGGTCGTAGAGGTTCTCCCCGGCCGCCTCGAACCGCAGCACCCACGCCTGGTGGTTCACCCCGGCCGCGAGGTAGGAGACGGACTCGTACGGCACCGACACCAGGTCCGACAGCCCCTGCATCGTCCAGTACACCGAGTGGCAGAGGCCGACGAGGTTGCGCACCTTGCCGGTGAGATACCAGACGTTCATCGCCATCGGGTTGGTGTAGTTGAGCACCAGCGCGTCCGGGCACTCGGCGCGGACGTCGGCGGCGAGCGCGTCGAGAATGGGGAACGTTCGTAGCGCCCTGAAGATGCCGCCCACGCCTATCGTGTCAGCGATCGTCTGCCGTAGCCCGTACCGCGCGGGGATCTCGAAGTCGGCGGCGGTCGCCGCGTACCCGCCGACCTGCACGGTGTTGATCACGAAGTCGGCGCCGGCCAGCGCCTCGCGCCGGCCCAACGTCGCCACGACGGACGCGTCGACCCCACGGGCCGCGGCGACCCGATGCGCGACGGCCTCGGCCACCCGCAGCCGCTCCGGATCGATGTCGTGCAGGGCGATGCGTGCGTCCTTGAGCTCGGGATACGCGTACAGATCCGCCAACAGCCCTTGGGTGAACACGACGCTGCCCGCGCCGATGAACGCGATCTTCGGCCTCATGACGTCGCCTCCTCCCAGGTCGGCTGCGCCGCCGTGCCGCCTGCCGCTCGGGTCGACAATGTGCCGCAGCGCACGGCGACCGCCAGGCTCTCCGCCAGCGGCAACCCGCGCAGCCGCGCGGCCAGGAAGCCCGCGTTGAACGTGTCGCCCGCCCCCACGGTGTCGACGACCTCTGCGGGAGCGGCCGGCGCGCGCACCACCGAGCCACCGTCGGAGTACGCGAGCCCGCCGTCGACACCGCACTTGACCACTGGCATCGGGCCCAGCGCCGCCAGCGCGCGGGCCGCGGCCTCGAGATCTTCCAAGCCCGCAAGGCCGCGCGCCTCGCTCTCGTTCACCAACAGCACGTCTGTCGTCGGGAGCACCGCGTCCAGCCCGGACCAGGTCCCGGACGGATCGTCGTTCGTGTCGACCGACGTCGTGGCACCGACCTCGTGGGCAGCGGCGAACAGCGACGGCAGCGTCTTCTGCAGCGTCGGGTGCAGGAACAGCGCCGAGGAGTGCACGTGCGACGTACGCGCCAGCAACGACTCCGGGACGTCGGCGGCCTCGACCCGCTCCAGCGCACCGCGCGACGTCAGCATCGCGTGCCGCTTGCCGTGGACCAGCACGACCGTCAGCGCGGTCGGAGCCTCGGAGTCGACCACACATGCCGAGACGTCGACGTCGCGCCGGCGGAGCGCGTCGAGCACGAACCGGCCGGCCTCGTCGTTGCCGACCCGGCCGACGAACGCCGTACGCAGCCCGAGGCGGGCGGCCCCGCAGGCCGTGATCGCACCGGAGCCACCGAGCACCAGCTCGCCGCCGTCCACGAGCTCCTCATGACCGAACGAGGGGTGTTCGGGCGCGCCGGAGACGATCACGTCCGGGTTGGCGTCGCCGACGACGAGCAGGTCTATTTCCTTGGCGGAGGGCACGCGACGAACGGTCGCAGGCCACGGCCGATCTTGTCAACGCTTTCGATTCCGCCGCCTGGCACCGATCGAAAAGAAAGTCTTGACAAGATTTCGAAAGCTCGCATGATAGGCACCAACACTCCGGCCGGACCCTCAGGAGGTCGCACGATGCTTCTGCGCGCAGCTCTCGCCGGAGTGGTGGCGATGTCCGCGTTCCTGCTGCCCGCCGGAGCAGACGCCGCCGCGGGACCGCCGCCGCGGCCACCCAAGCCGGCCGCGCCGCCGCACCTACCGGTCCACCCGTTGGCGTACGCCCCGGGCCCGCTGGACAACCCGCTCAAGGGCTTCGCCCCGTTCCTCGACGGCATGGACGACCCGACCGCCGGCTACCCGCACAGCCTCGACTGGGCGTACCTCGCGCTGAGCGAGGTCGTCACCGACCCGAACGACTGCCGCAAGCTCGACTGGAGCCTGCTGGAGAGCTACCTCGACCGCGCCGCCGCGGCCGGCCACCAGGTCGCGATGCGCTTCTACATCACGTACCCGGACGGCAGCGGCACGCATCCGGAGAACGGGCTGCCGGCCTGCCTCACCGACAAGGTCGCGATGCGGCCGGACACGTTCTGGGGCGTCGAGCACCCCGACTACGACGACCCCGACCTGCTCGCGGTGCTCCGGCACTTCACCAGCAAGCTCGGCAAGCGGTACGACGGCGACCCGCGCATCGGCTTCCTCACCATGGGTCTCGTCGGGCTGTGGGGCGAGTGGCACACCTGGCCGTACGACACCGACACCTCCGACGGCTACCCCAACTACATGCCGGCCATCGCCAACCAGAAGCGCGTGATCGACTGGCTGGACGACGCGTTCGACACGACGATGCTCGAGGCACGGTACGCCGAGCTCGCCGATTCCGCCGTCATGCAAGCCGATGTGGGCTTCCACGACGACTCGTGGTGCTTCATCGAGGGTGGCAAGGGCGTCACGCTGCCGGAGTCGCTCGGCGGCTGGGACTGGTCGCAGTTGGCGGGCTTCCTGCGCGCGAACGCCGAGAACAGATGGGTCACGAACTCGATGGGCGGCGAGGTCCGGCCGGAGATCCAGCGGCACGCGTTCGCGAACTATCCCGCGGGGAACGGCGCCGACGTCGACGACGTACGCGCCTGCATCGAGCTCGAGCACTCCACCTGGAAGATCAACCACGCCGGCATCCTGAACTACGACCCGGCCGATCCGAAGGTCGCCGCGGCGGTCCGCGCGATGGGGTACGAGCTGCACGTCAGCGCTGCCCGGTTCAAGCCGACCGTGTCGCACGACCTCGACATCGGCGTCACGATCGAGAACAGGGGAGTGGCGCCGTTCTACTACCGCTGGCCAGTCGAGCTCGGCCTGCGCGACGCCAGCGGTCGGGTCACGAAGACCTGGCGTACGGGCTGGGACGTCCGCAAGGTCCAGCCGCTGAAGATCCGCGCCTACCCGGACTGGCAGACGAGCAAGCCCTACCTCGACTTCGGCTGGCCGCAGCACTACCGGACGAGCGTGAACGTCAACCACGTACGATCCGGCAGCTATGACCTCGTGATGCGCGTCGTCAACCCGCTGTTGACGGGGAAGAAGCTGCGCTTCGCCAACGCCGCCCAGGGCGCCGACGGCTGGCTCGACCTCGGCACGGTCCGGGTTCGCCGATGACGGCGACGGCGTCGTCGCTGGAACAGACGACGACCCGGCGACCGCAGACGCCACGGCGGCGTCGGCGCGGCGACGGCCGCATCGCGATCGCGTTCCTGGCGCCGGTGATCGTGGGCTTCGCGGTGTTCTACCTGTATCCCGCGATCCGCGGCACCTGGTTCTCCCTCACCGACTGGAACCTGCTGTCCGAGCCGAAGTTCGTGGGCCTGAAGAACTACGCCACGCTCATCCACGACCCGCTGTTCTGGAACTCGCTGAAGGTCACCGGCTACTACGTCGTGCTCTCGGTCGCGTTCCAGCTGCTCGTCGGGATCGTGCTGGCGACATTGCTGCACCGGGTGACCCGGTCGCTGGTGATCCGTTCGCTCCTGCTGGTCCCGTGGCTGGTGCCGAACGTCACCGCCGGCCTGCTCTGGATGTGGCTGCTCGACGCCAACCTCGGCTTCTTCAACCACCTGCTCGTCAGCCTCGGCGCCGACAACCAGGGCTTCCTCACCTCGCCCGCGCTCGCGATGCCGAGCGTGGTGCTGATCAGCTCGTGGAGCGGCGTCGGCTACACCGCACTGCTGTTCTACGCGGGCATGCTGATGATCCCGTCGCAGCTGTACGAGGCGGCGGCGATCGACGGCGCGAGCGAGCTGCGGACGTTCTTCCGCATCACGCTGCCGCTGCTCCGCCCGATCCTCGCGTTCGTGCTCGTCGTATCGCTGATCGGCGCGGTGCAGCTGTTCGACACGATCGCGGTCACCACCAAGGGCGGACCGGTGAACGCGACGCGCGTCATCTACTTCTACATCTACGAACAGGCCTTCACGCACTTCAAGATGGGGTACGCGTCGGCGCTCGCGCTGAGTCTCGTGCTCGTGCTCGGCGTCCTCACGTTCCTCCAGATGCGCCTGCTGCGCGCCTCCACCTCGGACCTCGCATGAGTACGCCAACGGATCGTCGCAAGGTCACGCCGACGCGCGTCCTCGCGTGGGCCTTCGTGGTCGTCGCGCTCGTGGTCTCGCTGTTCCCGCTGTACTGGATGTTGCGGACCGCGATCACCCCGGGCCGGGAGCTGGCCGGCGACAACGCCGGCCTGCTCCCGAACCATCCGACCCTGTTCAACTTCGAGCGGGTGCTCGGACTGGTGACGCGCGAGGAGGCCCGGGCCGCGGGTGGCTCGGGCGCCCATCTGGACTTCTTTCTGTACCTGCGGAACTCGGTCGTCTACACCGGCTTGATCACGTTCCTGCAGACACTGTTCTGCGCGATGGCCGGGTACGCGTTCGCGCGGCTCCGCTTCCGTGGGCGCGACCTGCTGTTCGGCTTGTTCGTCGGCGCGTTGATGGTCCCGCCGATCTTCACCCTGCTGCCGAACTTCGCGCTGGTGAAGGAGCTCGACTGGATCAACACCTACCAGGGCTTGATCGCGCCGAGCGTGCTGATGACGCCGTTCGCGGTGTTCTTCCTGCGCCAGTTCTTCCTCGGGATTCCGCGCGATGTCGAGGAGGCCGCGTTGATCGACGGTGCGGGCAAGTGGGTGATCTTCTGGCGGATCGTGCTGCCGATCACCAAGGGGCCGTTGCTGACGGTCGCCCTGACGACCGCGGTGTGGACGTGGAACGACTACCTGTGGCCGCAGCTCGTCGCGCCGGGCGAGGAGACCCGCGTGCTCACCGCCGCTCTCGGCATCTTCCTCAAGCAGTCGCCCAACACCGCGCCGGACTGGACCGGCCTGATGGCGGGGTCTGCGCTGTCGGTGATTCCCGTTCTGCTGTTGGTGATCTTCTTCGGTCGCCGCCTCGTCGACTCCATCCAGTTCTCCGGCCTGAAGGGTTAGTCCTATGAAGAAGGCAGCGATTCCGGCGCTGGCACTGCTTGTCGTGGCCGCCGCGTGCAGTGGGGGAGGCGGCGGGTCGTCCGGTGGCAAGGTGGAGTTGACGTATGCGCTGTGGGACGACGTCCAGCAGGCCTCGTACCAGAAGTGTGCCGACGCGTTCACCAAGGCCAACCCCGACATCACCGTGAAGATCACGCAGAACGCGTGGGACCAGTACTGGCAGAACCTCACCACCCAGCTCGTCTCGGGTGAGGCGCCCGACGTCATCACGATGCAGGCGTCGTACTACCCGCAGTTCGTCAAGAACGGCCAGCTGCTCGACCTGCAACCGATGGCCGACGCTGACAAGGTGGACTTGACGCAGTACCGGCCGGGGCTCGCCGAGGTCTGGGTCAAGGAGGGCAAGCGGTACGGGCTGCCCAAGGACTGGGACACGATGGCGATCATCTACAACGCCGACCAGGCGAAGAAGGCCGGCGTCGATCTGTCCAACCTCACCTGGAACCCGACCGACGGCGGCACGTTCGAGCAGGCGATCGCGAAGCTCACCGTCGACGCGAACGGCAAGCGCGGCGACGAGCCCGGCTTCGACAAGAGCAAGGTCGCCGTGCGCGGGATCGTGCCCGAGCTGAACGACGGCTCGCAGGGCCAGAACGGCTGGGGCGACCTCGCGGTCTCCAACGGCTTCAACTACATCGACAAGAACCCGTTCGGCACCAAGTACTTCTACGACGACCCGAAGCTGGCCGAGACCGTCGACTGGTTCCGGAGCCTCGCCGTCAAGGGTTACTCGGCGCCGTACGACAAGACGAGCTCGCTCGGCACCGACGCCGTGCTGAACTCCGGCAAGGGCGCGCTCGGCATCACCGGCTCGTGGATGATCAAGGCGTACCTCGAGTCGACCGAGCAGAAGTTCGCGTTCGCGCCGCTGCCCACCGGACCGCAGGGACGCAAGTCGGCGTTCAATGGGCTCGCCGACGTCATCTACGCCGACACCGACCACCCGGACGAAGCGTGGAAGTGGGTCAAGTACCTCGGCTCGACCGCCTGCCAGGACGTCGTCGCCACCGACGCCGTGGTGTTCCCCGCGATCACGTCCTCGTCGGAGAAGGCGCTGGCCGCGCACGAGAAGGCGGGCCGCGACGTGAAGCTCTTCGTCGAGCAGGCCGACGCCAAGGACGGCACGTTCCTGCTGCCGGTGAGCGACCACGGCGACGAGATCAACCAGATCGTGGCCACCGCCATGGAAGAGGTGTGGCTCGGCCAGAAGGAAGCAGCACCCGCGCTGAGCGCGGCGAACGAGAAGGTCAACGCCCTGTTCGCTTCCGACTGACTCCTGGACACGGGGGAGACGATGATCAAACGGGTTCTGACGGTCGTGCTCATGATCTGCGGGATGCTGGCCGGCGTCACGTCGGCGCAGGCCGCACCGGCAGCGCTGCCCGCTCCGGTGCCTTGTCCGGGGTGCTGGCACCCGGCGCTCGACACCAGTTGGGAATGGCGGCTCTCGTCGGTGCCGACCGAGCCGTTCCTGGACGTGACCATGTACGACATCGACGGGTTCGACGCCACCGCCGCGACGGTGCAGCGGCTGCACGAGACGAAGCCCGGGCGCAACGTGGTCTGCTACGTGAGCGCCGGGTCGTACGAGGACTGGCGACCGGACGCCGGCTCGTTCCCTGCCGCCGTGTTGGGGCTACCGCTGGACGACTGGGAAGGCGAACGCTGGTTGGACATCCGCGCGTTCAACGGGCCACTCGGCGACATCCTGGAAGCGCGGATGGACCTGTGCGCGGACAAGGGCTTCGACGCGATCGAGTTCGACAACGTCGACGGCTACACGAACGAGACCGGCTTCCCGTTGACCGCCGCTGACCAGCTGGCGTTCAACGCCTGGCTCGGCAACGAGGCGCACCGGCGCGGCCTGTCGGTGGGCCTGAAGAACGACATCGCGCAGATCCCGCAGCTGCTGCCGTACTTCGACTGGGCGCTGAACGAGCAGTGCTGGCAGTACGACGAGTGCACGACAGCGCAGAACGGCTCGTTCGGCTACGACCAGTTCGTCGACGCGGGCAAGGCGGTGTTCACCGTGTAGTACGAGCTCGCGACGTCGCAGTTCTGCTCGAGGTCGAACGCGGAGAACTTCAATTCCCTGGAGAAGAAGTACGAGCTCGACGCCTACCGCGTGGCCTGCCGTTAGTGCAACACCTCGTAGTGCTGGACGGTCACCCCGGCCGCGACGGTCGAGGACTCCTTCAGCCGGAGCGGTCCGGGTGTGACGTCGGCGCCGAACAAGGGGATGCCCGAGCCAAGCACGATCGGGTTGACCTTCACGATCAGCTCGTCCAGCACCGGATACAGCGTGGCCGCGAGCTGAGGTCCGCCGCACAGCCAGATGCTCAACCCTGGTTGCTCCTTCAACTCCGCAACCCGTTCGAGGACGTCGCTGGAGATCAGCTGCACCGCTTCGTCCGCGGTCTCGGTCAGGCTGCTCGAGACGACGTAGGTGCGCAGATGCGCGTACGGATTCGTCAACCCCGCCTTGACGCCCTGCTCGTACGTGGTCCGCCCCATCACCGCCGTGTCGAAGACGCGGTTCTCGACCTCGGCGCCGAGCATCGCGCGGACGTGGGTCGGCAACGTCTCGGGATACCGGCTGGCGAGCATCCCGACGTACTCCTCGTCCATCGGGAACAGGTCGATCGACCCGTCCAAAGCGGCGATGAAGCCGTCGATCGACGCGGCCACGAGATAGCAGAGCTTGCGCATCCGGCGAGAATAGCTAGTCGTACAGCTCGCCCGACGTCACGTTCACGATCTCGGCGGTGATGGCGCCGGCCCGGTCGGAGGCCATCAGCACGGCCGCGTTCGCCACGTCGGTGAGCAGGGGCAGCCGGCGGAGCGCGGTCTTCTCGGCCTGCTTCGCCCACCACTCCTGCTTGTGCTGGCCAGCGGGCGTCTCGGGCGAGCCGCCGGAGCGCAGGCACACGACCCGTACGCCGCCCGGGCCGAGTTCGGCGGCGAGCTGCCGGCAGAACGCCTCGATCGCCGCGGACAGCACGCCGAACCCGCCGGTGTTGAGGTACGGCACGCGCCCAGCCTGGGCTGACAGCGCGAGGATCACGCCCGAGCCCTCGCGGACCATGTGCCGGCCCGCTGCCGTCGCGGTGAGGAAGTGCGACTCCATCGCGTTGTGGATCGCACCGACGAACCGGTCGGGCTTCATCACCAGCAACGGCTCGCCCTGCGTGTCGCCGTAGCCGATGACGTTCAGCGAGATGTCGAGGCGACCGGCCTCGTCCACCACTCTGGCCGCATGGGCCTCGACGGCGTCGACGTCCAGTGCGTCGAGCGTCGCCGCGTCCGCCGTGCCGCCGCCCTTCCGGATGGCCGCGCCGACGATCTCCAGCGGCGCGCGGGTGCGCCCGGCCAGGTACAGCCGCGCACCCTCGTGGGCGAACGTACGAGCGATGGCGCCGCCGACGGCCCCACCGCCGCCATAGATCACCGCGACCTTGTCCTTCAGCAGCATGCTCCGCACGCTAGGCGGCAGGGCCATCCGCCGGTAGGTCCATTCGGGTGCGGCGGGAGTGGACCACGTTGGCCCTAGGACCATGTGCCTAGGTCCCGGTGGTCCGATGCCCGATGTGGTGCGCCGCGGCGGCTCGTATGGTCACGATCATGACGACAACGACGATCACCGAACGCCCACCGGGGGCCTTCACCAAGCGCTACCTGTCCCTCAGCGCGGGGTTGATCGCGCTCAGCACCCTGGTCGCGTTCGAGTATCTCGCCGTCGCCACCGCCATGCCCATCGTGGCCAGGGAGCTGGACGGCATGGCCCTGTACGGCCTGGCGTTCAGCGGCGCGATGGCCGCCAGCGTGTTCGCCACCGTGCTGGGCGGGCGCTGGAGCGACCTGCGCGGCCCGGTCGCGCCCCTGTGGACCGGTATCGTCGGGTTCGTCGCCGGTCTCCTGGTCGCCGGGTTCGCACAGAACATCACGATCTTCCTCGCCGGCCGGGTCCTCCAGGGCCTCGGCGCCGGGCTGTTCCTCGTGACGATGTACGTGCTCGTGGCCAGGGTCTACCCGTCGGTGCTGCACCCGCAGGTGTTCTCCGCGCTCGCCGCGGCCTGGGTGATCCCGTCGATGGTGGGACCGGTGCTCACCGGTGTGATCACCGACTACGTCGGCTGGCGCTGGGTGTTCCTCGGCGTCTCGGTGCTTACGCTGCCCGCGTCGTACGTCCTGGCGCGCGGCCTGGTCGGACAACCAATCGTCGGCGGCCAGGCCACGGGCTCCGCGGGGCTCGGTCGGCGCTTGGTGTGGGCCACGGTGACCGCGGCCGGCGCGGCACTCATGCAGTACGGCAGCGGCCACGCGAACGGGCTCGTCGTCCTGCTCATCGGTGCCGCGCTGCTCGCCGTCGCGCTGCCCCAGCTGCTGCCGAAGGGCACGCTGGTCGCGCTCCGCGGGCTGCCGGCCGTGGTGGCGCTCCGCGGCGTGGTCGCGGCCGCGTTCGTCGCGGCCGAGGTGCTCGTTCCGCTGATGCTGATCGAGGACCGCGGTCTCAGCCCGTCGCTGGCCGGGCTCGCCCTGACCGGCAGCGCGCTCGCCTGGTCGTTCGCGTCCTGGCTACAGGGTCGCGGCTGGGTGAAGCGACCGTTCGCCCTGCGCGGCGGTGCCGCGTTCGTGACCGCAGGCATCGTGCTGATCGCGCTGGTCGCCCAGGACATCCTCCCGATCGGTGCCGCGTTCGTGGTGTGGATCGTCGCGGGCTTCGGAATGGGCATGCTCTACCCGACGCTGTCCGTCCTGACGCTGGAGCTCTCGGCGGAGGGCGAGCAGGGACAGAACAGCTCGTCGCTGCAGGTGGGGGAGTCGGTCTTCACCGTGGTCGTGGTGGCGATCACCGGAGCCCTGTTCACGATGGTCGGCTCGGGCTACCTGGTCTCGTTCGCCGTCGCCGCCTTGTTCGGAGTCGTCGGCATCCTGATCGCGCGAAGGTCGTACGCATGAACGCGCTCGACTCGAGCGTGCGGCGTTTCCACCAGGCCTTCGAGATCGCCGACCTGGCCGAGGCGAACGGGATCGACGTGGTGACCGACTACCACGAGCGGCTGGGCTTCGACGGCCTCGTCTTCTGGCCCGTCTTCGGCGACCCCCTCGACCAAGCGCGTCGCTTCGTCGAGGAGGTCAGGCCGAGGCTGCCGCCGCTGTTCCAGGCCTAGGCGTTGTCGAGGTCGTCCAGGCTGGGGGACGTCGGGTACGGGGCGTGCGGCGGCTGCTGGTACCAGAAGGCCGTCGACGCGATGTCGTCGCGCAGCTGGAGGAACCGGGCGCCACCCTTGATGTCCTGCTTGAACCCGAGCGCCTGGATCGTCACGCGCAGGTCGCTGCTGAACCGGATCGGGTCCTGGACATGCCAGCGGTACAGGCCGAACCGCTGCTGGTTGTCCATGTGCCCTTCCGGCTCCAACACCTGCGGCATGCCGAGGTACGGCGTCGTGAACTCCTTGTACCGGTCGTCCACGGTGAAGCCCCACGCGCCGCCGAAGTAGTCCTCGGTGCCCGTGCCGCAGATCGTCGGGAAGTCCTTGTCGCCGTCCATATAGAACTTGATCTCGCCCTCGCCCCACCAGCCTCGGTGGTGCGCCTCCCAGGCGATGTACGTACCGACGTAGTGACCGCGGCCCTGGACGCCGTCGAGGATCGTGTGCACATCGCCCTTGGGCACGGTGTCGGTGCGGCGCCACTGGGCGTGCAGGTACGCGCGGTCCTCCTCGACCTCGGTCAGCGCGTAGCTGATCTGGAAGAAGAAGCCGGTCACCTCGTCGGGGCCGAGGTTCTCGATCGTGATCCGCGCGCTGCCGCGGAACGGCATCTCCCAGTAGGAGTTGAAGCCGCCGGTCGGGTTGACCGCGACCGGGATCGAGCTGACCTGGGCGTGCTTGCCCCAGCCGTTCGCGAAGAAGTCGCCCAGCGGTGCCTCGATGCTGGGCTGGTCCTCGCCGTCCCAGTACGCGCGGATCACCAGCCGGCGCCAGGCGCGGGAGTCGACGGTGATCCAGATGTGCTGGATCGCGCCCGGACCCTCGATCTCGGCGAGCGTGGTCGTGGAGGTGCCGGGGAGGGTGATGCAGGGCCGTACCTTCCAGCCCTGCCCGAGCTCGCGGGCGGCGTTCTCGCCCTCGGTCGCCATCCCGCCCTGGCCCTTGGCCCCGGTCGGGTTCTCGGCGTTGATGCTCCTGGTTTCGGCGTTGGAGACCCGGCTGAGGTTGCCCAGGTGCAGACCGAGGCCGTTGAAGTCGGACACAAGCTCTCCTGCTCTGTCGAGAGAACGATTTCCCGCCGTGTTCCCATGCTTGCAGAAGTCGTGCCTTCGCCGTCTAGGGAACGGCCTGGACCACTTCCGGCCGGCCCCACCCGGTGATCATGTACGTGATCGTGAAGCCAGAGCTGTCCTATGCGCCAGTTTGCCTTCATGATCACGTTCATGATCACGGCGCGGCGTGATACGGATCATGGTCATGGAGTTCTTCTGCTACCACCGCGACCGGCCCGGCTCGTTGGCGCTCCGGACGAAGCTGGTGGAGGCGCACTGGTCCTACATGGACGGGTACGAGGCGTCGCTGATCGCGCGCGGTCCGACGTTCGTCGGCGACGTTCCGACCGGCAGCGTGCACGTCGTCGACCTGCCAGATCCCGCAGCGGCGCGGGCGTTCGCGTTCGACGAGCCGACCTACCAGGCGGGCGCGTACCGGGACGTCCTGCTGCGCCGGTGGCGGAACCTCCTCGGCCGGACGATGTGGGACTTTCCCGGCGGACGCACCGAAGGCGACCGCTACCTCGTACTCGGCTTCGGCACCGGCGAGCCCGTCGATGACATCGTGCCGTCGGACAGCGACGAGCTGGTCGCGTACGGGCCGTTGCTCTCCGACGACGGCACCCAGTGGCTCGGCACGGCGGTGCTCCTTCGAGCCCCTGACGAGGAGACTGCGCGCGCCGTCCTGACCACCGAGAGGTACGACGCGATCGAGGTGCACGCCTGGGAGTTCGGCGGGCGTCGTTAGCGGTGTCCCTGATTCATGATCACGGCCGATCCCGGACACGTTCACGCCTGGCGTAGCGGTGGGTTCCCATAGAGGCTTAGCCCGACTGGGAATCGATCCGAGGAGTGGCTCGCGTGAGCGGCATCATCCTGACCGAACGACCGTTGCCGTACGCCGACCTCGGGCCGGAAAGCCCGCTGCCGCCCCTCGCCGACGAACTGCAGATGCCGTACGAGCTCGGGGGACAGGACCTGCCCGCGCCGCTCGACCTCGAGTACGGCAAGGTCCGCAGCATCTTCCCGTACCTCCCGCAGAACGGGTACGAACGCACGCTTCGCCCCGGCTCGATCAAGACCGCGGTGCTGTCCAACTCGCTGCTCCGCGCCGAGTTCGCGCTCGACCTGGGCGGTCGGCTCTGGTCGCTGCAAGACGTGCGGACCGGACGCGAGCTGCTCTACAACAACTCGATCTTCCAGCCCGCGAACCTCGGTCTGCGCAACGCCTGGTTCGCCGGCGGCGTCGAGTGGAACATCGGCACCCGCGGCCACTCGCCGACGACCTGCGAGCCGCTGTTCGCCGCGGTCGCGCCGGCGCCGAACGGGTCGGACGCGCTGCGGATGTGGGAGTACGAACGGCTCCGCGGCGTCGTGTTCCAGCTCGACGCGTGGCTCGACGACGACTCCCCGGTGCTCTACGTCCAGGTCCGGATCCGCAACCCGCACGACGTCGAGACCCCGATGTACTGGTGGTCGAACGCCGCGATCGCCGAGCAGGAAGGGCTCCGCGTGTTCGCCCCGGCGGCACGGGCGTACCACACCGCGTACGACGGTTCGTTGACGCTCGAGCCGACCGCGAAGGCGCCCTGGACCTACCCGGCCGACAACCCCGCGGCGGCGGACTACTTCTTCGACATCGAGCCGTCCGACCGGCCGTGGATCGCGGCGGTGACGAGCTCGGGCCAGGGCATCGTGCAGACGTCGACCAGCCTGCTGCGTGGGCGGAAGCTGTTCTGCTGGGGGCAGCATCGCGGCGGCCGGCGGTGGTCGGAGTGGCTCACGATGCCGGGCGGCGGGTCGTACGTGGAGATCCAGTCCGGGCTGACGGCGACGCAGTACGAGCACGCGCGGATGCCGGCGCGGGCGGAGTGGCGCTGGATCGAGGCGTACGCGCCGCTCTGGGTCGACCCTGTCGTCTCGCACGGGGAGGACTGGGACGCGGCGGTCGAGCACGTCGCGTCGCGGCTGGAGCTCAAGGTCGAGCAGAAGGTGCTCGAGGACCAGCTCGCGTCGAGCGTGAGCGTGATCGACGCGCCGCCGACCCGGCTGCTGAACGTGGGCGGCGGTTGGGGTGCGCTCGAGTACGACCGCGCGATGGCCGACGGCGAGTCGTTCCTCGACCTGACCGGGACGCCGTTCCTGCGCGTCGACGGACCGGAGTACGAGCACTGGCGGGTGCTGCTGTCGACCGGGCGGTTCCCGCACGGCCGGCCGGCGACCGCGCCGCCGTCGTACCAGAGCGGGTCGCGCTGGGAGGCGCGGCTGAAGGAGTCGTCGCCGAGCTGGCTGACCGAGTACCACCTCGCGGTGCTTTCGCATGTCCGTGGCGACCTGGCTGCCGCGCGGAAGCACTACGGCGAGTCGCTCGAGCTGGGCCGGTCGGCGTGGACGTTGCGTGGCCTTGCCGTGTTGGAGGCCGAGGCGGGGCACGCCGCGTTGTCGGCGGACCTGATGGTCGAGGCGCACCAGCTGGCACCGGCGCGCTGGCAGCTGACGGTGGAGACTGTTACCGCGTTGCTGGGTTGCGCGCGGGCGGCCGACGCGTTGGCGTTGATCGACGACCTGTCCGGTGAGCAGTGTGCAGTGGGCCGTGTCCGGCTGGCCGAAGTGCGCGCGGCGCTGGCGGCTGGCGCTTCGGCTCGGGCGCGGAAGATTCTCCAGACAGGCTTGGAGATTCCGGACCTGCAGGAGGGTGAGGTGAGCCTGGCGCAACTGTGGGAACAGGCCTGTCCAGGCGAACCGTTGCCGCCGGAGTACGACTTCGAGATGAAGCCCGCTTAGCTCCACTAGGCTCTGCGCATGGCAGACCAGCAGAGACTGATGCTTCTGGACGCGGCGTCGTTGTACTTCCGGGCGTTCTTCGGGGTGCCCGAGTCGATGAAGTCGCCCGATGGGAAGCCGGTCAACGCGATCCGCGGGTTGCTGGACTTCATCGCCCGGCTGGTCACCGCTCATGAGCCGACGCATGTCGTTGCCTGCTGGGACGACGACTGGCGACCGGCTTGGCGCGTGGCGCTGGTTCCGTCGTACAAGTCGCACCGCGTCGTCCGTACGGTCAAGGGTGGCAGGGACATCCAGGAGCAGCCGTCCGCGCTCACCGCGCAGGAGCCGGTGATCCGGGAGGTGCTCGACGCGCTCGGCATCGCCGTCCTCGGTGGTGAGGAGCTGGAGGCGGACGACGTCATCGGCACGCTGAGCCAGCGGGCGAAGATGCCGGTCGACGTGGTGACCGGCGACCGCGACCTGTTCCAGCTCGTCGACGACGAACGCGAAGTGCGCATCCTCTACATCGCCCGCGGCGTCGGCCGCCTGGAGATCGTGGACGAGGGCGTGGTCGAGAAGAAGTACGGCATCCCCGGCCGCCTCTACGCCGACTTCGCGACGCTCCGCGGCGACAACTCCGACGGGCTGCCCGGCGTCGCAGGCGTGGGCGACAAGACCGCCGCGAGCCTGGTCACCACGTACGGCGACCTCGACGGCATCGTCGCCGCCGCGAACGACGACACCACGGGCATGTCGCCGACGCTCAAGTCGAAGATCAAGGCCGGCGAGCTCTACCTCACCGCCGCCCGCGAGGTCGTCCTCGTCGCCCGCAACGCCGACCTCCCCGAGGTCGACGCCAAGCTGCCGAAGGCACCCAAAGACACCGCCAAGTGGAAGGAGCTCACCGAACGGTGGGGTCTCAGCAGTTCGGCGGAACGCGTCAACGACGCGCTCTTCAAGGGCTAAGTCACGTCCTCCCGGTCAAAGTCATCCACCGGGCAGAGCCCATCGACCTACCTGACCGCATGCTTGAGCTGGACCGCAGGCGTGCTCGACCTTGGCGTGGGAGCGGCGTCCCCGTTGGGATGGCGGGGACTCACCGGCGCACGCCACGACGCCTACACGAGACGAGCCTTGGTCAGGAGGGCTCGGATCTCGCCGCGTTTCACGCGAGCTTGACTGAATCGGATTGTGTGCGAGTTGGCGATGCTCAGCTCGTGACCTCCAGGCTCACGCAGAGGAACCCGGCAGCCTGGCCGCATTCCCCGCACGACTGATCGAGAAGCCGTCTGCGGTCGTCGCGTGCCTCTCCGGTTCGCTCTACCAACGGGTCTGACATGCCAGCTCCTCACGACCGGACTAAAACGTCCCACAGAACGACATGATAGGCAGTAAGAGTCCGCAGTTCAAGCGGTGTCGACGCGCGCCCGCAGGACTCAAACTGCCTATCCTGTGAGCGTGGAGTTCGCCGAGGTCATCAGACGACGCCGAGCCGAGCTTGGCATTAGCCAGGCCGACCTCGCACGGAGTATCGGCGTCGACCCTCGCCAGGTCCGCCGCTACGAGGCTGGGGAGCAGTACCCAGTCCTTCCGGTCGCCGTGAAGATGTCAGAAGCTCTCGACGTTTCTCTTGCGGAGTTGGCAGGTCTCCCCGCTCACGACGTTGACCTCGCAGGCGATTGGTACACGGCGTGGCAGTCATGGAAGGACGGGCGAGAGCTGGTCGCGGTTCAGCTCACCCGCTTTGAGCAACAGGGCGAGTTGATCACGGTGACGGCGACCCATCGCGGCAGGGACGTCGAGGCAGGCGGCTACCTGTGGCGCGGCGAGCTGAGGCTGTGGAGCAACGACACCCTGCTTGGCTGGTACGTCGCCACCGATGGCCCGGTGCAGGCCAAGGGGACGTTGTACTTTCACCTTCACCAGAACGGATTGAGCGCTCGCGGTCGTTGGGTTGGGCTCTCCTTCGACGGGCCGATCGTGACTGGTTTCAGCGCGTTCGCGCGCACCGAGGACGAGGCGCGAAACGTCATCGCTGAGCTGCAAGGAGGGTCGCGGTGACGAGCATTGTCGAGGTCGTTCTCACCGGCCCACCAGCAGCAGTCGTCGCGATCGTGCGGATCCTCCTGAACCAACGACTCATCGCGTCGGCGCAGATCGCGGACGTTCGATCTTCCTACTGGTGGAGTGGCTCCATCGAGTCAGCGAAGGAAGCGCGTGCAACGATGCGGACCCGCACAGAAGTGGTCCCTGAACTTCTGGAAGTTGCGAACCGCGAGCATCCGTATGAGGTGCCAGGCATCATCGTTCTTCCGGTGATAGACGGCAACGTTGACTATCTGCAGTGGGTGAGGAACGAGACGTCCCCATCGGTAACCTAGTTTCACTGTCTAGGGAAAAAGGGCCGCCAATCAGGTGGGGGATCCTCGCCGGTGCGGCCGTCGACCGCTTCGCGCAGGAGGTCGGCGTGGCCGGTGTGCCGGCCGTACTCCTCGACGAGGTCGCACAGCAGGCGGCGGAGGTTGGCGCGGTGGCCGTCCAGCGCGGGTGCGTGCACGGGCTGGTCGAGTCCGCCCGACTCAAGCGCGGCGCCGAAGCGGGCACGGGAACGAGCGACCGCTCCGTCGTAGAGGGCGTACAGCGACTCGGCCGAGTCGGTCTCGGCAGACGTGAACTCCCAGTCGTCGTTGCCGTCCCACCCCGTCGCGTCCCACGGCGTGCCCATCGTCGCAGCGCCGGCGAGCTTGACCGTGGACGCGTAGTCCTCCTGCGCCGCGAGGTGCTTGAGCAGCCCGGCCAGCGTCAGCGTCGATGGCTCGATGCGCTGGCGCAGCCCGCGAGCGTCGAGGTCGGCGACCTTCCAGCGGAACGTCGCGCGGAGCCGGTCGAGCATGCCGAGAACATGCTCGGCCTCGGTGCCGGCGAGCGGTGGTAGCCACGTCATGACCCGGGACAGTACGCAACGTTCCGGACATTCCACGTCCGGAAGAACTAGACCGCCGGAGGGCGCTGCTCGTACGACGTCGACAGCACGATGACCGTGCGGGTCGACACGTTGGCCTTGGCGCGGATGCGGGCCAGCAGCTCCTCCAACGCGGTGGGGGAGGCGCAGCGCACCTTGAGGATGTAGTTCTCGTCGCCCGCGACCGAGTGGCAGGCCTCGAGCTCCGGCACGTCGGCCAGCAGGTCGGGCGAGTCGTCGGGCTGTGACGGGTCGATCGGCTTGATCGAGATGAATGCCGTCAACGGCAGCTCGATGGCCTCGTAGTCGATGAGCGCCGCGTACCCGCGGATCACGCCGCGCTGCTCGAGCCGGCGCACGCGTTGGTGCACGGCCGACGTCGACAGCCCGGTCTCCTTGCCGAGATCGGTGTACGACATCCGCCCGTTGCCCGCCAGCAGCCGCAGGATCTGACGGTCGAGATCCTCCACGCCCGTCACCCGCTCAGCCGTCCAGCACCGTGAGCTCGCGGGGCCGCAGGTTGACCCGCTCGCCGCCCGACTCGGTCACGACCAGGATGTCCTCGATCCGCGCGCCGTGCTCACCAGCGAAGTAGATCCCCGGCTCGACCGAGAACGCCATCCCCGGCTCCAACGGCAGCGTGTTGCCGGCAACGATGTACGGGTCCTCGTGGCTCTCCATGCCGATCCCGTGCCCGGTCCGGTGGATGAACTGATCCCCGAACCCCGCTGAAGCGATCACCGACCGCGCCGCCGCGTCGACCGACTCCGCCGAGACCCCCGGACGAACGTGTTCGCAAGCAGCGATCTGTGCCTGCCGCAGCACCTCGTAGTACTCCACGAAGGCAGCAGGCGCCGAGCCCATCACGTACGTCCGCGTCGAGTCCGAGCAGTACCCGGCAGCAGTCGTCCCGCCGATGTCCACCACCACCGGCTCACCGCGCTGGATCACCCGGTCGCTGACCTCGTGGTGCGGCGACGCCGAGTTCGGTCCGGAGCCGACGATGGTGAAGTCGACCTGGACGTGCCCCTCCTCGAGGATCGCCGCCGCGATGTCGGCGCCGACCTCGCGCTCGGTCCGCCCGACCTTCAGCCAGTCGGGAACGCGAGCATGCACTCGGTCGATCGCCGCCCCGGCCTCGCGGAGCGCCGCGACCTCGAACGGCGACTTGCGCATCCGCAGCTCGGTCAGCACCTCGTTCGCCAGCGCCTGCGTCACCCCGGGCAGCGCGGCGGCGAACCCGAGCACCTTCTCCGCCCACATGTGGTTGTCCAGCCCGATCCGCCGAACGCCGGAAGGCAGCAGCTTGGCGACCAGCGCGTACGGGTCCTCGGTCTCTTCCCACGTGACGATCTCGACGTCCAGCTGCTCCACACCCGAAGCCTCGGCCGCACCGCGCTCCAGCCGCGGCACGACCAGCACCGGCCCGCCGCCCGACACAGGCAGCGCCAGACAGGTGAGGCGCTCCAGCGCCTTCGCGTCGTAGCCGACCAGGTAGCGCAGGTCCTGGCTCGGCGTGATCAGCAGCGCGTCGATCCCCGCGGCGCCGGCGGTCTGGCGGGCGCGCTCGAGGCGGTTCTTCAGGTCCACTGTGGTCGAGGTAGCGGTCACCCTGCCACTGTAGTGCTGACAGCAGACAGGCTGGAGGAACCGATGCCGAGCTACGTGTTTCTGCTCTACGGCGACGCCGCGGCGTACGTCGACGGGCCGGACGACGACCCGTCGAGCTGGGAGGACAGCATGAAGAAGCACTCCGAGTGGAGTGCGTACGTCGAGGCCTCCGGCGCCCGGATCCTCGGCGGCGAGGCGCTGCTGCCCCCGGCCGAGGCGCGCACCGTCCGTACGGTCGATGACAGCGCCGACCGCCTGGTGATGGACGGCCCGTTCGCCGAGGTGAAGGAAGCCCTCGGTGGCTACTACGTGATCGAGGCCGCCTCGCTGGAGGCCGCCGTCGAGCTGGCGAAAACCTGCCCCGAACCCACCGTCGAGGTCCGGCCGATCGTCCCCACTTCCTAGGGTTCCAGCAGCGCCGCGCGGAACGCGGCCACCCGCTCGGCGGACAGCCCCCGCGACAAGGCGTACGCCTCGAACGAGCCGTACCGCGCGAGGAACTGAGGCAGCAGCGTGGCCATTGCGCTCGCCGTCACCGTCGTGTACGGAGGCGGCATCGAGAGGTGGGACTCCCACCGCTCCGGGTACGTCGCGCGGAACCACCGCTCGTACGGCCCCACCGCCTCGGCCGTCAGCGCGTAGTCCGCCGCGATGTCGTCCAGCCCCACCCCGAGCAGCCCGAGCGCCAGCGCCGCGACGATCCCGGTCCGGTCCTTGCCGCCCGCGCAGTGGAAGACCAGCGGATGCGCGGCGGGGGACACCACGTGGGACAGCACCGCCCCCATGGGCGCCTCGGGATCGGCGAGCATCTCCAGGTACCGCGCGACGAGGAACGCCTCCGGCCCGTCCTCGGGCACATACGTCGCCGGGTCCCACAATGCGGTCAGCAGGCTCACCTGGTGATACGCCACCGAACCATCGTCGAGCGCGACCCGGCCCTCGGCGTCGATCTCGGCAGAGGTGCGCAGGTCGACCACCGTACGAATCCCCAGCGCACGCAGCCGATCCAGGTCCGGCTCCTGCAACCGCGACAGCGAGTCGGCACGAATCAGCCTTCCCCACTTGACTGTTCGGCCCTCGGCGCCGGTATAACCACCGAGATCTCGAACGTTCCAGGCCAGGTCGAACCGCAGTCGTCGTTCGGGCACCCGCTCACCATACGAGCGTCTCGGCTAGCGTGGCTCGTTATGCCGCCGACCAGCCCGACGAATCCCACGACCCGCATGGTCGTGTTCGCCCAGCCCGGGCTCGGCCCGATCATCCGGCGCGACCTCGCTCGCGTCACCGGCAGCGGCAACGACGGCCGCGCCGACATCCTGCTCTGCGAGGTGCCTACCGGCGAGGAGCACAAGCTCCTGAAGCTCCGCACGGCCGAGGACGTCTTCGTCGAGATCGGCCGTACGCTCCGGACCGAGGGCGACCAGCCGCACTGGATCGCGGGCCGCCTGCTGAAGCCGAACCGGCTGGAACGCGCGATCCAGGCCGCCGGTCCCAAGAGAGCGTCCACGTTCCGCGTCGTCGCCCGCGTCCTGCAGGAACGCAGCTTCCAGCGCACCGCGCTCCGCCGCGCGCTCGCCGACGCGGTCGGCAAGGCCAGGCCGGACTGGAAGCCCGCCGACCCGGCGCGCAACGAGATCTGGTGCGTCGAGTACACCAAGGGCCGCTTCATCGCCGGCCTCCGGGTGAGCGGCGTCGACCAGCGCCAGCACGGTGGCCGCAAGGAGGAACGGCAGGGCGCGCTCCGCCCGACCGTGGCCGCCGCGATGTTGGGCCTCGCCACCGACCGCGAGAACGCCCGCATCCTCGACCCTTGCTGCGGCTCCGGCACGATCCTCGCCGAGGCGAAGGCCCGCGGCTGGAACGCGGTCGGCTGCGATATCGACACCGACGCCGTCCGCATCGCCCGCCGCAACGTGGACCGCGTCGACATCGAGCAGGGCGACGTCCGCGACCTCGGGTTCGACGACGCGAGCTTCGATGCCTGCGTGTCCAACCTCCCGTTCGGCCGCCAGTACGAGGTCCAGGGCGACCCGACGAACTGGCTGAAGGCCACGCTCGGCGAGCTCGCACGGGTCACCAAGCCCGGCGGCCGGGTCGTCGTTCTCGTCCCGGAGCTCCCGCGCGCCGCCGTTCCCAAGAGCCTCCGGCTGAAGGACCGGCACAGCCTGCGGCTCCTCGGCACGCAGACGACGATCTGGACGTACGACCGGCTTCCCTAGGATTCCGAAGATGGAGCGCCGCGGACTGCCGATGGTGCCGCCGATGTTGGCGGTCAACGGAGAGCTGCCGCCGGCGCACGAAGAGGACCGCTGGTCGTACGAGATGAAGTGGGACGGCGTACGCGCCGTCGCGTACGTCGATCCCGGCGGCGTCGAGCTGTACGCGCGGTCCGGGCGCGATGTCACCGCCAACTACCCCGAGCTCGCCGGTATCGCCGAGCACCTCGACCGTCCCGCGATCGTCGACGGCGAGGTGGTCGCGTTCGACCCCACCGGACGGGTCAGCTTCGCCGCACTCCAGCCCCGCATCCAGGCCCGCGAGCCGCGCCACATCCGCGCGCTGCTCGCCAAGCAGTCGGTCGTCTACCTGGTCTTCGACGTCCTCTCTCTGGACGGCGAGTCGCTGCTCGACCACACCTACGCCGAACGAAGAGAGGTCCTGCTCGACCTGGAGATCGCCGGGCCGCACTGGCAGACGCCGCCCACGTTCGAGGGCCTCGCCGGCCCGGCGATGGAGGTCAGCGCCGCCCAGAACCTCGAGGGCGTGGTGGCCAAGCGCCTCGACTCCACCTACGAGCCTGGAAGGCGCAGCCACGCGTGGATCAAGGTCAAGCACGTCCGCACCCAGGAGGTGGTGATCGGCGGCTGGCGACCGGGGGAGGGCGCGCGCGAGGGCATGCTCGGGTCGGTCCTCTGCGGCGTGTACGAGGAGGGCGGGCTCCGCTACGTGGGCCGCGTCGGCAGCGGCTTCGACCACCGCAAGCTCGTGGAGATGCGGCGGAAGCTCGCTCCGCTGGCACGCGACACCTCGCCGTTCGACAGCCCGTTGCCACGGCTGGACGCCCGCGGCGCGCACTGGGTCGAGCCGGAGCTGGTGGGCGAGGCGGCGTTCGCGCTCTGGACCCCGGACGGACGGCTCTGGCATCCGACGTGGCGCGGCCTGCGCGAGGACAAATCACCCGAAGACGTCGTACGGGAGTCCTGATGGGCGACCCGCGATCGGGCGAATGCCCCCAGAAAACAGGCATTTTGCGAGCGCGGCAGCATGATGAAGTGGCTCTAGCCGGACTCCGGCGGGTGGGCTACGTTCGCCCTACCCACTCACTTATGACGTCTTGGTGCATTCGGGTCAACCTAAGAGAAATGCCATGCGAACCGGTCGAAACCCGGCTGGGCACGTGTGGCGTCATCGGGGAAGGTGACCATGAGAAGGCTTATCTGGAAGTCCGGTGTCACGCTTCTCGCGGGCGGAGCATTGCTCTTCGCCACGGCGGGAACGACGCTGGCGGCAGGGTCCAGCGAGGTCAACCAGACGGCGGTCCACAAGGCAGCGGTGACGTCTGCGCAGCAGCGGGCCGTGGCCAGGTACTGGACGCCGCAACGGATGAAGAGCGCGGTGCCGATCGAGCAGCTCATGCACGTGAAGGCGCCCACGAACGTGCACGTGCCGGCGGGCAAGCCGACCGTGGTCCAGCCGCAGGCGTTCCCGCACGGTGGTGGAGCGTGGACCGGCGGAGGCGCGGTCGTGAAGACCGCGGGCAGGGTGTTCTTCACCTACCAGGGGCGGACCGCGTCCTGTTCAGGCAACGCCGTGACGAGCTCGAACAAGAGCGCGGTGATCACCGCCGGGCACTGCGTGAAGCTCGACGGCGCTTTCCACACGAACTGGACGTTCGCGCCCGCCTACAACAACGGCGCGACGCCGTACGGCACGTGGACTGCCAAGACCCTCTTGACGACGCCTCAGTGGCAGGCCAGTGAGGACATCAACTTCGACGTCGGCGCCGCCGTCGTCAACCCCCTCAACGGCGCCTCGCTCACCGACGTCGTCGGCTCGCAGGGAATCGCGTTCAACCAGGCCCGTGGCCAGCGGATGTACGCCTTCGGGTACTCCGCCGCGGCGCCGTACGACGGCACCAAGCTGATCTACTGCAGCGGCACGGTGTTCGACGACTTCCTGCTCAGCAACGGCATCGGCATGACGTGCAACCAGACCGGCGGATCGAGCGGCGGTCCCTGGTTCCTGAGCTTCAACGAGGCCAACGGAACCGGCATCCTGAACTCGGTGAACAGCTTCAAGTACAACTTCTTCGCGAACTGGATGTTCGGCCCGTACTTCGGCAACGACGCGCAGGGCGTCTACAACACCGCCCAGGCTGGATAAACAACGGTTAGAAACCTCTCACGTGACCGGCTCGACCGCGACCTGGCTCAGTCGCGGTCGGGCCGGTCCGGCGTGGCCGGTTCGTGACGGGGGTGTTACGTGAAGGGCCTTCTCTACTAGGGTCCAGGCGACTCTTCATCGTTGGAGGCCCCATGACGTTCAAGCTCTTGCGACGATTCGTGGCGTTTGTGGGAACGATTGCACTCGTTGCCGCGATCGCCCCGGCGTCGGCCGTGCAGGCCGGCAACAGCCAGGGGCTTCATGCCCAACGCGCGAAGGCGGCATACAACGCGCTGCAGACCTACTTCTACGACGACGCCTCGAAGTTCTACCTCGAGGAGTACCCGCGCACCGGCGGCAACCCGTGGGCGTACGTGTGGCCGTTCTCCCAGGCGCAGATCGCGACCCAGGACATGGCCGGGATCCCGGGGAACGAGCGCCGCTACGCCGACGACGTCGAGGACCGCTTCGACGCTCTCGAGGGGTACTGGAACGCCGGCACGACCCCGCCGGGGTACGACTCGTACCTGCGTCCGCCGCTCGGCCAGGGTGGCGACAAGTTCTACGACGACAACGAGTGGATCGGCCTGTCGTTCCTGCAGGACCACTACATGTCCAAGCGCGGCGACAAGGCTGCCGTGCAACGGGCGAAGGAGATCTTCGACCTCGTCGTGTTTGGCTGGGACAACGACCCGAGCCACCCGTGCCCCGGCGGCGTGTACTGGACGCAGGCGCCGTGGAGCCAGGACCGCAACACCGTGTCGAACGGACCGGGTGCGGAGCTCGGACTTCACCTGTACCTGTTGACGAAGAAGAAGTACTACCTCGACTGGTCCATCAAGATGTACGAGTGGGCGCGGGGCTGCTTCCTGGCGCCGAACAAGCTCTACTGGGACCACATCGACCTCGCCGGCAACATCGAGAAGACGCAGTGGTCGTACAACCAGGGCGTGATGATCGGTGCGGGCGCACTGCTCTACCGGGCGACCGGCAACCGCAAGTACCTCGCCCAGGCTGAGGAAACCGCGAAGGCGGCGCTGGCGTTCTACGCCGAGGACGAGCGCTACTTCGACCAGCCGGCGCGCTTCCACGCGATCTTCTTCGCGAACCTGCTGCAGCTGTCGACGATTCGGCCGAACTCCCAGTACCGCAAGGCGATGGAGTGGTACGCGAACGAGTCGTACAAGCGGTTCCGCGACCCGGCTACTGGTCTGTACAAGTTCGAGGGCGCCGACCGTCCGGTGACGCTGCTCGAGCAGTCCGGGATGATCCGGATCGAGGCCATGCTCGCCTGGTCCAAGCACGACTACCGCAAGCTGACCTGACGCCACGCCGACGTTTCGAATGAGGGCGTCCCTGTATCGAAGAGATGGATACAGGGACGCCCTCATTCACCTCGTTCAGGAGTGGGCGAGGACGGACTCGGCCCAGTAGACGTACGAGGCGGGCAGGGCGCGCAGGATGTCGCCGATCTCCTCCGACGCCAGCGGCGGCAGGGCGACGGCCGCGTCGTCGGCGAGCGCGTGGCAGTGGGCGAGCGTTCGTTCGACCAGGTCGGTCGACCGTACGGCGGCCAGGATCTCCGCCACGTCGGCATCGGTCAGCTGGCGCGGCCGTTCGCGCAACAGCGCCCGTACGCCGGTCAGCCGGCGGTCCTCGAGCACGCCCAGCAACGGCAACGTGTAGACGCCCTGGCGAAGGTCGTTGCCCACCGGCTTGCCGATCGTCTCCGCGCTCCCCGCGAGGTCGAGCAGGTCGTCGAGGATCTGGAACAGCACCCCGAACTTCGTCCCGAACTCGCGCATCCGATCGACCCCGCCGTCGCCGGCGCCGACGCAGCGCGCCCCGACCGCGCACGACGCGCGGAACAGCGCACCGGTCTTCAACGCGACCGACCGCCGCGCGTTGTCCCGGGTCCGGCCGAGAACGTACGCGTCCTGCATCTCCAGGAACTGCCCGTCGACGAGATCCACCGCCGCCGAGGCGAGCTCGTCCGAGATCGGTTGGCGCAGCGACACCATCGCCGCCTGCGACGCCCGCACGATGATGAAGTCACCGATCATCACCGCGTGCCCCGTACCCCACTCGGCGTTGATCGTCCGTACGCCGCGGCGCTCCTCGGCGTCGTCCAACAGGTCGTCGTGCACGAGCGAGCCGGCGTGCAGCAGCTCGATGCAGGCGGCGGCCGTCACCAGCTCGTCGGTGACCGAGCCGCCCCACGCGAGCGCGCTCGACAGCGCGAGCACCGACCGCAGCCGCTTCCCGCCGGCGCTGACGATGCGCAACGCGACGTCGTTCACGTCCGGAACGGCGGAGGAGGTGGCCAGCCGGTGCATCGTGGTCTCGACTCGGTCGAGACCGTCGGCGACACCGGGGATGCTCGCGCCGAGCACCTTGAGCGGGCTGCTGCCGGGCTGGAACGGCGACGCCTGGCGGGGGATGGTCGGAAGCGTCACGGATGTGCTCATGCGCTCAGCCTCATGCCTGGACCGGTGCCCGCTCATCGGCCGAACGGCCGATCTTCTGTCCGCCAGAAGTGCACCTCGTCAGCCTTTCCGTCGGGGATCACCCCTACGGCGACGCTAGCCGAATCCGCGACGTGCCCGCTGTGATCGCCTTACCGATCGGTGACGGTGGGGCGCGGGCAGCCTCGCAGGATGCCCAATGTTCCTAGACTCGGCGCATGAGCTCGACAGACGCGCCCAGCATCCTCGTCGTCGAGGACGACGTGACGGTCGCCGAGGTCGTGGTGACGTACCTGCGCAACGCCGGGTACGCGACGACGCACGCGACCGACGGCGAGACCGCGCTCCGGCTGGCCGGCGAGCGGTGGCCGGATCTCGTCGTGCTCGACCTGATGCTGCCCGGCGTGGACGGGCTCGAGGTCTGCCGGCGGTTGCGGGCGAAGGGTTCGGTGCCGGTGATCATGCTGACGGCGTTGAGCTCGGAGGACGACCGGATCGCCGGGCTCGAGCTGGGTGCCGACGACTACGTGACGAAGCCGTTCAGCCCGCGGGAGCTGGTGTTGCGGGTGCGCTCGGTGCTGCGCCGCGGTGTCGCCGCGTCGGAGCCGGTCGGCGAGATCATCCTCCGCGACGGCGAGCTCGAGCTGGACGTACGTGCGCACCGCGCGACCCTTCGCGGCGAGGAGTTGGCGCTGACCGTACGAGAGTTCGACCTGCTCGCGTTCCTGCTGGCGCATCCGGGGCAGGCTTTCAGCCGGTCGGAACTGCTGGAACGCGTGTGGGGCTGGACGTTCGGCGACCACTCGACGGTCACCGTGCACGTACGGCGGCTGCGGGAGAAGGTCGAGGACAACCCCGCTGAACCGACGCGGCTGCTCACGGTCTGGGGTGTCGGCTACCGCTGGGGCGCGATGGAGCCGGCGTCGTGAGGGACATCCTCGCGATCTTCGCGATCGCCGCGGGGTGCAGCGCTGTCGTCGGAATCCTTGGCTGGCTGGCGATCCGCGTGCTGCGGCGTACGTCGGTGCGGCAGGCGTTCGTGGCCGTCGCGGTCGTCGCCGTCCTGGCGTTCGTCGCGGGGCTGCTCGGTACGGCGCAGGCGATGTTCCTCAGCAACCACGACTTCTACGTGACGATCGTCGTGACGGTGGCCGCCGGTATTGCGAGCCTGGTGCTGGCGCTGCTGCTCGCCGGGCAGGTAGTGCGGGGGAGCCAGGCGCTCGCGGCGGGCGCGCGGACGCTCGGCGCCGACGGGCACTACGTACCGCCGCCCCCGCCGGCGACGGCCGAGCTGGCGGCGTTGTCGAAGGAGCTGGAGGCGGCGAGCCAGAAGCTCGCGGAGGCGCGGGAACGCGAACGGGCGTTGGAGAGTTCGCGGCGCGAGCTCGTCGCGTGGGTGTCGCACGACCTGCGTTCGCCGCTCGCCGGGTTGCGGGCCATGGCAGAGGCCTTGGAGGACGGCGTCGCACCGGACCCGGCACGCTTCCACCGGCAGATCCGGGTCGAGGTGGACCGGCTCGCGCGGATGGTGGACGACCTGTTCGAGCTGTCCCGCATCCACGCCGGGGCGCTGCAGCTGACGCTGGAGGAGGTGTCGCTGTCGGACCTGGTGAGCGACGCCCTGGCGGCGGCCTCGCCGTTGGCGGAGGCGAAGGGCGTACGGCTCAGCGGGCAGGCCGCAGCCGTGCCGCACGGCGTGCGAGCCGACGCGCGGGAGCTCGTTCGCGCGCTGTCGAACCTGGTCGGGAACGCGATCCGGCACACCCCGTCGTCGGGCGCGGTCGTCGTGGAGGCCGGGACGCGCGACGGGCAGGCGTTCCTCGCGGTCACCGACGCGTGTGGCGGCATCCCCGAGGCGGATCTGCCGCGGGTGTTCGACGTGGCGTGGCGGGGGACCGACGCCCGCACGCCGGGGGAGGACACCGGCGCGGGGTTGGGGCTGGCGATCGTCCGCGGCGTCGCCGAGGCGCACCACGGCTCGGTCAGCGTGCGGAACGTCGGGCCGGGGTGCCGCTTCGAGCTGGCGATCCCGGCGAGCTGACGAGGCCCTCGACCGTTCCTCTGATCGCCTTCGTCAGCTCTGCGCTCTTCGCGTCGGCGAGGCCGTTCAGCTTCAGCAGGTTGCGGCCGATCGAGATGCCGAGCAGGGCGCTGAGCAGGATCGCGCCGCGCAGCTCGGCGTTGCGGCCGCGCGCGACCTTGGCGAAGTTGGCGATCTGCGCGTTCGTGGTGTCGCGGAGAGTTTCGGTCGCGTCGGGGTGGGTGAACATCGAGCGTAGCAAGGCGTTCGCGGCGTCCTGCTGACCGTCGCTGAGCTTGGCGCCGACGAGGTCGAGGCAGAGCTCGACCAGCTCGTCCGGATCGTCGGGCAGGTCTTGCTCGGGGATCTGGGTGGCCTGCTTGAAGAGCTCGTCCTTCGAGCCGAAGTGCTGCATGACGAGGGCCGGGTCGACCTCGGCCTGCTTGGCGACCGCGCGGACCGTGGCGCGGTCGTACCCGACCTCGGCGAACTGCGACCGCGCCGCGTCGAGGATCCGTTGCCTGGTCTGTTCGCGCCGTTCGGCTCTGGTGGTCACCCAGCTCACTCTACAGCCGTTGACCGACGTGCTACCTTCTGCTCTACAACCGTTGAGCGAAGGAGTTGCGAGTGATGCTTGGGCCGCGAGAGGTGTTCGACCGATTCCAGCAGGCCACGCTGGCCGGGACAATCGGTTTCGACGACCTCGCCGAGGATGTGGTCATCGAGTGGCCGTTCGCGCCGGGCGGGCCGGCGCGAGTCGAAGGGCGGTCGGAGTTCGTGGCGTTCGCGACACCGAGCCGCCAGGCCCTGCCGGTGCGGTTCGACGAGTTCCGCGACGTCGTCGTGCACGAGACGGCCGATCCCGAGGTGGTGGTGGCGGAGTACACGCTGGTCGGCACGCACCTGCCTTCGGGACGGGAGCTGGCGGCGCCGTTCGTGATGGTGCTGCGCGTACGCGACGGCGAGCTGGTGTTCTGTCGCGAATACCAGAACCCGCTGGCGATGGCGGAGGCGGCGGCTCTGGCGTCATAGTGGCTGGGTGCCCGTCGTCCTGGTGATCCTCCTGCTCTGCGCGATGGGGTGCTCGTCGCCGCGTTCGGACTGGGACACGTTGGCCGAGGCGCGGGTGCCGCGGACGGAGGTGGCCGCGGCTGCGGTGGGTGAGCGGATCGTGGTGGCGGGCGGGTTCGTGGCTGGTGGGTCGACGGTCGCGACCGTCGAGGTCTTCTCCACGGAGTCGGGAGAATGGACCGCCGGGCCGGACCTTCCGGTGGCGGTGAACCACGCGATGGCTGCCACGGTGGACGGGACGGTCTTCGTGTTCGGGGGATACCTGGACGACGACTCGCCGAGCACGGGTGCGTACCGGCTCTCAGAGTCGTCGTGGGAGACCGTCGCACCGCTGCCATCGGGACGTGCCGCGGGTGCGGCGGCCGTGCTGGATGGTTCGGTGTACGTGTTCGGCGGGATCGGGCCGGGCGGGTTGGCCGCGGAGATGGTGGTCTACGACGTCGCCGCAGACCGCTGGTCCTCGGCGCCAGGCCCGCCCACACGCCGCGAGCATCTCGGCGGAGCCGCGGCCGGCGGCAGTTTGTACGCCGTGGGTGGCCGGACGGCGTTCCCGGACGGCCTGGCCGCCTTCGAGTCGTACGACCCGACCACCCGCCGCTGGACGTCCCAACCCCCGTTGCCCACCGCCCGAGGCGGCCTCGCCGCCACAGCGACCTGCGCCGGCCACCTCGTCGCCGCGGGCGGCGAGGGCGGACTAGGGACGTTCGCGCAGGTGGAGTCCTTCGACCCGACGACCTCGACGTGGCGCACCCTCGCCGCCATGCCCTCACCCCGCCACGGCCTCGGCCTCGTCGCGGTTGGCCCCACCCTCTACACGCTGCTCGGCGGTCCCGATCCCGGCCTCCACGTCGCCCCCACCACCGAGTCCCTCACTCTCGACAACTGCCCCGCCTAGCTCTGGTCATGTCATCTTGGTGCAATAGTTGCCAGATCACGCAACTACTGGCAGGCTGACCCCATGACCGAGTACGCGACTCCCACCGTCGTTCCGTTCCTCATGTACGAGGACGGCGCGGCCGCGATCGACTTCCTCACCAAGGCGTTCGGCTTCAACGAGCGCTACCGGCTCCAGAACGACGACGGCTCCATCGGGCACGCGGAGCTGAGCATCGGCGACGACGGTGTCGTGTTCCTGGCCAGCGGGCTCGGGGCGTACGAGAGTCCCAAGCACCACGCCGAGAACTGCGAGCGGGCACGCTCCTGGCAGGACACCCCGTACATCATCAACGGCGTCTACCTCCAGGTCGACGACATCCACGCGCACTTCGACAACGCCAAGGCCGCCGGCGCCACGATCCTGTCCGCGGTAGAGGACTCCGGTCATGGAGTCCTCTACCGCGCGGCCGACCTCGAGGGGCAGCGCTGGATGTTCAGCCAACGTCCCGACGCCGCCAGCTGACGAGCCCGACCGCCACCAGTCCAACGGCGAGCGCGGTCAGCCACACCAGGCCCAGCCCCGAGTCGGAGCTCGGCACCAGGACGTCGGGCACCGGAACGTACGGCGACAGGAACGTCGCGTTCGAGATCACCCGGAACTCCGCCAGCAGGTCGACGAAGAGGAACAGCCCCAGCGCGGTCCACGTCACCGCGACCGCGATCCGCGGCGCCAGGCCGAAGAACGCCACCGCGATGCCGACCAGCACCCACGTCGCCGGCAGGTACGCGACCGACGCCAGCACGACTCGGCCCAGGTCACCGGTCGACAGCCCGCCGCCGATTCCCAACGCCAGAAGGACAATCGCCGGACTCACGACGGCCATCAGCAGATGGCTCCCGGCCCACGCCACTCGCGACACCGGCGCGGTCAGCAGCGGGTCGGCGCGTCCCGACACCTCCTCGGTACGCATCCGCAGCGCCGCGATGATGGCCACGCCGGTGATCAGCTGGCTCAGCACGTAGATCATGAACGCGAAGAACGCCTCCGACAGCTTCACCCCCGATCCACCGATCTGCTCGGCGAAAGCCCGGAACTGAGGCGTGTCCAGCTGCGCGTCCAGCCCCTTCGCCGCGAACCCGAGCAGCAAGCCCAGCAGCAAGAACCCCACGCTCCGTCCCACCAGCGCGTTGCGATGGAGCCGCCACGCAAGGGCGAACGGGCTCGCCATCGCGCCCGTCGCCGGTCCGAGCTTCTCCGCGAAGTATCCCGACGCCACATCGCGACGCGACTCCAGCACGAAGCCGACAGCGACCAGCACGGCGGTCAGCGCGATCATCAGCCCGAAGACCAGCCAGTGGTCGCCGGCGTACGCGCGGGTCAACCGGATCCAACCGAACGGCGACAGCCACGCCAGCCACGACGTCGCGGGGCCGCCGACCTCACCCACGCCGCGGAGGACGAAGAACAGCGCACCACCCGCGAACGTCAGCACCCGGCAGGTCGCTGCGTTCGCCGACAGCTGGGTGGTGATTGCCGCGGCACCGGCGAACATGATGCCGCCGAACGCCAACGACAGGCCGAGTACGAACGACCCCGCGGCAGGCAGGCCGACCCCGATCAATCCGAGCGCCGCAAGGACGCCGATCACGAGGTTCGCACCGAAGACGACGATCAACGCGGCAGCCAGGGGAGCGTGCCGACCGACGACCGTGGAGCCGAGCAACTCGCGCCGCCCGTTCTCCTCCTCGACCCGGGTGTGCCGGATGACGAGCAGCAGGCTGATCAGACCGCCGATGAGCATCGCCGACGCGCCGACCGTCCACGCGGTCAGGCCGCCGACGTTCGCGGCGTAGATCAGGCCGCGGGTCGCGAGCTGCGCCGGGTTGCCGTTCGCCTGGTCGGCGAAGTCCTGCATCGCCGCGGAGTCCGGGTACAAGCCGCTGGTGCTGTTCGCGACGCCGATCGGCAGCATGACCGTGAGCAGAATCCAGACCGGCAAGATGATCCGGTCCCGCCGCAAGATGAGCTTGACAAGGGCTCCGGTGCCGGTCATCGCGCACCTGCCAGGGCCGGTGCGTCGGTGTAGTGGCGGAGGAACAGCTCTTCCAACGTAGGTGGGTGACACGTCATCGAAGTGACGCCGGCCGCCGCGAGCTTCGCCAGTACCGGAGCGAGCGCCGCCGAGTCCGTCTGGCAGTCCAGGCGATCGCCCTCGATGCGGAGCTCGTGCACGCCGGGGATCTCGGCGAGCCCGTCGATCGAGCCCCGCACCTCGGCCGTGATCGTCGTCCGGGTCAAGTGGCGCAGCTCCGAGAGCGTCCCGGACTCGACCGTTCGGCCGGAGCGGATGATGCTCACCCGGTCGCACAGCGTCTCGACCTCGGACAGGATGTGGCTCGACAGCAGCACGGTCCGCTGCGCGCGCCGTTCCTCCTGCACGCACTCGTTGAACACCGCCTCCATCAACGGGTCGAGCCCCGAGGTCGGCTCGTCCAGGATCAGCAGCTCGACGTTCGACGCGAGCGCCGCGACGAGCGCGACCTTCTGCCGGTTGCCCTTGGAGTACGTGCGGCACTTCTTGCGCGGGTCGAGCTCGAACCGGTCGATGAGCTCCTTGCGTCGTTGCGGATCGATGCCGCCGCGGAGCTTGCCGAGCAGGTCGACGACCTCGCCGCCGGTGAGCGTCGGCCACAGCGTGACGTCGCCAGGAACGTACGCGAGCCGCCGATGCAGCTCGGTCGCGTCCTGCCACGGGTCGCCGCCGAGCAGCTTGGCGGAGCCACCGTTCGCCTTGATCAGGCCGAGGAGGACGCGGATCGTCGTGGTCTTCCCCGCGCCGTTCGGCCCGAGGAACCCGTGCACCTCGCCCTGCCGGACCACGAGCTCGAGTCCGTCGAGAGCGCGCGTGTGGCCGAATGTCTTGACCAGCTTGGAGATTTCGATGGCTGCGGTCATGAGTTGTCCCCGTGTTCGTAGCGGTCGAGACCGGAGCGAGCCAGGTCGGCGATATCGCGGCCGACGAACTCCGGATCGATGATGTCCAGACCCGCGCGGCCTACGCGAGCCGACGCGTTCAGGTCGTACAGATCGCCGCCGAGCGCACGCGACACGTGGCTGCCCAGCACGACGATGCCGAGCTTCATCGCCACGAAAACGGCAGCCTGGGCGCGGAAGTCGGCGTCCTTCAGGCCCGAGTGTTCCTTCAGGTAGTGCTCGGTGATGTCGACCATCTCGTCGAACGTCCGCGCGGCCGCCGGCGAGCCCTCGACGAGCGCGCGCGACAGATAGCGCATGTAGAGCGGACCGTTCTGGTACGCGGCGGCGACGTACCGCGGATCACCGATGTTGCGCTCGTCGATGCCCGAGGTGACCTCGCCGCGGATGTAGCGCATCACGTGGTCGTCGCACTCCTCGCGGAGTCGTTCCTTGGTGCCGAAGTGGTGTTGGACGAGTGCGGGGGAGACGCCCGCCTTCTCGGCGACTCCCCGGATCGTCATGCCGCGGCTTCCTCGGTCGGCGTACTCCGCGAGGGCCGCGTTGCGGATCCGCGCCCGTGCGGTCAGATCCGGGTCCTCTGTACTCATGCCCAGCATCCTATACAGATGTACAGGCAGCAGTACACGTGAACAGCGTCACATCTCGGCCGTGGCGCGTCAGCGGTGGATCGCGACGTAGTCAGCAAACCAGGAGGTTAGTGGCATTAACGGCATAAATGGGGCACTGACTGCAGCGGCGAGCTCTGCCGGGTCAAGCCACGGGCCGAGGCCGAGGTCCGGGCGGTCGAGCCGCCGCTCCAGCCGCCCTCGACGAAGAGGCCGCGGGCCTCCAGTCGTACGGCGAGGCGTACCCGCGGCGCGACCCACCTCGTGAGCGCCGTGCCCATCGGATCCCTACTGGCGAGTGCCGACCAGAGCCTCGATGCCGTCGAGGATCGCGCGGAGGCCGAACTCGAAGGTGTGCTCGGGGTCGTAGCCGCCGGCGGCCTGGCCGACGCGACTGGCGAGGGGATAGCGGGCCTCGCTGTCGGCCGGCATGAGGCGGTCGAGCAACGGCGCGCTCTGCGTCCACCACTCGTCGTCGGTCATCCCGGTCCGCTTCATCACCTCGGTCGCGGACAGGGCGCCGAGCGCGGACGTGTTGACGTGCCCCAACACGACGGTCAGCGCGGCGTCCATCTCCACATCGGTGAGCCCGATGCCCTCGAGAGCCTGCAGCTCGTACTCGTACTTCTCCGTCTGCTGCGGCCCCAGCACCGGCCGTACGGTCACGATCTGAAGCATCCACGGATGCCGCATCGTGAGCGCCCAGTTCTCCCGCGCGACCTGCTCCAGGCGCCCACGCCAGCCACCGTCCACCGACTCCGGGCGCGCGGTCTCGCCGTACACCGTGTCGAGCATGACGTCGATCAGCTCGGCCTTGCCCGGGATGTACGTGTAGAGCGACATCGTGCCGACGCCGAGCTGCTCGGCGACGCGCCGCATCGACAGGGCGGGCAGACCTTGCGCGTCGGCCAGGGCGATCGCCGCCTGGGCGATCCGGTCGACGGACAGGTCGGGCTTGCCCTTACGGCTGGTCCGCTCGCTCGTCCGCCAGAGCAGCGCGATGCTCCGCGCCGGGTCACCTGTTCCGCTGTATTCCGTCATCACCGAGAATCCTAGTTGGGCCGTACCGTACATCGTACGGTACGATGTACGACCAACCCCACCCACCACTCGAAGGAGTATCTGTGCGGATTCTGGTGACCGGAGCCACCGGCAACGTCGGCCGGCTCGTGGTCGACGAGCTCCTCGCCCGCCGCCCCGACCCGAGCGTCGTGGTCAGGGCGCTCACCACCAACCCGGCCAAGGCCGCGCTGCCCGAGAACGTCGAGGGCCTCGAGGTCGTGACCGGCTTCATCGGGAAGCTCTCGACGATGCCGGCGGCGCTCGAGGGTGTCGACACCCTCTACCTCGCGCCACACCAGGCGACCGCGAAGGAGGTCGTCCAGCTCGCCAAGCAGGCCGGCGTCCAGCGGATCGTCGCGCTGTCCTCGACGAACGCCGACGAGGAGGCCAAGGGCGACCCGAGCGAGTGGACGTACTACGCCACCGAGCACGCCGTGCTCACCGAGGGCGAGGGCTTGCGCTGGACGTTCCTGCGCGCCGGCCAGTTCATGTGGAACCTGCTCGACAACGCCGAGCAGATCAAGACCACCGGCGAGGTGCGTGCCGCGTACGGCAAGGCGGCCTTCGCGCCGGTGGACATCGCCGACATCGCCGCGGTGGCGGCGAAGGTGCTGCTGACCGATGGACACGACGGCGAGAAGTACCCGCTGATCGGGTCGGAGACGGTCTCCAAGATCGATGCCACCCGGGTCATCGGCGAGGTGCTCGGGCGGGAGATCCCGTTCATCGAGCTCAGCCGGGAGGAGGCTCGTCAGACGTACCTCGCCGCCGGGCTGGACGAGTACGTCGCCGACTGGCTGCTGGACAACGACGCGATGGGCGTCGACTACCCGCAGCCGCCCGACTTCACCATCGAACGGCTCACCGGCCGACCCGCGAAGACCTTCAAGCAGTTCGTCTCCGAGAACCGCGCGGTTTTCGAGTAGGAGATCTCGATGGCGCCGGAGCAGCCGACCGACCAGCGGATCGGCGGAACGTTCTGCCGGCCCGCGGGCGGCGCGGCGCCGCGTACGGTCCAGGTCCTCGTTCCGGGCGGGTACTACAGCCAGTCCAGTACATCCATCCGGCCAAGCAGGACAGGCTGTTCGCGCATCGACGGCTGGACGACGGGGAGGCGGTGGTCGTGGCGGACAACGGGCATTCGCTGAACCTGCAGCTCTCCGGTCCTGCGTTCTACAACGCCGTTCGGGACTGGGCGGTCCGCAGGTTCTAGCCCTTGGGCAGCTGCCGCCAGCCCCGTTCGACGGACTGGCGGCAGCTGTCCGGATCGTCGCCCGCACTGACGAAAAGCGCGGTGAGCAGGGGAACTCCGTGCGCGAGCGTCGTGCGTGGCAGGGGTCCGACCGCGACCAGCGAGGCCAGCCCGTGGCCGATCGTCCAGCACTGCGTCGCCAGTTCCTGCGCGTCGACGTCGGCGCGGAATCGTCCAGCCTGCTTGGCTCGTTCGGCCGCCTTCACCAGCGCCTGCAAGGAGGCGTCCGCCGCCGCGGCGTCCTCCAGCTCGAACGCGGCGTCGAACATGACCCGGTAGAGATCAGGATGGTCCAGCGCGTTGCCCAGATAGGCCGCACCGAGCGCGGCGAGGTCACGTACCGGGTCGGCAGTCATCCGGACCGTTGTCAATCGCGAAGCCAGGCGAGTGAAACCCTCCTGCCGGAGTGCCCTCCACACGCCGTCCATGCCGCCGAAGTACGTGTAGATCGCCATCGTCGACACGCCCGTACCCGCCACCAACGACCGGAGCGTGATCGGCTCGCGCGTGCGGAGCATCTGCCCGGCTCGCTCGACCAGCTGGGTGCGAATCCCAAGATCTTTCGTCCTTGCCATAGCAGCACTATACATAGCAGTGCTATGTTTACGCCATGACCATCACACTGGTGAACCCGAACGGACTGCCCAAGCCCGACGTCTACCGGCAGCTGTCCATCGCGACCGGCTCCAAGCTGGTGTTCCTCGCCGGGCAGGTCGCCCGCGACGCGGAGGGGAACAAGGTCGGCGAAGGAGACTTCGCCGCACAGGTCGAGCAGGCCTACCTCAACATCGGCACAGCGTTGGCCGAGGTCGGCGGCTCGTTCAACGACGTGGCGAAGCTGACGATCTACGTCGTCGACTGGACGCCCGACAAGTATCCGCAACTCGGCGAAGGCGTAGCCCGCGCGGCAGCCAAGCTGGGTGTGGACCCGATCAAGCCCATCACCCTGCTGAGCGTCGTCGGCTTGGGTGAGCCCGACCTCATGGTCGAGGTCGAAGCCACCGCAGTCCTGGACTGAACGTGCCGTCCGCGCACGATCACCCGCCCGGCCGCCGCTAGGCGGCCGGGGTGAGGCGGTGGTTGCGGAGTGGTCGTTGGTGGGGGTCGATCCAGTCGGGGGGTAAGAACTCGGGTAAGCCGTCGAGTGCGATGCGGACTTGCCACGCACCTTGGTGGATTAACCGGTGGTGATACCCGCAGAGCAGAACCCCGTTGTCCCGAGTGGTGGATCCACCCTTGCTCCACGGAGTGACGTGGTGGGCGTGACACCAGCCGGGCGGCCGGTCACAGCCGGGGAACGCACACCCACCATCGCGAAGCTCGAGCAACCGGCGGAGTTTGCCTTGGAAGAGTCGTTGCTGGGCATCGGTGAGGATGCTGACTCTGCCGGGCTGGTCCTCGGGCTTCACCAGGAACGTGCGGTCGGCTTCACACATCAGCTGGTCGACGATCTTCCGCGAGAGTTCGATCCCGGTGTGCAGGGTCCGCCCACCAGTCTGAGTGACGGTCACCACCAGCTGGGTCGGGTTCCCACCATGGGACGGCACCAACCGCTCAGCCAACAACCGCCGGCAGGCCTCATCCAAAGCATCCACATTGCGCTGCTCGGGGAACCGGGTGTCACGCCCGTCGGGTCCAGGCTGCGGCGCGGCCAGCGGGTCGAGAACCAGCTTGAGGCGTTCCCCGACCACCTTCGGGAGCCGGGCGGTGACCCGCCACGTCCCCGACGTGGCGTCGAAGGACATACGCAGGAACCGGTCCCGTTCGGCGCTGGCCTCTTCCTGTTTGAGCTTCAGTTCCAGGACCTGGTCAGCAAGATCGGGAGCGACGGTCTCCAAGAGCCTGTTCCCGACCTTCGACAAGACTTTGGGGTCGAAGGCGGCGGCATTCTTCAGCAGGGTCGCCTCCACCTCGGAGCGGAGCTCCGGGGTGGCGATGTGGGAGGGCAGCATCGTCACGACCCGGGAGATCACTCGTGCGTGCGGAACAGAAATCTCGCCGCTAGCCAACGCTTGCGCGGTGGCAGGCAACTCCGCGTCGAGATGAGAGGCCAGCTTCACCATCGCCCCGGCCTCAGCCGTAGGAACACGAAGGACGCCGGCAACCCACTGCGCGGTGTTCGCCGCACCAGCCGTGACACCAAGGTTCCGGGAGTCGGCCTCGCGGATCAGTTCGAGCCGGCGGGCTTCGTGCTGGTTGAGTGCCGTCTGGTTGTCGAGGAGTGCGGTGGTGAGTTGGTCGTCGGACATCGACCACGCCGACACACCATCGGCGGTGCCGATGGTGTTCGAGCAGGTGGTCGATTCCATAGCAGAATTCTACCAAGGGAATCGGGTTAATGCTGAACACGGCAAGGGAAATCTCCCGGCTTCATCGAAGCCACAAGAAGCCGGGGGCTCCACAAGCAACCCAAGCACGGCAACAGACCGAAAGCGCAGGCAGGCCTTGCCCGGGACACTGTTCCGGGGGCGGGGGCGGCGCGTGAAAATCTGGTGGCCGGGCCGGGGCGAGTCAAGGGCCGCTCCGCGGTCGCGAAGCGACGTCGCCCCTCTGCGAAGCCGCCGCGACGCCCTTGACCCGCCCCGGCCCGGCCACCACACTCGACCGCCGCCACAGCCCGACCAGCTAGCCCGCCCAAGCACAGCAGGGCAACGCAAGACCTTGAGCCTTCGCTCATGTTCACGTTGGACCACGTTGACCACGTTGACCAGGTTGACCACGCACCGCTATGCGGTGAAGGCCTCGGTCCGGCGGGTGCGGTCCTTCCACATCGCGACGGCCTCGGGATTCCACCGGCGGACGAACGCGAGCAACCGTTCGCAGGCCCGCACCATCGCCGCGTGCCGGTCGGCCCAGGGCGGCGTCCAGCCGTAGGTGTCGTACAACGCGCCGACCTCGCCGGCCGACTCGGCGTGGTGGAAGCGGACGATCCACTCCGCCCAGGCGAGGTCGTGCAGCGGGTCGCCGAAGGCGGCGAGCTCCCAGTCCAGCAAGGCGGCGGGTTCCCAGCGTTCGGCGTCGATCAGCAGGTTCTGCGGGCCGAAGTCGCCGTGCACCAGGACCTCGCCGGCCTTCGGGGTACCGAGTCCGGGAACCAGTGCCGAGTCGACGGCGTGCACCCGACGAGCCAGCCGGCCGCAGATGCCGAGCACTTCGCGGGCGTGGCCGGCGGCGAGCAGCTCCTGGCCGTGGGTGCCCTGGACGAAACCGGTGACGATCGCACCGGGCGGCCTGTCGAGCAGCGGTGGAACGGGCAGGATGCCGCCGACCGCGTCGAGCACGGCGATCTCGTTCGCCCTCCGCCGGTCGGCGTCAGGCCCGAGGTATTCCTTGGTGACCGCGCGCCCGTCGGTTGCGGTGCCGTTGGTGTAGCCGTGGCGGAGTCTTATCGCCATATTGTCCTTCCTGAACTCGGTAGCGAGAGTGGTCTGGTCGATCCAGATCGGTTTCGGACGTCGTCTCCCACGGTTACTTGACCGGAGCATCTGCCGTTCTCTCGGTGCCATGCACGCCACCGGCCCGGACCCGGCGGGACGACGTCGGCGAGCCGAACAAGAACGCTCTTCGACAAGTGGCTCGCCCAGCTCAGCGCGCTCCAGCTCTACAGCGAATCTGACGCACGGGCTGGGAGCTGGAAGCAGTCAACGAGGTTCCGGAGGGTGGTTCACCGGGTAGGCAGGTAGGTGCCGGTGCGGACGGGGTCGAGCACGAACATGGTGGTGAAGCGTTGGACATTGGGTGCGTCTTTGAAGAGGTGCTGGGCGAGTTCTTTGTGGCGGGCCATGCCGGTGGTGGCGAGTAGGACGACGTAGTCCCATTCGCCGGAGACATCGTAGGCCTGCTGGACTTCGGGTACCTCGAGCAATCGGCGCCGGAAGGCCGCGTGGTGTCGGCTGGACTCGCGTTCGAGAGTGACCAACACGACGGCGAGCACGATGTCCGCTGTGCGCTCGAGATCGAGCACCGCGACGTGGCGTTCTAGGACGCCTGCCGCGCGGTAGCGGTTGATCCGGCGCTGCACGGCACTTGCTGAGAGCCCGACAGCCGCCCCCAATATGCGCAGGGTTGAGCCTGCGTCGCGCTGCAACAGGTCGAGCAGGCGATGATCGATCTCATCGAAGGTCAGGTGGCGTCTTGGCACGCAACATTTTTGCGTCATTGTCGAAAAGTTGCAAGTCGCACCGCCTCGTCCGGACCTACTGTTGCCGGGACGGATACGTGTGAAGCCAAGATCAAGGAGCCGGGTTGATGTCTGCGTCGGTGCTGTTCATGTCGATGTCGTTGGATGGGTTCATCGCTGGACTGAACGACGGACCGGACAATCCCGGTGGTGACGACGGTGCGGTGGAACGGCTGCACGAGTGGTCGAACCCCGCGGCCGGCGACGCGCGATCTGCTGCTGCCCTCAAGGAGATGGAGGACGCGATGAACGCGACCGGTGCGGTAGTGGCGGGACGGCGCACCGTGGAACAGGTCGACCACTGGGGCGGTGATCATCACGGCACTCCGATCGTCGTGGTCAGCCATAGCCCCGCCCCGGCCGCGGCGGCCAAGTATCCGATGGTGACGTACGTGACCGACGGGATCGAGAGCGCGATGGCGCAGGCCAAGACCGCGGCCGGCGACCGAGACGTGTTCGTGCACGGCGCGTACACGGCGCAACGGGCACTCGAGGCCGGGGTGCTGGACGAACTGCAGATCCACCAGATCCCGGTGCTGCTCGGCGCAGGACTCCGCCAGTTCGAGGTCCTGGGGTCCCGGATCGAGCTGGACATCATTCGTGTGATCGACACGCCGACGGCGACCCATATCCGCTTCCGAGTCCGCCGCTGACGCCTCTGAGCTTTGAGGGCGCCATCGAGGCCTTTCCTATCGTCGGATCGTTGCAGTGCCACCGCCCCGGCCATCGCGGGTGCACGCACAGGCTCCAGCTCGACTGAGTTGGCACTCGGCCGTTCACAACAAAGGAGAGTAGGAAATGTCCAAGTCGATTCTCTTCATGTCGATGTCGCTCGACGGCTACATCGCCGACGAAAACGATGTGCTCGGCGGTGAGGATGGAACCCGGCTGCATGACTGGCACGGTTCTGGCGGGGAGTCCACATCACTGTCCGCGTCGGTCCAAGAGCTGGGCGACGAATTGAACGCGTGCGGGGCGACCGTCGCGGGACGACGTACCGCCGAACTGATGGATCACTGGGGCGGTGAACATCCCGGCGGTTCCCCAATCTTCGTGCCCAGTCACCGCCCACCACCCCCGCCTGCCCGTTGGGGATACCCGAAAGTGACGTACGTCAACGACGGAATCGAAAGCGCGATCAAACAAGCCAAGGAAGCAGCCGGAGACCGAGACGTCTACGTGGTCGGCGGCTACGTCGCCCGGCGCGCACTCGAGGCCGGAGTCCTGGACGAACTGCAAATCCATCAGATCCCCGTGCTCCTGGGTCGAGGACGTCGACTCTTCGACGTCCTGCCAGCGGAGATCGAACTGGAGATCGTCCGCGTGATCGACACCCCTGAAGCCACCCACATCCGCTATCGCGTCCGTCGCTGAGCTCAAGGAGCATGCGAATCCTCATAGCACCGCACGGTGCAAACTGACCGCTACCCGAACCTTGGGGCTGGATCCTTCTCCACAGGGTGCCGTCCGTGTCGGGGAGCAAGCTGCGTGTCGTGCACGTGGCTTACTCCCCGGACGGTTCGGGCTCGTGACCTGAGCTGACAGGACACACGGCAGGACATGCCGTGCAGACGTTGCCTAGATGGCCTCGATCAGCAGCTGCTTGACCGACGCCTCACGCGACTCCGCGGCCCGTTGCTCCGCAGCAGCCAAGTGCTCACCGCCGTGCTCAGCCCACCAAGCGCGACCCTCAGCAGACAGGGTGTCGATCGGGTCGTAGTACTCATACGTCCGATCCAGCGCCGCATCATCCGGAGCCTCGATACCCGTGCGGTAGTTCTTCTTCCAGTAAGAGATCCCACGCATCTCGTCATACTCAGACACCTGGTGCACCCACCGCTTCCCCACGTACGGCACGTCGCACACGATCCGCGGCGTGGCGAAGCCCGGCAGGTAGCCCAAGATCCCGTGCTGCAGGTGCTGTGCCTCACGAACCGACACCCGCCAGTGCTCGGAGAACGGGATCAGGTCGCACATGTAGAAGTAGTACGGCGTGATCGATGCCCCATCCAGCAAGGCGAAACTCAGATCCAGGAGCTGCGAGATGGAGTCGTTCACCCCACGCATCAGCACGCCCTGGTTGCGGACGTCGCGCACCCCGGTCGCGAGCATCGTCCGCGCGGCCCGGGCCACCAGCGGCGTCACCGAGGTGGCGGCGTTGACGTGGGTGTGGATCGCGATCATCACCCCACGCGAGCGCGCCTTGGTGGCGAGCCGCTCCATCCCCGCGACGACGTCATCCTGCAGCCAGTGCTGCGGCAGGCCCATCAACGCCTTCGTGGCAAGGCGAATGTCGCGGATGTTCTCGATCTCCAGCAGCGAGTCGACGAACGACTCCAGCCGCGGGAACGGCATGTTGGCCACGTCGCCGCCCGACACCACGACGTCGCGGACGCCGGGGGAGCGGCGCAGGTAGTCGAGCATCGCGTCCAGCCGGTTGACCGGCTTCAGCGCGAACTTCAGCTTGTCGACCTGCGGCGTGGAGTTGCCGACGAGGTCCATCCGCGTGCAGTGGCCGCAGTACTGCGGGCACGTCGGCAGGATCTCGGCCAACACCTTGGTCGGGTACCGGTGAGTGAGGCCCTCGGTCGCCCACATCTCGTGCTCGTGCAGCGAGTCCCGCGACGCGCGCGGGTGCGACGGCCAGTCCGAACGGCGGTCGGAGTAGACCGGCAGCATGTACCGGCGTACGGGGTCCGCATAGAACGCGTCGGTCGTCGGCTCCGCGGTCGACGCCATCGTGTTCAGCATCTGCGGGGGCAGCAGCATCGACATCGTCGCGCGCTCGGCCTGGTCACGTTCCAGGTCGGCGTAGAACGACTCGTCGAGCAGGTCTCCCATCACCTCGCGGAGCTGCTTGACGTTCTTCACGCAATGCGCCCGCTGCCACTGCGCGGACTCCCACTCGGCGGCCGTGACATCGCGCCATCCAGGCAGGCGTGTCCAGTCCGGCTCGACGAGCTCGTGGTACCTGTACTCGTAGGGCTGACCATTGGATGTCATACCGCAATAATGGCATACGGCCGGAGGAATTACAGTCAGTAGTGCTGTTGGCAGGAAGATGTCTCGGAGGTGACCCGTTTTGTCCGCGATCGGTTTGCATCGTGTCCTCGCGCCCGCCGGCGCGCTGCCGCAGGCGGCGGAACGGCTCGACACGAGGTCGGAACTCTGGCCCGACGAGGTGCGCGTACGGGTCGAACGGCTCAACCTCGACGCGGCCTCGTTCCGGCAGCTCACCGAGCAGGCCGGGGGAGACCGTGAGGCCGTCCGGGCGACCGTCCGCGAGATCATCAAAGACCGGGGCAAGATGCACAACCCGATCACCGGCTCGGGCGGCATGCTGGTCGGCACCGTCGAGGAGGTCGGCCCCGAGTCACCGCTCGGCCTCGCCAAGGGCGACCGGATCGCGACGCTGGTCTCGCTGACGCTGACACCTCTGGTCGTCGAGGACGGCCTGGCCCGGTGGGACGGCGCGTCGGAACAGGTGCCGTGCGACGGCTATGCAATCCTGTTCGGCCGGTCGATCGCCGCGAAGCTCCCGCCGGATCTGCCGGCGCCGCTCTCGCTCGCCGTGATGGACGTGTGCGGCGCCCCGGCGCTCACCGCCCGCGTGGTGAGCACGTACGCCAAGCCGACCGTCTGTGTCCTCGGCGCAGCGGGCAAGTCCGGCTCGCTCGCCCTCGCCGCGGCCCGCCGCGCCGGGGCCGGGCGCGTGATCGGCGTGGTGCCGATCGAACGGGAGCGCGCCGCGCTCGACAGCGCGGCACTCGCCCACGAAGTCGTGCTCGCCGACGCCCGCGACCCGGTGGCCGTGGCGGCAGCCGTCGAGCAGGCGGGCGGTCCGGCCGACGTCACCATCGTCTGCGTGGACGCCCCCGGCTGCGAGGGCGGCGCGATCCTCGCCACAGCCGCCGGCGGCACCGTGATCTTCTTCTCGATGGCCACCTCGTTCAGCGCCGCCGCCCTCGGAGCCGAGGGCCTGGCGGCCGACCTCACGATGCTGATCGGCAACGGGTACGTCCCTGGCCACGCCGACCTGGCCCTCGACCTACTCCGCACCGAGCCCGGCGTCCGGAAGTTGTTCGAGGAACGTCTCGCCACCTGACCCGCGCCGCTGGTAGGAAAGGGCCAGTCGAGAACCGGGGGGACCGATGACAACTGGCCCGCAGAGCTCCTTCTTCCACCCACGGGGCCTCGAGGTCGTGACCCTTGCTCTCCTCGTGCTGGGCGGCCTGGCGTCCCTGCTCGGCTGGGTCATCGGAGCAGCGCTGCTGTGGGCCTCAGCACGATGGACGGTGCCCGAGAAGCTCCTGGCCACAATCATCTGGCCGGGCGGTGCCGCCGGACTGGTGTGGATCGCCTGGGGTGAGCGCATCGAGAGCCTCGCGGCCACCGGGGTTCCGAGTGACCCGTGGGAGCTGGTCGGCGTGCTCGGTGCCGCTGCCGTTCAGCTCGTCGTGGTCGGGTTCCTCTGGATGCGCTCCACCCGCCGGTTGGCGCTCAGCGCGGCGTAGCTAGGAAGCCGACCGTCGCGCCCGACTTCACGTGCGTCGCGTCGCCGGTGATCTGACCGCGGTCGTTGATCGCGTTCGCGTCACACGGCTGGAGCCGCCCCGACTTGTCCTCGAGCACGATCGGCTTGCTGTCCGAACGCCACAGCACCGCGGCGCACTGGGAGAAGTCCTCGCTCAAGGCCACGCCGACGACGTGTCGCCGTTCGTTGATGCCCAACGCCTGCCCGAACGTGTAGCCGGACGGCAACGTCAACCGGTGCAGCCGACCGGACGCCGACCACCACACCGGCAGCGGCTTCAGCGACGCGCCATCAGCGGCGGACCGGTTCACGAAGCCAGCGATGTCACCACGTTCGTTCAGGTCCATCGGCGTGTCCCAGGCGATCCCGCCGAGATCAGTCAACGCACGCGGCTTTCCGTGGTCCCACACCACGGGTTCCCGCGCGCTCCCACGGCCGACCGCCTGGTCACACGCCCCGGAGATCCCGATGACACGCCCGCGATCGTTCACCCCGGTAGCGGCCGAGACGCTGTCTCCACGCAGCGGCCGCAGCTCACGAGCCCGCATCGTCCGTACGTCCCACACCGTCGCGCGGAACCGCAGCACCTGCGTCCCCACGCACGACGAGTCCCGTATGTTCTCCTCGGCCCACCCCGCGACGAGGCCTCGCGAGTTCGCACCTGCGGCGAACCCGTGAGGCCCGCCCAACGTCGGCAGCGCCCGCATCTTCCCGTCCACATAGGCGAAACCGACGCACGCGTAGCCCGGCCGGGCGGGCAAGAACGCTCCGCAGCTCCACGACTCGTTGTTCGGGTCGGGCTTGTCCGTCTGGGTGATCCCGGCGATCACGCGTCCGGAGCTCGGCCACAGCACCGCGCTGCTCGAGCCCGGGCCTCCCAGCGTGCCAAGCGAGCGCGCCTTGCCGTTCCGCCAGACCGTCGCGTGCTTGGCGGTCCCGGTCGTGGTGGACGTCCCGGCGACGACACCGCGGGAGTCGATGGACGAGCCGATCGCGGTCCGGCCGCCCAGCGGCGCGAGCGTGTCGAACTCGAAGCGCGGCGTCGAGGGGTAGGAGAAGCCGGTCGCGACGAGCGCGACGCCGGCGAGAACCACAAGAGTCTTCTTCACGTGGCGAACGATCCGGCCGCCCGCGACGAGGCGGCAACGATTCCGCCGCTGCTTAATGGTCCGCAACTCGGTCCGAGGCGCTTACGATCGCCGCATGATTCAGATCCGGATGAGGCAGGCGGACCTCGGCCGGATGCGGTTCGCGTTCTCCCCGCTCGCCGAGGTCGGCGAGAGCCTCTACCTGCTCGCCCGCGGACGGATCCCGCCGGTGCATCGCGCCTGGTACGAGCAGGTCGAACCGAAGCTCGCCAAGGCGAACGTCGACACCGCGATGCTCCGCGCGGTCATCCCCGGCACCCCGTTCGTGCCGTCCTATCTGTTCGACAGCGCGAGCAGCCCCGCGACCACGATCGAGAGCCAGCTCGACGTCGTCGCCGCCATCTCACCGGACCTGCTGCGCGAGAAGCTCGAGCTCGTCCAGAACGGTGAGCCGCTCACACCCGAAGCGCACCGGCTGATCGCCGCTGGCTCGGCCGGACCGCCGCTGGTCGCAGACGCGCTCCATCGCTACTGGCGCGTCGCGATCGAGCCGTTCTGGGCCCGCATCCGCCCCGTGCTCGACGACGACGTCGCGTTCCGGGCGGCAGAGCTGACGAGACATGGCGTCGAGGCGATGCTGTCCGGGCTGCACGCCGAGATCAGCCTCGAAGGCGAGGAACTGCAGATCGGCACCAGGTTCAGCGCGCAGGAGGACCTCGCCGGCGCCGGACTCGTGCTCGTACCGTCGGTGTTCACCTGGCCGAACATCGTGTTCGTGCCCGGCACCCGCGGCCCGTCCACGCTGACGTACGGCGCCCGCGGCGTCGGCAACGTCTGGGGCAGGCCACCGGACGAGTACGTCACCGACGAGGACGCCCTCGGCGCGCTGATCGGCCGCAGCCGCGCCGCGATCCTGCTCAGCCTGGAGCTGCCGCTGTCGACCACCGAGCTGTCGGTCCAGCTCGGGCAGAGTCCGCCGGCGGTGAGCCAGCACCTCGCCGTACTGCGTCGCAGCGGGTTGGTGAGGTCGTGGCGGAACGGCCGTTCGGTGCTCTACCGTCGCACCGACCTCGCGGACAGCGTGATCGAGGCCCATCGGAGCCGACCGCAGAACGACGTTGCGTCATACTGAAGTTGTGCGGAAAGAATTACAGCTGTCGCTCGCTCTGACCGGAAGAATTTGCGGATGAGAACGCTCCTGCGCAACGCCGCCCTCTCTCCGTTCGGCACTGCCATGCTGATCGACGGCGACCGCGTCGGCTGGGTCGGCGACGACGCCGAGGCGAGCCGCTACGTCGACCAGGCCGACACGGTCCTCGACGTCGGCGGCAGGCTCGTCACGCCCGCGTTCGTCGACGCGCACGTGCACCTGTCGCAGACCGGAGTCCGGCTGCGCAGCGTCGACCTCGCCGTGGCGACGCGGGCTAGCGACGTCCTAGACGCGATCGCCGAACGGGCTCGTACACAGGACGTCGGCGTCCTGCTCGGCTTCAACTGGGACGAGACCACCTGGTCCGACCGCACGCTGCCCACCGCCGCCGAGCTCGACCGCGCCGCACCCGGTCGGCACGTCTACCTCTCCCGGGTCGACGGGCACTCCGGCATCGTCTCGGCGGCGCTCGCCGACCACGTTCCCGGCATCGCCGAGGCCGAGGGATGGGACGGCACCGGACGGGTCGAACGCGACGCCCACCACCTCGTCCGCGACGTGATCAGCGCGCTCACCACCAAGAGCCAGGTGAAGCGTTCGCTCGTCGCCGCACTGGCCGAAGCCGTCGAGGTCGGGCTCGGCAGCGTGCACGAGCTCTCCGCACCGCACCTCAACGCGCCCGGCGACCTCGAGCTGATCCGCGAGATCGGCGAGCAGGTGCCGATCCTCGACGTGATCCCGTACTGGGGCGAGCACGTCAGCACCGGGGGAGTCGAACGCGCCCGCGAGCTCGGCTTCCGTGGAGCCGCCGGCGATCTGAACGTCGACGGCGCGTTCGGCTCGCGTACGGCCGCGCTGCAGGCCGACTACGCCGACCGGCCGGAGCACCGCGGGCACCGCTACCTCGACCCCGAAGCCGTCGCCGCGCACGTCGTGGCGTGCACGCGGGCAGGACTACAGGCCGGCTACCACTGCATCGGCGACGCGGGCACGGCCAGCGCGGTCGACGGGTTTCGCCTTGCGGTGAAGGAGATCGGCATCGAGGCTGTCCGTGCCGCGAGGCATCGGCTCGAGCATGTCGAGCTGATCGACCTCACGTCGCTCACCGACCTCGCCGAGTGGGGCGTCGTGGCCAGCGTGCAGCCGGCGTTCGACGCCGCCTGGGGCGGGACGGAGAAGATGTACGCCGAACGGCTCGGCGCCGAGCGCGCTCTCGCGTCGAACCCGCTGCGAAGCTTCCACGCCGCCGGGATCACGCTCGCGTTCGGCTCCGACTCGCCGGTCACGCCGCTCGACCCGTGGGGTGGCGTACGCGCGGCCGTCCTGCACCACAACGAGAACGAGCGGCTGCCGGTCGACGTCGCGTTCGCCGCGCACACGGTCGGCGGCTGGCGCGCCGCCGGTGTCGACGACGCGGGGGAGCTGCGTCAAGGCCAACTTGCCTCGTACGCGGTGTGGGACACGTCCGCGTTCCCCGCCCTCGCCGAGGGCGAGACGGCGCCGAAATGCCTGCGCACGGTCGTTCGCGGGAAGATCGTGTTCGACGAGGAAGGAGCGCTGGGATGAGAGGCGTTCTCGAGCTGGATCCCGCGGTCGTACGCAAGGCCCGCACCCTGGCCCGCCGGGCGGGCAAGCCGATCGTGAAGCTCGCGCAGGCGCACACCACGGTCGCCGTGGAACGCGCTGTGCTGCGGCTCGCCGGACTCCGCGGAGCCGATCCCGACACCACGCCGTGGGTCAACCGGCTGCTCGACGCGGTCCGCGCCGACGTACCGCTGGAGCACGGAATCTCCTTGCCGGTCTGGGATGCGCTCGTCCGCGGCGAGGCGGAAGACCTGCTCACGCTCGCGCAGAAGGCGGGCGCCGGGTCGGTGCGGTTCCGCGTTCCGGAGGGACGCGACGCCGTCCGGGCGACGGCCGCCGCGCGGAAGGCGGTCGGCGCCGGGATCAAGCAGATCGACAAGCGTCGCGTCGAACGTGACCGTTGGCTGAAGCGGTTCCCCGAGCCGCGGGAGAAGCCGTGGATCTACCTGATCGTCGCGACCGGCGACATCTACGAGGACATCCCGCAGGCACAGGCCGCGGCCCGCGAGGGCGCGGACATCATCGCGGTGATCCGTTCGACTGGACAGTCGCTGCTCGACTTCGTCCCCGAGGGCGCGACCCGCGAGGGCTTCGCCGGAACGTACGCCACGCAGGAGAACTTCCGTCTGATGCGCGCGGCGCTCGACGACGTCTCTCGCGACCTGCGTCGCTACGTGCGGCTCACGAACTACGCGTCCGGGCTCTGCATGCCCGAGATCGCCAGCCTGGCGGGGCTCGAGCGGCTCGACATGATGCTGAACGACTCGATGTACGGGATCCTGTTCCGCGACATCAACCCGATCCGCACGTTCGTCGACCAGCGCTTCAGCCGGCAGATCCACGCCCGTGCGGGCATCATCATCAACACCGGCGAGGACAACTACCTCACCACCGCTGACGCGGTGGACGCCGCCCACACCGTGACGGTATCGCAGCTGCTGAACGAGTACTTCGCGAAGGAAGCGGGCCTGGAGGACTGGCAGCTCGGGCTCGGGCACGCGTTCGAGATCGACCCCGACCGGCCGGAGTCGTTCCGCCTCGAGCTGGCGCACGCGCTGCTCGCGCGGGAGCTGTTCCCAAAGGCGCCGTTGAAGTGGATGCCGCCGACCCGGCACATGACCGGCGACGTGTTCCGCGGCTACCTGTTGGACGGTTTCTTCAACCTGGCTGGGGCATTGACCGGCCAGCAGATCCTGCTCGTCGGCATGATGACCGAGGCCGTCGTGACGCCGTGGCTGTCCGACCGCGACCTCGCGCTGCAGAACGTACGGTACGTGCTGAACGCGTGCGGCAACCTCTACGAGGACTTCCGCCCGACCCCGGACGGCTTCATCGCCACGCGGGCGCGGCAGGTGCTGTCCGAGGCGATCGACCTGCTCTCGTCGATAGGGGAGGACGGGCTGCTCGACGCGATCGGCGACGGCACGTTCGGCCTGATGCGCCGCCCCGCCGACGGTGGCAAGGGCCTGGACGGCGTGGCGAAGAAGTCGGCCGCCTACTACAACCCGGCCGTGGAGCTCCTGGAGGCGCCGGCATGAGCGGTCCGATCATCCGGCCGTACGGCGACACGACCGGCGACGGGATGGTGCAGCTGTCGTTCACGTTGCCCGTTCCGCACGACAAGCTCGCCGAAGGTGCCGCGGTGCAGCTGGCGAACAAGATGGGCATGGACCCGGCGCTCGTCGTGCACGCGAAGGCGATGGGGCCGGACTTCACGTTCTTCGTCGTGTACGGACGGGTCGCGCATCTCGTCGACTTGGACAAGGTCGAGGTGCTCGAGCGCGACTATCCGCTGCTGTCGCCGAAGGAGGCGAATCTCGTGATCCGTAAGGGATTGCGACGCCGCCTTGTCGTGGTCGGCGCGTGTATCGGCAACGACGCGCACACGGTCGGCATCGACGCGATCCTGAACGTGAAGGGGTTCGCGGGGGAGAAGGGGCTGGAGTACTACCGCGAGCTGAAGGTGGTCAACCTCGGCGCGCAGGTGGCGGTCCCCGAGCTCGTCACGCGGGCCAAGCAGGAGCGCGCGGACGCCGTGCTCGTGTCGCAGGTCGTGACGCAGCGGGAGGCGCACCTCCTCGGCGCGAAGGAGATGGCGGCGGCGTTCCGCGAGTCGTACGACGAGGAACACCGGCCGCTGCTCGTGGTCGGCGGGCCACGGTTCCACGAGTCGATGGCGCCGGATCTCGGCGTCGACCGGGTCTTCTCGCGCGGCACGACGCCGGGCGAGGTCGCGAGCTATCTCGTGCACGCGTTGGTCAGTCAGCGAAAGGGAGTCTTGGTCCATGCCAGCTGAGGTCGGAGTGTCGGTCACGCATCGGCGGTACGTGTCGTACGCGGACGCGCACTACGCCGGCAACCTCACCGCGGGCGCGTACGTGCTGGGCTTGTTCGGCGACGTGGCGACCGAGGTGTGCATCGTGACGGACGGGGACGAGGGGCTGCTGGCGTCGTACGCCGACATCCAGTTCCGCGCGCCCGTCCGCGGCGGCGACCTCGTCGAGGTCACGGCGACCGTGAGCCGGGTCGGCACGCGCAGCCGCGACCTCACGTTGGAGGCGCGCATCGTGGCCCGGTCGAACGCGGCGAAGTCCGAGTCCGCGGCGGAGCTGCTCACCGAACCGATCGTGGCGACGACCGCCCGCGCGACCGTTGTGGTCCCACCCGCTCAGCCGTAACGCGCCTGCTCGGTTTGGGTCGGGGGCACCCCGGTCCCATAGGTTCGGACAAGGGTGCCCCCGACCCAAGCTCCACGTGGCGGCGACGGCGACGACGGTTCGGGGTGAGGGGCACCCCGGTCCCATAGGTCCGGACAAGGGTGCCCCCGACCCAAGCCACATTCCTAGCCGTAGGCGCGCAGGAACGCCTCGGCGCCGGCCTTCGCGAACCGCTGCAGCTCCTCGTCGGTCACGACGTCCGGCCGGCCGCTGAACATCGTGTGGTTGCTGGGGATCCACAGCAACAGGCCGGCGAAGTGGTTGGCGGCCAGCTGCGGATCCTCGGCGCGGAGCTTGCCCGCCTCGGTCAGAGCGCGGAAGTGCTCGCCGACTGTGCCGAGCACCCGGTCGAAGCCGCCCTTCCAGTACGCGTCCGCGACCTCGGGGAAGCGCGGCGCCTCGGCGATCACCAGCCGGCGGATGCGCTGCACCTTCGGGTCCATGACCAGCCGGGTGAACCGCAGCGCGAGCGTGTGGATCCATGCGTCGACGTCCTCGATCGTCGCCGGATCGGGCAGCTCCAGCAGCGCGCCGTCGACCTGCTTGCCGATCTGGTCCACGATCTCGCGGAACAGGCTCGCCTTGTCCGAGAAGTGCTTGTAGAGGGTCTGCTTCGAGACAGCGGCCGCGGCCACGACCTCGTCGAGATTCGCGCCGACGAACCCCCGTTCGCTGAACACCTCGGTGGCGGCGTCCAGCATCACTTGCCGCTTGGCTTCGCCTCGATCAGGCATCGAGTCCCTCCCGAAGATCGGTCGCCCGTGGAGTCTAGACGGTACCGGACCGTACTGCTACGGTACTGAGCCGTACCGTACGGAACAGTACCGTACTCAAGTGGGAGGGACCACGACGATGACCAGCACTGTCACCTCTGCCGACGGCACCAGCATCGCGTTCGACAGCACCGGCTCCGGGCCGGCGCTCATCCTCGTCAATGGCGCCATGAGCTTCCGCGCGTGGAGCCCGACGCTGCAAAGTCTCCAGGCCGGGCTGGCCGACGGGAACACCGTCTTCAACTACGACCGCCGCGGACGAGGCGAGAACGCGCTGATCGAGACGCCCGAGCCGGACGCCGCGACGGCCAAGCAGGCGGAGCTCGACGACCTGGCCGCGCTGATCGCGCAGGCGGGCGGCTCCGCGATCCTGATGGGCTTCTCCTCGGGCTCGGTGCTGTCGCTCGAGGCCGCGTTGGCCGGGCTGCCGGTCGCCGGGCTCATCCTGTTCGAGCCGCCGTTCGTCATCACGGCCGACCGGCCGTACGTCGGCGCCGACTACCGCGAACGCGTCCTGGCCGCGCTGACCGAGGGACGTCGCGACGACGCACTGACGGCGTTCCTGGTGGAGGCCTCGAACGTGCCGCCGGAGTTCGTCGGCGGCATGCAGGAGAGCTCGGCCTGGGCCGGCATGCAGCAGGTGGCGCCGACGCTCACCTACGACGCCGCGATCATGGGGCCGACCCAGACCGGCGACCCGTCGCTCCTGAAGAAGTTCGCCGCGGTCGACGTCCCGACGCTGACGATCGCCAGCCAGGGCAGCGATCCGTGGCTGCAGGCCGGTGCCGCGGCCACCGCCGAGCTCGTACCGAACGCGACGCACCAGGTGCTGCCCGGCGAGGTGCACGACCTCGACATCGAGCCGGCCCTGCCGGTGTTGAAGGCGTGGCTGGGTCAGCTGACGGCGGGACGGTAGGTGCCGAACGACCAGGCATTGCCCTCGGGGTCGACGGCGGCGTACTCGCGCGAGCCGTACGGCTGGTCGGTCAGCTCCATGATGATCTCCGCGCCGGCGGCGACGGCCTGTGCGTGGTGGGCGTCGGGGTCGTCCACCGCGACGTAGAGGGCCATCCGCTTGGCCTCGAACAGGTCGCCCTCGCCGCGCCGCGAGCTGAGCATCACCAGGCCGGTGTCGTAGGCCAGTTGGGCGTGGTTGATCGTGCCGTCGTCGCCTTCGTGGATCTCGTGGCGGACGAAGCCGAACGCGTCGACGAGGAAGTCGATCGCCTTGGGTGCGTCGTCGTAGCGGAGCGTGGGGTAGATGCGGGGTGCTGTCATGCCTTCGACGCTAGGCGTCGGCGGACGGCGGATCTTGAACGAAATCGACCTGCCCGGCGAGCCACGTGGCCGGCGGCGTGCCGGCGTGGCGGACGAACTCGCGGGTGAGGTGGCTCTGGTCGGCGTACCCGGTGGCGATCGCCGCGTCGGCCAGCGGGAGCCGCTGGATCGCTCGGGCGGCGTGCTCGAAGCGGAGCAGGCTCGCGGCCGCCTTCGGGGTGAGACCGATCTGCTGGGTGAAGCGGGTCGTGACGTGGCGGTGGCTGCGGCCCGTTTCCGCCACCAGCGTGGCGATGCTGGCGCGTCCGTGGGTCGCCTCGAGCCGATGCCAGAGCCAGCTGATCATCGGGTCGGGCTCGGGGTTGCCAGCTGCCCTGGCAAGCAGGGTGTGCTCGAGGAGCGTGAACCGCTGCGCCCAGGTCTTCGCCGAGGCGAGCCGATCGGCAAACGAGGCGCCGAGCCAGGGGAGGGCGTCGCCGAGCGGGACCGCCTGGTGGGCGAGCTCGGCGCCGGGGATGCCGAGGAGCCGGAACGCACCGAGCAGGGTGAGGTCGACCTGAACGCCGAACTGGCCGCCGGTGTAGCGCGTGGTGGCCGGACCCGGATGGGGGCCGGCGACGAACGACTCCAGCCGCTCCACAGTGTCGTTGGGGTAGTCCAGCTCGAGCGAGTCGCCGAACGAGATGATCAACGGCATCAGGCTTCCGGCCGGCATGGTGCGCTGGACGACGTCGACGGATCGTTCGCGATAGCCGCAGAAGCGGGCAATCGGACCCGTCTCGAGGCGGGTGGTAGCGATCTCCCACCAGCCGATGGGAGTCTCCGTTTTGCTGATCGAAACGGACCCCACCGATCAAGTATCCCAGCCTCGTAGCGGTACGCTGCGTGTACGAACCGTTGCCGGATTTGCCCCGAAAACGACACGCCGGAAGCGACACGCCGTCCGGCGTGGAAATTCTCGGTGGCCAGGGGGTGTCCGTGGTATGCGGCTGACCTGCGGTTCTTCACATCCGCGCAGGTCAGGAGGCGGTTGACAGTCCTCGCGCGCTGCATCATCGTCGTAGCTTGTCCACCGCAGGTCGACTAGCTCGGGGTCGATGCTCAGTGGCCGCTTCACCAGGGCGAAGCCAGTCCTGGTGTGGAGCGGCAAGCCGAGTCGTACCCCGCGCGGTGGGGTGGCCACGGAACGGGCCCGCCTCCCAGTAGACAACGGTCCTGTGCACGCAGCCCGCGTGTACTCGATCGGTCCGAAGGGATGGCGGGCCGTTCCGTCCTTGGCCCTTTCTCAGTGCCGGCACGCCATTGGTCCGCTGACCGTTATACGGTCCTGACACCTGCCCAGCACGCCGTCAGAAGGGCGCCCGGTGGCTTCTCGTTCCAGCACCGCTACGAAGACTCGACCGACCGAGGACGACAGCCCGCTCGGACCCGGTGGCCCGCCGCTGCTCGCGCGGCTCCCGATCGCGGCCGCGGCAGGCGTCGCGATGGCGCTCGCGTTCCCGCCGAACGACTGGGCCTACCTCGCGCCGTTCGCCGCCGCCACCCTCACCCTGCTCTGCATGGGCACCGGGATCGGCCGGGGCGCACTGATCGGGTTCGCGTTCGGGCTCGGCTACTTCGTGATGCTGCTCAAGTGGCTCGTCGTCATCGGGATCGACGCCTGGCTGGCCACCGGGGTGATCGAGGCGCTGTTCATGGCGTTACTCGGAGCGCTGATCTCGGTCGTCACCAGGCTGCGGTACTGGCCGTTCTACGTCGCCGCCCTCTGGGTCGGCATCGAGTACGCGCGCGCCCACATCCCGCTCGGCGGCTTCCCCTGGGGCCGGGTCGCGTACGCGTTCGACGACTCGCCGTTCGGCCACTGGGCCGCGATCGGCGGCGTCCCGTTCGTCACGTTCCTGGTCGTGCTCGCCGGCAACCTGCTGCTGTTCGCGATCGTCGCGAGCGACAGCCAGGCGCTGCTCCGGGTCATCGCGTTCGTGGCCGCGGTCGGGCTCCCGTTCGCCGGCCTGCTGATCCCGCTGCCGACCGCCGGGAACGGCACCGCCACGGTCGCGATCGTGCAGGGCAACATCCCCGGCCGCGGGCTCGAGCCGCTCGGCCGGGCGCGTACGGTCACCCGCAACCACCTCGCCGCCACCGAGGAGCTGATGCGCGGCGTCGCGGACGGGAAGTACCCACGGCCGGACTTCGTGCTGTGGCCGGAGAACTCCACCGACATCGACCCGTTCGACGACCCCATCACCCGCGAGACCGTCGAGTCCGCGGTCCGCGTCGCCGGCGTGCCGGTCCTCGTCGGCGCGATCCTGAACGGGCCTGGGCCGACGCACCGGCAGACGGCCGGCGTCGTGTGGGACCCGAAGACCGGGCCGGGTGAGGTGTACGCGAAGCGGCATCCGGTGCCGTTCGGTGAGTACATCCCGTTCCGCGCCCAGCTCACGCCGTACATCAAGCGGCTCGAGCTCGTCGGCCGCGACACCTACCCGGGCGACAAGCCGGGGCTGATGGAGATCGCGGGAACGAAGCTGGGGTTGGTGATCTGCTTCGAGATCGCCTACGACGAGATCGTCCGCGACGTGGCGGCGGAGGACAACACGCAGCTGCTGACCGTGCAGTCGAACAACGCCACGTACATGGGGAGCGGGCAACCGGAGCAGCAGTTCGCGATCACGCGGATGCGGGCGATCGAGTACGGGAAGGCCACGCTCGTGGCGTCGCCCAGCGGCATCTCCGGGGTGATCGCGCCGGACGGGCGGGTGATCCACCAGTCGCAGGAGGCGACCCGGCAGATCTACGTCGAGCAGGTGCCGTTGCGGACCCAACGTACGCTCGCCAGCGTTGCGGGTCCGGGGATCGAGTGGGGATTGGCTATCGTCGGCTGCTTCGCTGTGATTGCCGCCGTCTTCCTACGGCGCCGACGGGAGGGCTAGGTCTGTGGGGGAGCTGGGGCGCGTCCTGGTGGTCGTGCCGACGTACAACGAGTCCGACAACCTCGAACGCATCCTCGCCCGCGTCTTCGCCGCGGCGCCGTCCGTCCACGTGCTCGTCGCCGACGACGGCTCGCCGGACGGGACCGGGGAGATCGCGGACCGGCTGGCCGCCGAGGACTCGCGGGTGCACGTCCTGCACCGGCCGCTCAAGGAAGGGCTGGGCCGTGCGTACGTCGCCGGGTTCCGGTGGGGACTCGCGCGCGACTACGACATCCTGTGCGAGATGGACGCGGACGGGTCGCATCCGCCCGAGGCCCTGCCGGCCCTGCTCACGGCGCTGACCTCGGCCGACCTCGTGCTGGGATCGCGGTGGGTGCCCGGCGGTCGGGTGGAGAACTGGCCGATGACGCGGGAGCTGTTCTCGCGCTGCGCCAACCTCTACACGCGGATCGCGCTGGGGATGCCGTTGCGGGACGCGACAGCCGGCTTCCGGGCGTACCGGCGGGAGACGGTCGAGGCGATCGACCTCGACGGCGTGGCGTCGTTGGGGTACGCGTTCCAGATCGACCTGGCGCTGCGGACCATCCGGGCCGGGTTCCGCGTGGTCGAGGTGCCGATCACGTTCACCGAACGCGAGTTCGGGCGGTCGAAGATGAGCCAGCGGGAGATCGTCGAGGCGCTCTGGCGCGTCACGCTGTGGGGGTTGGGGTACCGGACCCAGCAGGTGCGGGAACGACTGGGCGGCCGGAAGGCGTTGACCCGGAAGGGGTGATCGCGACTATGTGGCCACTGATTCTGGCGGTTTTGTTCATCGGCGTGCCGATCCTGGAGATCTACGTGATCATCCAGGTGGGACAGGTCATCGGCGCCTGGTGGACGGTGGGCCTGCTGCTCGCCGAGGGCTTCCTCGGCGGTTGGCTGGTGAAGCGTGAGGGCCGGCGTGCCTGGTCCGCGCTGCAGGGCGCGTTCCGCGGCGGCAAGCTGCCGAACCGCGAGGTGGCCGACGCGGCGCTGATCCTGGTCGGCGGCACGCTGCTGTTGGCGCCGGGGTTCGTGACGGACGTGTTCGGCTTCTTCATGGTGCTCCCGTTCACCCGCCCGTTGGCGCGTCGCGCGCTGACCTGGGTCGCGAACCGGCAGGTGAAGAAGGCCGTGGCACGCCGGTCCGCGGGTGCTCCGGGCTCCGGCCCGACCACAGTCATTCAGGGCGAGGTGCTGAACGGGGACCAGCCGCCTCCTCGCTGATCACGATGCCGAGTGCCCCGGCGAGGGCGTACGAGAGCGCGACCAAGTCCGCCGCGTCGATGGTGGCACCGGCGAGGTTCTCGACGTTGCCGATCTGATCGAGGACGCAGTTCGTGAGCCGCGCGCCCTTGAGGTTGGCCTGGGCGAACTTCGCGCCGGTGAGGTCGCAACTGGTGAACTGGACACCGCGCAGATCGGCGTTGCCGAAGTCGGCTTGGCGAAGGCTGCAGCCGTCGAAGACCGTCTTGCTGAACGTGCTGAACCTGAACGCCGAGAGGTCGAGGCGGCAACGGTCGAACGTGACCTCGCGGATCGTTCCGTCGGCGAACCCGAGCCCGGTCATGCGCAGGCCTTGGAGCTCGCTTCGGATGATCGAGGAGCCGATGGCCTGCACGTTCGCCAGGTCGGACTCCTGCAGCCGGCAGTCGGCGAACGTCGTCTTGCTCAGCCTCGAGCCGCTGAGGTCGACCTGGTCGAACGTGCACTCGGTGACGTCAAGGAGATGCACGTCGAGGTCGGCGAGGTGCGTGTCGGTGAACGCGAGGCCGTGCAGATGGCCGTCGTCCTCGGGTTGGTGCTCGGGGAGGGTGGCAGGAATCAGGTCGCGGGGGAGTCGCGGTTTCACTGGCGGCTTGAGGGATGGCGGCACCGGTCGAACCTAGCCGAGCCTTCCGACAACCCCTCGCACCCCGGACAGCACCAAGCCGCGTCGCCGGGGGGTCGCGACGCGGCTTGGGTCTTGGTACGGCTCAGGCGCTCTTTCGTTGCCTTGGGGGCTTACCGCCGCGGGGGCGGTGCAGGTGCTCTGGGCCGATCTGTCCGGAACGCAGGAGTTCGAGGCGTTCGGACAGCAGCTCTTCCAACTCGTCGATGCTGCGTCGTTCGAGCAGCATGTCCCAGTGGGTCCTCGCGGGCTTCACGTGCTTCGGCTCCGGCTGGTCACCGTCCAGGCGGACGCCCTCCGCACCGCAGCGCGGGCATTCCCACGCGGATGGAACCTCGGCTTCGGCGGCGAACGTCAGCTCGAAGTGGTGCGCCTGCGGACAGGTGTAACCCACCAGCTGCCGAGGCGCGGGCGTGATCTCCCGTTCGTCCTCGTAGCTGGACGCTCCGAGCCGTGAGCCGCGCAGTGCGCGCTCTGACATGGATACTCCGTTCCCCCTGCAGTCTTTCGCTGGTCCGACAGACGGTCCAACGACCGGACACCCCTGAAGATTCCCGTTCCGGCATCCACCGAATCCTGACCCGAGTCAGCTACCTCACACCACGGCCGGCTGCTCGTTGCCCGCCTCCCGGATCGCCCGCCGCGGGTCGACGCGCAACAGCAGCACGAAGCCGACGACGAAGAAGACGATCAACGCGATGATCGCCGGCCGGTACGAGTTCGTCAGCTGGTGGACGACGCCGAACACCAGCGTCCCCAGCCAGCTCGTCCCTCGCTCGCACGCCTGGTAGAGCGAGAAGTACTCCGCCTCCCGTCCCCGCGGCACGAACTGGCTGTAGAGCGACCGGGAGAGCGCCTGCGTCCCACCGAGCACCAGCCCGATGAACACCCCGAGCACGAGCACCGGCACGATCTGCCGGACCGGGAGGAAGTACGCCGCGATCACCACGAACACCCAGATCACCAGCGCCCCGAGGATCGTCTTCTTGCTCCCCAACCGCCCCGCCACGCGCCCGAAGAGCAGCGCGCCGCCGAACGCGACGAACTGGACGATCAGGATCAGCACGATCAGCGTCGACTGACCCATCCCGAGCTGCGACGACGCGTACACCGACGACGCGTAGATCACGGTCTGCACACCGTCGTTGAAGAACAGGTACGCGATCAGGAACAGCAGCGTCATTGGGAAGGCCCGCGCCTCGCGCAGCGTCGTGAACAGCTGCCCGAAGCTCTGCCGCACCACCCCGGCCCGCGTGGAGACGGTGACCACCGCGACCGGCGGTCGGTTCCGCAGGCCGAAGAACGGGATGAACGTGAAGCCCGCCCACCACACTCCGGCCGACGCGATCGAGATCCGCACCGCGTCGCCGCTCGACAGCCCGACCAGGTCGTGGCCCTGCACCAACGCGAGGTTCAGCACCAGCAGCAGGCCGCCGCCGAGATAGCCCAGAGCCCAGCCCCGCGACGAGACCCCGTCGCGTTCGTCCGGTGTGGCGATGTCGCACAGGATCGCGTCGTAGACGACCAGGGACGAGGCGAGACAGATGTTGCCGACGAACAACAGCAGCACGCCGAGACCCCAGTTGGTCCCGGCGACGAAGAACATGCCGACGTTCGCGGCGGCGCCGATCCAGGCGAGTCCGACGAGCAGGTTCTTCTTGTGCTGGGACCGGTCGGCGAAGGCGCCGACGATCGGCAGCAGGATCGCGGCGAGCAGCGTCGACGCCGTGATCACGTACAGGGGCAGCGAGCCGGGGGAGATCGGGATGCCGAGCAGATGCAGGTCGGTGGTGCAGGGATTCTCCGGCGTACCGGTCCGCCCGCACGCAGCGCGCTCGGCGACCGAGATCAGGTACGGGCTGAACAGGACGTTGAGAACGGTGGTCGCGTACGCGGAGTTGGCCCAGTCGTAGAAGTACCACGCGCGCTGCTCGCGGCGGCGCTCGGTGGCGTCGGGGTACGACGCCGGCGTGGTCCCCGTGCCCGTGTCAGTCATGCACGCATCATGGCGTCCACTGCCCGCGTTCGGTGAGGACATCCCGAAGCGTGTCGATGCGATCGGTGATCAGCCCGTCGACGCCGAGATCGAGCAGCGCGCGCATCTCGTCCGGCTCGTCGACGGTCCACACGTGCACCTGCTTGCCGAGCGCGTGCGCGAGGTCGACGAAGCCCTTGGTGAGGATGCGGAAGCCGTAGTACGAGACCGGCACCTGCACGCACGGCACGTCGGCAACGAGCAGTCGACCGAGGCCGCGGGGGAGCGGCAGCCGGACGAGCGCGATGCCCAGCGGCGCGAGGCCGCTCGCGACCTCGGGACCGAGCAGCTTTCGGGCCCGTTTGATGCGGCGGCCGGAGAACGAGGAGACGCAGATCCGGTCGTGCGCGTTGGTCCGTTCGACCGCCCGGACCAGCGGCTCGATCGCGTTCGCCTCCTTGACGTCGATGTTGAGGCGGGCGTCGGGCCAGGTGTCGAGGATGTCCTCGAGCAGCGGGATCGGCTCGCGGCCGCCGATCCGGGCCTTCTCGACCTCGCGGAACGGCATGTCCGCGATCCGTCCCTGCCGGTCGGTGACCCGGTCGAGCGTCTCGTCGTGGAACGCGATGAGCACGCCGTCCGACGTGGCGTGCACGTCGGTCTCGAGGTAGCGGTAGCCGAGGCCGACGGCGTTGCCGAAGGCGGCCATCGTGTTCTCGATGCCATCGTTCGGCTCGTACTTGGCGCCGCCGCGATGAGCGAAGGCCAGCGGGCCGGGATGATCCAGGAACGGATAGCGCGCCCAGCGCGGAGTGTCGCCCACGTGCGCAGTATGGCCGAGCGGAGCGGCCCACATCGTGGGAATCTCGCCGTCCCTGGGCAATTCTCCGGCGCCTTAGCACAGCGAGCCTGTGGACGGAGCGCGCAATCCACAGGCCGATTCGGGCATTCTGCCTGCATGGACGATGTGCGACCCGTACCCGTCGAGCGGATGGAGCCGGCGGCGCTGGAGACGCCGGAGGCGATCCGCGCCCATTTCGACGCGCTGGTGGGACCGGTGCGGCGAACCGAGTTCACCGCGTACGGCGTGCTCTGCGACCAGCAGCACCGACCGCAGGCCAACCGCGCCGTCGACGGCTGCCCGGAGCACCCGTCGGTGCAGGAGTGCGCCCGGCTGGTCAGCACGTTCGCCGAGGTGCTGGCCGCGTCACATCCGCACGGCCGGCTGCTGCTCGGCGTGTCCCGCCCCGGGCCGGACCACGTCGTCGAGAGCGACCGGCGTTGGTACCAGGGCCTGAACAGAACCTGCGCCCTGCACGACGTCCGCCCCCTCGGCGTCTACGTCCTGACCCCCACCGGCACGTTCGCCGTGACCTTGGACGACATCCTCTAGCCTGGGTCCGCATGGACCTGTCGCTCGCCGAGGCACGCCGGATCGCCTTGTCGGCGCAGGGCTTTGGGCGGGTGCCGGCCAAGGCGACGTTGGCGCACGTACGCAAGGTCGCGGACAAGCTCCTGACGATCCAGCTCGACTCGGTGAACGTGCTGGTCCGCTCCCACTACCTGCCCGCGTACTCGCGCCTCGGTCCGTACCGGCGCACGGCGCTGGACGACCTGACGTACGACCGCAAAGAGCTGTTCGAGTGCTGGAGCCACGCGAGCTGCCTGCTGCCGGCGCGACTGTTCCCGCTGATGCTGCACCGGATGCTGGCGATGCGGACCAGCCGCACCTGGTCGTCGGGCGCCCCGGTCGAGGGCGACGAGCACATCGAGGCGGTCCTGCACGAGATCTCCGAACGCGGCCCGCTCGCCGCGGCCGACCTGACTGACGGCGGCACGCGTACCGGCAAGTGGTGGGGCTGGAGCAAGGGCAAGGCCGCGCTGGAGGCGCTCCTGGAGTGCGGCTATCTCGGCATCGCCGGCCGGCGCGGGTTCACGCGCGTGTACGACCTGATCGAGAACGTCATCCCCGCCGAGCATCTCAACGCGCCCGTGCCTGACCGCGAGGAGGCGCAGAAGGAGCTGCTCTGCCTGTCCGCCGGAGCGCTCGGCGTCGCCACCGGACGGCAGCTCAGCGAGCATCTCGGGCTGCACAGCTTCCGGATCCGTGTAAGGCAGGAGAACGGCAAGCCGAGCCGGGCGATCTGGCCCGCGCTGCTGAAGGAGGTGGTCGCCGAGGGGCGCCTGGTGCCGGTCGCGGTCGAGGGCTGGAAGGACCCCGGCTACGTACTCCCGGGAACGCGGGTGCCGAAGCCGGTCCAGCTGCGGGCGCTGCTGTCGCCGTTCGACTCGTTCCTCCGGGTCTCCTCCGCGGCGCTCTGCGGCTTCACCAACCCGGTCGGCCTGCAGCTCTACGTCCCTGCCGAGCGCCGCCAGTACGGCTACTTCGTACTTCCGTTCCTGCTCGGCGACACCCTCGTCGGCCGCTGCGACCTCAAGGCCGACCGCCAACGCGGCACGCTGATGGTCCAGAGCGCGTACGTCGAGCCCGGCCACGACCCCAAGCACGTCGCCCACGAGCTCGCCGCGGAGCTGCGGCAAATGCAGGCCTGGCTGGAGCTCGAAGACCTCGAGGTCGCCGACCGCGGCAACCTCGCCAAGCAGCTGCGACGCGCGCTCTAGCCTCGTGGTCGCCTTACCCGGCCAGTGGCCGCTCTACCTGGCGTCCACCCCACGTAAAGCGGCCAATGATCATGTAAACATGATCATTGGCCCCAGGGCGGGCCGGACCGGTCGAACCAAACCGCCGGACGAAAGATCGAGGCTAGAGACGCGCCACTGAACGCGCGACCCACTCCTCGAACTGCGCGTACTCCACCCGCTGCTCCGACGTCGACGGCTCCCGCAGGTCGAGGATTCCGTCGGCCGCGTCCAGCAGGTCCCAGTACGGGTGGTGGTCGGTCACCGTCGCACCGGACTGGTACAGCGCGAGGAACCGGTCGGCGAACTCGCCGCCGTAGCGGCCGGCGAGGTTCAGCCGCATCCGCGCCAGGTCGATCCCGCGCGGGCCGAGGCAGCCGGTCGTCCAGTCCACGATGCCGACGAGGTGCTCGCGGGTCCACAGCGACTGGCCGGGGTGGTAGTCACGGTGGATGAACCCGGGGTCGAAGTGCGGCGGCCGCGACGCGACGACCTCGAACACGCGCTCCCACACCTTCGGCTCTCGCGACCAGGTCGGCGGGCGGCGGTCGCCGTCGATCTTGCGGTCGTAGTACGGGCGGTACGCCGGCAGCGCCTTCACCACCGGCAGGTCGATCGCGTGGATGACGTGCAGCATGTCCGCGAGCGCGACGAGGATGCGGTTCGGGTCGGTCGCCTGGTCGGGCGGGCCGCCCGGCAGCCGCGTGGTCAGCAACGTCGGCAGGTCGCAGGTCGTCGCCATCGTGTCGGCGGCGAGCAGCCGCGGCGCGGGAACGTCGGTCTGCTCGAGCATCCCGAGCACGGTCGCCTCGTTCGACGGGAGGTACCAGGGGTCGGACGCGAGCCGCTCGACGTGGTGGTACCGCCGCAGCATCAGCCGGTGCAGGACACCGCTCGCGCTGAGTACGTCCACGGCGTGCAGCGCGGTCGACGCCGTCGGCAGCTCGCGGAGTGACGCGATCAGGCTGCCCGAGCCCACCGCGGCACGCACCCACCGCAGCGTCGCCTCATCGGGCGGAAGCTGCTCGGCGGAGTCGGACATGCCCTCGGCGGTCATCAGCCGTGACACTACCGGCGCCGGCCAACAATCTCAGCGAGCAATGTCACCTGGTTACGGCATGATCGTCGGCATGCGCTTAGGGGTCGTGGGGACAGAGAGCTCACACGTCGAGCTGATCGTCCGGCACCTCAACCTCGAGCACCGCTTCGGCGGCTGGCGCGTCGCCGCGCTGTGGGGCGCCGACGCCCAGCGGACGAACGATGTCGCCAAGCAGGGCGGCGACATCGCGGTGGTCTCGACGCCCGAGGCGCTGCTGGAGAACGTCGACGCCGTCGTCGTCGCCGACCGCGACGGCGCGGACCACCGAGCGCACGCGATGCCGTTCCTCCGGGCCGGGATGCCGGTACTGGTCGACAAGCCGTTCGCCACGAACGTGGGAGACGCCGACGCGATGCTCGAAGCGGCGAACGCGTCCGGCGCCGCACTCCTCTCGGCCTCGGCGCTGCGCTGGGCCCGCGAGGTCGTCGAGACGAGAGAAGCGCTGCCGTCCATCGGCGGCGCGCGGATCGTCGTCGCCACCGGCCCCGCGGATCCGGACAACGCCTACAGCGGCTGGCACTACTACGGCGTGCACCCCGCCGAGATGGCGCTCGCCATGGTCGACGGCGACCTCGGCCCGGTCATCACCACCCGCTCCCGCGGCATCCTCACGCTCGCCACGACGGTCGGTGCCACCCACGTCGTCGTCAACCTCGTCCAGCCGTCCGACGAGGGGCGCGTGCCGTTCCACCTCCAGGTCGTCGGCGCGCACGGCATCCTCAGCCGCGAGGTCCCGCTGGCCGACGCCTACCTCGCGCCCGTGCTCGAACGCTTCTTCGCTCTCGTCCAGAACGGCGACCGCCCGCTCTCCGACGCACAGATGCGCCGCTCGGTCCAGCTGCTGGCGGCGGTCGACCGTGGCTAGAACCCGCGTCGGCATCCTGGGCCTCGGCAGCGTCGGACGTACGCATGCCAAGGCGCTCGCGCGGCTCGCAGACCAGGCCGAGCTCGTCGCCGTCAGCGGCGGCGCCAGCACCGATCTCACCGAGCTCGGCTGGCCCGACGCCGAGCGCACGAGCCACGACGCCCTCCTGGAACGCAGCGACCTCGACCTCGTCGCGATCTGTGGACCCAGTGCCCTGCACGCCGAGCAGGCCATCCGGGCGCTGAAGGCCGGCAGCGACGTCGTCGTCGAGAAGCCCCTCGCCCTCACCGTGAAAGACGCCAAGGCAGTCGCCGCCACCGCGAAGGAGACGGGACGGCAGGTCAGCGTCGTCTCCCAACGCCGCCTCGAGCCGCAGAACCAGTACCTCAAAGTCAAGCTCGACGCCGGTGAGCTCGGCACCCCGATCCTCGGCGAGGCGTTCCTGCACTGGCACCGCGACGACGCCTACTACGCGCACGCGCCCTGGCGGTCGAAGCAGAACGAGGGTGGCGGCTCCCTGTTCAACCAGGCCGTCCACAACGTCGACCTACTGACCTGGCTGCTCGGGCCCGTCGCCGAGGTCACCGCCCAGTACGGCACGCTCGGCCACGCCGGACTCGACACCGAGGACACGACCGTCGCCACCCTCAGGTTCGCCAGCAACGCCCTCGGCGTCGTCGTGTCCACGACCGCCACCAAGCCCGGCGATCCCGCCCGCCTGGTCGTCTACACGAGCAAGGGCACGATCGAGCTCGCGAACGCCGAGGTCACCCGCTGGGACATTCCCGGCGTCCCGCCACCACCCACCCCGAGCACCGCGAAGAGCGGAGCGAGCGATCCCGCCGCGATCGGCGTCATCGGCCACGAGACCCAGTGGCGCGACGTTCTGGCAGCGTTCCGCGACGGGAGGCCGCCCGCCGTCACCGCCGAGGCAGGGCTCGCCACCGTACGACTGCTCTGTGCCATCTACGAGGCCGCCGACAGCGGCCGAGCCACGCCAGCAGGAGGCTGAGTTGCGACGCTTCGAGGGCAGGACCGCGCTGATCACGGGCGCCGCGCACGGGATCGGCCGCGCGATCGCGACCCGGCTCGGTGGCGAGGGCGCGCAGGTCGCGGTCCTCGACATCGACGCCGACGGCGTCCAGCAGGCCGCCGCCGAGCTGGCGAACGAGGGCGTCGACAGCCTCGCGATCCACTGCGACGTCACCCAGCGCGCGTCCGTCGAGGCCGCGTTCGCCGCGGCCATCGAACGGTTCGACAAGCTCGACGTGCTGGTCAACAACGTGGGGGTCGCCCGCGACGTCCCGTTCGAGGAGACCGACGAGGAGGAGTGGGCACGCCAGGTCGAGCCGACGCTCGGCGGCGCCGTCCGCTGCCTGCAGACCGCGCTGCCGCACCTGCTCCAGACCAAGGGCACGGTCGTCAACATCGGCTCGGTGAACGGGATCACCGCGTTCGGCAACGAGGCCTACTCCGCCGCCAAGGCCGGCCTGCACAACCTCACCGAGAACCTCGCCATGCGCTACGCCCGGCGCGGCATCCGCGTGAACGCGGTCGCGCCCGGCACCGTCCGTACGCCCGTCTGGGCCCGGCGCCTCGCCGAGAACCCCGCGATCTTCGACGACGTCGTCCGCCACTATCCGCTCGGGCGGGTCGGTGAGCCGGAGGACATCGCCGCGGCGGTGGCGTTCCTGGCCTCCGCTGACGCATCCTGGATCACGGGCGTGGTGCTGAGGGTCGACGGAGGGGTACTAGCCGGACACACGGGGTTCCTGCAAGATGTGTTCCAATCCGGCCACGAGACATGATCCACAGCGTTGCGGTCCTGCCCCTAAGCTGGCGGCATCCGTCCCCCTTCGGAGAGGCCCAACCGGAACGTGTACGACATCTCGTTGCTCGGCGGCTCGGTCGTGGAACACGCGGGTGGGACGCCCCGGCGTGCGGACCTCGCGATCACCGGCGGCCGCATCGCGGCGATCGGCGAGCTGACCGGCGCTGAGGCGCACACGGTCATCGACGTGACCGGCCAGCTGCTGTTTCCGGGGATGGTCGACGCCCACGTCCACGCCGACGCCGTCCTCACCCGGCCCGAGGTGCAGGAGGCGATGCTCCGCCAGGGCATCACCTCGGTCGTGCTCGGCCAGGACGGGCTGTCGTTCGCACCAGGGTCGACCGAGACTGTCGCGTACGTCGCGCGCTACTTCGCCGCGGTCGACGGCGCGCCGCCGGAGGAGCTCGCGAACGGCTGCTCGGTCGCCGACCTGCTCGGCTTCTTCGACCGGCGGACGCCGCTGAACGTGGCCTACCTCGTCCCGCTCGGCACGGTCCGCCAGGACGTCCTCGGCTCCGGCTCGGTCCGCGCGAACGACGCCGAGCTCCGCACCATGGCCGCCCTCGTGTCGCAAGGCCTCGACGAAGGTGCGGTCGGGGTGTCGACCGGCTTGGAGTACGTGCCCGGCGTGTTCGCCGACCTGAACGAGCTCACCGCGCTGTGCGCGCCGGCCGCCCGCATCGCCGCGCCGTACGTGAGCCACCTGCGCAGCTACGACGACGGCGCGCGGGTCGGGATGGCCGAGGCCGCCGACATCGGCAAGGCCACCGGCATCCCGCTGCACATCTCGCACTACCGCGGCCACGCGCCCCGGCTCGTCGCACGGCTCGAGGAGTGCCTCGCCGACGGGCTGGACGTCACGTTCGACTCCTACCCGCACCTGTGGGCGAACACGATCCTCGCGATGAAGGCGCTGCCGGCGACGTTGCAGGAGGGTGGCGTCGACGTGACGCTCAGCCGGCTCGCGGACCCGGCCGTACGCGAGCAGCTCGCCCGCGACTGGTTCCCGACCGTCGAGGAGACGATTTCCCCGTCTGTGTTGGGATTCGTCGCCAGCTCACGGCTGCGGTGGGCGGAGGGCCTCACGGTCGCGGAGGCCGCGGCACGGATGGGCATGTCGTTCGGCGACGCGGTCTGCGAACTGATCCTCGACAGCGACGTGGCGGTCGGCGCGATCGTGCCGGCGCCGAGTGGGGCGGGGGAGTCCGACGTGCGGGAGCTGCTCCGGCACCCCGCGCACATGGGCTGCTCGGACGGGATCTACCTCGGCGGGCATCCGCATCCGCGCGGCTGGGGTGCGTTCGCGCAGTTCCTCGGCAAGCACACCCGCGAGCTCGGCGACTGGACCTGGAACGAGGCGAGCTGGCATCTGTCCGGTCACCCGGCCTCTCGCTTCGGGCTGGCGGGGCGTGGCACGCTGGCGGTGGGCAACGTCGCCGACATCGCCGTCGTCGACCCGGAGCTCGTCGGCGACCGGGCCACGTACGACGAGCCACGGCTGCTCGCGTGCGGCGTCAACCACGTTCTCGTCGCGGGGGAACCGGTGCTGGTCGACGGCAAGCTGACCGGCGCGACTCCCGGTCGCGCCCTGCGCAGAGGAGAGGTCGGGCTATGAGCGAGGTCCGTGCGTACGATCCGGACGTGCTGGCCTCGGCTTTGCGCCAGCTCGCCGCGCAGCCGATCAGCCCAGCGGAGAAGGGCTTCACGGCACTGCCCAGCATCACTGCCGACGATGTTGTCAAGCGCAACTTGACGGTGCGCGGAGGCGAGCTGACGTACCCGCTGATGGTCGTGCGCGACTCGGCGCTGACGTCGAACGTCGCGACGATGGCCGCGTGGTGTCGCAAGCACGGCGTGGAGCTCGCGCCGCACGGCAAGACGACGATGTCGCCGGAGATCACCGCCCGGCAGCTCGAGGCCGGCGCGTGGGGGATCACCGCGGCGCACATCGGGCAGGTGCGCGCGTACGTCGACCTCGGCGTGCGGCGGGTTCTGCTGGCGAACGAGCTGGTCGACCCCGCCGGGATCGGCTGGCTGGCCGACTCCTTGTCCTCCGATCCGGGGCTGACGTTCGTGGGTTATGTGGACTCGGTCGAGGGCGTGGCGCTGCTGGACCGCGAGCTGACGGCGCGCGGTGCCTCGCGGCCGCTGGCCGTGATGGTGGAGCTCGGGGTTCGGGGCAAGCGGACGGGCGCCCGTTCGGCCGAGGCGGCTGTCGCCGTGGCGCGCGCCGCTGCGGCGACGACGACGGTCGACGTGGTCGGCGCGACGGGCTACGAGGGCGTGCTCGGACACTCCCGTGCGTCGGCGGATCTGGCGGCCGCGGGTGCGTTCTGCGCGGAGATTCGTGCGCTGGGGTTGGAGCTTTCCCAGCAGGGCCTCGTTCGTGGCACGGAGCTGGTAGGCGTATCGGACGGGTTGCTGCTGTCGGCCGGCGGGAGCACGTACTTCGACGTGGTCGCGGAGCACCTGACCGGCGAGGAGCCGGCGACCGTGGTGATCCGCAGTGGGGGATACGTGACCCACGACGACGGGCTGTACACCGAGTCGACGCCGCTGCCGACCGGCGGTGTGCCGTACGCCCTGCAAGCGGCGATTGACGTGTGGGCGTACGTGCTGTCGCGGCCGGAGCCCGGGCTCGCGCTGGTCGGTGCGGGACGGCGGGACTTCCCGTTCGACGTGGCCTGGCCGGTGGTGCGGTCGGCGTACTCGACGTCTGGCGAGGCGCGTTCGACGGACGGCATGACGGTCACCGGCCTGAACGACCAGCACGGCTTCGTCGAAATCCCGGAGAGCTCGGAACTGCGAGTGGGCGACGCGATGTGCTTCGGCGTCGCCCACCCCTGCACGGCGTTCGACAAGTGGCGCCTGGTCCCGATCGTCGACGACGACGGCGTCATCGTCGAGGTCGCGCACACGCTCTTCTAATGGCTCGCACCGGTCGGCGGCACCAGGCGTCGCCTTCTCGGCTACGGCACCGACGACGCCACGAGATCACGTTGGCTCACCGACATCGGTGGGACGTCGTCGCTGCATAGCGGGGCCGAGAAAGCAACGCCGCCGCCGACGCTCATGCGAGCGGTTTCTAGCGCTCGCTATCGAGGTGCGCCATCTGGCTCTCTGGATAGCGGTCTCCGGCGGCCGAGCCCTCCGGTATGGCCGCCTCGATCGCGGCGAGGTCCCCGGTGCCGAGCTCGAGGTCGAGCGCTGCCAGTGACTCCGCGAGCTGGTCGCGACGGCGGGCGCCGATGATCGGGACGATGTCGTCGCCGCGCGACGCGACCCAGGCGATCGCCAGCTGGGCGACGGTCGCACTCTTCGACTCCGCGACCTTGCGGAGCGCGTCCACCAGCTCGAGGTTGTGGCGGACGTTCTCCTCGTGGAACCGCGGGCTGAAGCGACGGAAGTCGCCTTCCTGCGCGGTTTCGGGTCGCCAGCGTCCGGACAGCAGGCCGCGGGACAGCACGCCGTAAGCGGTGATGCCGACACCCAGCTCCCGCGCCGTCGGCAGGATGTCGGCCTCGATTCCCCGTGACAGCAGGGAATACTCGATCTGCAGGTCGCTGATCGGATGCACCGCGTTGGCCTTGCGGAGCGTCTCGGCGCCGACCTCGGACAGCCCGATGTGGCGTACGTACCCGGCCTGCACCAGCTCCGCGATCGCGCCGACGGTGTCCTCGATCGGGACACGCGGGTCGAGTCGCGCCGGCCGGTAGACGTCGACGTGGTCGGTGCCGAGGCGGCGGAGCGAGTAGGCCAGGAAGTTCTTCACCGCCGCCGGGCTGGTGTCGATGCCGAGCCAGCCGCCGGCGGGGTCGCGCATCCCGCCGAACTTCACGCTGATCGTCACCTCGTCCCGGTTGCGGTCGCGGAGGGCTCGGTTGATCAGCAGCTCGTTGTCGCCCATGCCGTAGAAGTCGCCGGTGTCGATCAAGGTGACGCCGGCGTCGAGCGCGGCGTGGATCGTGGCGATGCTCTCGATGTCGTCTGCGGGGCCGTAGGCGCCCGACATGCCCATCGCGCCGAGCCCGAAGGCGGAGACGTTCGGGCCGTTCTTGCCCAGTGTTCTGATGTCCATGAGTCCGACTGTGCTGCGGGACCGGCGGTCGCGGGAGGGACCGTCAGTCCCTGGCTAGCGCCCCCCTGGACTGCCCTGGCGCGGCGGGAGCGGGCCCCTAACGCGGAGCCGTACCCCACCAGGTCTCGCATTAACGCGAGGAATCTTGCGTTAGATACCTTCCAGGGGTACCTTCGGCTCATCAACCACAGATACCCCCCAGTGGTATTGCGAAGGAAGGTCACCGCCATGTCTGGCGTCGAGAGCGCACCGCCCGTTCAGGGCACGCGTTGGAAGGTTTGGCTCGGGCTCGCGATCCTCGCGCTGCCCGCGATGTTGCTGTTCATGATGCTCACGATCTTGTTCCTCGCCATCCCGCAGCTTGCCGCGGACCTGCGGCCCAGCCCGACCCAGACGCTGTGGATCATCGACATCTACGGCTTCCTGATGGCCGGCCTGCTCGTCACGATGGGCACGCTGGGGGACCGGATCGGGCACCGCCGGCTGCTCGTCGGAGGTGCGGCGGTGTTCGCCGTGGTCTCCGTGCTCGCCGCGTTCACGACCGATCCCGGGATGATGATCCTCTGGCGCGCGGTCCTCGGCATCGCCGCGGCGACCCAGATGCCCGCCACGCTCGGCCTGATCTTCGCCACGTTCACCGACGCCAAGCAGCGCGGGGTGGCAGTCGGCGTGTGGGCCGGCGGGATCTCGCTCGGTACGGCGCTCGGACCGGTCGTCGGCGGAGCGCTGCTCACCGCGTTCGACTGGCGGGCCGCGTTCCTCGTCGCCGTTCCGATCATGGTCATCGTCGCGATCGGCGCCCCGTTCCTCGTTCCCGAGAACCGCAATCCGGCCGCCGGCAAGCTCGATCTGTTCAGCGTCGGGCTCTCGCTCGCCATGTTGCTGCCGGTCATCTACGGCATCAAGGAGCTCGCCAAGCAGGGCAGCTTGGTGGTCCCGCTCGTCTCCATCGCGGTCGGGCTCGCGTTCGGCGTCTGGTTCGTCCTCCGGCAGCTTCGGCTGCCGCACCCGTTGCTGGACGTACGGCTGTTCGCCAACCCCGTGATCAGCGGCGCGCTCGGCGTGTTCCTGCTCGCCGCGACCGCGCTCGGCGGCGTCTACCTGCTCTTCACGCAGTACCTGCAGCTCGTCGAGGGCCTGTCCCCGTTGCAGGCTGGGCTCTGGGTGCTCCCCGCCGCCGCGCTGCTCGTCGTGGTGTCGTCGTTCTCGCCCGTTCTGGTACGAAGGATCCGGCCCGGTGTGCTGATCGCGGTCGGTCTCGCCGTGCAGGTCGTCGGCTACCTGATGCTCACGCAGGTCGGCAGCGGTGGCGGACTCGCGCTACTGATCGCGGGCTTCGTCGTGCTGTACCCGGCGGTGGCGCCCTCGATGGCTCTGACCACGAACCTCGTCGTGGGCTCGGTGCCGCCGGAGAAGACCGGCGCGGCGTCCGGATTGGCAACCACAGCGAGCGATCTGGGCATCTCGCTCGGCATCGCGGTCATCGGCAGCATCGCCGCCGCGGTCTCCCGCGCGCAGTTCGGTGGCGACCTGCCGGCCGAGGTCGCGCTGCCCGAAGCGGCGCGAGAAGCCTTCACCAGTGGGCTGAACGTCGCCGCCCTGATCGCCGCGGTCATCGCCGCCACGGCCGCGGTCCTCGCGGTGGTCAAGCTCCGCAAGGTGCCGACCACGGGATGAGGGGGTCGTGTCTGGCAAGGACGGAAGTGCCTGTCCTGCTGAGGAGACTTGTGATGAGTGATCCGAGCGGGAAGGCACCCCGTAGGTGAAGCGTCGCGGGTCGCCTTACCCGGCCAGTGACCACTCTACCTGCCGTCCACCCCGCGTAAAGGGGCCAATGATCATGTAAACATGATCGTTGGCCCCAGGGCGGGCGGGGCCGGGCGAAACCACCGCCGGACGAAAGATCGAGGCTAACTCGTGGGGCAGGCGTTCTTGCTCAGAAGCTGCGGTGCGGGGTTGTCGGCCTCCAGGCTGTACTGCTTGCCCTGCAACACCGGAGTCACGATCTCCGACGGGGGCGCGTCGCCGGACGCGTCCTCGTCGAAGAGCTGCTCGTAGTGCAGGTGCTCCACCCGCGTTCCAACCTTGCCCACCGCGCCGATCGGTTGCCCCGCCACGACCTGCTCGCCGGGCTCTACGCGGATCTTGTCCATGTGCAGGTAGATCGTGTACCAGCCCTTGCCGTGGTAAAGCTTCACCCCACCCGGCCGCACGAGCCGGCGGACCTCACCCGTCGCCGACGCCACGACCGTGCTGCCCGCGGTCTTCGCGCCGAGGCGGAAGAAGTCGACCTTCTTGTCCTCCGGGTTGTGGCTCGCGTACGTCGACAGCCGCCACAGCTGCCCACAGGCGAAGGGCAGTTGGAAAGCGGGCCGGGCATTGAAGTCCGGCGGATCGGTCAGCCGCCCGACGCGTCCGAAGATCGCTCCGACGACAAGGATCGCGGCGATCGAGCCGGCGATGAACAAGGACGTCGAGAGCCGTCGGCTCATCGCCATGCAGAGTGCTCCGATCCACCGGTGAGGACGCGTGCTGTCGGTGCCTCAACGTACGAAGATCGACCGAAGTTTCCCCGATGTCGGCACCAAGCACAAAGGTAAAGGATCGGCTAAGTTGCTGGCCATGAGCGAACTGATGTGCCCGAAGTGCCATGGCCCCATGAGGCAGTACGAACGCGGCGGCGTCACCGTCGACCAGTGCGAGGAGTGCCGCGGCATCTTCCTGGACCGAGGTGAGCTCGAGCGCCTCGTGGACGCGGAGACCCGCTGGCACGGCGGCCAGCAGGCACCGCCGCCGCCCCCGCCGCAGCAGCCATATCCGAACCAGCAGGGTGGCTACTACGGCCGGCAGTCCCCGCCCCCGGGATACGGCAGGCAGTCGCCGCCGCCCGGGTACGGACACCACGGCGGCCACCGCCGCAAGCGTTCGTTCCTCGACGACCTGTTCGACTAGTCGCATGGTCGCGCTGGCGCGCTCCGAGCCAGCAGGAACGCACGAAGGGGCAGGCCGCACTGCGCGGTCTGCCCCTTCGTGGCTGAAAGCTGGTCGAGCTCAGCGGGTGCGCTTGGCGGTCTTCTTCGCCGGCTTGACCGCCGCCTCGCTGGCGACCGCGGCACGCACCGCGGCGTAGTTCTGGCCGGCGTCGGCGAACAGCTTCGCCACCGCCGAGTCCGCGTCGCCGAGCAGTCCGAGCAGCACGTGCTCGGTGTCGACCGCGGCCGAGCCCACCCGCAGCGCCTCGCGCTCCGCGAGCTCCAGCGCCTTCACGCCGCTGCGGCCGAGCGCCGGGTTCGTGGTCTTGCGCTTGGTGTCGCCGGGCAGCGCCGCCCGGGCCGACTTGCGCAGGTCCGCCGTGCGCAGTCCGAGCGTCTTCAGCGCCGAAATCGCCGCACCCGTACGGTTTTCGAGCAGTCCGAGCAGTACGTGCGCATCGTCGACACTGCGATGTCCGTGCTCACTGGCCAGCGTCCGAGCGGCCTCGATCGACGTCGCTGCGCGAGCCGAGTACGGAAGTCCGCGTCCCGTCGCCGCCGCGAAGTCAGCACTCTCCGACGCGACGAACCGCTGCTGCGCGGCCTGCCGAGTGACGCCGAGCGCGCTGCCGATCTGCGTCCACGAAGCGCCGCCCTGCCGAGCCTCCTCGACGAACTGCGCGATGACGTGCTGCGACAGCGTCTCGAGCCGAGCCGCCATCGCGCGGGCACCACTGACGCGGTCCAACGCCGAGCCTGGGTTCGCCTCGGCGACGACGTCGATGATCTGATCCAGGTCGATGTTCTTGGCAGCCATGCGTCAAGGGTTGTTTGACAACGGTGCGTTTGTCAAATGCTCCTTGACGGCATGGCTGCCCCTCGCTATGTCGCTACCAGCGCGGGCCTGACGGCACCACATCCACGTCGGTCGACTTCACGTAAGCGATCCGGTGTCCCCACTGGAGCTGGTAGTACGTGTCCTTCCCGCGGACGTACACGTTCTTGCTCGTGTCGAACTCGGACCAGAAGTACTCACTCGGAACGGTGAAGGCGTACGGATAACGCTGCCCAGCAGGCAGGTTGTACATCAATGGAGTCACCGACTGCACCGGAACGCCCGGCGGGTACGCCGCCGCCTCCGGGTACGGCCGCCCGTAGAGAGGAACGGACTCCTTGCCCGCCTTCGGCGTGACGACGAACCCGGATGCCCACTCCACGGTCGGCGCCTTGCGCGGGTTCTTCAGCCAACCCTTCTGGCCGAGGTACCAGACCGCGACCCAGTCACCACTACGGTCGGCGATCGCGAACCTCGTTCCGGCGGAGACCCGACTGCCGTGGTCGCTGACCTTCGTCGTGCTGGTGCCGTCGGGCGGGTTGCGGCCGATGTCCTTCAGCAGTGGGGCGTCCTCGCGCGGCTCCGTACGCAGCCACAGCGCGGACGATCCCCAGTCACCACAGGGAATGTTGACGCCACCCTCGCTCGGCGGGCCGGGGTTGTCCTCACAGTTGGTGTATGCCGGACGGTTCTTGTCGAAGTCCGGGTTGATCGTCACCATGCCGCCGTTCGAGGACCGCGCGATCCGATGGAACGGCGCACCCATCAGCGTGAAGTAGCGCGCCCAGTCCCAGTACGGACCCGGATCCCAGTGGGTGAGCGGCAGGTTCGCGTTCAACGGCCCGATCACGTTGTCGTGGCCGATGATGTGCTCGCGGTCGAGCGGGATGTCGTACCGCTTCGCGAGATACCGCACCAGCTGCGCGGACTTGCGGTACATCGCCTCGGTGTACCAGGTGCCGCGCGCCGCGTAACCCTCGTGCTCGATGCCGATCGAGCGACCGTTGATGTACCAGTTGCCGGCGTGCCAGCCGACGTCCTTGGCCTTGATGTGCTGTGCGATGTGACCGTCCTGCGCGCGCACCGAGTAGTGCCACGAGGCGTTGTTGGCGATGTTCACGACCCCGTTGACGGTCGAGGCGTACGTGATCTCCGTGTCGTGGATGACGATGTACTTGATCGCCGCGGTCTCGGGCCGGTTGCTCTTGTCGTGGTTGCCGTAGTCGACCGGGTCGCCGAACTGTCCGAACGGAGCCGGCATCCACTCACACGCGAGGCTCTTCGGACACTCGGCCTCCGCGCCGGTAGTCGTGCGCAAGCCCAGCTTGCCCAGCCCGCTTCTGTCCGGCGTCACCCGCGTCGCGGCGAGCGTGACGCGCTGACCATCGTCCGTCGTACGGGTCGCGCCGTCGGCGAGCACGTCGTACACCTGGTCCGCGAATGCCTTGGCAGACTGCTGATCCGTCGCGCCGCTGTACTTCGCGACCGCGCCGTACCACTGCGCCGGGTCGGCGGAGAGCGGTCGACCGAGCTGCTGCTGGAAGTCGGCGAGCAGCGCGGCGCCGCCGGCGATGTTCGCCGCTGGCTTGGACCGGAGGTCCTGCACGGTCCGTCCGGTCAGCTCGGCGGCCTGGTCGAGCGTCTCCTTCGCGAGCGGCTCGTGTTCGGTCTTGACGTTGGCCTTCGTCGCGACGAGCGGGCGGCGGGCATCGCCTCGCGGGTCCTCGATGCCCTCGCCGTGGTGGTCGCCGCCGACGCCGGCCGCGGTGTAGTCGGTGAGGTGCATCGGGCCGAAGCCGGCGCTGGTGGACGGGTTGCCGGCGTTGGTGTCCCAGCGCGACTCGAGGTACGAGACCGCGAGCAGGACGTCCTGCGGCACTCCGTACTGCTCGGCCGCCTTCGCGTACTGCTCCTGCCGGGTCTTCGGATCCGGCCCCGTCGCGGAGGCCGGCACCGCGCTGGCGAACGCGGCGGCGATCAGGGCTGCCGAGGCGCCGATCGCGAGAAACCTTCTCGTTCTGATCACTTTCACCCCTCGTGTCGGTTTCGCCGCGAACGATAGCGGGACAACGGCTTGCAAGCCGTTCGCAGCGTGATGGCGGAGGTAAATGGAATGCGCGTTCCGTAGATCGTTGCCAGGCTCGCGTTCATGGCGTACACCGCACTCGACAGTGACCCCGATCCCGCTCTCGTCCGCCAACTGACCTTCGTCCCGTTCCGCAACGACGGGCTGTGCTGTGCCATCCCCACCTCCACGTCGGTGACACTTCCGACCGGTGCGGTGTTGCGGGGCGAGCACTGGATTCTCGATTCCAGCCTGCGCATCCCGTTGGAGACCGCCGCGTTCCGGATGCAGCGCGTCGTGCCGATCGGCTCGGCGCCGCTCGACGACGGGCTGCATGTCTACGCCTGGCTGGAAGGTGCGGCCCCGTACCGCGGCGAACGTCCGCACGCCGCCATCGACCCGGTGGTCCTGACCGCGGAGGACCTCGCGGCCAAGCTGGCCGACCCGTTGCTGTCGCGGGTGGTGCTGGACGCGGCGCGTTCGTACCGGAACGAGGACGACGCCGCCTACTACGCGAACAACCTGCGGCTGCTCGAGCCCGCGTACCTGCGCGAGCCCACGGCCGAGGGCGGATCCGGGATGGCCGGCTCGCCGGAGAAGTGGCGAGCGCATCGCGAACACATCGTCGACGGCATCGACCGGGACGGGACGCTGCTCGACATCGGCTGTGCCAACGGCTTGCTGATGGAGACCATCCAGACCTGGGCCGGCGAACGGGGCATCGCGATCGAGCCGTACGGCGTGGACCTCGCCGAGGGTCTCGTCGAGCTCGCCCGCAAGCGCTATCCCGCGTGGGCGGACCGGATCGAGGTCGGCAACGCGATCGACTACGTGCCGTCGAACGGGCGGCGGTTCACGTTCGTCCACACCCTGGTGGACTGCGTTCCGGAACACCGCCGGATGGACCTGATCCGCCACGTCGTCGACGACCTGCTCGAGCCGGGTGGGCGGCTGCTGGTGAGCCAGTACGGCGCGCTGGCCGGCGTCGACCGGACCGCGCGCGAGCGGCTGGAGGACGCGGGGTACGCCGTCGCGGGGGAGTCCCAGGCGACGGCTTGGTCGGACCCGGACTGACCGTTCACTGCTCCGCCACCACCGGGCCATTCGACAGACGTCTGACGCTCCTAGCTTGCGACGGTGCGCAGACTGCCTGGTTCCGTTGCCCTCACCCTCGCCCTCCTGGCGAGCTTCGCCCTGATCGCGGCTACTCCCGTCGCGAGCGCTCGCCCCGCGCCGAAGGCGTCGTTCGCGACGCTGCCCGACATCGGGCTCGCGTCGTTCCAGAACAGGGAGCTTCCGCACTCGATCGCCAACGACCGCGGCGTCGACCTCGGCGGCATCGGCAGCGACCTGTACCCGGCGCGGCGGTCTGACGAGTACTGGATGGTCACTGACCGCGGGCCGAACGGGCTGATCGAGGTCGACGGCAAGAACAGGCGCACGTTCCCGGTGCCGGCGTTCGACCCGACGATCGTGCGAGTCCGGGTCGCGCACGGGAAGCTGCGCGTGGTGGAGGCTCTTCCGCTGCGGACGCGTGCTGGTCGGCCGGTGACGGGGATGTCGAACCAGCTGACGCACGACGAGAGCCCGTACACCTACGACGCCTCGACGCCGTTGCCGTTCAACCCGAACGGTGTCGACACCGAGGGCCTCGTGGTCGCGCCGGACGGCTCGTTCTGGCTGGTCGAGGAGTACAACCCGTCGCTGCTGCACGTCTCGCGGCACGGTGTGGTGCTGGCGCGGTTTGTGCCGCGCGGGCTGGGGCTGACGGGGACGGGGTATCCGGTGTACGAGACGTTGCCGGCGATTCTCCTTACCCGTAAGCAGAATCGCGGCTTCGAGGGGCTCGCTCTCTCGCGCGATGGACGGACCTTGTACACGTCCGTGCAGAGCCCACTGTCGAACCCGACCAAGGCGGCCGGCGAGGCGTCGCGGGCGATCCGGTTCCTGACCATCAGTGCGCGGTCGGGCAAGCCTTTGGGGGAGTACTTGTACCGGATGCAGCCGGTGGCGGAGTACGAGCCCTCTGGTGTGCAGGACGCGATGAAGATCTCGGGGATGGTCGCGCTGGGTGGTGACCGGCTGCTCGTGGACGAGCGGACGGACAAGGTGGCGAAGCTCTATGTGGCGTCGCTGCGGCGGGCCACGAACATCCTGGGCAGCGCTTGGGACGCGTCGACGACCTTGCCGAGCCTGGAGGCGTTGGCCGAGGTGCCGTCGTCGGTGCGCCCGATGCGCAAGTCGCTCCTGCTGGACCTGTCCACGGTGCCCGGCGTGCCAGGCAAGATCGAGGGCATCGCGGTGCGGGGGAGCCGCACGGTGACGGTGGTGTCGGACAACGACTTCGGCATGTCCGACGGCCCGGCAGCATTCGACGCGAACGGCCGCCTGGTGGACAGCAACGTGGAGACGGTGCTCGCCACCATCACCCTCCCGCGCGGCACCAACCTCCGCTAGCCCCGCTTGGCCCAGCCCACGATTGGATGAAGGTGCCCTTCATCCAAAACCACCGCGAGCTAAGCCTCCAAGCCGTTCCAGGACCAGCGCGGGATGGTGAGCCCGTCGGGTACGGCGTCCGCGGACCCGTGGTACGCCGCCATGCTCGTGGTCGTCGCCCAGAGGAAGTAGTCGTACAGCGCCTGGCGGAGCCGAGGGTCGGAGTCGAGCCCGGTGTCGGTGAGGGCCTCGTCGAAGCAGGCGATCGCGCGCCGGTCCATCTCGTCGTGCTGGCCGTTGCCGCTGTGCATGCGTACGACCGACGTCTCGGAGCCGTACTTCTCGGAGTACGTCGTCGGCCCGCCGAGCGCCTCGGCCCAGTACGCGGCCAGCCGCACGGTGTGGTCCGGTCGGAAGCCGTGGCTGAACGCGTGGCTCACCAGCTCGTCCGCGAGCACTCGTTCATGCCACGCCGCGGCCAGGCGGAGCATGCCGTCGTCGCCACCCGCGGCCTCGTAAAGGGTCGTCATGGCAGTCATGATGCCGGAGCCCGGGGACAGCTCGCTTGGAGAAAATGGTCGACCAGCCGACTTATTCACACCCTGGGTAATCGCGCATGCCAACACCCAGACGAGCGGCTAGGGTCGCTGCATGTCCGAGCAGATGTCCGAAGTCACCCAGCCGTCGATCCACACGCCACCGCGGCCGGCTCAACGCCCCGTCACGTCCACCTACCACGGTGACGAGCGGGTCGACGAGTACGCGTGGCTACGGGACAAGGACGATCCGGACGTCATCACCCATCTCGAGGCGGAGAACGCGTACACCGACTCGATGCTCGCCCACCTCGGCGGGCTGCGCGAGGAGCTGTACGCGGAGTACCGCTCGCGCACCCAGGAGACCGACGAGCAGGTGCCGTATCCCGACGGTGCCTGGGAGTACGTGAGCCGCACGGTCGAGGGCAAGCAGTACTCCATCTACTCCCGCCGGCCGCTCGGCGGCGGCGACGAGCAGACCGTGCTCGACCCGAACCAGCTGGCGGAGGGCCTGGACTACTTCAGTCTCGGCGCCTTCGCGGTCTCGCCGACCGGCAACCTGCTCGCGTACGCGACCGACACCGACGGCAGCGAGCGGCTGCACCTGTACGTCAAGGACCTGCGCACGGGCGAGCTGCTGCCGGACACGATCGACAACTGCGGCTACGGCGCGGCTTGGTCGGCGGACGAGCAGTACGTCTTCTACACGACCGTCGACGAGAACACCCGGCCGTACAAGCTGTGGCGGCACAAGCTCGGCACCGACCCCAGCGCGGACGTGCTGCTGCACACCGAGGACGACGAGGCGTACTTCATGTCCGTCCGCCGCACCCGGTCCCGCGCGTGGCTGGTGATGTCGCTCGGCGCGAGCATCACCAGTGAGGTGCGCGTGCTGCCCGCCGACGACCCCGAGGGCGAGTGGCAGCTGGTCGCGCCGCGTCGGACCGGCGTCGAGTACTTCGTCGACCACCACGGCGACCGGTTCCTGATCGTGACGAACGACGAGGGCCCGGACTTTCGCGTCGCGCAGGCGCCGGTCACGGCGCCCGGTCCGGAGAACTGGACCGACCTGATCCCGCACACGCCGGGCGTCCGGATCGAGGGCATCGACCCGTTCGCCTCGCAGCTGGTCGTGTCGCTGCGCGCCGAGGGCCGGACCGAGCTGGACGTGCTCGAGGTGAGCAGCGGCGAGCGCCGGCGGCTCGCGTTCGACGAGCCGATCTACGCGGTGGGCCTGGGCATCAACCGCGAGTTCGACACGTCGGTGGTGCGGGTCGAGTACACGTCGATGACGACGCCGCCGTCGACGATCGACGTCGACCTGGTGTCGGACGCCCGCGACATCCGGAAGGTCCAGCCGGTGCTGGGCGTCGACCTCAGCCAGTACGAGTCGGCGCGGCTGTGGGCGACGGCCTCGGACGGGACGCGGATCCCGATGTCGTTCGTCTGGCGCAAGGACCGGGTGCAGGGCGGGCCGGCGGTGCTGTACGGGTACGGGTCGTACGAGATCTCCTACGACCCCTCGTTCTCCACCGAGCGGCTGTCGCTGCTCGATCGCGGCGTCGCCTTCGGCATCGCGCACATCCGCGGCGGCGGGGAGATGGGCCGCGCGTGGTACGAGCACGGCAAGAAGCTGGAGAAGGTGAACTCGTTCACCGACTTCGTCGCCTGCGCGGAGCAGCTCGTCAAGGACGGCTGGACGACGCCGTCGCAGCTGGCGATCCGCGGTGGGTCTGCTGGCGGGCTGCTGATGGGCGCGGTGCTCAACCTGCGGCCGGACCTGTTCGCGGGCGTGCTCGCGCAGGTGCCGTTCGTCGATGCGCTCAACACGATGCTCGATCCGACGCTGCCGCTCACCGTCCGCGAGTGGGACGAGTGGGGCAACCCGATCGAGGACCCGGAAACGTATGCGGCGATGAAGGCGTACGCGCCGTACGAGAACGTCGCGAAGGGCGACTACCCGCGGGTGCTCGCGACCGGCGGGCTGAACGATCCGCGGGTCGGGTTCTGGGAGCCGGCGAAGTGGGTGGCCAGGCTGCGCGACCGGCTGACCGGTGGCGGGCCGATCCTGCTGAAGACCGAGCTCGGCGCCGGGCATGCCGGCCCGTCGGGCCGGTACAACCGGTGGAAGGACGAGGCGCTGAACCAAGGGTTCCTGCTCGATGCGATCGGAGTCGTACGCAGCGACGGTTGATCATCGACCGGGCGATGTGGGCATACTGTGTGCGCCGTCCGCCCTGAGGAGGACATCGTGAGCGGGGATCTTCGAAGGTCCTTGGTGTGGCTCAAGAGCGCCGGGGCTGAACTGGTCGAGCTGAAGTTGTCGGGCACCCAGCTGACGGCGAAGGGTCTGGCGCTGGGCGCGGACCCGGTGCCGTACCGGTTGGAGTACATGCTCTCGACCGGCACCGACTACGTGGCGTCACTGTTGAAGGTGCACACGTCCGGTGCGGGCTGGGCCCGGTCGCTGGAGCTGCGCCGGGACGGCAGCGGCACCTGGGAGATCGCGGCCGAGGCGACCGGCAAGTTCGAGGGCGCCGCCGAGCCAGGCGGCGACGGCAAGGACTACCAGGGCGCGCAGGACTGCGACCTCGGCCTGTCGCCGTTGACGAACACGATGCCGGTCCTCCGCCACGGGTTGCTGGAGAGCGGTGCGGAGCCGGTCGACCTGGTGATGCCGTGGGTCTCCGTGCCCGACCTGGTCGTCGAGCCGTTGCCGCAGCGGTACTCCCACGTCCGCCGCTACGGCGGCACCTCGATCGTGCGCTTCGAGAGCGACGGCTTCGGCGCGGACATCGTCTTCGACAAGGACGGCTTCATCCTCGACTACCCCGGCATCGCCCGCCGTACGTCCTCGGAGCGCTGACCAGCTCCGGTGGTTTGGATGAAGGGCACCTTCATCCCAACCTATTGGATGAAGGTGCCCTTCATCCAAACGTGGGCGGCTGGCCAGCTCTGCACTGAAGGGGGCCAGAGGGCAGCGAGCCCCATTACCCTCTCTTCACGCTCGCGCTGCTTCCCGCACATCTGCAGGCCGTTCGCAGCTGGGACTGTTCGCGGCGGACGACAGACAAGCTGGGGAGGGGTTCGATGGTTCGTTGGCGCAGGGCCGGCACCGCGCTCGTGCTGGTGGCTGGCATGGTCGTCGCGGCAACGGGGGTGGCCGCCGCGGTTCCAGACGACAAGAAGCATGGCGGCGGCAAGACGTTCGACATCCAGGGTCACCGCGGCGGACTCGGGCTGCGGTCGGAGAACACGCTGAGCTCGTTCGGCAACGGGATGCGAGTCGGGGTGAGCACCCTCGAGCTGGACGTGCAGATCACCGAGGACAAGCAGGCCGTCGTCACGCACGACCGGCAGATCTCCGCGAACAACAAGTGCAAGGACACCGCGCCGGCGACGGCCGGTGACCCCGAGTTCCCGTACGTCGGGAAGTTCGTCAAGAACCTCACGCTCGCCCAGGTCCGCACGCTCGACTGCGGCGTCCAGCGGCTGCCCGAGCACCCCGGTCAGGTGCTGAGCCCCGGCAGCAAGATGCCGCTGCTGTCCGAGGTGTTCGCGCTGGTCAAGAGGTACAAAGCCAAGGACGTCAAGCTCAACATCGAGACCAAGGTCGAGGCCGGCGCACCGGACCAGACCGCGCCGCGCGAGGACTTCGTGCAGGTCACCGCGGGCGAGATCCGCAAGGCGGGCATGATCCGCCAGGTCACGATCCAGAGCTTCGACTGGGGCACGCTGATGCGCTGGCGCGAGGTCGAGCCGCGGCTGCCGATCGTCGCGCTGACGAACTTCGACTTCCTGCAGACCGGCCAGCCCGGCAAGTCGCCGTGGCTCGGCGGCATCGACATCGACGACTTCGGCGGCGACCCGATCAGGGCGATCAAGTCGTTCGGCGCCGACGCGTTCTCGCCGGTGCACGGGTTCCCGCAGGGCGGCAAGATCGGCGACCCCGACTACCGGCCGTACGTCACCAAGGCGATGGTGACCCACGCACACCGCAACGGCATCGAGGTCGTCCCGTGGACGATCGACGATCCGGCGACGATGGCAAAGCTCATCGACGACGGCGTCGACGGCATCATCACCGACTACCCGGACCGGCTGCGGACCGTCGCGGCTTCGTACGGGTTCAAGCTGCCGAAGAAGTACGCGTCACCGTTCGACGTCCAGGGCCACCGCGGCGCGCGGTCCGTTCGCCCGGAGAACACGCTCGCGGCGTTCTCCTACGCGCTGGCCAACCCGGACGTGTCCACACTGGAGCTCGACACCGGCGTGACGCAGAACGGTGTCCTCGTCGTGACCCACGACCGGACGGTGAACGGCTCGCACTGCGTCGACACCGCGCCCGCGTTCGCCGGCGACCCGGAGTTTCCCTATGTGGGCAGGACGATTCACTCGCTCACGTTGACGCAGCTGAAGATGCTGGACTGCGGTTCGAAGACGCTGCCGGAGTTCCCGAAGCAGCAGGCGGTGCCGGGGGAGCGGATCCCGACGCTGGCCGAGGTCTTCGCGCTGGTGCGGGCGAGCGGCCGGAAGGACGTGCGGCTGAACATCGAGACAAAGATCAGCCCGCTGGTGAACGACACCGCGCCGTACCGCACGTTCACGCGCAAGCTGGTCGACGCGATCGACGACGCCGGGTTCGAGAAGCGGGTGACGATCCAGTCGTTCGACTGGCGGACGATCCAGTACGCGCGCGAGCTGCGGCCGCGGATCGAGACGGTCGCGCTGGTGTGGCAGTACGGTCCGGCCGAGTGCGCGACGCTCGCGGACGAGTGCTCGCTGCAGGCGGTGTACGGCGACAAGAAGGTGAAGTCGCCGTGGACCGGCACGCTCGACTGGTGGAAGCTGCGTGACCTCGGCAAGCTCGTGCGCAAGTCCGGCGCGGACACGGTGTCGTCGAACTGGCAGGTGCACGACCCGGCGCAGGGGAACGTGTCGTCGCCGGACTGGTACCTCAAGGAGAACCCGGCGTTCTTCCACGGCCCGAAGGTCCAGGTCCTGCAGGACAAGTACGACCTGAAGGTCGTGCCGTACACGATCGACGACGAGCCCACGATGGAACGCGTCATCAACCTCGGCGTCGACGGCATCATCTCCGACGACCCCGACCTCCTGGTCGCCGTCGCGAGACGAGCCGGCCTCCGATAACCGACGGAACACCGAAGGGCTCGACCCACCGCGGGTCGAGCCCTTCGGTTCATACCAAGCGGGCGGCGAGCGCCTCGAGGTGGGCGCGCCACTGGGCCAGGGCCTTGTCGTCGCCGCCGGCGTGGGTGACGACGAGGCGGGCGCCGCCGTTGCCTTCGCGCATGGTCCAGCGCACCTCCGCGGTCGCGAGCACGTCGGGCGGTTCGGCCACCAGGATCGGCCCGACCTGCACCCCCGCCGGCAGGAAGCCCGCCGGGACCGCACCGCCGACCGACACGACCGTGCCGCCGGACAGCACCTCCCACACGTCCAGCGGCCCCTGGACCAGCTGCCGCTCGTACCGCGCCTCCTCGCCGTCGACTGTGCCAGCGTCGAGCCCCAGCTTCACGATCCACTCCTCGTGCGAGGACTTCAGGTCGGGCGTCATCGTGTGGTCGAGCGACGCGTCGCCGTCGGCGCCGAACGGCTGCTGGCCGTCGACCACCAGCGCGAGGTACACGAAGCAGCCGTGCCAGCCCGCCGCGTAGCTCGCCGCCGCCGGACGGTCCTGGAACGTCTGCGTCAACGTCAGCTTGCACCCGTCGCCGTCAGGCTCGAGCTCCCAGCGCAGATGCTCCGACCCCCAGCTGTACGCGAACGTCCGAGGCGGGTCGCACGCGGTGACCTCGCCGTCCTGCGGGTCGTCCTCCGGACCGAAGCTGAACGTGATCTTCGCGCCAACAGCCAGCTCCACAGTCATCGACGCCGGGAACCACTGGGCGAGTTGCTCGGGCTCGGTGAGAGCGCGCCAGACCTTCGCCGGCGGGTGGTCGAAGCTGCGCTCGAGCACCAGGACCTCGTTGTCCCCGTCGGTGCGCACGTACTCGTTCACTGGCTGTCCTCCGGCAGGTCGGGCATCTGGTCGAGGTGTCGTTCGAGGGCGTCGAGGCGGTCGGCCCAGAGTCGGCGGTACGGCATCAGCCAGTCGTCGAGCTCGACCAGAGGCTCCGGACGCAGCTCGTACCAGCGCCGCTGGGCGTCCTGACGTACGCTCACCAGGCCGGCCTCGCGGAGCACGCGCAGGTGCTTGGACGTGCCCGGCTGGGAGAGCCCGAGCTGGTCGGTGAGCTCGCCGACGAGGCGAGGCCGCTCCAGCAGCAGGTCGAGGATGCGGCGGCGCGTCGGTTCGGCGACGACCTCGAACGCGGTTGCGGTCATGGTCGACGACGATAGCCAGATCGCTATATATCCGTCAAGGCATATAGCAGAATGGGTGCGTGCCCGACTTCCTCGAGGTGCTGGCGGGGGAGGAGTCGACCCGCGGTTGGCTCACTCACCTCCAAGCGCGCCCTACGCCCGACCCCGTCCAGCTGCCCAGTCGCGACGACCTCGCACCGATCCTGCTCGACCTCGCCGTTCCCCACCAGGACATCGACGGGTTGATCGCGAGGCTGCCGACGCCAGAACGTACGCCTGACCAGTGGTGGCTACTGGAACGCGCGACCGCCGAGCTGACCACGACGATGGGCGTGATCGACGGGCCGCCGTCGTTCCCACGGCTCCCCGCCGAACTCGGCCCGGAGGGCCGGTTCTTCTTCGTCTACGTCTTCGTCGCGGCTCTTCCCGCGGCGCGGGCGTTCCACCAGACGCGCGGCATCCCCGCCGACGTCAGCCGGCGAACGTTCGCCGACCTCGGCCGCAACCTCGCCGTGCACCGGTGGCGTACGGGCGAGGGCGGGCTGGGCGTGCCGTTCTGGCTGATGAACCACTTCCGCGGAAAGCTGTACGACCTGGGCCGGCTCCAGTTTGAAAGGGTGAAGCTCGGCGGCCGTACGGGCGCCAGCGTGTCGGCAGCCGGATTGCCTTATGGGCAAGGTGATTTCGGCCTGTCGGTGCACATCCCGGAATTCTCCGGACCGTTAAGCCCGGCGGCGTGCGACTCCTCGTTCGGCGCGGCCCGCGAGTTCTTCCCGCGACACTTCCCGGACGAGCCGCTGGGCGTCGCCGCCTGCTACTCCTGGCTGCTCGATCCGCAGCTCGCGGACTACCTGCCGCCGGAGTCGAACATCGTCCGGTTCCAGCAGCGGTTCAGGCACTCCCACGACCTGGCAGACGCGGACGCCGACACGATGGAGTTCGTCTTCGGCCAGCGCGAGCCGGACCTCGACAAGCTGCCGCGGGACACCACGCTGCAACGCGCGATCGTCACCCACCTCCGCGCGGGCCGCCACTGGCACGGCGGCGCCAGCTGGTCGCCGCTGTGATGTCGGCGGCCCATGGCAGGGTGCGCGCATGGAGCCGTTGACGCACGACTGGATGATCGAGCAGCGCGAGTACGACCGGCAGCAGGAACGCCGGGGGAGGAGACACGCGTTCACCACGCTCGATCCGCGCCGCACGGCGCTGGTGGTCGTCGACATGGTCCCGTTCTTCGTCGCCGACATGGAGTACGTCCAAGGCATCGTGCCGACCATCGAACGGCTCGCCCACGCCCTCCGCCAAGCCGGCGGCACGGTCGCGTGGGTCCTCCCCGGCACCACCGAGCGAACGGCAACCACCGACGAGCTCTACGGCCCGGAGGTCGCCGAGCTGTTCCGCACCTCGGGCGGCGAAGGCCCACTGGAGAAGCGGCTCTGGCACGAGTTCACGGTCGCCCCGGAAGACCTGCTGGTGGAGAAGACCGCCAGCAGCGCGTTCTTCCCCGGCCGCTGCGACCTCCCCAACAAGCTCCGTGAGCGCGACATCGACACCGTGCTCATCACCGGCACCGTCGCGAACGTCTGCTGCGAGTCCTCCGCGCGCGACGCCAGCACGCTCGGCTATCGCGTGATCATGGTCGCCGACGCCAACGCCGCCCGGCGCGACCAGGATCTCAACGCCACGCTGTACACGATCTACCGCACGTTCGGCGACGTCCGCCCCACCGACGAGATCCTCGACCTTATCGCCCACTGAGCAAGGCGGAAACCCACTCAGGAGTCGTCGTCCGACCCTTCGCTCTCCTCGGGTTCCTCGGGCGAGGCGGACTTCGCCCGGATGGTCAGGTACCACCAGCCGTCGTGGTACGGGTCGGGCGGCAGCCGGCGCGGGCTCGCAGGCTCGTCGTCGTCCGACGACATGTCAGCCCTCGCGCCGTACGACGGCGAGCGGCGGAGCGGTCCGGTACGGGTCCTGCCCGCGCCCGTCGACCGAGTCCAGCAACGCGTTCCGCACCTCACACGGCGTCGGCGCACCCGCCAGCAGCCGAGGAACGTTCGCCAACGCCTCCGAGGAGAACAGCCGCACGGCGAGCGGCGAGAACGCCACCAGATAGTCCCCGCCCTCGGAGCGCACGGGTCCCGCCTCGACGCCGGTGGTGGCCGCACGACACACGGCACCGGGCGACTCGTGCGCACCGAGGAAGAGGACTGGCGGAGAGACTCGACGCGCGATGTCGACCTGTCCGGACGCGTGCAGGTCGAGCATCGTCATGCTCGGACCGGGCTGGAAGTCGCTGCCCAGTTGCCGACTCATCAGCTTGCACAGCACTTCCACCGAGTCCTGCGCCGGGCAACCCACGGCGGCGAGCTTGGCCGTCGCCGCCTCGAGCTGTCCGACGACACTCGGGTGCCGGCCGCGCGTGGCAGGTTCACCTACCAGCACCCGCACCCGATCGGCGGCGTCCACGCGTACGGCGAAACCCCCGGGCCACGCCGTGACACAAATGGACCAACCGAACGGGCCGCAGGGATCGCAGGCGCGGTGGGCCCCCGTGACGTCGTGCCGCGCGTCGGCCAGCGTCATCCCGCGTTCCTCATCTCCTGTTGCGTTTCGACGTGTGTCTCGATCTCGAACACGTGGTGCAGCCCGGTACGCCGGAGCAGATCCAACGTGCGCCGGTTGGCCTTCCTGACCACGACCCCGCCCCCTCGCGACCGGCAGACCCGATGCGTGCTGAGCAACGCGGCGACCGACGTCGAGGACAGCTGCCGCAGACCTGCCAGGTCGACGACGATCACGCGGGCACCGCCGGCCAGCAGATGTCGCAGCTGCCAACGAAGCCTCGCCATCCCGTCGACGAACGTCTCGTCGTCGAGCCGCACCACGACACGTCCGTCGTCCCTCGCGTCGCCAGGTAGCACCACGGCCAGCTCCTTTCGACGAGGTGTCCACGCTGGCAGCGCGAGGTTGCGGTGGAAGCGCGCACTACTTTGAGATTCTGTGACGATCGGCACCGCTGCCCATGTGGACATGTCGGTTTTGGCAGCATGAAGGTGTGACGAACCGGCTGCTCATCGTCGAGGACGACGACCGGATCCGCACCGCACTACGACTCGGGCTGGAGGACGAGGGATACGTCATCATCGAATCGGGCTCCGCCGAAGCGGCGCTCGCGGAGGTCGCGGACGCGCCTCCCGACCTGATGATCGTCGATCTGATGCTCGGCGGGATCGACGGTTTCACCTGTATCCGTGAGATTCGTCGGCAGCACGACCTGCCGATCATCATCGTCAGCGCGCGTACGGACACGCATGACATCGTCGCCGGGCTCGAGGCCGGGGCGGACGACTACGTCACGAAACCCTTTCAGATCAAGGAGATCTCGGCTCGCCTGCGAGCGCTGCTTCGACGCTCAGGTTCGACGACCGCGGACGATTCGGCTGGCGCCGACCTCGTGATCGACTCCGTAGGGACGACGCCGCTCGTGCTCTCGCCGCGTGCGGGCGTCGTACGGCGCGGCGACCGCGAGATCCACCTCACGCTCACCGAGTACCGCGTGCTGTCCGAGCTCGCGAGCGAACCGGGCCGCGTCATCAGCCGCCGCGGACTGCTCGAGACGGTGTGGAACCGCGACTACTTCGGTGACGAACGCATCGTCGACGTGCACGTCCGAAGGCTGCGTACCAAGATCGAGCCCGATCCGGCCAACCCGTGTCTCGTCGTCACGGTCCGCGGACTCGGGTACCGTCTCGACCCACGATGAGGCTGCCCATTCTCGGCCTTCGCGGGCGAGTGATCCTGGCGTTCGGGCTGGGAGCCACCACGATCACCGCGGCGTTCGCGGTACTGACGTACGTGCTCGCGCAGAACTACCTGGTGGAGCAACGGCAGCGTTCCTCGCTCCGGCAGGCCTACACCGACGCGACGCTCGTCCGCGACCAACTCGAGACGAACGGGGTCGGCGCCGCCGACGCGATCGCCAAGCTCGCGCCGCCCACGTCGACGTCGATCGTCCTTTACTGGCAAGGAGATTGGTATGCGTCGTCGCTCGAAGCCGGACGCGACGCCGTCCCCACGCAGATCCGTCGCCTGGTCGCCGACGGCAAGGTGGTCACCCAGCGCGTGGACCAGGACGGGGACACGCCCGAGCTCGTCATCGGGCTGCCGCTGCCCGCGGTCGACGCGGAGCTGTACGAGATCAGCACGATGGAGCAGCTCGACGAGACCCTCGCGGTCCTCGGCACCGTCCTGATCGTCGGTGCCGTGGTCGCCGCGCTCGGCGGCGTCGCGTTGGGCATCTGGGCGAGCAGATCGGTGATCCAACCGCTCGATCGGGTGGCGGCCACCGCCGCGCAGATCGCGGCCGGACAACTCGGCAGCAGACTTCCCGCGACCCGAGATCCCGGGCTCGCCACGATCGTCGGATCGTTCAACAGCATGGCCGAAACGTTGCAGCAAAGATTGCAGCGCGACGCCCGGCTCGCGGCCGACGTGAGCCATGAGCTCCGATCGCCGCTGACGACGCTGATGGCTGCCGTCGAGGTGATGAACAAGCGGCGCGAGGAGCTGCCGCCGCGGTCGCAGGAGGCCCTGGGACTGGTGACGGAAGAGCTGGGGCGGTTCGAACGGCTCATGCGGAACCTGCTCGACCTCGCCCGCGCCGACGCCGGACTCGATCCCGCCGACACCGAGCAGCTTCCGTTGACGGAGCTCGTCCGGCACACGCTCTCCAACACGGGACGTTCGGCCGCGCTGCTGAACGTGACGACGTCGGAGCCGACGATCGTCCGCGGTGACCGGGCAAGGCTGGACCGCGTTCTCACCAACCTGCTCGACAACGCCGATCGCCATGGCGGCGGCGCGACCGCCGTCACGGTCAGCACCACGGCCGACCGCGTCCTCGTCGATGTCGACGACGACGGACCCGGCGTCGCCGAGGCCGACCGCGAGCGCATCTTCGAACGGTTCGCGACCGGTGTCGCCCGCTACTCCTCGTCCGGAACGGGTCTCGGGCTCGCGCTGGCGACCGAGACGGTCGGCGCGCACGGCGGCACCATCTGGTGCACCACACCGCCGTCGGGCAACGGCGCCAGGTTCACGTTCGCACTACCGCGGAGCGCGTCATGACTCGACGCCGATTGGTTGTGATTGCCCTTGCCTGCCTGGCGATTCTCGCCGGATGTGGCGGCGTCTCGGCCGAGTCCACTCCCCGCGTCATCAACCCCACCCTGGTACCGAACCAGCTGCTGGACACGAAGGCACCGCGGCCGTCCGACCAGCCCACCGGGACCGGCGGGACCGGCGGGACCATGGTCACGTACTTCGTCTCCGCGGGCCGCATCGTTCCCGTCCGCAGGCCCGAGCTCGAGGGAACGACGGGGGAGCGGCTCCGCAGGTCGATCGGACTCCTGCTCGAAGGCCCCACCGAGAAGGAGCAGGCCAGTGGTCTCGGGACCGCGGTGCCGATCGACCTCGACCTCTCCGTGACGTCGGTCCGCGGGTCGACGGTGACCATCGAGGTCGCGGGAACGGCGCGGAACTCGCGGTCGGAGGACCGCACGCTCGCCGTCGCCCAGATCGTTCTCACCACGACGTCGGTCAACGGCATCGACGCCGTTCAGCTCACCCAGGAAGGGAAAACGATCGAGGCGCCGCTCGTCGACGGCAGCCTCAGCGCGGCGCCGCTGACCGCGTCCGACTACGCGGCCCTGCTCGCCGCGACGACGACCTGGCCTACTCGTACGCGCTGAGCAGCCGGGTCCGTGACGTCTCGAGGTGGGCCCGCATCGCCTTCTCCGCGACCTCCGGGTCGTGCTCGCGGATGGCCGCGACGATCGCCTGGTGCTCGGCGACCGTGACCTCGGCGATGCCGTGGTGGAAGTAGAGCCGGTACGTGTGGGTGTGGGTGCGCAGCCGGGTCAGCGTCTCAGCGATCAACGGGTTGCCGCTGGCGCCCGCGATGGTCGTGTGCAGCGCGGTGTCCTGGCCGGCGAACTCGCGGTACGCCTGGTAGTCGTCGCCTTCGACCGCCGGCATCATCAGCCCGACGGCGTCCTCCATCGCCCGCACCTCGCCGGCGGTCGCGTGGGTGGCGGCCCTGGCCGCGGCGACCGGCTCGAGCAGCAGCCGGAGGTCGTACAGGTCGAGCAGTCCCTGTCGGTCGAGCAGGGGAGCGACCAGGTAGCCCGCGTTCGGGCGGCGAACGACCAGCCCCTCCGCCTCGCAGCGGAACAACGCCTCACGTACGGGCGTCGCTGAGACCTGCAGCTCCCGCGACAGCCCGTCGATCGACAGCCTCGTGCCGGGCTGCAGGTCGGTGTCCATCAAGAGCTGCTTGACCGACTCGTACACGGTCTCGCGCAGCATCAACCGCGGCGCCCGCTCCAGCTTCGGTCTCGGCTCTGCCACCTCGGACCTTCCCCGTCGTTCACGAAGGTCCCCACGCTATCGGTTCGGTTTTCGTATCCGATGACGCCGGATTACTTGACAAGGTGTCGAAATAGGATTCCAATATCGTATCCGATCCAGCGATGGGGATTTCATGACCAAGATCGCGAACGTCCGGTGCCAGTTGGTCGACCTCGAGCCCGAAACCGTCCGCTTCGACGCGAGCCAGAGTTTCGTCAAGCAGGAGACCGTGCTGGTGACGATCGAGACGGTCGACGGCGTCAGCGGGACCGGGTACTCGTACACGATCGGCACCGGGGGAAGCTCGGTCCTCGCGTTGCTCCGCGACCACCTCGTGCCCGGGCTGCTGGGGGCGGACGCCCGCGACGTCGAACGGATCTGGCAGCGGATGCTGGCCGGCACCCGCGCCACCACCACCGGGGTCATCACCGCGCTCGCGATGGCCGCGGTCGACATCGCGCTGTGGGACCTACGCGGCAAGCGGGTCGGTGAGCCGGTGTGGCGCCTCGCAGGCGGGGCGCACGAACGGCTGCCGCTCTACGACACCGAGGGCGGCTGGATCCACCTGTCCGTCGACGAGCTGGTGCGCAACGCGGTCGCCGCCAAGGCGACCGGCGTACGCGGCGTCAAGGTGAAGGTCGGCAAGCCGTCGCTCGTCGAGGACGCCGAACGGCTCGCCGCCGTTCGGGAGGCGGTCGGGCCCGAGTTCGAGGTCATGGTCGACGCCAACCAGTGCTTCACCGGCGCCGAGGCGCTGCGCCGGGCACACGCGTACGAGGCGCTGGGCATCGCCTGGTTCGAGGAGCCGCTGCCCGCCGACGACCTCGCCGGACACGTGCGGCTCGCCCGGGCCACGACCGTCCCGGTCGCGGTGGGGGAGTCGATCTACTCGACCCAGCGGTTCGCCGAGTACCTGTCCGCCGGCGCGGCCGGGATCGTCCAGGTCGACGCGGCACGAATCGGCGGGATTACGCCGTGGCTCAAGGTGGCGCACACCGCGGAGTCGTTCAACGCGCCGGTCGCGCCGCACTTCCTGATGGAGCTGCACGCCAGTCTGGCCTGCGCCGTACCGAACGGCATGTACGTCGAGCACATCCCGCAGCTGGACGCGATCACCCACAACCGGCTGCTGGTCGAGGAGGGCTGGGTTCGCCCGCCCGAAGGGCCTGGCATCGGCATCGACTGGAACCTCGATGCCATCGACGACCTGCGGGTGGGGTGATGACGACCACCCAACCCGGCGCACCTCTCGTTCGCCTCGACGAACCGATCGACCCGGCGCCGCAGCCGAAGCGGGGACGCGGCCACGTCAAGCGGGACCGCTGGACCGAGGCGAAGCGGTCGTGGCGGCGGCACTGGCAGCTGTACCTGCTGATCATCCTGCCGGTCGCGTACTTCGTGATCTTCAAGTACATCCCGATCAGCAACGCCGTGATCGCGTTCAAGAGCTTCAACGTGCTCGAGGGTCCGTGGGGCAGCCCGTGGGTCGGGTTCAAGAACTTCGAGCTGTTCTTCAGCAACCCGATGTTCGGCACGCTGCTGAAGAACACGTTCACGCTCGCGTTCTACCTCGTGCTCGCGAGCTTCCCGCTGCCGATCCTGCTGGCGATCGGGCTGAACGAGATCCGCCAGGGGATCTTCAAGAAGTCCGTCCAGCTGATCACCTACGCGCCGTACTTCATCTCCACCGTCGTCGTGGTCTCGATGACGATCCTCATCCTGTCGCCGCGGATCGGGCTGATGAACGACGCGCTCGGGCTGATCGGCGTCCCCGCGGTCGACTTCCTCGGCGACGAGGACTACTTCCGCCACATCTACGTGTGGTCCGACGTCTGGCAGACGACCGGCTACTCCGCGGTGATCTATCTCGCCGCGCTGGCCGGCATCGATCCTGCCCTGCACGAGTCGGCGAAGATGGACGGCGCCAGCCGGCTGCAGCGGATCTGGCACGTCGACCTTCCGGGCATCATGCCCACCGCCGTGGTCATCCTCGTGCTCGGCGTCGGCAACCTGATGGCGATCGGGTTCGAGAAGGTCTACCTGCTGCAGAACCCGCTGAACCTCGCCCAGTCGGAGATTATCGCGACCTACGTCTACAAGACGGGTCTGCTGAACGCGGACTTCTCCATGGCGACCGCGGTCGGGCTGTTCAACTCCGTCGTCAACCTCGCCTTGCTGCTGCTCGTCAACTTCGTCGCCAAGCGGATCACCGGGAATGGACTGTGGGGTTGATGAGCGCGCTCACGTTGGACCGCGAGCAACGGCGAACGCCGGGAACGCCGCCCAGCAAGAAGATTCGCGATCCGTTCAGCGATCGCGTCCTGGTGATCGTCATCACCGTCATGCTCGCGGTCGTCCTGCTGCTGGTGCTGCTGCCGATCGTCTACATCGTCGCGAACTCGTTCTCCAGCCCGCGCGCCGTCAGCTCCGGGCAGGTGACGTTCTGGCCGGTCGACTTCTCGCTGGTCGCGTACCAAGAGGTCCTCACCAACCCGCAGGTCCTGCAGGGCTACTACAACTCGCTGATCTACGCCGTCGCCGGAACGTTGATCAGCGTCACGCTGACGGTGGCGATCGCGTACCCGCTGTCGCTCAAGACGTTCTTCGGGCGCAACGTCGTGATGACCGGTCTGCTGTTCACGATGCTCTTCTCCGGCGGCCTGATCCCGACCTACCTGGTCGTCCAGGACCTTGGCATGTTGAACACCCGATGGGCGCTGCTGATCCCCAGCGCGATCGGCGTGTGGCAGGTGATCATCGCGCGGACGTTCTTCGCGCACTCGATCCCGAACGAGCTGTACGAGGCGGCGATGCTGGACGGGGCGAGCGAGCTGCGCTTCCTGTGGTCGGTCGTACTGCCGCTGTCCAAGCCGCTGCTGGCGGTGCTCGCGCTGATGTACGCGATCTTCCAGTGGAACTCGTACTTCGATGCCCTTGTCTACTTGAAGGATCCCAATCTCTTCCCGCTGCAGATCGTGCTGCGGAACATCATCATCCTGAACACGACGACGGCCGCCTCCGGTGACATCGGGCAAGGGCTCGACGCACGGGAACTGGCCAACGTCCTCAAGTACGCGCTCATCGTCGTCTCGAGCCTGCCCGTACTGATCATCTATCCGTTCATCGCGCGGCACTTCACCAAGGGCGTCATGGTCGGCGCCATCAAGGGCTAAGCAGCAATCCCCCCAAGAGGCTCAGCAGGGAAGGTAGAAATGTCCGTCAAGATCACCACCGCGTTGTCGCTGGCCGCCGTGCTGACGGTGGCAGCGGCTTGCGGCTCCGGCTCGAACAACCAAGGCGAGAAGGCCGAACTCAGCAAGGACGGCAAGGTCGTCATCGACGTGATGTCGCCCGTCGACCCGAAGACCAACATGGCGAGCAACACCACGACGAAGTTCGTGAGCGACAAGTTCAAGATCGAGTTCCGCTGGCAGCCGACGACGTTCGACGCCGGACCGGCCAAGGAGAAGCGGTCGATCTCGTTGGCCAGCGGCGACTATCCGGACCTGTTCTTCCTCATCCCCTGGGTGGACGGGTTCGGTCAGGCCGAGGTGATGAAGCTCGGCACCCAGGGCGTCGCCGTTCCGCTGGAGGGCCTGATCAAGGAGCACGCGCCGAACATCCAGAAGGCGTTGGACTCCAACCAGACCCTGAAGGAGATGGCGACCGCGCCCGACGGGCACATCTACGCGATGCCGCAGTGGGCGGACTGCTACCACTGCAGCTACCCGGACAAGCTGTGGATCAACAGTGCCTGGCTGAAGAAGCTCAACCTGCAGCTTCCGAAGACGACCGAGGACCTGCGCAAAGTCCTGCAGGCGTTCAAGACCCAGGACCCGAACGGCAACGGCAAGGCCGACGAGATCCCGATGACCACCGACGTCCAGGACAGCAGCCTGATCGCGTACCTGATGGGCGCGTTCGCGTACGACCCGGTCGGCGCGAACAACGGCGTCCGGTCGCTGCTCACGCTGGACGGCAACAAGGTCGTCACGCCGGTCGACGACCCCGCGTTCCGCGACGGGCTGAAGTACATCCGTTCGCTGCACTCGGACGGCCTGATCGACCCGGCCTCGTTCACCCAGAACGCCGAGGCGCTGCAGGCGCTCGGCAACGACCCGAAGGCCGTCCTCATCGGCTCCGCGCCGGTGCTGTGGCCGGGGATCTTCGTCCAGCTCGGCTCCGAGGACGGCCGCGACAAGCAGTACGACGCCGTGCCGCCGCTCACCGGGCCGGACGGCAAGAACTACTCCGGGCTGAACCGCCCGACCTCGACCGGCTACACGTTCATGCTCACGAACAAGGCGAGCAAGGAGGCCCAGGTCGCCGCGGTCAAGATGCTCGACTACATCTACACCGACGAGGGCCAGCTCCGGATCTGGGGCGGACCCGAGGGCGTCGGCTGGGACAAGCCAGCAGCGGGAGACATCGCGCTCGACGAGAACGCCAAGCCGATGTACAAGCCGCGCCCGGGCGACAAGGTCCCGCCGAACACCGCGTGGGGCGCGCTCGCGCAGTACAACAACACGTTGGCGTTCCGGAACGCCCAGGTCGTGCCGAAGGACATCTACACCGAGGCCGGGCTCGAGCGACGGCTGTTCGAGGCGACGAAGCTGTACGAAGGGCACGAGGACAAGGCACAGTACTTCCCGGTGGCCCAGGTCTGGGTGGACCCCAGCGCGAGCGCGGAGATCGCGACGCTGAAGACCAACCTGGACAGCTACGTCACGCAGGGCCAGCTGGCTTTCATCACCGGTAAGAAGAACATCGACACCGAGTGGGACGCCTGGGTCCAGGGCCTCGACGGGGTGGGGATGAAGCGGTATCTGGAGCTGTACCAGAAGGCGTACGACACGTACAAGGGCGGCGCCAAGTGACCCTGCGCCTGCGCTGGCCGGCACCTGCCGCGGAGTGGTCCGCGGCGGCGCCGGTCGGCAACGGCCGGCTCGGCGCGATGGTGTTCGGCGACGGACGGCTGCAGCTCAACGACTCGACCGTGTGGTCGGGTACGCCGTCCGGTCCCTCGCACGCACTGCGTTCGGTGCTGGCGTCGGGCGCGGGGCCGGAGCGGTCGCAGCAGGTGCGTGACGCGATCGACAAGCGGGACTACCGGTTGGCCGAGTCGTTGCTGATGTCGTTCGAAGGCCCGTACAGCCAGGAGTACTTGCCGTTCGCGGATCTTTGGATGGAGATCGGCGGATCGCCCACGTACGAAGGTCGCGTGCTCGACCTCGACGACGCGCTTGTCGAGGAGTCCTTCGCCGGGCTGCGGCGACGGACGTTCGCGAGCCGGCCAGCCGGCGCGCTGTGCGTCGAGCTGATCGCTGATGCTCCGGTCGACGTCCGGCTGCGGCTGTCGTCGCCGTTGCGGGTCGACGTACGCGAAGGCGACCCGCACACGCTGGTCGTCGGCGTGGCGGTGCCGGTCGACGGCGCGCCGCAACACGAGCCGGACGTCGAGGAGCCGTTGCGGTATCTCGAGCTCGGTGAGCTCGTGGACGGGTACGACCCGTTCGCCGCAGTGGCGGTCGCGATCGACACCGACGGCCGGTCGTCGTACCACGGCGGGTTGGTGATCGAGCAGGCCACGCGCTTGCTGGTGACGATCAGCAGCTCGACGTCGGCCGCGGACTGGTGGACGTCGGGTGCTGCCCGTTCCCGTCCGGAGCACCTCGAGGCGGCTCGGCAGCAGGCGCGTTCCGCCGCCGCGTTGGGCGGTGAGGCGTTGTTGGCCGCGCACCTGGCCGATGTACGACCGTTGCTAGGTACCGCGTCGGTACGGATCGGGCCGGAGCCTGCGGAGCCCGTCGACGTCGCGTCGCTGCTAGAGGGCGACGACGCCGCGCTGATGGCGACCGTGATGGTGCAGCTCGGCCGCTACCTGCTGGTGTCCGCGTCCCGGCCGGGTGGTCCGCCGGCCAACCTGCAGGGCATCTGGAACGACCAGCTCCGCCCGCCCTGGTCGTCGAACTACACGATCAACATCAACACCGAGATGAACTACTGGGGCGCCGAGCCGACCGGACTCGGTGAGTGTCAGCTGCCGCTCGCCGAGCTGCTGTCCAGGATGGCCGCGCAGGGCACTGCGGTCGCGAAGGAGCTGTACGGGACGCGCGGCTGGGTCGCGCACCACAACACGGATCTGTGGGGTTGGGCGCTGCCGGTCGGGATGGGCCACGGCGCCACGTCGTGGGCGATCTGGATGATGGGCGGCGTCTGGCTCGCGCGCCAGCTGTGGGACCACTACGTGTACGGGCTGGACGAGTCGTTCCTGCGTGACCAGGCATGGCCGATCCTGCGCGGCGCGGCGGAGTTCGGCCTGGACTGGCTGCACGAGGACGCCGACGGGGTCCTTCGTACGAGCCCGTCCACGTCGCCGGAGAACCTGTTCGTCGGCCCGGACGGGCACGGCGAGTCGCTCAGCACTTCCACGCCGATGGACATCGCGCTGCTGCGGGATCTGTTCACGAACTGCCTTGCGGCGTTGGACGTTCTCGGCCTGTCCGATCCGTTGCGGGAGGAGCTGACCTCCGCGCTCGCTCGGCTGCCGGAGCCTCCGGTCATCGCCGACGGCCGGCTGGGGGAGTGGAGCGAGGACCTCGTCGAGCAAGAGCCGCTGCACCGGCACATGTCGCACCTGGTCGCGCTGTATCCGCTCGGTCAGATCGCGCCCGGCTCGCCGCTGGCTTCGGCTGCCGCGAAGGTGCTGGACGCGCGCGGGCCGGGGGCGATGGGCTGGTCGTGGGCGTGGAAGATCGCGTTGCGGGCACGGCTCGGCGACGGCGAGACCGCGCTGTCGTTGTTCCGCGAGGCGACGATGCCACTCGAGGGCGACGCCGGCCGGTACGCGCCGGTCGACGGCTCCCGCTGGGGCGGACTGCTGCCGAACCTGTTCAGTACCCATCCACCGTTCCAGATCGACGGCAACTACGGCTTCGTCGCGGCGGTCGTCGAACTGCTCGTGCGGAGTCTCGACGACTCGCTGGTGCTGCTGCCCGCGTTGCCTTCGGACTGGCCGGACGGCTCGGTCCGCGGCGTGCGAGCTCGAGGTGGGCTGGCCGTGGACCTGTCCTGGCGCGACGGCGAGCTGGTAGCCGTGTCGGTTCGCAAGCTCGCCGGCTCGCGGCCGGTGGCTGTTCGTGTGGTGTACAGGGACCGCGAGGTCGAGCTCGTTCTCGGGCTCGGTGACTCGACCGATCTGAAGGACCGCCTCCTCCTGCCATGAAAGAGGTGCACCGCTCATGTCCCTACGAAACAAGGCGATCCGAGGCCTGCTCGTGGCCGCCCTCGTTCCGCTCGGCTTGACCACTACACCGGCGTCGGCCGTTCCCGAACCGGCCGTGGCACTGCCTGCCGCGCCGGTAGTCGCCGCTGCGTTCCCACCGGCGGGGGAGGTGGCACGGAAGCCGTACATGGGCTGGAGCAGCTACAGCATGCAGGTGTTCGTCCCCAACGGCGGGACGTGGATCACCGCTGCCCAGATCAAGGCGCAGTCGGACGCGATGCACACCAAGCTGCAGCGGTTCGGGTACGACCGGATCAACATCGACGCGGCCTGGAACGGCGGCATCGACGGCTACGGCCGGCCGGTGCCGAGCACGACGTTGTATCCGAACGGATTCCAGGAAGTGATCGACCACGTTCATGACAACGGGCAGAAGATCGGGATCTACGCGATTCCCGGCATCAGCAAGTCCGTGATCGACGCCGACCTTCCTGTCTACGGCGCGCCCGAATGTTCGACGGGTGACCTGCCGGTCCTGCCGCTGAAGCAGGCGGACTACTGGGGGATCGGGCACAAGATCGACTTCTCCAAGCCCTGTGCGCAGAAGTACATCGACTCGATCGCCGACCTGTTCGCGTCGTGGGGGATCGACTTCCTCAAGTTCGACAGCGTGACGCCCGGCTCCGGGATCGGCGACCTCTCGCTCGACGCGCGCGACGACGTCAAGGCGTGGTCGCAGGCCCTCGCGCGGCACAAGATCTGGCTCGAGCTGTCGTGGGCGTTGGACATCCGCTATGCCGACTACTGGAAGCAGTACGCGAACGGTTGGCGGATCGACTGGGACGTCGAGTGCTACTGCACCGGCGTGGCGCTGACGCAGTGGCAGAACATCGCACGGCTGTTCCCCAAGCTGGCCGACTGGTGGCGCCACGGCGGGCCGGGCGGGTGGAACGACCTCGACTCGCTGAACGTCGGCAACGGCTCGATGGACGGGCTCACCAAGGACGAGCGGCGGACGGCGGCGACGTTGTGGGCGGTGTCGGCGGCCCCGTTCTACATCGGCAACGACATGACGCGGCTGGACTCGTACGGCCTCGAGCTCCTCACGAACCGCGAGGTGATCGCGGTCAACCAGGCGGGCGTTCCCGCGCGGCCGGTGTCGATGCAGACCAACCGGCAGGTGTGGTACGCGCTCAACGCGGACAGCTCCTACACCGTGGCGGTGTTCAACCTCGGGCGTACCGACGCCGATGTCACGGTGAACTTCGCGGACCTCGGCCTCGACGGCACCGCGAAGGTGCGTGACCTGTGGGCGAAGAAGGACCTCGGCTCGGCGAAGGGCACGTACGTCGCGAAGGACGTGCCGATCAACGGCACCCGGCTGTTCAAGGTGACGCCGCAGAAGGGCGCGTCGATCTCGGTCAACGACGACGACCTGCGGGTCTCCTACGACGGCGATTGGAAGCGGAACGAGAACTTCGAGGTGCCGGCCGTCTCGGAACCGCTCGCGGTGACGGTGAAGGGTCCGGCGGCTCGCGCTGCCGCGCCCAGGTCCAAGCTGAACGCCACCCCCGAGCCGTCGGCCAAGGCCTCGAAGGTGAACGCCGCCGGGGTGCGGACGATCCAGGTGAACAACGACGACCCGCAGATCACCTACACAGGCTCGTGGAGTCGAAGCACCGGGCGCGGGCTGGGTGACTACCTGGACGACGTGCAGTACACCGAAGCGAACGGGGACGCGTTCCAGTACACGTTCGTCGGGACCGGCGTCGACTACGTGACGGAGACGCACAACTCACAGGGCGACGTGGACATCTACGTCGACGGTGAGTTCAAGCAGACCGTCTCGACGTTCCAGGCCGAGGGCCGGGGCGCGCAGCAGGTCGTGTACGGGATCTCGGACCTGCCGAACGGGACGCACACGATCCGCGGAGTGAAGAAGACCGGGCAATTCATGCTGCTGGACAAGCTGAGCGTGCGGCAGGAGAGCCTGCTCGATCCGGGCTCGGCGACGTTCGACCCGGCTGCCCCGGCCGATATCGCTGTCACTGTCGCGCGCGACCCAGCCGAGCTCGTCTCGGTCTCGCGTGGCGGTACGGCTCTCGTGCGTGGCTCGGACTACACGGTGGCGGGTTCGGTGGTGACGATCTCGAAGTCGTACCTCGCCTCCCTGCCCGCCGGCGACGTGGCGCTGGACTTCTCGTTCCGCGGCGACAACGCGAACGACGTCCACTACGCGAAGGCGAACGGTGCCGCGGTGTCGTTCTCGTTCCGCGGCACGAAGGTCGACTGGCTGACGGCGTTGGGTCCCGACCAGGGCGAGGCCGACGTGTTCGTCGACGGCAAGCTCGTCCGCCGGGTCTCGCTGCAGAACCCGACGCGCGTGACCAACCGCGTGGCCTTCACCGCCACCGGACTGAAGGACAAGCAGCACACGCTGCGCATCGTGAAGGTGTCCGGCGAGGCGCTGCGGAACGACGTGATCCGCTACCAGCTCGCGAGGTAGCGGACAAAAGCCAACGGGCGGGTCCGAAGACCCGCCCGTTGGCGACGTACACGGCCGGTGTGGCGGTCGCCTCTCGGCGAGTGGCGCGACGCGGCTCCAGCCGAACGGTATTCCGCGAAGGCAATAGGTGAGGCCCGGGGACACTGACCACACCGACCGCTAGGTAGAAGGTACCAGCCCCAAGATCTATTCCACCGACACCAACTTCTCGAAGAAGAACTCGTGCTTGAGGAACGACACGTCGTACTCGTGCCCCGGGTACGGGGGGTGGAGCGGCGACACCTGGATCAGCCGCCAGCCGTCGAGCAGCGCCTCGAGGCCGGAGGTGTACGGCGGCTCGTCGGAGTCGCCGGTCGTCGGCGACGTCGCGCCGGTGCCGTCGTACACCGACCAGCCGACCACGGACGCGTCGAGCGCCGACGTCGAGAGGTACAGCACCAGCACCTGCTGGCGGACGCGCTGCTGCACAAGGGTTTCCGTACTCATCAAGGGCTCCTTCACACCACGACGCGCTGCGGACGGTTGGACACGCGGGTGACCCAGTAGTCGAGGTCGAACGTGTCGTCGCCGGTCAGCGCCCGCCACATCTGTACCCGGTTGTAGATCTCGAGCCGCCCGGTCGCGCCCTCGTACCACGGGAACCGCGTCCGCAGTTCGGCGCCGACCTCCGGGTCGTTCAGGTCGTCGGTGTTCCACAGCCGGCGCTGCTTCACGGTCGGGTTGAAGCGGATCTTGAACATGTAGCGCTCGATGTCGCTGTCGTTCCGCCGCCCGCCGTGCCAGATCCCGTGATGCAGGATCACCACGGTCCCGGCCGGGCAGGTGAGGCGCGTCTGCCCGCGCAGGTTCTGGTAGCGGCCGGTGTCGCTCTCGTTCGTCCGCCGCAGGTGGCTGCCCGGCACGCTCAGTGTCCCGCCCATGTCGAGCGTGACCTTCTGCGGGTAGTACATGAGCTGGACGTCGAACGCGTCGAGCCGGGCGTCGATGATCGCGTCGCCGTGCAGCGGCTGCGCGTGCCCCTCGTTCGGTCGGCGGATGTGGACGGCGTGGTGGTCGATCGTCGGGCCGGGGCCGACCAGGCTGTGGATCGCGCCCGCGACCTGCGGCAGCTCGATGAGTCGGCGGGCGAACGAGCCCTCGGGAAACGCCTCGGGGATCGGTGTGCCGTACGGGACCGCGGGGATGCCCGCCTTGAAGACCTCGATCGCCTGCTCGTTCAGGTCGTCGGGAACGATCGCGTCCATCCGCACCGATCCGTGCGAGACGAAGTGGGCGAGCTGCACGGAGGTGAGCAGGTGGTCGCGGGCGGGATGAGCTGTCATGGGCCGCTCCAGTGTTGGCCAACGTGGTGGTCGGATACCACTCACGCTAGGCGGCTTCGGGCCTTCACGCGTGGGTTGTATTCACCCAGTACTGGTACGTTTTCACCATGGTGGTGTCCATAACCGTGCGGTTGGACCGGCCGCCGCAGGTCGCGAACGTCGGCGTCGGGCTGCACGGGGTGAAGCGGGACCGGGACGTGTTCCGGCTGCCGGACCTGTGGCAGCTGCACCTCTACCAGTACGTGGCGGAGCTGACCGTCGACGGCACGCCGTACCCGATCCGTCCCGGTCACGTGAGCCTGGTGCCGCCGGGCGCGGTGGTGCAGTACCGGTATCAGGGGCGGTCGCAGCACCTGTACGCGCACCTGCGGCTCGGCCGGACGGGGGAGCCGCGGTCGCTGCCGATCATGCAGGACGCCGGGGCAGAGACGCCGATACTGTCGGCACTGTTGTTGTCGGCGATCGCGGCGTGGTCGAGCGCCCCGCGCCGTACCGAGTCCGATGTCTGGGCCGCGCTGTGGCGGGTGGCGTCGCTGGCGGCGCCGTCTCGGTCCGAGCGGCCGCACGCGGCGGTAGCGGCGGCGGTCGCGTACATCGAGTCCCACCTCGCCGGGCCGTTGGCGGTCCCCGACATCGCCGCGGCGGCGGGTGTCTCGCACAACCACCTGACCCGGTTGTTCCGCGCCGAGACCGGCGACACGATCGTGGCGCACGTACGCCGGCGCCGGATGGAACGAGCCCGCCACCTGCTCCGTGAGTCCACCCTGCCGATCGCCTCGATCGCGACGGCCGTGGGGATCGGCGACCTGCAGGCGTTCAACAAGACCTGCCGCCGCGAGCTCGGCACCTCACCTCGCGCCCTCCGAGCCCAGTGATCATGTACGTGATCATGAAGCCAAACTGGTCGTATACGGCGGGTTACCTTCATGATCACGTACATGATCACGGCCGTGTGCGATCGTCGCCACCCGGGCACCCTGCGCCGTGAGCGCGGCGAAGATCGCCTCGAGGTGACGCATCACCGCGTCCAGGTCCCACCGCGGGCGCAACAGGTCGTTGACACCCGCCACCACCGTCGCCAGATCCGGGCGCATCGCCAACGCCGCCGGGAGTTGCTCCTCGAACACCTGCGCGGCGACGCGACCACGTACCGCCAGGTTCGCGTACGACAACTCCGGGCTGAACGCGGCGACCAGCTCCGCGAGCCGGTCCGCCCAGCCACGCAGTCCTCTGATCTCGTCCCCGTCGCCGAGCCCCTCGGTCTGGCTGTCGCCGAGCGCGACGTACCGCAGGTACTCACCGCTGGCCATGGGCCCCTGCCTTCCCCGCAAGAGAACACATCTGTCCGCAAAAGCTACTTCTCCATGGTCGCGACACTGGCTAATGCGACGGTTGCGTCAGGAGTCATGTCGGTAAACGGTCCCTGAAAGCTTGGCCATGCGTGGGGTCGAAGAATTCGGTCGACGCGGGTGGAGCGGGTTGCTACGTTCGCGGGATGTCGGATCTCCTGCTGAGGTTGACGATCCGCGACATGGTCCCGGCCGACCTGCCCGGCCTGGCGTGGTCGGGGGACCCCGGCCATCTGAAGGCCGTGGCGGAGATGCTCGAGCTCGCGTCCGCCGGCGAGGCGGAGAATCTTCTCGTCTGTCTCCCCTCTGGTGGGTCGGTCGCCAAGTGCGCTCTCCGGTACGACGAGAACCCGGGCGCGGGAACGTTGATCATGTTCTCCGTGCACGGCCTGGTGCAGTCGTGTGGCATCGGCACCGCACTGATCGTCGAGTGCGAGCGCCGGATCCTGACCAGGGGACTGTCCCGCGCGGAGATCGGCGTCGAGACGGACAATCCTCGCGCGCAGGCGCTGTACGAACGCCTCGGGTACGTCGAGTACGCGCGGAAGCTCGGCGGGTGGAACTACGAGCTGCCCGATGGCAGCACCGGCCGCTACGAGACCATGCTGGTCGATCTGAACAAGCAGCTCGTGCCAGCTCGCGACGTTGGCGGGAGCTCGGATCTCCTGCTGGGGTTGACGATCCGCGACTTGGGACCGGCCGACCTGCCCGGCCCGTGGGCACCGTATCCCGGCCATGTCGAGGCCGTCATCAAGGTGCTCGACCGCGTCCCGTCCGGCGGCGCGGAGTGTGTGACGGCCTGCCTGCCGTCCGGCGTACTCGTCGGCAAGGGCGTGATCGACTACGAGCAGGATCCCGGCGCCGGCACCTTGACCATGTTCGACGTCGAGGGGCTGCTCCACTCGTGCGGCATCGGCACCGCCCTGGTCGAGGAGTGCGAGCGGCGGATTCGAGCCAGGGGAGTGCGCCGCATCGAGATCGGAGCCGAGACGAACAACCCCCGTGCGCAGGCTCTGTACGAACGCCTCGGCTACGTCGAGTACGCGCGGAAGCCCGGCGGTTGGGACCAGCAACTGCCGGACGGCACGTTCGGCCGCTACGAGACCACGATCGTGCACCTGCGCAAGGAGTTCTCCGAGTAGGCCGTAGCCTGAGCACGTCCCTGGTCGACCTGATCCTTGGAGCCAACGATGCGCAAGCCCGTTCTCATCGCGGTCGGCCTGCTCGTAGCCGTCATGGGCACGATCTTCTTCTTCCAAGGCATCGGCGTCCTCGGCGGCAGTGGGATGACCGGCTCGACCCTGTGGGCGGTGCTGGGCCCGATCATCGCGCTCGCCGGCCTGGGTCTGGCGGCGTTCGGCTTCCGAGGCTTCCGAGGCAGCAAGCCCAGGCAGGACGTCTAGCCGCCGAGTACCCGCACCTCGGCGTGGGGGAGTTGGCTCCACCAGCGTTCGTAGAAGCTGTACACGCGCGGCTCTCGTTCGGACAGCAGCGCCAACAGTCCGCCGGCCTCCGTCTCGAGCCCCTTCCAGACCTTCGCCGGCAACGGATGGAACGCCGTCGCCTCGATTCCCCCGTCGACCGCGCGCCAGACGCCGGCCACGTACCCGTCGACCAGCAGCGTCGGCAGCGTGTCACCGTTCACACGGGTCACGTGCTTGCGGTACTCGGGCGAAATGACACGGCTGCGATCCGCGTACGCGAACAGGATGCTGTCCCACATCGCCATCAGCCGCGGCGGCGCGGGCGTGCGTTCGTCCGGTCGGGGCGCGTCCGGTACGTCGTACAGAACGTCGGTCACCGGCTCCAGCTCGAGCTCCCGCACCGCGGCCTTCACCCGCGTCCGCGGCACCAGCGTGAACTGCGCCATGTCCGCGATCGACGCCGGCCCGAAGCCCGCCAGATAACGCTGCAGCAGAACCTTCAGCGACTCGGCGGAAACGCCGGCGTCGCCGACGGTCGGCCGCGCCGGCGGGGCGACGTAGGAGACCTTCGCGTTGAACTGCCACGGCGCACCCGTCGGTGCCCGCAGCATCGGCGCGTACGAGCGCACACCCCACCACGCACCCTCGTGCAACTCACGCTCGAACCTGCGTTCGAGCCATCGCGCACACTCGGCGGCAGTGCGCGGCTGGGCAACGAACGCCAGCAGCTCGGGCGTCAGCGCGTCTGCGTCCGCGGGACTCAGTCCGCTGATCGTGTACCGGGAGTCCAGCCTCGATGCGCGCAGTCCCGGATCGACGGCCTCGCGGAACGTCGGATAGTCGTCGGCGTGCACGGCATGCAGCGTCATCCGCATCAGCGTCGACCGGACCACCCGCAGCTCGGCGAACGCGGCGTCCAGGTCGGTGGGATCGAAACCGGAGAGTCGGTTCCACAACGCGACATAAGGCGACGCGGGTTGTTGAGCCTGAATGCCGACGATCTGCCTTACCGCGTCGGCGACCGGCAACGTGGAGCGCTCCAGCAGCAACTGCCGCGCGAGCGTGGCGCGGTTGAGCGCTCGTGCGGTCACCGTCATAGCCCGCACCGTACCCACCAGCACGCGACCCCGCTCGCTCCTCTTACGCCTGGCAAGACAGTGCCGATAATGTACATTATGTCAACTTGGCTTTGAACGAGTGCAGGCTGGCCCCTCCCAGGGTCGGACGACGCCCGGTCGGCGGCGATGTGGTCGGCGGACAGCACAGTCACTACCCCACCACATCACCGATCGCCTCCACGACCGCATCCGGCTGCTCGATGTGCAGTCCGACGAGCACGTACGGCGCTGGCACGTTCGCCGCCGCCAGAAGCGCGTGCAACTCCCCCGCGACGTCGGCCGCCGAGCGTGGCAACGACACCGCGTCGCTCCAGCCCGTCCCGGCGCGGTCGTAGATGACGCTCGTCGTCCGCTCGGCCGCACGTTCCTGCACCTGCAGGAAGTCGAGCCCGACCAGGCCTCCCCCGGGTACGAACACCACGCTCGGCGTCCCCGCGCCGGACCGGTGCAGCCACAGCTGCCGCCCGTTGGTGTCGTACCGCTGTCCGATCTCCATGCCGGCCCCTCCCGTTACGTTCTCAACTTTGAGAACGGTATCAGATGTGAGATCGTTCGGTCCATGGACACCGCTGACCTGCTCGTTCACCCGGTCCGGCTGCGGATCGTGCACGCGATGTCGGGCGGCCAGGCCTTGACCACCGCCCAGCTGTGCGCGCGGCTGCCGGACGTGTCGAAGGCGACCGTGTACCGGCACGTCGCGCTACTCGCCGACGGCGGCGTGCTCGAGGTGTCCTCCGAGCACCGCGTGCGCGGCGCGGTCGAGCGCAGCTACCAACTGCGGCGCGAACAGGCGGTGATCGACGCCGAGCAGGTGGCGTCGGTCGACAAGGACGAGCACCGGCGCATCTTCGCCCTGGCGATGGCGATTCTCACGGCGGAGTACAACGCGTACCTCGACGTCGACGCTTCCGATCCCGTACGCGACGAGGTCGGCTACCGCCAGCACGCCCTGTGGCTCACCCCCGACGAACGCGCAGCACTGATCGACGACCTCCGCGCCGCCATCGTGCCGCGACTGGGCAACTCCCCCACCGACGGACGCACCCGACACCTGCTCAGCCCGATCATGTTCCCCACCACACAAGGCAAATAGCGCGGCGCGACCTCAATCGCCGAGCCCGGTGAGGTGCAGGGCGAGGGCGGCCACCGAAGTCTGTGTCGGGCGGCGCGCCTCGGCTGCCGGAGTGAGGACGTCGAAGTCGTGGAGCAGACCCCACCCGAGCAGCCGCAGTGCCGCACCGTCGGCCAGGTCGGCCTCGGAAAGCCCGTACCCGTTGAGGAATGCCGGCACCAGGTGGGGATCGCCATGCAGGAGACGGAAGCAGGCATCGGCGAGGTCGTACCACGCATGCCCTGCCTGGACCTCGTTGAAGTCGATGATGCCGACCAAGGCACCGGTCCCTGGATCCAGCAGCACGTTCCCGCCGTGGACGTCGCTGTGTAGCAGGCTCGTCGACCGAGTTGTGTCGACCTCGCTCAAGGTTGACGCGGCCAAGGCGTGCAGGGCGCCTTCGGGAACGGGACCTAGAAGCGCGAGCCGGTCGTCGTCCGCGCCCAGGGTGTCGCGCTCCTCGGTGACCAGGCGCAGGAAGTTATCCCAACGAGCGTTCACGATCTGTCCATGATCGTGCGGAACGGAGTGCCACCGCTGGAGAGTCGCCCCCAGCTCGGCCGCGCTCCGGAGCTGAACGGACGGCGGCAAGGTCGGCACGACCTCCGACCACGGTCTGCCGACGACCTCGGTCTCGATCAGCCACGGCCACGGGTGATCGGACGTGCTGGCGAGCAGCGTTCCGTGCGCCACCAGACGCGGGATCGGCAAGCTTGTCGGCTCGAGCAAGGCGTGCGCGTCGAGCTCCAACCGGTACGCATCGAACCCGCCCCAGTGCGAGGGGTAAACCGTGGCCACGAGACCGTGGTCACGCGCCGCCGCCGTCGGGTACTGCGAGGGTGCGAGCAGTTCGAGAGGCCCGTCGGGCGACAAGCCCGCTGCCCGAAGCGCGCGGCGGAAGACCGGGAGCCACAACGTCGGATGGTTCCGCCCCGCCGCGTACTCCTCATCGGATCCGAACCGCGGCAGCTCCACCCGCCCGACGCTAAGGCAACCAAGAAGCGGACCGGCAAGTGGGTCACGCTCTTCATCGACGCCCCACCCGACTCCGGCCGCCCGTTCAGCGGCGTCGAGCCCAACGGCGAGTGGGGGCGCTGGTAAGGATCGTGTCACCAGGTGCAGACGAGCCAGGCGCCGCCGGTTCAGCTCGTCATCGCCGCACCGACATCGAACTCCGTGCCGAACGGGTCCGTGATGTTCGCGACCCGCCCGTAGATCGTGTCGTAGGGCTCGGCCGAGGTCCCACCCGCGTCGATCGCTCGTCGCGCCGCCGCATCGGCGTCGTCCACCTGGAACAAGGTCCCCCAACGGGACTTCGTGGCCTTTGGGTCACCGACGATGCCGCCGATCTCGTGGCCATCCGGTCTGCGCAGGAACGTGAAGTCGAGCTCGGGCATGTCCGGGTTGGCATCCAACGTGTAGCCGAAGACCGCGACGTAGAAGTCGCGCGCGGGCCCGGATTCCGCGGTGACCAGGTCGTTGCGGAGCAGGGCGTTCGGCTCGTTGACGATCTCGCAGCCGATGTGGGCACCGGCCTGCCACAGTCCACACTGCGCACCGGTGGTGTCCTTGATGATCGCCGTCCGGCCCTGGTCCAGCACGTCCATCGGGCCGGTGATGATCGAGCCGCCCGCGTTCCGCGCTCGGGCGGCCGCGGCGTCACAGTCATCCGTCGCGAAGTAGACGTTCCACCAGAATTCCGTGGCGTCGGGATCGGGGTTCGGCCTGATGGCCGCGACGGGTCTGCCCCGTAGCAAGCACTGGGTGTAGTGGCCGTACTCCGCCGGTCCCACATCGAACTCCCAACCGAACAACGCGCCGTAGAAGGTCATCGCGCGGTCGAGATCCGGGATGCCCAGGTCGATCCAGGTCGGTGTGCCGGCCGGCTGCGTGGTGGTCAACTCGCTCATCGTCTCTCCTTGTCGTGTCCCCATGTTGTCCCGCATGACCCCGGAACCTAAGCACCGGTGTAAACCCAGCTCACCTACTTCTTGTTGCGGTAGAGGACCATGGTGATGGGACCGAAGACCGCGACGAGAAGTACGGACGACACGAGCACCCAGCCGATTTCCCCGGCGGGCACCGAACCGTGCATCAGGCCGCGTACCACGGTCGCCAGGTGGGTGATCGGGTTGACCTCGACGACCGCCTGCAACCACCCCGGCATCGTCGTCGGGTCCACGAAGATGTTGCTCACGAACGTCAGCGGGAACATCACCATCATGCTGACTCCCGCCACCGAGTTCGGCGTGCGCAGGATCAGGCTGAGCATCGTCCACAGCCACGACAGGCAGAACGAGAACACCAGCAGTAGCGCCACCGACAGCACCACCCCGACGGCGCCACCTTCCGGCCGGAACCCGAGGACCAGGCCGAGCGTGATCACGACCACCGACCCGATCGAGTAGCGCATCACATCGCCGAGCAGGGCGCCGACCAGCGGCGACGGTCGCCACACCCCCGGTCGCCTATCTCAGCTGCAGCGCCAGCCCCAGCTAGAACGGACCGGCTGCGATCAGCCGGTCGCGCTGGGCCTGCCACATGCCCTCGCCGGCGATCTCGCGGTCGTAGTGCACGACGACCGAACTGGGGATGGCGTGCAGGTCTTCAGGTTCCAGGCGCGTGATGGTCTCGGTGGCCTCCATCCTCTGCTTCCCCATCTTGAACACGACTCGCGAGATGGTGCCGAGCTGGCCGTGCCCTCCGTCCACCGGCTCGTGCAGCACCAGGCCCCGCAGCCACTTCGGCATGTGCGCCGGGCCCGCGAGCAGCTGGCGCACCTTCTCCCGCGGCAGCGCGATCTCGATCGAGGTGGTGTACTTCATCAAGCGTTCCCTCCGGGGGCGTAGAACGCGGTGGTGGCCTGGACGGCGGCCGCGCCCCGACCGCATCCAGCTGCTGCACATGCCCGTGGGTGAACGACCGCAGATACGTCCCATGCGTCGATGGCGCCCGCACCCCCCGGTGAACAGCCGGGCCATCCCGCCGTGCCGGAGCACACCCAGGTCATCGATGCTGTCCGCGCCGGCGAGCATCCCACCGACCACGCCGGTCGCCTTCACCGCCGCGTTCGGCGAGGCCACCGTCAGCCCCTCGGCGAGCAGATCACCCAGACCGGCCGACTCGGCCAGCCCCGGCAGCGGCACCAGACCCGCCGCCGACACCAGATTGGGGTCGTCGAACACCGGCCGGATCCTGTGCGATGCTTGCACCCGCGAGATGCACTTCGCTCGGTAGACGATCGGACCTTGAGACAAGCCCGATCCTCCCGCCCGGCAAGGGCATTCTCGTTCTACGCCACGCTCACCTACCCGCTCTTCGGTGGATCAGGGCTGAACGCCCCGTAAGCGGATCCACGTGTTCAGAGAACCATGCCTGGTTCCGTTCCGGCGTCGGGCACGGCGTGACCCGGGCACCACGATCCACCAAGCCCTGATCTCCGAAGTCCCGTCTCTCCGACGCCGTGTCACCAAAGCTCCTGACCCAGCAACAAGCTAGTCGGGGTCGGGTGGCGAGGCTACTGGCGCACCGGTCGGGCCGCCGCGAGTACCTTGTCGCAGACCGCGGGCGGGCCGTTCTCGTCGAACTCGCGCTGGGTGAGCACGACGACGGTCAGGTCCTGCGCGGGCACGTTCCACCACGCCGTGCCCTGCCCGCCGTGCCACGAGTAGCCCCCGTCGTCGAGTACCGAGACGCCGAAACCCCAGCCGCGGCCGAGGAGCATGTCGAAGCCCGGCCACACCCGCGCCCGCTGCTCGCGGGTGAGCTGGTCGCCGGTCATGGCCGCGGCCGTCTCCGGGCGCAGCACGGGCGCGCCCCCGCGGGCGAGCATCCGCCCAAACGCGACGAGGTCGTCGACCGAGGACACCAGCCCGTCGCCGCCGTCCGGGAACGCCGGGGGTCGGGACCACTGCCCGCCCGGCGGGTCGGTCTCCACGAGCCGCCCGTCGCGCAGGGCGTACGCGGTGGCGAGGCGGCCGGTCTCTGCGGTGTACGCGGTGTCGCGCATCCCGAGCGGGTCGAGCACCCGTTCGCGCAGGACGTCCGGGAACGGCATGCTCGCTGCTCGTGCCGCCAGCACGCCGAGCACCTGTGAACCGGTGTGGTAGAGCCACCGCTCGCCGGGCGGGGCGACCAGCGGCAGCTCACCCAGTCGGGCCAGCCAGGTGTCCGGGTCCGGCGCGGCGGCCGATTGCGGCGGACCGAACGTCATGACCTGGCGCTCCGTGGCCGCGGCGACGATCGGCCACGGCTGCTCCGCCGTGAGCATCGCGCCCAGCAACCCGAAGCCCCACGTGAAGGTGAGCAACTCGCGGACCAGCGGGGAGCGCAGCGCCGGCATCGTGTCGTCGAGCGGGCCGTCCGGCCTGCGCAGCACCCGACGGTCGGCGAGCTCGGGCAGCAGGCGATCGACCGGCTCGTCCAGATCGAGCACACCGTCGTCGGCCAGCGACAGCACGGCGGCCGCCGTGATCGGCTTGCTCATCGAGGTGATCCGGAACAGCGTGTCCCGCGCCATCGGCGGCCCGCCGACCGCGCTCGCGCCGGCCGTCGCCACGTGCACCGCCTCGCCTCGCGCCACGGCCGCGACCACACCGGGCACCTGGCCCTCCTCGATGGCCTGCGCGACGGTCGCGTCGACCCGGTCACGCACCTCCACGTCGAGCGTCATCCCGTCATTCCCTTCGTCAATGGCGCCGACTGGTAGCCCTCTGTCGACGTGCCGTAAGCGGATCAACCTCAGTGGGAGGACACCACTGCACCTCGGACCACCCGCCGCGCAGCCAACCGGTGAACGGATGAGTTGAGCACGGTGCGCGGCCAGCGCCTCGGCGAGTGGGGCGTTCTCCGTTCCGTCGTCGAGACCGCCGCCGGCCAGGATCACCGGGGGCCCGTCGCCGTGCCGTGTGTAGCCGATGACGGTGCCGTCGGCGGAGGTCACAGGGTTCACGCTCCTAAGTTAGTAGCGTTCACACCTGTTGTGCAAGTACACTCGGTGCATGAGTAAGAAGCGGCTGTTCGACGACCCCTGCGGCATCGCGCGAGCGCTGAACGCGGTCGGCGAGCGGTGGGCGTTGCTGGTTGTGCGGGAACTGGTGTTCGGCCCGAAGCGCTACTCCGACCTGCACCGCGGGCTGCCGCAGATGAGCCAGAACGTCCTCGCGCAGCGGTTGCGCGAGCTCGAAGCCGACGGCCTGGTGCGGCGAAGGCGCCTGGGGCCGCCTGCGTCCGCCGCCGTGTACGAGCTCACCGAGCGCGGGCAGGAACTGGAGCCCGTGCTCCGCGCGCTCGCCCACTGGGGCAGCCGCGCACCGCTGCCCGAGGACGGCGCGGCGGAACTGAGCGTCGACGCGCTGCTGTTCGCCCTGCGCGCCACCTTCGATCCGGAACTGGCGGGTGAGCTGTCGGTGCGCTGCCAGCTGGACGTCGCGGGCGACCGGTTCCGCATCACCGTTGCTGGCGGGCGCCTCGAATTGGACCGCGGTGAGCACGCCGAACCCGATGCGTGGCTGACCGTGCCAGAGGCGGCGACATTGCGCGATCTGGTGTTCGCCGGTGCGGCGCTGCACGACGCCGTCGAGCGGGCAGACACCGAGGTGGCGGGCGACACCGCGCGGCTCGCCGCCCTGCTGCGCTGCTTTCCCGCAGCCGTGCGGTATCCGGCGCCACAGGACCCCGGGCCGACGGATCCCGTGTCGCCGGGCCCCGTTTAACCTGGCCCCGGGTCACCGGACGCCGAACTCGCGGATCCCGCCGTCAGCGCACCCAAGACGATCAACGCCTTCTAAGCGCCGCGCCATGGTCGCGCCATCAGGACATGTCACATTACAAGGGACTTGTCTGACCAGGAGGTGCGAATGGTACGAAAAATCGCTCTGGCCGCGATCCTCGGTCTCCTCGCGATCTTCCTCACTCCAGGACCCGCGTACGCCGCGGCGCCGGGGAATGGAAGATGCGATGCCAACGAGGTCTGCCTGTTCGAGCACGAGCGCTTCGGCGGCGGCGTGGCCGACTTCCGATGCGGCAGCAACTACTGCGAGTTTCGCAGCTTCACCTCGTGGACGTTCGGCAACGGCCACCGGCTCAACGACGCTGTCAGCTCGGTCAAGAACCGGACCGGCAAGTGGGTCACGCTCTTCATCGACGCCCCGCCCGACTCCGGCCGCCCGTTCAGCGGCGTCGAGCCCAACGGCGAGTGGGCGGTCATGGGCTTCGACTGGAACGACTACTTCAGCTCGATGTGGATCTCCCAGTAGCTACAGGTCGAACGAGGGCGCCGCGGCGGACAGGACCGCCGACCGCGGCGCCACCGACCACGCGGCCCCAAGAGCAGACACGACGGAAGCGACCAACTCGGCGACGTCCTTGTCCGCCGAGGAATGCAGCGCCTCCGCGACGATCAGCACGCGCGAGCTCGACGGCTGGATCGCCGAACGGGCGCTCTGCCGGTTCGTCCACCGCCGAGCATGCGCCTGCCCGTCGGCGTCGGCGAAGATCACCTCACCAGTCTCCGGCGACTCCACCGTCCCGCCGAACGTCAGGTACAGCTCGGACCCCACCGCGCGCCGCACCTCCAACGACCCCACGACGTGTGCGAGATCGAAGACCGCCACCGGGATCGCGTACGCCAACGAGATCGCGTTGCACACATCGATCAACGGATGGATCGACGGCAGCGCGCTCTCCTTCTTGAACCGCCGCAGCAAAGCCTCCGAAGCGCACCGATACTGCGTCGGCTTCAACCCCATCGACGAGAACGTCCGCCGCCAGGCCCGGATCTCCGGCAGCTCGCTCTCCGACGACGAAGCCAGCCGCTCCGAAGCCCGCGCGTAGAACGAGTCCACGGACACCGACACGTCAGCGGTGATCCCGTCGACCCGCACGACACCCGCGACCAACGCCGGATAATCCCGCCACAGCTCAGAAGAGTGCTGGAACGTCGAGCTCATCGGTCCGTCACCGCCAGCCGCGCACCCAGCGCCACGAACGAGCCGGCGAAGACCCGCCGGATCCACGTCATCACCCGCGGCCGCGAGATCACCTGCGACCGCACGGCCGCCGCGCACAAACCATAGATCGCGAAGATCACCAGCGTCGCCAGCATGAACACGCCGCTGAGCTCGAGCATCCGCGGCAAGGCGTTCGCCGAGTTGGCGGGCACGAACTGCGGCAGGAACGCGAAGAAGAAGATCGTGAGCTTCGGGTTGAGCAGGTTGACCACGATGCCGCTGAGGATCACGTTCAGCGCCGACTTCGGCGTCTGGTCCTCCTGCACCGTCAACGCGCCCTTGTCACGCCACGTCGACCACGCCATGTACAACAAGTACGCGACACCGGCGTACTTGATCACCTGGAACGCGGTCGCGCTCGCGTGCAACAGCGCCGCGAGCCCGGTGATCGCCGCGACCAGGTGCGGAACGATGCCGAGGGTGCAGCCAACGGCCGCGATCACGCTCGCGCGGCCGCCGCGCGACAGCGCCGCCGCGAGCGTGTAGACCACGCCGGCGCCCGGCGTCGCGACGACGATCAACGTGGTCAGCAGGAACTCGACGGTCACCGCGATCCTCCCGTGTGCTCCACCAGCGCTGGTACGACGACGTCCCACGTCGCGGGCGGCGGCGCCTCGTGTCCAACGCCCTCGAGCGGAAGCAAGGTCGCCTGAGGCAGCTCGGCGACGAACGCCTCGCCGTGCGCGAGCGGGAACAGCGGGTCGACCGTACCGTGGATCACCAACGTCGGCGCCTTGATCTCGCCGAGCCTCGGACGGACGTCGGTGCCGCCCTTGAGCACGCCGTGGTTCCCCGCCGCGCCCGGGTCGATGCTGCGGTCGAACGCCCGGCCGATCAGCTCCCGCTGGCTCTGCTCGTCCAGGCTGACGGTTCCGGCGTACACCGCCGTGTCAGCCGCGAGGTAGTCGATGTAGGCGTCCCGGTCGTTCCAGTCCGGGTCGGGAACGGGGTTGGCCCAGTGCTTCCGCAGCCGCGGCGCGACCGGCGGCAACCCGTTCGCGGGCGAGCCCGGTCCGGCGGGGCTGGTCGACATCAGCGTGAGCGTGCTCACCCGGTCGGGATAGCGGAGGACGGCGCCCAGCGCGATCGTGCCGCCCATCGAGATCCCGACGATGTTCCCCTTCGCGATGCCGAGGCCGTCGAGCACGCCGATCGCGTCGGTGGACAGGTCGGGGAACGAGTAGCCGGGGTTGCCGCGCGGGTACGTCGTCGACTGCCCGGTGTCGCGCAGGTCGTACCGGATCACGAGACGCCCACTCGCAGCCAGCCGCGCGCAGAACTCCGCGTCCCACCAGTCCATCGAGGCGCCTCCCCCACCGATCAGGAGGATGGCCGGATCGCTGGGGTCGCCGAACGTCTCGACGCACAGCTCGGCGCCGTTGGCGGGGATGGTCTGCAAGCTCATGCAGGCATCTCATCACGTTCCAGAACGAGCGACATCGTCGCGTTCGGGATCGGCATCGTGAGCACCTCGTGTTCGAGCCGCGCCAGCTGCTCGGCGGTGAGCGCGCGGGCGAGCCGGACGCGGACCTTGCCCTTGCTCCTCCCCCACGCTCCGGCGAGCTCGCCGTCGACGACGACGCCGTGCGCGTGGAACGAGTCGCGACCGGGCGGCTTGCGGCGTTCGCCCGGGCCGACGAACAGCCCGGTCTTGTCCTGGCCGAACAGCCTCAGCTCCGGAGCCGGGATCAAGCGGATTCCCTTGGGCTCCGGAGCCGCTGTCAAGGTGTCCTTGTCGGTGGTGAGGATCCAGGCGGTGGTGCCGTCAACGTCGACTTGCGTGAGCTCGTCGGCGAGTTCTTCCCACGTACGTTGGGCATCCGCCGGTGGAAGGCCGGTCCACCACGCGTACGCGGCAGTGGTGGTCGGGCCGAACGCGTGGACGTGGCGCCGGCACAGTTCGCGACGGGCTTCGCTCGGATCGATGTCCTGTGCCGGGACTTCGCGGGTGAAGATCGCGCTCGCGGTCCACCGGATCACCACGCGCCCGGTCCAGGTCGCCTGCCGCATGTCCACCGGTCCGCTGCCTCGTCGCTCGTGGCCGGCGAGCTCGCGGCAGACACGGTCGGTGAGCTCGTCGAACTCCTTACGTGCTTGGGGATCGCTGGGAAGTCGCCCGATCGTGAACACGCCGAGATTTCGCTTGGGCAGCAGGTAGACGGCCTGCCGAGGGCTGTAGGCCTGGACGAGCCGTTCGTCCTCCCAGGAGTCCGGCGGGCAGTCGGTGACGCGGGCGTGCAGGCTGACCAGCGCGTCGCGCGGACCGGTGTCCTGCAACCCGGCGTGTACGGCGCGCTCGTACTCGCCGGGCGGCAACCGATCGACCAGGTGGTTGACGTGCAGGCGGTAGGCGACGACCTGGTCGTACGTGACCTTCACCATGCCCGCGACCGTACCCGGTGAACAAGCCAGCGGCTGTCCTGTTTCGCGCGGCTACCTGGCCGCCTGCTCCAGCAGCGCGGCGAACTGGTCGACGTCCATGCCCATGGCGCGAGACGTCATGACCGGGTTGCCGTAGTCGCGCGAGCTCACGATGAGCCCGTCGCGAACGCGGACGACCATCACGTACGAGAGCACGAACGGCTTCTGGTCGCGGAACTGGCCGTGCAGGTCGTACTCCACGATCACGACCTCGGGATCGACGGTCTCGTGCAGGACGACGTTGTCGACCTTGGTCAGCTCGCGCATCGTGCCGAACGACTTCACGCGCTCGCGAAGTCCTTCGCGACCGACGGCGCGGGCGGTCTGTCCGTTCGGCGTGAACGGGATCTCGATGACGACGTCCTCGGCGTAGAGGTCGGCGAACTCGTCCCAGGCGTTGTCCACCGAGGCTTGCAGCATGCGTTCGACGGTTTCGCGTGGTGTCACTGGTCAGATCTCCTGTTGGCTAGAATGCGGAACGTTGGCCCCGTTTCGACGATACGGAACGCGCGCCCCGGTTGTCAACGAGTGGAGGTGGCGGTCGCATGACCGACGCGAAGCCGCTGCGCGCCGACGCGCGCCGGAACCGTGCCCGCGTGCTCGAGGCGGCACGTTCGGCGTTCGCCGACCTGGGCGCCGCGGTGCCGCTGGACGAGATCGCGCGGCGGGCCGGCGTGGGCGCTGGAACGATCTACCGGCACTTCCCGACGAAGGAAGCGCTGTTCGAGGCGGTCGTCGCGGGTGGGCTCGAGGACCTCGTCGCCCGATCGGAGTCGCTGCTGACCGCGTCCGATCCGGGGGCGGCGTTCTTCGAGTTCTTCTCGTCGATGGTCGAGCAGGCGCGCTTCAACCGGGCGCTGTGCGACGCGTTGGAGGCGAGCACCGGGGCGCCGATGGCAATGGTCGGGCACTCGTTCAAGGACGGGGCGCAGGCGGAGTTCCGCTCGACGCTCGGCGTACTGCTCACGCGCGCCCAGGAGGCGGGCGCCGTACGCGACGACGTCCAGGTTCCTGACGTCGTCGCGCTGATCGCCGGCGCCGTTCTCGCGGCACAGCGACACGACCAGGACGACGCGATCGCTGGGCGCGTGCTGACCGTGATCTCGGACGGTCTGCGACCTTAGGCCGGCTGGCAGGTGACCGTGGTCGCGCAGCTGCCGGGGTGGGCGTCGAGCAGGCGGCGCGGGCCGGGGCCCTCCTCGCCGAGCTTGTCGTAGCGGTTGGCGAGCAGGCAGTTGTCGAGCGACAGGCAGCCGCAGCCGATGCAGTCGGTGAGGTCGTCGCGGAGCTGTTGCAGGTGCAGGATCCGATGGTCGAGCTCGGCGCGCCAGCCGCCGGACAGGCGGGCCCAGTCCTCGCGCGTCGGCGTACGTTCGGCGGGCAGCGTCGACAGCGCGTCGCGGATCGCGCCGAGCGAGATGCCGACCTGCTGGGACAGGCGGATGAACGCGACTCTGCGGAGGGTGTCGCGGCTGTAGCGGCGCTGGTTGCCGGACGTACGGCGGCTGCGGATCAGGCCCTTGGACTCGTAGAAGTGCAAGGCGCTCACCGCGACCCCGCTCCTCGTGGAGAGCTGGCCGACGGTGAGCTCCTTGGCGTTCCAGGCAACGGTGGTCACGTTGTCCACCGTACCCGGTGAACCTCGACTTAGCTCGAGGTCGTCACCCGGTCGGCGCAGGACGCGATACCTAGCCAGGTATGGCGATTGCCCGCCCAGCACCAGCCGAGCTTCGGCGCCTTGTCGCTGATCCAGACCGCCGGCACACGGCGGTCGCCGCAGCGCGAGCCGGGCATCATCCAGCAGTTGTTGGGTTCGAGCGACTCGGGGAACAGCGTGGCGAACGCGATGCCCTCCTCCATCGTGAGCGGCGTCCTCCCCCGTTCGGCGATCGTCGGCATCGCCTCGTCGGGCGTGACGTTCAGGAACTCCGGGCCGCGGTCGATGCCGAACGCGAGATAGGCACCGGTCGTCGGGACCGGGAGGCCTTCGATCGGAACGAAGTTCTTGAGCTCGCCCTCCTTGAAGTGGCGGTCGATGACGCCGGACTTGGCCTTGCCGGCCAGCGTGAGGTGCGGAACGGTCTGCTCGGGCCGGACCATGCCGGGCGCGAGGACGAGCAGGAACGGGACCCGCTCGCGCGTCGGCTCCTCGTGGGTGCGCGCGACCGCCTTCTCGCGCAGTGGTGTCACGAGGTCGGTGAACGCTTCGGGGGTGAGGCCCGCGAGCGCGGGATAGTCGAGCTCATCGAGGACGCGGACCTGACGATCGAACTCCAGCGCAGCATCGAACATGCTTGAACCGTACAGCGTACGGTTCAGTTCCGCAAGTCCGCGCCCCTCGTTTGGGTCGGGGGCACCCTCGTCCCATAGGTTCGGACGAGGGTGCCCCCGACCCGAACGACGGACCACGGGACAGGGGCGGTCGTCCACAACCTGAGCCCGGACGGGCGACGCGCACCTATCCGGACGTCGCATCATGGTCTGATGCCCCGACGTCGCAAGATCGACCACCACGCGTTGGAAAGCCTTGTCGCCCGACACCAGGGCGTCGTGCGCGGCAGGGAGTTGGAGCGACTCGGCATCGCACGCCAAACGATCAGCTACCGAACTGCGGTCAACGGCAGCTGGCAACGGGTCCTTCCGGGCATCGTCGCTACTCATAGCGGTCCCACCACGATGACCCAGCGCCTGATCGCGGCGCACCTGTACGCCGGTACCGGCTCGATCCTCACCGGCCTGACCGCCCTGAGGCTCTACGGCGTACGAGCCGCGGCGAACTGCACGACGGCCCACCTGCTCATCCCGCATGATCGGCGACGCGCAGCTCGGTCCTATGTCGTCGTCGAGCGGACTCGAAGGCTCCCGAGCCATCGGTGGCGGATCACTCTGCCTTGCTCTCCTGTCGCGCGAGCAACCATCGACGCCACCCGCCGGTTGGACTCGATCGACGCTGTCAGAGAACTCGTCGCCGAAGTCGTGCAGCGGAACCTCTGCAGCGTCTCTGAGCTCATCCTCGAACTTCGGGCAGCCCCCTCCGCTGGCAGTAGGCTCCCGCGCCTGGCGGTGCGCGAGATCGCGGCGGGCATTCGATCGGTGGCCGAGGCCAAGTTGCGACGCGCTCTCCTCGACGCGAAGATCGTTCAACCACACTGGAACTGTGACCTGTTCTCGGCCGCGGATGACTGGCTCGCCAGACCCGATGCTGTCTGGCCAGACCTCGGAGTGGCGCTCGAGCTCGATTCGCTCGCCTGGCACCTCTCGCCGCAGTCGTACCGGCGAACACAGGCACGACAACGGCGGATGACCAAGTACGGCTTGCTGGTTCTTCCCGTGGCACCGGGAGATGTCGAGACTCGACTGGGCGAGATTCTCGACGAGATACGGCAAACGCTGGAGACCGCAAGACAACGCGTGCCGCCGACTCTCCGAGTGCGCCCACAGGTCCAAGCCCAGACCGCCGCCTAGTCCAGGGCGCGCGCTCTTGGGTCGGGGGCACCCTTGTCCGAACCTATGGGACCAAGGTGCCCCTCACCCAAAACGTCGCCGCCAACCTCACCGCCAACGTCGCCGCCACCTGAGCTTGGGTCGGGGGCACCCTTGTCCGAACCTATGGGACCAAGGTGCCCCTCACCCAAAACGTCGCCGCCAACCTCACCAAAACGTCGCCGCCACCTGAGCTTGGGTCGGGGGCACCCTTGTCCGAACCTATGGGACGAGGGTGCCCCCGACCCAGAAGGACGTGCGGAGGCGCGGCGAATGAGGGTGAGGCGAGCGCGGGTGGATCAGGACAGGCAGACGCAGCCTTCGTGGTTCTCCTGCGCGGGGCCGCTGAGGTGCTCGGTCAGCACCCGCTGGCGCGTCGGCGCCGCTTCGGCGTGGCGGGCGCGGCCGACTGAAGTGATCGCCACGAAGATTCCCCGCCGGTCGTCGGGGCACATCGCCCGTTCGACCAGGCCGTCCCGCTCCAGCCGCGCCACCACGCGGGACAGCGCACTCTGGCTCAGGTGAACGGACGACGCGAGCTCCTGCACCCGCGCCTTCGGGGCCGAAGACAGGCGGTCCAGGACCTCGAAGTCGCTCACGCCCAGGCCGTACTCCCCCAGCGCGCGGTCCAGCGCGCAGGACAGCAGCGCGTAGCGGGCGTGCAGGTGATGCCACTCCAGCTCGAGCGTGGCATCGGCGGATGCTTCAGGCGTCACGGCGAGCAGATTATCACATGCACGCGAACAAGCTGTTAAAGAATATTTTGCTTGTGCAATCAATGCACGTGCATGTAGCTTCCCAGCCATGGCTTCAGCAACACAACCCTCGACTACCGCGCCCGCAGGCGGAAACACGGAGAAGTGGAGCCCACGTCTGTGGGGCGCCCTCTTCGTTCTCTGCGGCGCGTTGTTCCTAGACGGCCTCGACGTCTCCATGGTGGGCGTCGCTCTCCCCTCCATCCAAGCCGACCTCGGCCTGTCCACGAGCGCCCTGCAGTGGGTCGTCTCCGGCTACGTCCTCGGGTACGGCGGCCTGCTGCTGCTCGGCGGACGCACCGCCGACCTGCTCGGCCGGCGCAAGATCTTCCTCATCGCGATCGGGGTGTTCGCGGTGGCGAGTCTGGTCGGCGGCCTGGTCGACGACGGCACGCTGCTGATCGTCACCCGCTTCATCAAGGGTGTCAGCGCCGCATTCACCGCTCCCGCTGGCCTGTCCATCATCACCACGACGTTCCCCGAGGGCCCGACACGCAACAAGGCCCTCAGCATCTACACCGTGTTCGGCGCGAGTGGGTTCTCGTCCGGACTGATCTTCGGCGGCCTGATGACCGAGATCGGCTGGCGCTGGACGTTCCTGCTGCCGGTCCCGATCGCGATCGCCGTTCTCATCGCCGGCATCAAGCTGGTGCCGCAGGACAGGGCGGTGACGCGCGGCAAGTACGACCTCGCCGGTGCCGCCACCCTGACCGGCGCGATGTTGCTGCTCGTCTTCGGCGTCGTCGAAGCGCCCCACGCCGGCTGGCTCAGCCTGCGGACGCTCGGCACGCTGGTCCTGATCGTCGCCCTGCTGTTCGCGTTCGTCGCGATCGAGAAACGATCACCGCATCCGCTGGTGCGGCTCGGGATCTTCAAGAACCGCGCGATCGTACGAGCGAACATCGCGGCGATGACGGTCGTCGGCTCGTATGTCGGCTTCCAGTTCGTCACCACGCTCTACATGCAGCAGACGCTCCAGTGGTCGCCGATGATCATGGCGCTCGCGCTGCTGCCGGGCGGCCTGATCGTCGCGTTCGGCGGGCCGCAGACCGGCAAGCTGGTCGACCGGTTCGGTGCGGCGAAGATCACCCTGCTGGGGCTGGCGGCGTTCGTTCCGGGGTACCTGCTGTTCCTGCGGATCGACCTCGACCCGCTGTACGTCGCGGTGGTCCTGCCGACGATGGTGCTGATCGGCATCGGGTTCGGGCTGGCGTTCCCGGCGCTGAACATCGAGGCGACGAACGGGGTCGCCGACCACGAGCAGGGCCTCGCGTCCGGCCTGGTGCAGACCTCCTTCCAGGTCGGCGGCGCGATCGTCCTGGCGGTCGTCACGGCGGTGCTGACCTCCGGGTTCGCGGCCGGGGCCGACCCGATCGCGGCGTACCACCCGGCCATCGGCGTGGTCGCGATCGTCGCGACGATCGGGTTGGCGATCATCGCTGCTGGCCTGCTGTTCCGGGGTCGCCGTGCCCGGCCGGTCGAGGAGCCGGTCGACGATCGGCTGCCCGAGCTCGAGAACGTCTAACTCAACGGGAATCGACGGCGCGACCGCCAGGTCGCGCCGTCGAACGTGAACAGGTCCACCTGCTCGACCCGCTCCCGCACGGGGAGGCGCGGGGAGAGCTCGGCCTCGACGGCGTCCATCGCGGCGCCGTCGACGCCGTTCGCCACCGTGAGATGCGGGACCACCTCGTCGTACGCGCCGCCATAGGGCGGCGCCTCCGGCCAGCGAGTCGTCACAGCCTGGGTCAGCGCGCGGAACGGCTCGGCGGGCTCGGGCGCGAGATAGAGCAGGTCGGTGAACCTGCCGCAGCTGCCGAACTTCACCTCGAACGCCTGCTGCCCCGCGCAGATCACCCGGAGCTCGTCCAGGTCCCGGTCGGTGATCAAGTCCTCCGGGAGGAACGGGAAGAGCACGGTCACATGCGCGGGCACACCCCGCGCCGCGGCATCGTCGTGCTCGGCTCGCCAGCCCTGGACGACGGCGTCGGCCGCCGGGAAGAGGACGACTAGCGCGGTCTGACCTGGTTCGTACAACACGAACCCCATGATGACGTCAGCGCGAGGCCTCGTCGACCGGTTCCGCCGCACGCTCCTTCGCGCGCTCGAGCCGGGCGACCTTCCATTCGGCATAGAACGACGCGAAGGGGATCGTGCCGGCGAGCACGACGAGCGCGGTCTGCTTGAGCGACCAGCGCCGCGAGTACGCGACGACCAGCACGAGCACGACGTAGAACGCGAACAGGTACCCGTGCTTCACGCCGATGAACTGCACGCCCCACGGGTCGTCCCAGATGTACTTCAGCGGCATCGCCCAGAACACCAGAGCGAGCAACGTGCAGCCGGTCGCCCACGCGGTGATGCGGTAGACGATGAACAGGACCTGCGACATGCTCCGACCCTACTTCGGGCCGGGTCCTCAGGTCGTGAGCACCCCGTCATGGAGCATGCCCTTGAGCACGTCGCGCGAGGCTTCCAGCGTCCGGTCGATGTCGTCCTCGGTGTGCGCGCCCGACACGTGGTTGCGCTTCAGGCTCATCGGCAGCATGAAGAAGCCGGCGTCGGCCATCCGGCGGTGGAACTCCAGATAGGCCTTGTCGTCGTTCCGCATCAGGTCCCGATACCCGAGCACCGGGGCGTCCATGAAGTACAGAACGAAGACCGAGCCGAAGCCGCGCACCTGGCCGGCGAAGCCGAACTCGTCCACGATCGACCGCAGCCCCGACCGCATCCGCTCCCCCAGCGTCTCGGTGCGCGCGTAGAAGGAGGGGTTGTCGCGCAGGTACGACACCGTCGCGATGCCCGCGGCGCAGCCGATCGGGTAGCCGTTGAACGTTCCCAACAGCGCCACGTCGCCGCCGGCCGAGGTGAAACGCGACATCAACGAACGCGGACCCGCCAACCCCGCAAGGGGAAAACCGTTAGCCACGGCCTTGCCGAACGTCGTCAGGTCCGGCGTGATCCCGCACACCGACTGGTAGCCGCCCAGCGTGTGCCGGAATCCCGTGATCACCTCGTCGAAGATCAGCAACGCACCCGCGGACGACGTCAGCGAACGCAAGCCCTCCACGAACTCCTGCGTGGGAAGCAACGCGCCCACGTTGTGTGGGATCGGTTCCAGGATCACCGCGGCGATCTGTTCCGGATGCTCGTCGAACAGGGCCTGCACCGACGACAGGTCGTTGAACTCCGCGATCAGCGTCGAGGTCAGGGCCTGCTCCAGGATGCCGGCCGACACCGGGTCCATCCCGTACGCCAGCGACGGCGGCGAGATCACGTTCCGCGCCACCGCGTCGTGCCAGCCGTGGTAGCCGCCCTGGAACTTCACGATCAGCGACCGACCGGTCTCAGCCCGCGCCAACCGGATGGCGTACGCGGTGGCCTCGGACCCGCTCATCGCGTTCGTGACCATCTCCGCCGACGGGATCACCGAGCAGATCAGCTTCGCGAACTCGATCTCGATCGGCGTCACGCCGGCCCCGATCAGGTCGACGCCGTCCAGCGCGCCACGCACCGCGTCGTTGACCAGCGGCTCGTTGTGGCCGAGCAGGATCGCGCCGAACGCCGCGTGGTAGTCGACGTACCGGCCGCCGTCGGCGTCGGTGATGTACGCGCCGTCGGCACCGGTGAAGGCGTACGGCCGCCCGACGTACCTCGTCGCCGAGTTCACCCCGCCGGGGATCACCTCGCACGCTTCCTCGTAGAGGCTCTGCCCGCGGGGCTTGGCGTTGGTCACCGTTGGTCCTCCGACGTTCCCGTTCGCGCGACACGGAATGCTGTTCCAACTCCGGACCATAGGTGTGGCCACGGGTCGTGTCAATCGGATCACGACCACGTTGAAACGCAGCTCACATTCTTGACAGCGCCCCAGGTCACTCCGATCATGTCGTGACATGGAACGTGGTTCCGCAACTCTCGACAGTCGACCCGAGCAGACCGGCGTGCTCGTGGTCGGGGCCGGCGCGATCGCCAACGAACACCTGCGCGCCATCCAGGCCGCGGGGACCGCGACACTGGCCGGAATCGTCGACGTCGACGCGGGACGAGCATCGGCCTCGGCACACGCGAACGGCGGCGCCCGCTGGGCCACCGACCTCGCCGAGGCCCTCAGCTGGCCCGAGGTCGACGCCTGCATCGTCTGCACGCCGAACCACACCCACGGAGCGATCGGACAGCAGATCGCCCAAGCCGGCAAGCACATGCTGGTCGAGAAGCCGCTCGCCACCACCGTTCAGGACGCGACCGCGCTGGTCGAGGCTTTCGCCAACCAGCACACCGTGTTGATGGCCGCGCACACCCACCGCCACTACGACTACGCACGCGCTGTCAAGGCCGCCATCGACGACGGAACGATCGGGCGCCCGGTCCTGGCGCGGTTCGCGATCCTCGGCGGCTGGATCTGGCCGGACTGGCGCGCGTGGATGATCGACCCGGTCAAGTCCGGCGGACACAGCCTGCACAACGGCGTCCATCTGCTCGACCTCGTGACCTGGTGGTTCGGCGAGAAGCCCGCCACCGTCTACGTGCGCGGGCAGAAGCAGACCGGCGCGACGCTCGGCGTCTACGACTACCTCGAGATGGTGCTGCGGTTCGAGAACGGAGCCACCGCGATCTGCGAGATGAGCCGGGGACACCGCCCGGCCAACATCGGACACCGCGACGTTCTGGTCGCGGGAACGAAGGGCGAGCTAGCGCTCGCCTGGGACGGCGAGTCCTCGCTCGTGATCGACGAACGAGGCACTGGTCAGGTCCCGCCGGTCTCCACGAACGGCTTCCAGGCGCAGCTCGAGGCGTTCCTCGCCGCGATCATGGGCGAACCGAGCGCGATGTCCGCGGAAGAGGGCAGGCGAGCGGTCGCGATGGGTGTCGCCGCCGAACGGTCCATCCAGACCGGGCTCCCCGTTCAGCTCGAGGAGGCGGCGTGATCCACGTCCTGCTCGCCGGCAACGCCGGCCTGGGTCCGACCCAGGACCACCAGCGGCAAATGTACGCGCCCGCGTTCGAGGCTCACCCCGGCTTCGAGCTCGTCGAATTCCCCACCCTGGCTGAAGGTCTGGCCTCGGACGAGGTCGACCTGGTCAGCGTCTGCGTTCCGCTCGACGAACGCGTCGAGACGCTCACGCGGATCGCGAACGCCGGCAAGCACGCCCTCGTCGACAAGCCGCTGGCCGGCTCCGCCGCGGACCTCCGGACGATCGACGAGGCCTTCAAGCAGGCCGGCACGATCTGTCTTCCCGCGCACCACCTGCGGTATCACCCCACGATCCAGTCCACCAGCGCGGCGATCGCCGGTGGCAGGATCGGGCTGCCGTGGAACGTGCAGGGCGACTTCCTCGTCGCCGGCGGCGACCCCTGCCCCGCTGGCGAGCTCGTCAACTTCGCGCTCTACCCGATCGACGTGCTCCGGGCGATGACCGGCCTCGCCGTACGCAAGGTCTGGGCCACCGGCGGGACGTTCTGGCACGACGACTCCCCCGACGACCTCGCGGTGATCTGCCTCGACCTCGACCACGACGTGACCGCCACGCTCACCGTGGGACGCACCGCGACGAAGGACGAGTCCGGCTTCGCCGTGCACAGGTACCGGGTCAGCGGCTCGCACGGAGTCCTGCTGGTCGACGCTGCCAAGCCAGCCTTGACAGTGCGCAACGAGGCCGGCAAGAGCTCGCGCTGGCTGGGTCAGAGCACGGTCACGCGCATGCTCGACGACCTCCAACGAGCCATCGAGACCGGCAGCAGACCGGCCGTCGGCCCGCAGGACGCCCTCGCGACCCAGCAGGTCGTCGAGGCCGCCCAAGAGTCCATCGCCAAAGGCGTTCCCATCCATCTCGAGGAGGTGTCCTGAGTGCGGCTGCTGAGCTTCGAGCGCGACGGCCGGAGGTACCACGGCCAGCTCGTCGGCGCGGACGAGGTACGAGAGCTCGGCCCCGGTGACCTGACAGAGCTGCTCGCCCAGGAGCCCGACTTCGCGACCTGGACCCCCACCACGGGCAGCACGCACAGGCTCCAGGACGTCAAGGTCGTCACCCCGATCGCGCGTCCCGGCAAGCTGCTCGGCGTCGCGGCGAACTACCAGGACCACGTCGTCGAATCGGGCGGACCGCCGCTCGACCGTTCCCGCATCTCCCCTCGCCTGTTCCTGATGCCGCCGACCGCGCTGATCGGCCCGGGCGACGACATCCCGTACCCCAAGGTCAGCCAAGAGGTCGACTGGGAGGCCGAGCTCGCGGTCGTGATCGGCAAGCAGGCAAGAGATGTGGCCGAGCAGGACGCGTTGAACGTCGTCGCCGGGTACGCCGCGAGCAACGACGTCTCCGCGCGTTCGATGGACTACGGCTACCCGCGCGACACCGACGACAAGGCCGTGTGGTTCTTCGACTGGCTCGCCGGGAAGTGGCTCGACGGCTTCGCGCCCGTCGGCCCGTACCTCATCACCGCGGACGAGATCCCCGACCCGCAGGATCTCCTGATCGAGCTGCGCCGCAACGGCGAGATCCGCCAACAGGGCAGCACGAAACACATGATCTTCAACGTCGCGGAGCTTGTCGCCCACGCCTCCAGGCTGATGACGCTGGAGCCGGGCGACGTCATTCTCACCGGCACGCCGGCCGGTGTCGGTTCGACCACGGGGGACTACCTCAAGTCCGGCGACGAGGTGTCGGTCAGCATCACCGGTCCCGGTGTCGACTTCGGGATCCTGACCAATCGCGTCGCCTGAACCCAAGAAGGGCTAGAGATGAAAAGGACCCTCCTCCGCAGGGCAGCGGCGGCAGCGGCCGGACTCGCGCTGGTCGCCACCGTAGCCGCGGCCTGCACCGACCCGACCGCCGGCGGCACCGATCCCGGTGGCGAGAAGAGCGGCAACCCCAGCGCGGCCGCTGGCCCGAAGACAGTGAACGTCTACCTCTACCAGAAGCCGACCACGTTCTACCCCGCTGCTCCGGCCGCCGGTGCGAACCAACTCGTGATGACGACGATCTTCGAGCCGCTGCTCGGGACGAACGAGAAGTACGAGCTGATCCCGAAGCTCGCCGAGAAGTGGGAGATCTCCCCCGATGGCAAGACGATCACGTTCAACCTGCGCCAGGGCGTGGTGTGGAGTGACGGTACGCCGTTCACCTCCAAGGATGTGAGCTTCTCCTTCCACAAGTTCGCCGACGCGAAGTCCGGCAGCGGGTACGCGCTGAACTTCGCCGGCGTCGAGGGCATCGACGACTTCCAGAGCGGCAAGGCACAGACCGTGACCGGCTTCCAGACGCCGGACGACAACACGTTCGTGGTCAAGTCGACCAAGCCCAACGTCGGCCTGGTCGCGCAGATCGGGGTCTACCTGATCTTCCCCGAGGCGCCGCTGAAGGACGTGCCGGTCGCCGGCTTCGACAAGAACGCGTTCTGGACCAACCCGACCGTCGGCACCGGACCGTTCTCGTTCGTCACGTACAAGACCGACCAGTACGTCGAGGTGAAGGCCAACCCGAAGTACCGGACGAAGGTCGCCGTCGACCGGATGTACCTGCGGCCGGTCACCTCCGACGCGGCCACCGCCTCGCTGCAGAACGGTGAGATGGACCTCGTGCAGGTCTCCCCCACCGACCTCCAGCGCGTCGAGCAGATGGAAGGCATCACGGTCTCGTCCGGTCCCGGGCCGGGCTTCATCCGGATCGCGTTCGACCTGCAGCAGCCGCGGTTCAAGGACAAGCGGGTCCGGCAGGCGATGGTCTACGCGATCGACCGCAAGTCGATGGTCGAGACGATCCTCGGCGGCAAGGGCACCGTGCAGAACGGCGTGTTCATGGGTGACGCCGTGCCGGCCGACATCAACCAGTACGAGTACGACCCGGAGAAGGCGAAGTCGCTGCTGAAGGAAGCGGGGTGGGATCCCAAGGAGGTCGTGACGATCAACTGGATCCCCGGCCAGCGCGACCGCGACGCCGCGGCGACGATCGTGGAGAGCCAGCTCAACGCGGTCGGCATGAAGGTCAAGCTGAACCAGACCCAGACGCTCCCCCCGCCGCCTCCGCAGGACGCGACCCTGTTCGGTGGTGGCAACTACATCGTCGAGCCGTACAACGACCGGGTCGTGATCAGCTGCAAGACCTGGGTGCCGAACGGTGGCAACCTGCCCCGCTACTGCAACGAGCAGATCGACACGTTGATGGAGCAGGCGAACGGCACGCTCGATCGCGACGAGCGAATGAAGCTGTACCAGCAGGCGGCGAAGATCGAGAACGACGAGGTCTCCTACCTGTGGCTGTTCAGCCCGGACGCGATCTGGGCGACGAGCAGCCGGCTCAAGGGCGTGAAGGCGACCGGTGACTTCACCGGCATCTTCTGGAACGCCGCGGAGTGGACCATCGACGACGCAGCCAAGTAGACAGTAGAAACGGCACATGGGCGCGTACCTCATCAGGCGGCTGATCACCAACATCGGCGTGCTGTTCGTGATCTGCGTCGGACTGTTCATCCTGGTCCGCGCGGTTCCCGGCGACCCGATCGACGTGCTCGTCCCGCCCGAGGTACGCGGCTCCGCCGGACCGGAGTTCCTCGAGCTGAAACGCCACGAGCTCGGACTGGACCAACCGTTGGTGGTCCAGTTCGGGCGGTGGCTGGGCGACGCGGTGACCGGCGACTTCGGGATGTCGTTCCAGTACAACCGGTCGGTCACCGGCATGCTGCTCGAGCGGGTCGGGCCGACCGTGCTGCTGATGGGCACGGCGCTGCTGATCTCCTGGCTGCTCGCGTTCCCGTTAGGCATCCTCGCGGCGCTGCGGCGCAACTCGGCGGTCGACTACGTGACCGCCGCGTTCAGCCTCGGCGCGATCTCGATCCCGACGTTCTTCCTCGGCATCGGCGCGATCTACGTGTTCTCGCTGAAGCTGCAGGTGCTCCCGTCGTCGGGCATGTCGTCGCCCGACGACGGCAGCGGGCTCGACATCCTGCGCCACCTGGCTATGCCGGCCGTGCTGCTCGGGCTCGCCGGCGCGGGACCGTACGTCCGGTACGTCCGCAGCGGACTGCTCAGCGAGCTGTACGCCGACTACGTCCGCACCGCGATGGCGAAGGGAGCGAGCAGGTTGCGCGCGGTCGTACGGCACGCGCTGCGGAACGCGTTGATCCCGCTCGTCACCGTGGCGGCGCTCTCGATCCCCAACCTGCTGGGAGGTGCGGTGGTCGTCGAGACGGTGTTCTCCTGGCCAGGCATGGGACAGCTCGCGGTCGCCGCGACGAACGCGCAGGACTACCCCGTGATCACCGGGTTCGCGTTGCTCATCTCGGTGCTCGTGATCGCGAGCAACCTCGCGGCCGACCTGCTGTACGCGGTCGTCGATCCCCGGGTGCGGCTCGGATGACCGGCGCCGACCTGACCGCCGCGTCGGCGGTGCCGCGCGGGATCCGCAGCCGGACCCCCGGCGGCATGGCAGTCCGGCGGTTCTTCCGCAACAAGATCGCCGTCGGCGGCGCGGTCGTGCTGATCGTCGTCGTCGCGTTGGCGATCTTCGCGCCGTTGGTCTCCTCGTACGACCCGAACGCCGTCGACCTGCGCGCGTTCCGGCAGGCACCGTCGGCTGAGCACCTGTTCGGCACGGACTCCTCCGGCCGGGACGTCTTCACCCGCGCGATCTTCGCGGGCCGGGTGTCGCTCGGCATCGGGCTGTCCGCGTCACTGATCGCGATCGTGCTCGGCACGCTGCTCGGTGCCGTCGCCGGGCTGCTCGGCGGCTGGGTCGACGCGGTCATCATGCGGTTCGCGGACATCATGATGTCGCTGCCGTCGCTGGTCGTGATCCTCGTGGTGGCGGGCATCCTCGGGCCGAGCCTCGTCACGCTGATCGTCGCGATCGGGGTGTTCGGCTGGCCGGTCACCGGTCGCGTCGTCCGTGGCGCGACGTTGTCGCTCCGCGAGCACGAGTTCATCCTGGCCGCGAACGCGGTAGGCGCGAGCAACTGGTGGCTGATCCGGCGGCACATCCTGCCTGCCGTTCTCGCGCCGGTGACGGTCGTCGGTACGTTGACCGTCGCCGGAACGATCCTCGTCGAGGCCGCGCTGTCGTTCCTCGGCCTCGGGGTGCAGCCACCGCAGGCGAGCTGGGGCAACATGCTGATCGACGCGCAGAACCTCACGCTCGTCCAGACGATGCCGTGGCTGTGGCTGCCGCCGGGCATCGCGATCGCGCTCACCGTACTGTCGGTCAACTTCGTCGGCGACGGCCTGCGGGACGCCGTCGACCCGAGGCAGGGGTGAGGCGATGAACGAGCAACCCCTGTTGGAGATTCGCGATCTTCGCGTCGAGTTCAACACCGACGACGGTGTGGTCCGGGCTGTCGACAGCGTCAGCTTCGACGTGTTCCCCGGCGAGGTGCTCGGCGTCGTCGGCGAGTCCGGCTCGGGCAAGAGCGTCACCGCGATGAGCATCCTCGGACTGATCCGGCAGCCGCCCGGCAAGATCACCGGCGGCACGATCGGCTTCCGCGGCAAGGACCTGTTGCGGATGAAGACCAAGGAGCTGCGGCGCGTCCGCGGCGGCGACATCGCGATGGTGTTCCAGGACCCGATGACCGCGCTCAACCCGGTCATCACCGTCGGGCAGCAGATCACCGAGGCGCTGCACCTGCACAACGGCAACCTCAGCCCGGGCGGCGCGCGGGAGCGGGCGATCGGGCTGCTCGCGCTGGTCGGCGTACCCGATCCGCCGGCGAGGTTCCGGCAGTATCCGCACGAGTACTCCGGCGGCATGCGGCAGCGCGCGATGATCGCGATGGCGATCGCGAACGACCCCGCGCTGCTCATCGCCGACGAGCCGACGACCGCGCTCGACGTGACGATCCAGGCCCAGGTGTTGGCGCTGCTCCGCAAGGCCGCGCGGGAGACCGGGGCCGCGACGATCCTCATCACCCACGACCTCGGCGTGATCGCCGAGCTCGCGGACCGGATCGTGGTGATGTACGCGGGCCGCATCGTCGAGACCGGCGACGTCCGCAGCATCTTCGCCAACCCGCGCCACCCGTACACCCGCGGCCTGCTCGACAGCCTCCCCCGGCTCGACCAGGACACCGACGAGCTGCGGCCGATCGCGGGCAGCCCGCCGAGCCTCATCGACGTGCCGTCCGGGTGCGCGTTCCATCCGCGCTGCGCGATCAGCCGGGGGCGGGAACGCTGTCGTACGGAACGTCCGGAGCTCGCCGTCGCCGCGACGGGTCAGCTCAGCGCCTGCCACTTCCACGCCGAGCTCGCCCCTGAGCCCTCGCACCAGGAGGTGACCGCGTGATCATGTACGTGATCATGAAGCCTTACTGGCCGTATGCACCGGTTTCCCTTCATGATCACGTACATGATCACCGGGTCTTGCCGGTGGGGAGCGAGGTGTCGGCATGAGCGATCCGATCCTCGAGGCGCACAACCTGGTCAAGCACTTCCCCATCCGCAAGGGACTGTTGCGACGGCAGACCGGCGCGGTGCAGGCGGTCGACGACGTGAGTTTCGCCTTGCAACGTGGGCGAACGCTGGGCCTCGTCGGCGAGTCGGGCTGCGGCAAGTCGACGACCGGGCGGATGCTCGTCCGGCTGCTCCCGCCGACGTCGGGCCGGATCGTCTACCAGGGCACGGACCTCGCGTCCATGGATCCGGCGGCGATCCGGCGGCTGCGCAGCGAGATCCAGATCGTCTTCCAGGACCCGTACTCCTCGCTCAGCCCGCGCCTCACCGTGCACGAGATCGTCGCGGAGCCGCTGCGGATCCACGGGCGGTACAAGGACGGCGGCAAGCGGCGGGTCGGTGAGCTGCTCGAGCTCGTCGGCCTCTCCCCCGAGCACGCCAACCGGTACGCGCACGAGTTCTCCGGCGGGCAGCGGCAGCGCATCGGCATCGCGCGGGCTTTGGCGCTCGATCCGAAGGTGCTGGTGCTCGACGAGCCGGTGTCCGCGTTGGACGTCTCGATCCAGGCCCAGGTCGTGAATCAGCTTGCTCAGTTGCAGAAACGGCTCGATCTGGCGTACCTGTTCATCTCCCACGACCTGTCGGTCGTGCGGCACATCTGTGACGACGTCGCGGTGATGTACCTCGGCAAGATCGTGGAGATCGGGACGCGCCAGGACATCTTCGAGCGGCCCACCCATCCGTACACCCAGGCGTTGCTGTCGGCGGTGCCCGTTCCGGATCCCGTCGGGCGGGACGAACGCGAACGCGTGCTGCTGAAGGGCGACGTGCCCAACCCGGCGAATCCGCCGTCGGGCTGCCGGTTCCGTACCCGCTGCCCCAAGGCCGACCAGCTGTGCGCCGGGCAGGAGCCGGCGCTGATCGACCGGCTCGGCGAGGGGCACCCGAGCGCCTGCCACTACCCGGAGCGGATCGACATCCTCGCCACCTCCTCCGGGAGGGCTCCGTCGTGACGGATCTGGTGTTGAGCGGTGGGTTGCTGGTCGACGGGACGGGTGCACCCGCGCGCTTGGCGGACGTCGCGATCAGCGGCGGCCACGTGTCGGCGGTCGGCTCGGTCGGCCCTGCGACGCGAACGATCGACGTGTCCGGGCGGGTCGTCGCACCCGGGTTCGTCGACCTGCACAGCCACTCCGACGTCACGTTGCTGAGCAACCCGTCCGCGCCGAGCAAGGTCCGGCAGGGGGTGACGACCGAGGTCGTGGGCAACTGCGGGCTCGGCACGTTCCCGTTCGGTGGTTCCGTCGGCGAACTGCGAGGCGCTGTCAGCTTCCTCGACCGCGATCCCGCGGTGGCGTGGGACTGGACGGACTTCGTCGGGTACGTCGCGGCGCTGTCGGCGGCGGGTCCGGCGGTGAACGTCGCAGCGCTCGTCGCCCACATCCCTCTTCGCCTGGCCAGTGGTGGCGACCTCGTGCGACTCCGCGGGCTGCTCGCCGACGCGTTGGCCGCGGGTGCCGCCGGTGCGTCGACCGGTCTGGCGTACGCGCCGCTCCACGACGTCGGCGAGGACGAGCTCGTCGCGATCGGCGAGACCGTCGCTGCGGCGGACAGGCTGTTCGCCTGGCACCTCCGGGACTACGCCGACGAGCTGCTCCCGTCGGTCGAGCAGGCGGTCCGCGTCGCGGAACGCACGGGCTGCCGTACGCAGATCTCCCATCTCGTCGGTGTCGGCCGCCGCAACTGGGGCAAGGTCAAGCTCGCGCTCGACCGCGTCGACGAGGCGCTGAATCGCGGCATCGACGTCGGCGTCGACATCTACCCGTACCTCGCCGGCAGCACCGTGCTCGCCCAGCTGCTCCCCGACCTCGACGACCATCCGCTGGAGTGGAGCGACATCACGCTCGCGACCGGTGTGCCGGACGAGCTCGTGGGCCGGACGATCGCCGACCTCGACGGGGACGGCGCGGACGTCGTACGTACGTTGGTCGCCGCGCACCCGACCGCGACGATGATCGCCGGCGGCCGCAGCGCGGACGACCTGCTCGCGGTGCTCACCCATCCGGCTGCGGTGGTCGGGTCGGACGGGTTCGCGCTCGACGCCGCTGGTCCGACCGGCGAGGGGCTGACGCATCCGCGTTCGTACGGCTGCTATCCGCGGCTGCTGACCGACTACGTCGGCGCCGGCCGGTCGACGCTGGAGCAGGCGATCGCGAAGTGCACGTCGCTGCCCGCGCGGCGGATCGGGCTGACCGACCGCGGGGCCGTCGCGGAGGGGTACGCGGCGGACCTGGTCGTGCTGGACCTCGAGCGGCTCGCCGATCGTTCGACGTACGTCACCCCGCATGCCTATCCCGAGGGCGTGGAACTCGTGATCGTCAACGGGTCGGTTGTGGTACACAACGAGGATCACGCGTCGACGCCGGCCGGTGTGGTGCTGAGGCTCAAACAGGATCGGAGACAGTCGTGGCACGAGTAGTCAGGACCGGGCCAACCGCGGTGGTCGACGACGAGAAGCCGGCATCGGCCAACTATCACGCGCACGCGCTGGCGCGCGGCCTCGCGCTGCTCGAGCTGTTGGCGAACGGGCCGCAGCCGATGACGCTCACCGAGTTCCACCGGCGAACGAAGATGCCGAAGAGCACGCTCGTCCGGCTGCTGGCGGTGCTCACCGAGGCGGAGTTCATCGTGCGTGTCGACGAGCGTCCGGCGTTCCGGCTCGCGCACAAGGTGCTGACGCTGTCGACTGCGTACGTCGCGAGCCTCGACGTGTCGGAGACAGCGGGGGCGTACCTCGCCGAGCTGTCGGCCAAGACCGGGCACACCGCGAACCTCGGAATCCTCGATGGCGACCAGGTGCTGCACCTGTGCGTGCACGAGCCCGACCGGCCGATCCGCTTCACCGCGATGGCCGGGTCGCGCGCGTCGGCGTACTGCACGGGTCTGGGCAAGGTGCTGCTGGCGAACGTCGCGGCGGACCGGATCGAGCTGCACGTGCCGGAGGAGCCGTTCCCGCCGCGGACGGAGGCGACGGTCACCACGGTGGAGCAGCTGAGCAAGGAGCTGCGGAAGATCCAGCGTCGTGGCTACGCGTTCGACGACAACGAGTGGAGCATCGGGCTGCGCTGCCTCGCGGTGCCGGTGCCGATCGCGGACGTCGGCGTGGCTGCGCTGAGCGTGGCGGGTCCGGCGGCGGAGTTCGTGAACGATCGGCACGCGGGGTATCTGGAGTCGCTGCGCGAGGCGGCGTCGGCCATGGCGGCGGACGCGGATCTCGTTGCGGTGTTGAGCATTACGTACAAGTCGTTGTTGCCGGCTGAACAGGGTGGCAAGTCGTGATCGATGTTCATACGCACTGTCTGACCGCGGAGCACTGGGGGTGTGAGTACCACGACCACTGGCAACCGGTGTACGGCGACCCGTGGGTGGACGTGACGCCCGAGGCGTACGACGCGGCGATGGTCGGGGTGAAGGCGGCGTTCGTCTTCGGGCTGCGCGCGACGGCCGCGGGGGTGGGGACGCCGAACGACTTCGTGGAGAAGTTCTGCGCGTCCACGCGTACCGAGACGATCGGCTTCATGTCGTTGGACCCGACGGACCCGGACGTGTTGGAGCAACTGGCCGACGGTGTCGCGCGGGGGCTGCGTGGGATCAAGCTGTACCCGGTGTTGGCTCTGTTCGACCCGCGGGACGCGCGCTTCGACCCGTTCTACCAGGCGGCTCTCGATGCTGGGCTGGTGTTGCTGTGGCACATGGGCGCGACGCCGAGCCCGGTCGGTGACCTGTCGGTGAGCCAGCCGCTGGTCGTGGACGAGGTGGCGCGGCGGTTCCCGGACCTGGTGCAGATCATCGCGCACATGGGGCATCCGTGGCAGCGCGAGACGATCGTGGTGCTGCGGAAGAACCGGCGGGTGTTCTCCGACGTGTCGGCGAACTGGGCGCGGCCGCAGGACGGGTTCCACGCGTTGGTGCGGGCGCAGGAGTGGGGCGTGGTCGACAAGCTGCTGTTCGGCTCGGATTATCCGGTGTGGACGCCGGCCGAGGCGGTCGCGGGCCTGCGTGGGCTGGGTGACATGAAGCCGGCGGGACTGCCGTGGATCGAGCCGTCGACCATCGAGCACCTGCTGGACTCCGACCCCCGCGCGGTCCTCGGCCTCGCCTGACCGCCACGAGTTGAATGAAGGGCACCTTCATTCCAACCTATTGAATGAAGGTGCCCTTCATTCAAACGGGGCAAGCCACGGAAGGCGAGTAGGCGTCGATGAGCGTCACGTTCCGCCCCGCCACCCCACCACCACCAGCCACCTGTGCGCTGCCGTGAGTTGTTGGACAGATCTCGGTCTCTATCCCGAGATCTGTCCAACAAGTCGGTTGCCAGCCAGCACCGGCCGCTCATTCGCAGAAGAGGTGCCCGATGAGTGTCACGTTCCGCCCCGCTACGCCGGCCGATGCCGAGGCGGTGGCGCTGCTGCACGCGGACAGTTGGCGGCGGTTCTATCGCGGAGCGTTCGCCGACTCGTACCTCGACGGCGACCTCGAGACCGAACGCCGTAGCGTCTGGGCCGGGCGGCTCGGCGAGCCCAGCGGGACCGTCACGGTCGTGGCCGAGGACGCGCGAGGGTTCGCCGGGTTCGTGCACGTCATGCTCGACCACGACCCGGTGTACGGCAGCCTCCTCGACAACCTGCACGTCGCGCACGACCGGCAGCGGTCCGGCATCGGGCGCGCGCTGATCGTCCGCGCTGCCGAGGGCGTCGTCGCCCGAGCCGCGAGGCCCACCTTCTACCTGTGGGTGCTCGAGCAGAACACCCGAGCCCAGGCGTTCTACCAGGCCCAAGGCGGCCAGCTCGCCGGCCGCGAGGCGGTCAACAGCCAGCCCAAGGACAGGCTGAACGGCGACCCGTACGGCCTCCGCGTCGTCTGGCCCGACGCCCGCATGGCACCGCCGCGTTAATTCGGGTCGCGCTCCCCCGTTCGTTCCCGTATCCTGGCCGGCCCGACAAATCCCCGGCTCACCCTTCTCCGGGGCATAGTGACGCCCGCACCACCCTGAACCCCCCTGCCCGTTGGCATGGGGGAACTTCGGCGTGCGCGCGATCACCCGACCAAAGGAAAGGAGGCGATACCCATGCGGCTCTACGCGGCGGTCGCCTGGCGAGGTTTTCGCCGGTACTCGACCTACCGCGCGGCAACAGCCGCCGGAGCATTCACCAACACGATCTTCGGATTCATCATGGCCTACACCTACATCGCGCTGTGGGAGGCCAGACCCGGGCTCGGCGGGTACGACACCGCCGAGGCCCTCACGTACGTCTTCATCGGCCAGTCACTGCTCGCGCCGATGGCGCTGTTCGGCGGCGGATTCGGCGACGAGCTCGCCGAGCGCATCCGCACCGGAGACGTCGCCATCGACCTCTACCGCCCGGTCGACATGCAGACCTGGTGGTTCGCCGCCGATCTCGGGCGAGCCGGATTCCAGTTCCTGGCAAGGGGAATCCCACCCACCATCGTGGGTGCGCTGATCTTCCCCCTCGCGCTTCCGGTGAACCCCCTCACCTGGCTCGCGTTCCTCGTCGCGGTCGTCCTCGGCCTCATGGTGAGCTTCGCGATCCGCTACATCGTCACGCTGTTCACGTTCTGGCTCCTCGACCTCCGCGGGATCCAGACCGCGGCGGGGCTCGTCGGGATGTTCATGTCCGGCATGCTCCTCCCCCTCACGCTCTTCCCCGACGTGCTGGCCCGGACGGCCCTGCTGCTGCCCTGGGCCAGCGTCCTGCAGATACCCGTCGACATCCTGCTCGGCAAGCATCAGGGCGTCGAGGTGCTGGAGGCGTTCGGATTCCAGGCAGCCTGGGCACTCGTCCTCCTTCTCGTCGGACGGGCCATCACTGCGGTCGCCACGTCGAAGGTGGTGGTCCAAGGTGGTTGACGGACTTCGCGCGTTCTGGTGGATGTCGATCCTCTGGATCCGCTCCGCGCTGATCTACCGCGGCTCGTTCCTGCTCTTGGTCGGGAGCCAGTTCGTCATCACGGGGCTGGACTTCGTCGTCATCTTCATCATGTTCAGCCACACGCCACAGCTCGGCGGCTTCGATCTCGCGGAGGTCGCCTTCCTGTACGGCGCGTCCGGCGTCGCGATGGGGCTCGCGGACCTGCTGGTCGGCAACAGCGAACGGATCGGGCGGAAGATCCGCACCGGCGAGTTCGACGCGATGATGATCCGGCCCGTGCCCGTGTTCATCCAGTCGGCCGCCGACAACTTCGGCATCCACCGGCTCGGCCGCGTGATCCAGGCAAGCGTCATCTTCGCCTGGTCGATCGCCGCGCTCGACGTGCACTGGACCTGGGACCGCGTCCTGCTGACGATCGTCATGGTGGTCTGCGGAACGGTGATCTTCAGCGCGATCTTCGTACTCGGCGGCGCGTTCCAGTTCGCGGCGACCGACGCTGCCGAGGTCGCGAACGCCTTCACGTACGGGGGAAACTTCCTCACCCAGTACCCACCGACGCTCTTCGCCCGCGAGGTCGTCCTGCTCGCGCTGTTCGTGATCCCGCTCGGCTTCGTCAACTGGATGCCGGCGCTCTACATCCTCAGCCACCCCGACCCGCTCGGCCTGCCGACGGCGTTCCAGTTCGCGTCGCCGGTCGCCGCCCTCCTGCTCTCCGCTGTCGCCGCGCTCGCCTGGCGGACCGGCGTTCGCAACTACCGAAGCACCGGGAGCTGACATGCCCCTCATCGAGCTGCAAGACGTCGCCAAGACCTTCGTCGTACGGCGAAAATCCGGCCGGCTCCGGCGCACGAGGTCAGAGGTGCACGCGGTCGCCGGGCTCTCGTTCGCGGTCGAACGCGGCGAGATGGTCGGCTACATCGGGCCGAACGGCGCCGGCAAGTCGACCACGATCAAGATGCTCACCGGCATCCTCGTTCCCTCCTCCGGTTCGCTCCGGGTCGCCGGGATCGAGCCCTCGCGGGACCGGATCGCGCTGGCCCGACGCATCGGTGTCGTCTTCGGTCAGCGGACCACGCTGTGGTGGGACCTGCCGCTGCGCGACTCGTACGGACTGCTTCGGCGCATCTACAAGATCCCGGACCAGCGGTACGCGGAGAACCTCGAGCGGATGGTCGAGCTGCTCGAGCTCGGCGACCTGCTCGACGTACCCGTTCGTCAACTGTCGTTGGGACAACGCATGCGCGGCGACATCGCGGCCGCGTTGCTGCACGACCCCGAGGTGCTCTACCTCGACGAGCCCACGATCGGGCTCGACATCGTCAGCAAGGCGCGCGTACGCGACTTCCTGCGCGAGCTGAACACCACGTCCGGCACCACCGTGCTGCTGACCACCCATGACCTGACCGACATCGAGCACCTCTGCAAGCGGGTGATGGTGATCGACCACGGGCAGCTCGTGTACGACGGTGGGCTGGAGGGGCTGCACGAGCTCGGTGAGAGCGAACGGACGTTGGTCGTCGACCTCGCCGAACCCCAGGGCCCGGTCTCGATCGAGGGCGCGCGCGTGGTGAAGGTCGACGGCCCGCGGCAGTGGCTCGCGTTCCCCGCCGCCCAGAGCGCCGCGCCACTCGTCGCCGCGGTGGCCGAGCGGTACCCCTTGGTGGACCTGTCGATCCAGGAGCCGGCAATCGAGGCGGTGATCGGGCGGATCTACGCCGAGGGGATCACCCGGCCAACACCTTGAGGCGCGATGCCACGAGGACCCGTGGGGTAGGTCGGGCGTGTTGGCGGATGGGCACCGATGCCGCTTTACCTGGCGAGTGGGTGCTCTACGCGGGGTGTATCCCAGGTAGAGCGGCAAATGATCATGTAAACATGATCATTGGCCCGGCTAGACGTCGATCATCCTCGACAGGATGCGGCGCACTGTTGCCCGTTCTTCCTCGGAGAGGTCGATCTCCGGCGCGTACCGGCGGAAGCGGTTCACCGAGACCGTACGCACCTGCTCGGTGATCACCCAGCTCGCGGCCGACGCGACGTGCACCCGGTGCAGCCAGCGCGGGCGTTCGACCGTCGTCAACGGGAGGATCGTGACCAGCTCGGCGTTGGTGAGCGCGAGATGGAACCGCGAGGACACGACCAGCGCCGGGCGGTCCTTGCCCTGTTCGTGGCCGCGGATGGGCTCGAGGTCGACGAACCACACCTGACCCGGCTCGACGGGCGGCTTCACTCGCGCTTGCCCGACCAGCCGTCGGCGATCGCGGCGTCCGCGCCGGCGAGCTGATCGGCCTCGGCGAGGTAGTCGGCCCAGCCTCGCGGGTCGTCCTCGCGGAACTCCCGGACCGCCGCCACGGCCATCGATTCCCAGTGCTCGTCGATGAGCCGCCGGATCGTCTCGTCGGCGGACACGCCGCCGTAGTCCTCGCGGGCGATCCGCAGGACTTCCTCTCGGGTCTCGTCACTCACGCGCAGCACAACGACAGTCTACCTCGCCGTCAACACGTCTGTTAACACCTGCGTATCGGCGGAGACCCCATGTGTCTCAGCCCGTGGTCAGCGCAAGGATGATCACGTGCCTCGCTACCGGTTCGGCGTTCCGACGACGTTGATCGTGTCGCTCGCGTTCGGCACTGTGCTCAACCCGCTCAACTCCTCCATGATCGCCGTCGCCCTCATCAGCCTCGAGCGGCACTTCGAGGTCGGCGTCGCGACCGCGAGCTGGCTGGTCTCCGGCTTCTACCTGGCCGCGGCGGTCGGGCAGCCCCTGATGGGACGGTTCGCGGACCTGTTCGGCGCGCGGCGGCTGTTCGTCGGTGGGCTCGTGCTGGTCGCGATCGCCTCGATCCTGGCGCCGTTCGTCCCCGGGTTCTGGTGGCTGGTCGGGATCCGGGTCATCCAGGCGATCGGTACGTCGGCCGCGTTCCCCTCCGCGCTCGTCCTGCTCCGCCAGGCCGACGGGCCGGACGCGACCAGGCCGCCGGCGAGCGCGATGGCCGCGCTCACCGTGGCCGCGTCGACCAGCGCGGCGCTCGGACCGGTCATCGGCGGCTTCCTGGTCGCGTTCGCCGGCTGGCAGGCCGTCTTCCTCGTGAACATCCCGCTCACGATCACCGGCGTGATCCTCGGCCTGCGGTTCCTGCCGAAGGAGCAGCAGTACGCCCGGCCCGCCGCGAAGATCACCGTCGACTTCCCCGGCATCGCGCTGTTCACCTGCGGCCTCGGCAGCCTGCTGGTCTTCCTGCTCTACCTCGACGACCAGCCGCGCTGGTGGCTGCTGATCGCGTTCGCCGTGCTGGCGGTGCTGCTGGTGCTACGCGAACGGTCGGTCGACGAGCCGTTCCTCGACGTCCGCGGACTCGCCGCCAACCCGGCGCTGACCTCGGTCCTGCTCCAGCAGGGCCTGACGAACCTGATCTTCTACTGCGTGTTCTTCGGCCTGCCGATGTGGCTGGAGTCCGTGCGCGGCTTCGGCGCGAACCAGGTCGGCCTGCTCGTGCTCCCGATCGCCGCGATGGGCGTACTTACCGTGCCGTTGGCGGCCCGCGTCGTCCGGAGCCGCAGCTCGCGCACCGCGCTGGTCTTCGGCACCGCGGTCGTGCTCGCCGCCACGCTGCTGGTCCAGTTCATCGACAGCAGTACGCCGATCGTCCTGCTCGTCGGCATCGCGCTGCTGCTCGGCATCCCCAACGGGTTCAACAACTTCGGTCTGCAGACCGCTTTGTACGAGGCGAGTCCGCCGAACCGGACTGGGTCGTCGGGCGGTTTGTTCCAAACGTTCCGCTATCTCGGCGCGATCATGTCGACCAGCGTGTTGGGCATCGTGTTCGAGCAAGATCTCAGCGATCGCGGGCTGCATCACGTGGGCTGGGTGATGACCGTTCTGGCGGTTCTCCTGCTCACCATGGCGATTCTGCTGCGCCGGGCTCGCCAGCCGGAGTGAGTACGCTGGGCGACGCGCGCCACTGGCCGGACCGGTCCACTCGCGTTCGCCCGGTCGTCACGCGGTGTTCTCCGCCCAGTTCCCGGGCCTATTCGTCACCGTTTGTAGTCGCCACGGCACCTTCCGCTGAAGATGGCCACTGAGCGTCATTTTGGATACGCTCCCCAGCGTTGCGGGGGCAGCAATCGGGTCAGTGGGGAGGAACGTCACGATGCCCGGACGCCATTCAGGCGCCGCCCGCCGCAGAACGATCCGACCGAGCCGCCTTCTCGCGGCCGCGGGCGGAACGGTAGCGGTTGTTCTCATCGCCTTCATTGGCGCCCGCGCTCTCGACCGCCCTGCCGCGGCACGTGACGACGTCTGCTCCGGCACGTTCCGGGTCGATGTCGCCGCCGCACCCGAGGTCGTGGCTCCGGTGCGCGCGTTCGCCGACGAGATCGCCGACGACAACGTCTCGATCGGTGGGGCTTGTCTGGTGTTCGAGGTGCGCGCGGAGGACCCGGCGGAGACGTTCGGAAAGCTGGCGCAGCCGGAGCCGCGCGACCTTCCCGAGCTCTGGATCCCCGACACCGTCGAGTGGATCAACCGCACCGGCATCCCGCCAGGCCGCGTGACCTCGCTCAGCCCCTCGGTCGCGGCGACGCCGCTCGTGTTGGCCTCCACTCAGGCCACGGCCGCCCAGCTCGCGTCGAAGAAGAACTCGTGGGCCTCGCTCGCGGGCTCGGCACCGACGATGCTCAGCAGCCCGGAGACCTCGGGCACCGCGTTCTCGGCACTGCTCGGCGTCCGCCGGTCGGCGCCGGACGACACGCCCGAGAAGGCGCGCCGGAATCTCGGCGGCACGATCGTCCGGAACACGCCGTACCGGGTCCCGAGCCTCGCCGGCCAGCTCGACCGTTCCTCGGACCCAAGTGGGCTGAAGTCGGCGATCCCGACGACCGAGCAGCAGGTGCTCTCGTACCTCAAGGTCCACCCGGACGCGGACATCGTGCAGACGATCCCCACCGCCGGGACCGTGCTGATGGAGTACCCGCTGCTCGCGATCCTCGGTCCGGAAGGCAAGCGGAACCAGATCAACAACGCCGGCGCGACGTTGCTGCGGTACGTCGACGCCGACCGCTCGCGGAGCACCATCCACAACGCCGGCTTCCGCGACTACCGCGACCTCGCGCCACCCAACTCCAACGTGAAGACCGGCAACCTCAAGGTGCTGAACCCGCTCGACTTCGACGCGGACGACGTGCTGCGGAGCTGGGCCGCGATGACGATCGAGCCGAAGATGCTCGCGATCATGGACGTGTCCGGTTCGATGAACGAGTCGGCCGGGCTGAAGACGCGGATCGACCTCGCCGAGGATGCCCTGCGAGCCGCGATGACGTACCTGCCGGACACGGCCGAGCTCGGCCTGTGGGCGTTCTCCGAAGGCCTCGGGCCGGAGGGGATCGACCACCTCGGGCTCACCGGGATCGAGCCACTGGGCGCGGTCCACCGGGCCACGCTGACAAGCCGGATCGCCGGCCTGTCGGGACGCGTGGGCCGGAACACCGCGCTCTACGACACCATCCTGGCCGGCTACCGGACCGCCCGTTCGAACTTCGACGGGTCCCGGTTCAACGCGGTCGTCCTAATCACCGATGGCAAGGACGACAACAGGAGCAACATCAAGCTCGAGCCGCTGCTGGCCGAGCTGAAGCGCCTGAACGACCCGGCCCGTCCGGTGGAGCTGATCATGGTCGGCATCGGTAAGGGCACCGATGTCGCCACGCTCCAACGCATCGCCGCGACGACGGGTGGCCGGGCGTACAAGGCCGAGGATCCACGGTTCATGGAAGGCATCATCATCGACGCCCTACTTCGGCGGCAGTGCGCCAATGGCTGCTGAGGGCGGAGTGAGAAGTGTCTGAATTGATCTGTTTGGCCGCTCCGAGACAGGTCGGTCGAACCCGTGGCGATGCCGCAGAGGCGACGCATATTGTTAACCACGGCCAAAACGGGCTGTCCCGGATGTCCTCAATGTGCGCTGTTTCACCGCCTTGACCGGCAGTTATGACGCCGTGTAGTCGATCAGGCACAGATTCGCCCCATTGACCACGGAGTGTCACTTTCCTGTACTGTCGGCGCGTCGTACAGGGGGGAACTGGAGGACTGTACCTACATGCCCGGACGTCATGCCGCGTCAAACGGGCCTCGTCGACCCGGTGGACCGTCGCCGGATCGTCAGCAGGCCTACAGCGCGCCCAGCCGGGGCCTTCGTGGCCACGGTCGGGTGTTTGCTGCCGCGGCGGCAATTCTCGGCGTCGTGCTCGTCGCGTACGTCGCGGTTCAGGTGTTCGACAACAAGAACAACGTGGCCAAGCGCCCGACCTGCACGGGTTCGCAGGAGGTCGCGATCTCGGTCACGCCGGAGCTCGAGGCTCCCGTTCGCGCGATCACCAAGCAGATCACCGACGACAAGGCTTCGGTGAACGACATCTGTCTGTCGTTCACGGTCCGCGGCGTCACGTCGATCGAGGTCTTCAACCTGCTCGCGAACGGCGACGACGAGAGCGACACGCCGAACCTGTGGATCCCCGACTCGGAGGCGTGGCTCGGCCGGACCGGCATCCTCGGTGACCGCCTGCTGCCGATGAAGGCGTCGATGGCGCTGTCCCCGCTCGTGGTCGCGACCACGAAGGCGCAGGCCGCGCAGCTGCGGCCGATCGCCGGGAACTGGGCCGACATGACCGCCAAGGGCAAGGTCGCGCTGGCCGACCCGGACAAGTCGATGACCACGCTGCAGGCGCTGCTCGGCATCCGGCGGACGATCCGCGGCGACCGCGTGGAGTCCCGTGAACGCATCGGCCGCACGATCATCGAGCGCGCGCAGGACCGGGTGAAGGACCTGACCGAGGAACTCGGCCGGGCGTCGACCGGGCTGAAGCACGCGGTGCCGACGTCGGAGCAGCAGTTCCTGAAGACTGCCAAGGCCAACCCGGACGCCGACCTGACGGCGATCGTTCCGACGACCGGAACGGTGATGTTCGACTATCCGATCTACGCGGTGATGCTCGGCAACGAGGACGTCGAGCTCGACCCGACGATCGAGGCCGGCAAGACGCTGATCCGGTACGCCGAGAGCGAGGCCGGGAAGAAGGTCCTGCACGACGCCGGCTTCCGCGACTCGGTGTCGAAGACCGTACCGGACCCGAAGGCGGTGAAGCTGCCGCCCGAGCTCAAGCCGGTGCTGGCGCCGACCGACGCCGACGACATCCTGCGTACGTGGGCCGCGGTCACGCTCGACCCGCGCCTGCTCACGGTGGTCGACGTGTCCGGGACGATGGGCAGCAAGGCCGAGGGCAGCGGTTCGACCCGGATCGAGCTCGCCCGCCAGGCCGCGAAGACGGCGCTCACGTACTACCCGAACTCGGCAAAGTTCGGTCTGTGGATCTTCTCCCAGAACCTGGGTCCGAACGACGAGGACTACCGTTCGCTGGTCGAGGTGAACGCGCTGGATCCCGTTCATCGCCAGAACGCCGTGAAGGCGCTGGACGGCCTGCCGCGCCAGGTCGCCGGGAACACCGGCCTCTACGACACCGTGCTGGCTGCGTACCGCTCGGCGAGGCAGAACTTCGAGAGCGGCCGGTCGAACACGATGGTGCTGCTGACCGACGGCAAGGACGACAACGTCTCCAACACGAACCTGGAGACGCTGGTCCGGCAGCTGCGGAACGAGACGACCGCGGACAAGCCGATCCAGGTGATCCTGGTGGGCCTCGGCCCGGACGCCGACATCGGCGTGCTCCGCCAGCTGGCCGACGCGATGGGTGGCCAGGCGTTCAAGGCGCAGAACACCGAGGACATGCAGAGCATCGTCATCGACGCCCTGCTCAGCCGTGAGTGCCGCGGCTCCTGCCGTAGCTGACTCCCACCGGATCGTCGGCCCGTGGTCGGGGTCGACGATCCGGTGACTCCCAAGTAAGGATCCCCTCCGGACGCCACGCCAGACCAGGAGCGCGGTGAACATCCGGTACCGGCCCGGCGATGACAACAGTCGACGGCGCGGCATCCTGAGGGGATCCTTCCTACCAGCCGTTCTTGTGTGCCCGTGCCTCGAATAGAAGGATCCCAGCAGACAGGGCGACGTTGAGCGAGTCCGCCAAGCCGAGCATGGGGATCGAGACGGCCTCGAAGCCCTGCGATCGCCATTCCGGTGGCAGGCCGGAGCCCTCGGAACCGACCACGATCGCCGTGGGGGCGGCCGCGTAGTCGACGGACCGGTAGCTCACGCTCGTCCCCGGATCCGCGAGCAGCACGTGGAAGCCGTGCTCGCGAAGCCAGTCGGCCGACGCCGACACCGTGTCGAACTCGACGACCGGCGTCCGGAGCACCATCCCCCGGCTCGCTGACAGCACCTTCGGGTGGCTGCGGCGGGCCCGGCGGTTGGTGAGGACGAGGCAGTCGGCGCGCGCGGCATCGACCGTACGGATCAGCGTGCCGAGGTTGCCGGCGTACTCGACTCCGTCGGCGACGAGCACGAGCCCGGACCGGCCGAACCGGAACTCCGAGGGCTCCCAGCTGGGGAGCCGGGCGACCGAGAGCAACCCGTCCGGCCGGCCCTGGCGGGTCAGCCGGGCGAGCGCCCGTTCGGAGATCCGGTACGACGCGAGCGCGGTCGTGCTCGTCTCGGCGGCGTACTTCTGGGCCCGTTCGCTCTGCGAGGCTTCCGGGCACCAGAAGAACGACTCGACTACGGCGCCGCTGGTGAGGAGCTGTTCGTGCTCCCAGGCTCCCTCGACGACGATGCGGTCGGGTGTGGAGCGGCCTTCGTTCCTGCGCAGCGTGAGGAGCTCGCGGAAGACAGGGTGCTGAAGGCCGATGTGTAGCAGCGCCATGATGGATGCGCTCCAGGAAGGCATGATGCGGTGAAGAGAAGGCGTGAGGCTGGCGGCGGCCCTTCCTAAGCCGCGGCAACAGCATGTGAGGGTGGGCGTCTCCCGACGGTCACCCAGGCGTGGCAGTGCGGTCTAAACCGCACTAGCCAAGGGTTCTCATCACGGGCGCGATCGTAGGCGGCGCGAGGCCGCCGAGTCATTCGGTTTTCGTGCCCGAGGGAGCAAGATGGGCGGTGTCGACCAACCGTGTCGACCCACCGGAGGGCGCGATGACCACCGTTCGTCCCGCTGGCCTGCACCACGTCACGGCGATAGCGACCGACCCGCAGGCCAACGCCGACTTCTACCTGAACGTGCTCGGCATGCGTTTGGTCAAGCAGACCGTGAACTTCGACGCCCCCGACACCTATCACCTCTACTACGCCGACGAGGTCGGGACGCCCGGCACGATCCTCACGTTCTTCCCGTGGCCGAACGCCAAGCCGGGTGTGCACGGCACCGGGCAGGTCACGCGGACCGCGTTCACGGTGCCGGAGGGCTCGCTCGGCTGGTGGCGGTCGCGGCTGGCCCAGCTCGACATCGCGACGTCGGAGATCGAGGACCGCGGCTCGGAGGTGGCGCTGTCGCTGCACGACCCGGACGGGTTGATCGTCGAGCTGGTCGAGCACGAGGAGGACGGCCGCAGCGTGCCGTGGACGAAGGGGCCGGTGGGTGACTCGTACGCCGTCCGCGCGCTGCACGCGGTGACGCTGACCGAGGACGACCACGAGAAGACGGCCGGGCTGTTCGCCGACGACCTCGGGTTCGGGCTCGTCGAGGAGTCGGGCGACGGGGTGCGGTTCTCCGCCGACGGTGGTTCTGGCGGCTCGGGCGCTCTGGTCGACCTGGTCAGCGACCCGTCGGCGCCACGCGGTCTGGTCGCCGCCGGAACGGTGCACCACATCGCCTGGCGGGCGCCGGACGACGCGGCACAGGAGGTGTGGCGCGACGAGCTCGTCGAGCAGGGGCTGAACGTGACGCAGATCCTCGACCGGAACTACTTCCGTTCGATCTACTTCCGCGAGCCGGGCGGCGTACTGCTGGAGATCGCGACGGATCCGCCGGGGTTCGCGGTGGACGAGCCGCTGCTCGAGCTGGGCCGGCACCTGCGGCTGCCGCCGTGGTTGGAGCCGAACCGCGAGGAGATCCAGCGCAACCTTCCGGCTCTGCACCTTCCGGAGCAGGCATGACCGAGGAGCTGACGGTCGGGCGGAAGCGACCGGGCACCGTCGTGCGCGTACGGGTGCGCGAGGTGAACGGCTCCGACTCGCGGTACCGCGACGACCAGCTGGCGACCGAGGAGCCGCTGGAGATCCGGCTGGCGCAGCCGGGGTCGGAGGCCCGTTCGTTGGTCGTGACGATGCGGACTCCGGGGGCGGACTTCGAGCTCGCGGCAGGGTTTCTGTCGTCGGAGGGGATCATTGCCTCGTCGTCGGACGTACGGCGGGTCGCGTACTGCGTGGATGCGTCGCTGACGCCGGAGCAGCTGTACAACGTGGTCACCGTCGAGCTCACTCGCCCGGCCCAGCACCTGCCCGCGCCCCGGTACGGCGCGGCGACGTCGGCGTGCGGGGTGTGTGGGAAGAAGAGCCTCGACGAGCTGGAGCTGCGCGGGTGCTCGCCGGTTGCTTCGGGGCCGGTGGTGGAGCCGGAAGTCCTGCACACGTTGGCGGATCGGCTTCGCGAGACGCAGAACGTGTTCACGCGTACCGGTGGCCTGCACGGGTCGGGCTTGTTCTCCGCCGACGGCACATTGCTGTGTGCGCGGGAGGACATCGGGAGGCACAACGCGGTGGACAAGCTGGTGGGCTGGGCGCTGCTGAACGACAAGCTGCCGCTCTCCGACACCGTGCTGATGGTGAGCGGGCGTGCGGGCTACGAGATCACCCAGAAGGCCCTCGCCGCCGGCATCCCCTTCATCGCCGCGGTGGGGGCGCCTTCCAGCCTCGCCGTCGACCTCGCCAAGCGCTTCGGCATGACCCTCGCCGGCTTCGTCCGCAACGAACGCTTCGTCCTCTACTCCCACCCCGAACGCGTCGCGCTGGACTAGGCAGAACTAGAAGTGGATGACCTTGGCGTTCGGGACCCAGGCGTAGCGGTCGGGGACCGAGGTCAGCAGCAGGACTTGGGAGGACTCGCCGACCTTGGCGAGCAGGGAGCCCATGGACTTGAGGCGGCTGGGGTCGGACCAGCCCAGGGCGTCGTCGAGGATCACCGGGACGCCGGTGCCGTCGGTCGCGGTCAGGCCGGCGATCGCCAAGCGGACCAGGATGGCCAGCTGTTCGCGGGCGCCGGTGGACAGTGAGGTCACGGGGAGCTGGACGCCCTCGATCTGGCGGTAGGCGACCTCGAGCTCCTCCCCCAGCGTCACCGAGAACGTCGGGCCGTACAGCTCCCGGCCGAGCGACTCCACCTGGTCGCGCAAGGGCGCGGCGAACCGGCGACGCGTGTCGGCGCGGTGCCGGGCGAGCGTCTCGGAGAGCCGTCGGGCGGCGAGCGCACGGCGCTCGATCACCGAACGGCGCGCGGCTGCCTGGGCCAGCTCGGCCTGCAGCCGGTCTCGCTCCGACGCCAGGCCCTGCGCGCCGGCCATCTCCAGCCGGCCTTCGATCCGCCGCAGCTCGCCGTGCAGTTCTTCGGCCTCCTCGGCCAGTTGGTCGCGCAACTCCACCGCCGCGGCGAGCTCGGCCACCACGCGTTCGGCGCCGCTCGCCGCGAGTGCGGCCTCGGCCTTGCCGCACGACGCGTTCGCCTCCGCGAGCGTAGCTGTCGCCGATCGTACGAGCTCGGTGACCACGGCGTCGGTCTGCGCATCACGAGCCGTGGCGAGGGCGGCGACGGCGTCGTCGCGCCGTTCGTTCTCCTGCTCGGCTCGTACCCGCGTCGCCGTCGCGTTGCTGCTTGCGGTCTCGAACGCCTTACGGGCTTGGGATTCCTCACTCTCGGCCACCGCGAGCACCTTGGCCGCGTCGGCCTCGACGGTGCGCGCCGCGCCGAGATCGGTCCGCAGGTCGTCGAGCTCAAGCGGCAGCATGCCGTCGAACTCCGCCGACTCCTCCAGTCGCGCCGCAAGCTGGGCTTGACGCGCGATCAGGTGCTCGATCGTCGAGCCGCGCAGCCGCTCGGCGAGCCGCTTCCGCGCCGCCTGCAGGTCTCGTACGGCGGACGCCCTCTTCTTCGCCGTCGCCCGGACCGTCTCGACGTCGGCGCAGTCGAGGTCGGCGAGGACGGCTCGTTCGGCCTGCTCCGCCGACGACAACGCGGCGGCGAGCCCGGCGACGCCGTCTCCGGGGCTGATCCGCACCTCGACCACGCCATCGACAGCGACGGTCACCGTGCGGTCGACCGTGATCGAACGTTCCGACGTCACCTTGTCCGGACCCACTACGACGTCGGCCGCGCCGAGCCGCTGGATCTCGACCTTCGGGGCGCCGGCCGTCAACGCCGAACGTGCCACCAACACCGCACGATGCGCGGACTCGGCCCGCTCCAGGCAGCGCTCGTCGACCGGATTCTGCTCGAGCATGTCGTTCGCGGCGCGCTCGGCCGCGTAGGCCTCCTGCACGGCGGTGAGCGTCGCGTCCAGCTCGGCCAGGTCGGCGCGGTCGCGCTGCCGGGACACCTGGCGGTCGAGCTCGTCGGCGTCGGCGCGGGCGGCCGCGTGCTTCTCGCGCGCCTTGCGGAGGGCCGAACTCGCCTTGTCCAGCTCGCGTTCCGCCGTCTTGAGCGTGGCCGCGGCCTCGCGTGCCTGCACGGTCGCGCCCGCCACGGCCTTCGCGCGCTGGTCCGCGGCCTTCACCAGGACGACTCGGCGCTCGGCCAACCCGGTCGCGGCGGCGTGGCGTTCGGAGGCCAGCTCGACCGCCGTCCGCGCCAGCTCGGCGGCCGTCACCAGGTCCGCGGTCTGCTGCCGGCGCTTGTCCAGGTCGGCGACCGTCGCGGCGTGGTCGGAGATGCGGTGCAGGAGCGCGGCTCGTTCCCGCGCGAGTCGCTGGGCTCGTTCGACGTCCTGCTCGACCTCCGCGAGCCGCGCGTCGGCGGTCGCGGCCACTCGTTCGGCGTCAGTGTGCGCGACGATCACCGCCGCGTACTCCCCCGTCGTGCGGCCGAGCCGGGTGAAGTAGCGGAGATACTCCCGCTGCACGGCCTCGACCAGCGGCACCGACGCGCCGTGGTCGACCTCGCCGCCGGCCGCCTCGTCCAACGCGGTGAGAACGGGCGCCACGTTGCCCGCGACCGGAGCGACGAGCGCGTCGCCCTGGCCGACGACCAACGCATTCCACAGCGTGGCGTCGACGTGCTGGGTGAACAACCGGTGCGCCTCGTCGTGCGCTTCGCGGCCGATCCAGGTGTGGCTGCCCGGTTGCACCGACAGCTCGGTGGCGCGCTGCCGGAACCAGCGCTTGCGGTAGCGCATGCGTGCCGACCCGAGCGACAGGTCCGCCTCGACCTCGGTGCCGACGTCGCGACCCACCGGCTGAACGACCCGCAGCCGGGTGGCCTTGGAGTCGTCGGGCAGGTCGAACAGCAGGGCCAACGCCTCGAGCAGGCTCGACTTGCCGGTCTCGTTGTTGCCGACGACGACGGTCACGCCGGTGTCGGCGAGGGTCAGCTCGCGGCGTTCGACCCCGCGGAAGTCACTCAGCGCCAGCCGGTGCAGCCTCATGCGACACCGCCCACCAGCCGATGGAACAGCGCGAGGGCGTCCGCGGCCTCGGCATCGCCGTTGCCGGTGGCGATGCGCAGCTCGTCCAGCGCCGCGCGCGAAGGGCCGGTGACGCCGAGCCGGTCGAGCGCGAGGTCGTCGGGGCGGATCGTCACGTCCCACCGCTTCGGCCACCGCTGCACCGCGGCGTACACCTCGTCCTGCGCGTCGACGAGCATGTCGAGCCGCGCCATGCCGGTGACCGAGAGGCTGCCGCGGACGCCGAGGCGGACGTACGTACGGGCCTTGTCCGGCTGGTCGCCGAACCAGTTCGCGAGCGCCTCGAGCCCCTCGCCGTCGTCGACCTCGACGACGTGCGAGTGCATCCGCCAGGTGCCGATCGGGATGGGTTGGACGTCGCAGCTGTCGTCGGTGAGGCGGACGCGGAGCACCTGGCCGGGCAGCTCTTCCTCGGGTCGCGTGACCTCGGGCGTCCCGGCGTACCAGATCCGCCCCGTGTCGCCGACCGACGTGACCGAGTGCCGGTCGCCGAGCGCGACATAGTCGACGCGGCGTTCCTTGACGGCTCGCTCGACCTTGTCGAGGTCGACGAGCTCGCCGTCGACCACCCCGGGCACGAGCCCGTCGAACCGCCCGTGGCCGACCAGGACGCGCAGGTTGTCGTTCGGCGGTGGCAGCGCGGCGGCCGGCTCGCCGACCGGGTCCTCCTCGGGCCGCCGGCTCCGCCAGGGCGCGCCGATCACCTCCACGCCCGGGACCGGAGTCCGCGGCCGCGCGTCGGTGAGCACCTCGACATGACTGGGCAGCGCCTGGGTCAGGGCGGGGCTGGTCCAGACCGAGCCCGGCTCGAGCGAGTCGTGGTTGCCGGGCAGCAGGAAGACCGGACAAGTAATCGCCCGCAGCGCCTCCCCGGCGCGACGAACGATCTGCCGGTCGACCTGGTTGGCCTCGAACACGTCGCCGGACACGACGACGAACGCCGCGTCGGTCTCGGTCGCGACCCGCCCGATCCGTTCGATCGCGTCGATCCGAGCCTGGCCGAACCTCGCCTGCGCCTCTGGACCCAGGAAGCGGCGAAGCATCCCGAGCTGCCAGTCGGCCGAGTGCAGAAAGGTGACTGCCATGGTTCCTCGCACGCTAACCGAGCGGACCGACAGGACCTCGGTGCCACGCCCAGTGGGCGTCGCAGTTACTCATCTCGGAGCTCCTTCCGGCGGTTTCATGGGCCTCAAGACTCGCCGGTGGGAGTGGCGAACGAGGGACGGGGAGCGCAACCTGTGGACAACTCGCCAAGCCAGCCACCTGTGGACGAAGCGCGGTCTCGCCGTGATCATGAACGTGATCATGAAGCCAAACCCGGCGAATACGACCGGTCAGGCTTCATGATCACGTTCATGATCACCGGCTGGGGCGGCGGCGGGCGCGGTTTTGAATGAAGGGCACCTTCATTCAATAGGTTCGAATGAAGGTGCCCTTCATTCAAACGACGGGGAGCGCGCACGGTGGGTGAGTCGTGCAGGTTGTAGGCAGCGATCAGCTGATCCCGCATCGTGACATTGCCCATGAAGGGGGCGTTCCCACCCCTGCGAGCACCCTCGGAACGCCCCCTTCAGGGGCAAAGTGGATGACGCATGAGGGCAGCGGGGCAGCTCAGCCGCCGGTGGAGGGAGTGCGTTGGATGAAGGTGCCCTTCATCCAAACAGCGGGAGGGGTGGCGAAGGGGATGGGGCGCGGCAGAGCTGGGTGCGCCAGCTGGTCGACGGGGAGCGCTGTCGCCAGGGAGCTGGCAGGGAGTCGATCAGGCGCCACGTCGATCTCGTCCATGCGCCTTTCCGGTCGCGGCGGAGCTAGTCAAGGGCCGCAAAGCGGTCGCGAAGCGACGCCTCTCTCCCGCGCGAAGCGCCACCTAGAGAGGCGCCCTTTACTCGCTCCGCCGCGACCGGACACTGGCGGACGAGATGACGAGGCGGAGCACCCACACCCCGCAGAGCGCGCTGACGGACCCGCTAGCCGGACAGCTCCATCGCGAGGACAGTGAGCCTCGCCCGGTCGGGAGGGGCCTCCACGCCCCGGAGCGTGGCCGCGGCGGATGAAGCAGGTAACAGCTGGGGAGGATCGAGGCATGTCCAGTCTCGTACCGGTCACTCATCACACCATCGACGTCGATGGCATCGAGATCTTCTACCGCCAAGCCGGCCCACCAGACGCACCAGTAGTGCTCCTCCCCCACGGCTATCCGTCGTCGTCGTTCCAGTACCGCATGTTCATGCGCGCCCTAGGCGACCGCTACCACCTCATCGCCCCCGACTACCCGGGCTTCGGCTACAGCGAAGCGCCGCCGCGCGACACCTTCACCTACTCCTTCCAGGCCTACGCCGACGGACTCGAGCGCTTCACCGAGGTCCTCAGCATCGACAAATACACCCTCTACATCTTCGACTACGGCTCAGACGTCGGCTTCGACCTCGCCGCCAGACACCCCGAACGCATCGACGCGCTGATCATCCAGAACGGCGACCTGTACGAAGACGCGCTCGGCCCGAAGTACCAAGCCCTCAAGGAGCTCTGGGCAGACCCCACCGAGGACAAGCGCGCACAGCTCAGGGAGAACGTCACGTTCGAAGGCCTCAAAGAAGAAGTCCTCGGCGAGGTCGCACCAGACATCGCGCAACGCATCAGCCCCGACCTGTGGCAGCTCTCCTGGCCGATCCTCGAACGCAACCGCGAAGCCATGGTCGACCTCTTCCTCGACCTCGGCGAGAGCATCAAGCGCTACCCCGCCTACCGAGCAGCCCTCCGCAAGCTCCAGCCGCCGACGCTGATCATCTGGGGCCCGAACGACGGCTACATGCCGGCAAACTCAGGCCGCGCCTACCTCCAAGACCTCCCCAACGCCGAGTTCCACCTGCTTCCCGACGCCGGGCACTGGGCGATCGAGACGCACCTGGCCGAGATCGTCGACCTGACCCGCGACTTCCTCGGCCGCTTGCACCGATAGGCGAGGATCGGTGCATGTCGACCGAACTCACCGCCGAGCTCCTGACCAGCCTGTGGATCCCGCAGTCCATCGACCTGTCCCCCGACGCCACCCGAGTCGCCTGGAGCGCGGGCCCGTTCGGCAAGGAGGACGAGCACCACGAGGCCGCGATCTTCGTCGCGGACGTCGGGGTCGCGGGGTCGGGGCGGCGCTGGACGTACGGCGGCGCCGACCGCATTCCGTGCTGGTCGCCCGACGGGACGCGGCTCGCGTTCCTCTCCGACCGCAAGGAGCGCGGCACGAACGGCCTGTACGTCATGTCCGCCGACGGCGGCGAGGCGCGCCCCATCGTGGTGCGCAAGAAGAGTATGGAGACGTACGCCTGGTCCCCGGACGGGACGCGGATCGCGTTCCTCGCGCCGAGCGAGCCCGACGAGGAGGACGAGCGCCGCGAGAAGGAGCGGGACGACCCGGCGGTGTACGGCGAGCGCCTGCCGTTCCGGCGCCTCTGGCTCGTCGACGTCGAGAGCGGCGAGGTCACCGAGGTCGCGACCGGCGAGGTCCACGTCGACGGGATCGCCTGGTCGGCGAGCGGGACGAAGCTCGCCTACATCGCGCGAACGAACCCCGAACTCGACCACACCGGCACCAACGCGCTGTACGTCATCGCCCTCGACGGCGGCGAGCCCGAACGCCTCTGCCCGGCAGCTTGGGCGAGCACGATCAGCTGGAACGACGACGCCGAGCCCATCGTGTTCACCACTTACCACAAGGCCTCGGTGCTGGGCGGTCTCACGGTTCACGCGGTCGACCCGAAGGGCGGCGAGCCGCGGATCATCGGCTCGAGCACCGACGACCCGTTCTGCACCGTCCTCGCCACCGCCATCCCCGGCGAACGGCGCGCGCTCGTCCTCGTCGCGGAAGGTCTCGACACCCGCCTCGAATGGCGCGACCCAACGACCGGCGACGCCGAGCCCATCACCGAACTGGACTCGTTCCCGAACGGCACCGCCGCCCGGGTGACCGACGACGGCATCGTGCTCGCGATCGCCAGCGGCCACGAGGTACGCACAGGCCGGCCCGGAGCACTCGAGCTGGTCAGCGACCACCACGAGCCGGTCGCCGACGTGGCCGTCGGAGCGTTGGAGAACTTCACCTGGCGCTCCGCCGACGGCCTGGAGCTGGACGGCATCCTGATCCGGCCCACGAACGCCGGCGACGGCCCGTACCCGCTGATCGTCGTCCCCCACGGCGGCCCGTACGGTCGCGTCGACCGGAGCGAGATCCTCGGCTGGTGGACCTGGGGACAGTGGCTCTCCACGATCGGCTACGCGGCCCTGATGCCCAACTACCGTGGCGGAATGGGCCACGGCCACGCGTTCGCGGAGCTCGCTCGCAACGGCGTCGGCGGTGACGAGTTCGGCGACGTGATGGCGGCCGTCGACGCCGCGATCGAGCGCGGCATCGCCGACCCGGACCGGCTCGCGATCGGCGGTTGGAGTCAGGGCGGCTTCCTGACCGCATGGGCCGTGACGCAGACGGATCGGTTCAAGGCCGGGATCATGGGCGCGGGCGTCAGCGACTGGGGCGGCATGGTCCTGCAGGGTGACATCGGCGGGATCGAGGCCGAGTTCTGCGGCGACCGTCCGTGGGACGGTCCGGGTCCGCACGAGGCGGCGAAGAAGTCGCCGATCTCGTACGCCAAGAACGTCACCACCCCCCTGCTGATCCTGCATGGAGAGAAGGACGCCCGCGTGCCGCTCCCCCAGGCGACCGGTTTCCAACGCGCGCTGAAGGACCACGACGCGACCGTCCGGTTCGTCACGTACCCGCGCGAGGGCCACGGCATCGTCGAAGCCAAGCACCAGCGGCACCTCCTCGCCGAGGTCCGCGCCTGGATCGAGAAGTACGTCTAGTGCTGACCGCTGAGCAGGTCGCCGGCCTCTGGCTGCCGACCGAGGTCCACCTGTCCCCCGATGGCTCGCGCGTCGCCTGGGGCGCGGCCCCGATCGGCAAGCCGGACGAACGCGGTGAGGCCGCGATCTTCGTCGCCGCTGTCGACGGCTCCACGCCGCCGCGTCGCTGGACGTACGGCGGCGTGGACCTCCAACCCCGCTGGTCGCCCGACGGCGAGCAGCTCGCGTTCCTGTCAGATCGCAAGGAGCACAGCAAGAACGGCCTCTACCTCATGTCCGCGAACGGCGGCGAGGCACGGCCGTTCGTCGTGCGGAAGAAGAGTGTCGAGGCGTACGAGTGGTCGCCGGACGGCACACGCATCGCCTTCCTCGGTGTCGCCGAACCCGACGAGGAGGACGAGCGCAGGGAGAAGGAGCGCGACGACCCGGCGGTGTACGGCGAACGCCAACCGTTCCGGCGCCTCTGGCTCGTCGACGTCGCCTCCGGCGACGTGACCCAGCTCCCGACCGGTGACGTCCACGTCGCCGCTCTCACCTGGTCGCCGGACGGTACGCGGCTCGCCTACACCGCCTCGGCGACGACGACGGGCGTGCTGGGCGACGGCACCCTGAGCACCGTCTACGTCTGCCCGATCGAAGGCGGCGAGTCTCAGCGCCTCTGCACGGCGGCCGACGCCAGCACGGTCGCCTGGCCGTCCGAGGGGTCCCGGCTCGCGTTCGCCGCCGAGCACGAGCGGATTCCGCAAGCAGGCTCGACCGTGTGGGCGGTCGATCTCGAGGGCGGCGAACCCGTCGTGATCGGGTCGCAGCAGTCCGACCCGTACTGCAGCACGCTCGCGACCAGTGCCGTACCCGGCGAACGGCGCGTGCTCGTGATCGTCGCCGGAGGACTCGGCACGCGGTTGGAGTGGCGCGACCTCGGGACCGGCGTGGTGGAGGTCGTCACCGAGCTGCCGGACAACCCGTGGTGGGTCGCCGCGCGCCAGACGCCGAACGGTCCGGTGATCGCCTACAGCTGCCCGACCAGCGACCGTACCCGCGAGGTGTGGGCCGGCCCGCCCGGCGCGGTCCGCCGCATCAGCTCGCACGGCGACTCGTTGGACGGTGTGGCGCTCGCTTCGGTCGAGGAGTTCCGCTGGCGTACGCACGACGAGTGGGAGCTCGACGGCATCCTGCTCCGGCCGCCGAACGCCGGCAACGACCCGCTGCCCACGGTCGTGATCCCGCACGGCGGTCCATACACCCGGCGCGGCCCGTCACTGCAGTTGGAGAACGCGATGGGCTGGGGCCAGTGGTTGGCGACGGCCGGGTACGCGGTGCTGATGCCCAACTTCCGTGGCGGATTCGGCCGCGGCCACACGTTCGCGGCGACGGTCCGCGGCGACATCTGCGGTGCCGACTACGGCGACGTCATCGCCGCGGTGGATGTCGCCGTCGAACGTGGCATCGCCGATCCGGATCGGCTCGCGATCTGCGGGTGGAGCGGCGGCGGCATGCTGACCGCCTGGGCGGTCTCGCATACCGACCGGTTCAAGGCCGCGATCGTCGGCGCCGGCGTGACCGACTGGGCGGGCATGGTTCGGGAGTGCGACATCCCGACGTTCTCCGCCACGCTCGGCGGCGACCGGCCGTGGGACGGGCCGGGGCCGCACGAGACGGCCGTACGGTCGGCGATCTCGTATGCGAAGAACGTGTCGACGCCGGTGCTGATCGTGCACGGGGAGAGCGACGTCCGCGTGCCCGTCTCGCAGGGGATCGGCTTCCACCGGGCGCTGCTCGACCACGACGCCACTGTGCGATTGGTCACCTATCCGCGGGAGGGCCACGCGATCGCCGAGGCCGCGCACCAGCGGCACCTGCTCGCCGAGGTCCGCGCCTGGATCACCAAGTACGTCTGAACGCTCGAGCTGACCGGGAGCGGCTGGCCGGTTGAGGACCGCTCCTGGGATTCTTCTCTCATGCCTGAGCCCCGAGCCGTCGCGGTGGTCGACATCGACGGCGTCCTCGCCGACGTCACCCACCGACTACATCACGTAGCGAAACGCCCGAAGAACTGGGACGCGTTCTTTGCCGCAGCTGTCGACGATCCGCTCCTTCCCGAGGGGCTCGCGGTCGCGCGAGAGCTGGCGGAACGGTACGACGTGACCTATTTGTCCGGGCGGCCGGAACACTGTCGCCGCGACACCGAGAAGTGGTTTTCCACCCACGGAATCCCGGCCGGAGAACTGTTGCTGCGACGGCCGAACGACCGTCGCCCAGCGCGCATAACAAAGGTCGAAATTCTCAAGAGAATCGCCGCGACACGCCGAGTCGCACTGCTCGTCGACGACGATTTTGAGGTGTGTTCGGCCGCCCGCGCGCAGGGTTTCACAGTGCTCGAGGCGACCTGGGGAAAGCCGTCGAACACCCAGGACGACCCCGGTCAAATCGGACTATTCGACGCGCTCAGTGATGCTCAGGAACGAGACGGACGGACGTGACCCCGCTATCCACATGCCCGATCCCCCCGGTTGTTAACGAAAAGGTCACGACGTAGAGTCTGTCCGGTCGCGCCTCGGAGGTGGCGCGATTGTGGCCCGTCTCGCCGAACTCCGCCCGGCGGACCACAACCTACGAGTACATGCAGGGCGGAGACGGAGGACCCACCACCGGGCCCCCATTAGTGGGAGTCCTTGGGGTGAAGCCACCTACGGGTGGCCGGGCACACCTCTCGCCCGAATCCGACAGCTGACTCCGCAGGCGCCGAGAGGATCGGATCAGCATGCCCTATAAGGGGAAGCACCGCGGCGCAAGCCGTTCGAAACAGACCGCCAAGCGCATCACCACCGTCGCCGCCGTCAGCGGCGTCGCAGTCGCCGTGCCCGTGATGGGGATGGCACTGCCGGCAGAAGCAGCGAGCCTCAAGACCTGGGAGCGGCTCGCGCAGTGCGAGAGTGGTGGCGACTGGCACATCAACACCGGCAACGGGTTCTACGGTGGCCTGCAGTTCACCAAGGGAACCTGGCGTGCGTTCGGCGGAACGAAGTACGCCTCGCGCGCCGACAAGGCGACGAAGATGCAGCAGATCGCGATCGCCGAGAAGACCCTCGCTGGGCAGGGCTGGGGCGCATGGCCCGCCTGCTCGCGCAAGTTGGGCCTCGGCCGCAGCGACAAGGGCGGTGACCCGGGTGCGCCCGAGACGCCCAAGAAGAAGAGCAGCGACTCCAGCGAGAAGAAGAACGACGACCGCGAGAAGTCCAGCAAGCGGACCTCGCGTTCGACGGAGCGCAAGTCGAGCAGCTCCGAGGAGAAGTCGACCCGCACGGTGCGTACGTCCCCGGCGAACCGCAAGGCCGCCGCAGGTGCGAGCTACGTGGTCAAGGGCGGCGACACGCTGTCCAAGATCGCGCGTGCGAACAAGGTCACGGGCGGTTGGCAGCAGCTCGCGAAGCTCAACAAGAGCCTCGTGGGTGGCAACCCCGACCTCATCTTCCCAGGTGAGAAGCTCCTCCTCGGCTGATCCGGCCCTCTTGAAGTAACAACGAAGCCCCGCCCGACCCCTCCGGGCGGGGTTTCGTCGTGTCCAGGCTGCTTGCTCGCCGGCGCCCCGGGAGTTGTTGGACAGATGTCGGGATAGAGGCCGAGATCTGTCCAACAACTCTCCGTGGCCGCGCTCGGAGGAACGGCGGGAGCGGCTGATCGTGGCCGGGTACGAGGTGATCCGCCAGCACGGGTTGGCCAATCTCCGTACCCGCGATGTCGCCGCAAGGGCCGGCATCACGGTGGCGACGCTGCACTACTACTTCCCCACCAAGGAAGCCCTCGTCCGTGCGGTCATCGAGCACGCCATCACGGCGCGCATGCTCATGCCCCTCGAGCTCGACCAGGACCGCGCCGACGGACCCCAAGCGCTCCGCACGATGGTCGACGGGCTCGTCGAGCAGGCCAAGAACGACCCGGGCCATTTCCGCTTGCTGCACGAGCTGATACCCCGCCGCGGGCATCGAGAACGCCGTACGCCAGGCCAATCCCTGGCAGATCGACGGCACCGGAATCCTCTGGGCCGAGAGCCTCACCAGTGACAACTACCGCTGGATCGACCCACCCAACGTCGAGCAGCCCGACGACACGATCAGCCCCAGCCGGGACGTCGTGCTCTCCCAGGACAGGCTCGAAGAGGTCTTCCGCTCGTCGCGGCGGACGGCAACGACAGCCCGACCAGACACGGCCTGGGCATAGCCCGCCACGGCATCGGAATGCTTGAGGACGTGGCTAGCATCATGGTCCGTGCCGACCTCGGAAACGCCTTGCAGGACAAGACGTTCGCCATCGGCCAGGTCAGCAACGAGTAGTACGAGGGCATGGTCCGCATCGTCGGCGACCTGCCCAACCTCTACGTACGCTTCGACCCGGACAGCGGCGAGACCGTCGACCAGGCCGTCGCCACCGGCCGCGCGTGGTTCGGCGGCGACACAGCCGACGACGGCGACGACGACGAAGCCGAGCTCGTCGACGACCTCACGCTGAAGTTCGGGTACACCTACGCCGGTCCCCCGTTCGACGACCCTCGCCACCCGAGCGCCAAGCCGGGCACCAGGCTCCCCCACGTCTGGCTCGACGAGAACACGTCGACCGTCGACGTCTGGGCGAACGGCCTCGCGCTGATCACCGACGACGCCGGGTGGGCCCAGGCGGCCGGTCGCAAGGGGCTCGTCCACCGCCACGACAGCGCCTGGCGGTACGGAACCGTGCTGGTCAGGCCGGACGGCTTCGTCGCCTGGCGCACCGACGACCCGCCCCACGACGACGCGGACACCGTCCTCGGCGAGGCGATCCGGCAAACATTGTCGTAGTAAGACCAATCCGGACGCATCGCGGCGACGAACTCCCCGTGTCCAGCCCCACCACCGAGGTCGGGAGTCTCGATATGCGCCATGCCCTTCGCAAGGCTCTCGCCGCGAGTGGGGTGCTGGCCCTGCTCGTCGCCGCGAGCTGCGGTCAACAGAACGACCCGGCCGCCGCGCCCACCACGCCGGCGCCGGAGAAGACCACGGCGGCACCGTCGCCCGAGCACTCCGAGCACACCGCCGAGGCGCTGATGCCGAAGGGCACCGGCGACCCGTTCGCCGACTCCCGCGCCGCGGCCGGCCATATGCCGATGACCGCGACGGCGCTCGCGACCGGGTTCGCCCAGGCCGCGGGCATCGAGGGCGCGCTGGACTCCAAGGCCGCCGAGCTGCGGTCCGGCCTCACGTACCTGCTCACCGAGCACGTCTACCTCGCCGGCATCGCGGTCGCGACCGCGTACGCGAAGGGGGCGGACTCCCCCGAGTTCAAGCTCGCCGCGAAGACGCTCGACGCCAACTCCCAGGCAGTCGGCGCGGCCGTCGCGAGCATCGTGGGCAAGGAGCAGGGCGACACGTTCCTGCAGTCCTGGCGGTCCCACATCAATGACTTCGTCGCGTACGCCGTCGCCGCCAAGACCAAGGACGCGAAGGGCAAGCAGGAAGCAGTCGACAACCTGATGGCGTACGCGAAGGCCGCCGGACGGTTCTTCGACGACGCGACCGGAGGTACGCTGCCGGCAGCCGCGGTCCAGAAGGAGTTCGAGACGCACATCAGCTCGCTCGCGAAGGCGGTCGATGGGTTCGCCGAGAACAAGCCCACGGCCTACGACGATCTGCGCGCCGCCGCGGCGCACATGCCGATGAGCGCGACAGCGCTGGCCGGCGGCATCGCGAAGGCGACGAAGATGGCGGGCGACCCGAACGACGCCGCGTCAACATTGCGCGCCAACCTCACCGCCGCCCTGACCGAGCACGTCTACCTCGCTGGGATCGCCGTCTTCACCGCGTACACCGCCGGCGCGGACTCCCCCGCGTTCAAGGCCGCGACCGCCACGCTCGACGCGAACTCGGTCGCGATCTCCAAGGCCGTCGGCTCGCTGTCCGACCAGAGCACCGAGGAGACGTTCCTCGAGGCCTGGCGCTCGCACATCAACGACTTCGTCAGCTACGCCGTCGCGGCCGCCGGCAAGGACGAGGCCGGCAAGAAGGAAGCGCTCGCCAACCTGTCCGCCTACACCGTGGCCGCCGGCGGGCTGATCTCCGAGACGACCAAGGGCGCGCTGCCCGCCGAAGCCGTGACCGCCGAGCTGGTGGGCCACGCCGAGTCGCTCGCGGGTGCGATCGACTCCCTCGCCGCGGCGCTCACGTGACGGGTCGCAGGGTCAAGCTGACGGGACTGCCCGGCGGCCAAGCGGCCCAGCCGCCGCCGGACGGTCCCGACGGCCTGCTCGTCCTCGTCGCTCGCGGCGACGAGGGCGCGTTCGCCCGGCTGTACGACCAGCTCGCGCCGCAGGTGTTCGGCCTGATCCGCCGGCTCCTTCGGGACCCGTCGCAGGCCGAGGAGGTCACCCAGGAGGTGTTCGTCGAGCTGTGGCGTACGGCGACGCGCTACGACCCGTCGCGCGGCTCGGTGCACGGCTGGGCACTCACGCTCGCGCATCGCCGCGCCGTCGACCGGGTGCGGTCGGAGCAGGCGTCGTCGGACCGGGAGCGGCGGGCCGCGGCGGGGAACGAGACGCCGCCATACGACGAGGTCGTCGAGCAGGTGACGGCGAACCTCGAACACCAGCAGGTCCGACATTGCCTCGGTACGCTGACCGAACTGCAGCGCGAGGCCGTCACGCTCGCCTACTACCGGGGCTACACCTACCGCGAGGTCGCCGAGCTGTTGGACGCCAACCTCGCGACCGTGAAGACCCGGATGAGAGACGGACTAGTGAGACTGCGCGACTGCCTCGGCGTCGCAGGGGAGGTGTCCGAATGAACGCCGATGTGCACAGCCTCGCGGGACCGTACGCCCTCGACGCGTTGCCGCCGGACGAGCGCGCGGCGTTCGAGGCGCACCTCGCGTCGTGCTCGACCTGCCAGGCGGATGTCGACGAGTTCCGGCTCACCGCGACCCGCCTGGGCGGAGCGGTCGCCGAGACACCGCCGCCCGCGCTGAAGAACAAGGTGCTGACGGAGATCCGGCAGACCCGGCAGCTGCCGCCGCCGGTCGTCCCGATCAAGCGCCGCGGCACCCCGCGGCGGACCTGGCTGGTCGCCGCGGCAGCGCTGGTGGTGCTGGGAGGTGCCGGCGGAGTGACGGCCGTCCAGGTGGGCAACGCGCAGCAGGCCGACCGGGAACGGAACGCGATCGCAGCGGTCCTCGCGGCGCCGGACTCGCGGACGTTCCACGGCACGGTACGCGGCGGCGGAACGGTCACGCTCGTGGCTTCCACGAACCAGGACGCCGCGGTCGTCGTGCTCGACCAGCTGCCCGCGGCACCGCAGGGCAAGGACTACCAGCTGTGGATGGTCCACGACAACAGGTTGGTCTCGGCCGGCGTGGTGGAGCACGGCAAGCCCGGCAGAGTCGTACAGATCATGGACGAATCGGTCGAAGGCGCCTCCGCCTTCGGCCTCACCGTCGAACCCGAGGGCGGCTCGCAGCAGCCCACCACCGCGCCCATCTCGGAGGTCCCCTTCCAGACCTGACCAAGCACGACCGTGCGGTCGCCATGAGCACTGCAGGCACTGGGTAGGCTCAGCCGGGTGCAGCATCAGATCGATGGGAGCTTCCTCGACCTCCCCCTCCGGGAGCTCGCGGACGCCGCGCTGAGCCGAGCCCGCCAACAGGGTGCCGAGTACGCCGACTTCCGGCTGGAACGCATCCGCGACCAGCACATCTCCGTCCGCGATGGTGTCTTCGAGGGCAGCCGCGACGGCGAGGACACTGGCTTCGCCGTACGCGTCATCCACGAGGGCACCTGGGGCTTCGCCTCCAGCGTCGTCCTCACCAGGGACGAGGCGATCCGGATCGCCGACCAGGCGGTCGACGTCGCCCGGGTGGCCTCCGGGATGAACGCCGAACGCATCGAGCTGGCGGACGAGCCCGTCTACCCGGACGTCACGTACATCTCGGCGTACGACATCGACCCGTTCACCGTGCCCGACGCCGACAAGGTGGGTCAGCTCACCGACTGGAGCCGGCGGCTGATGGCGGCCGACGTCGTCGACCACGTGCGCGCGAGCCTCGGCCAGGTGCGGGAGAACAAGTTCTTCGCCAACAGCCACGGCACCGTCACCACGCAGCAGCGGGTGCGCGTCAACCCGGAGGTCGAGGCGTTCGCGTCGGACCCGGAGACCGGGCGGATGGACTCGATGCGCACGCTCGCTCCCCCGGCGGGCCGCGGGTACGAGTACCTCACCGGCACGGGCTGGGCGTGGAGCCAGGAGCTCGCGATGATCCCCGCGCTGCTCGCCGCCAAGCTGAAGGCGCCCGGCGTCGAGCCCGGAACGTACGACCTCGTCGTCGACCCGTCCAACCTCTGGCTCACGATCCACGAGTCGATCGGCCACGCGACCGAGCTGGACCGGGCACTGGGGTACGAGGCCAACTACGCCGGCACGTCGTTCGCGACGCCGGACAAGCTCGGCACGCTGCAGTACGGCTCGGAGCACCTCAACATCACCGGCGACCGCACCGTCGAGCACGGCCTGTCGACGGTCGGGTACGACGACGAGGGCGTCGCCACCCAGCAGTGGGACATCGTCAAGAACGGTGTGCTCACCGGCTACCAGCTCGACCGCCGGATCGCCCGGCTGTTCGGCTACGAGCGTTCCAACGGCTGCGCGTTCGCCGACTCCTCCAGCCACGTTCCCGTGCAGCGCATGGCGAACGTGTCGCTGCAACCCGCGGTTGACGGTCCCACCACGATGGAGCTGATCGGCCGGGTCGAGAACGGCATCTACGTCGTCGGCGACAAGTCGTGGTCGATCGACATGCAGCGTTACAACTTCCAGTTCACCGCACAGCGGTTCTTCCGCATCGTCAACGGCAAGTTGGCAGGGCAGCTGCGCGACGTCGCGTACCAGGCGACGACGACCGACTTCTGGGGCTCGATGGAGGCCGTCGGCGGTCCGTCGACGTGGGTCCTCGGCGGCGCGTTCAACTGCGGCAAGGCCCAGCCCGGACAGGTCGCTCCGGTCAGTCACGGATGCCCGTCGGCGTTGTTCCGTGGCGTACGCATCCTCAATACGAGCCAGGAATCGGGTCGGTGAGTCCAGCTGTGAAGGAGATCCTCACCCTGCAGGAGACGGTCGAGCGCTCGCTCGCGCTGTCGAAGGCGGACGGCTGCGTGGTGATCGCCGAGGAGTCGTCGAACGCCAACCTGCGTTGGGCAAACAACACGCTGACGACGAACGGTGTGTCGCTGTCGCGGAAGCTCACCGTCATCGCGGTCGTGAACGGCCAGACCGGCGTCTCCTCCGGTGTGGTGAGCCGCAGCAGCGTGGATCTCGACGAGCTCGAGTCGTTCGTCCGCGCCGCGGAGGAGATCGCGCGCAACAGCGACGACGCTCCCGACGCGCGGCCGCTGGTCGAGGGACCGACGTCGGTCGACTGGTCCGATCCACCCGTGGAGACGTCGATCCGGGTGTTCGACTCGTTCGCGCCGGCGCTCGGCGAGACGTTCGGCATGGCACGTACGGAGGGCACGTTCCTGTACGGCTTCGTCGAGCACGATGTGACGACGACGTACCTCGGCTCGTCGACCGGGCTGCGGCTGCGGCACGTCCAGCCGACCGGCTACGTGACGTGGACGGGCAAGTCGAACGACCGGGCACGGTCGGCGTGGGTCGGGCAGGCGACACGCAACTTCACCGACGTCGACGTTCTCGGGCTGAACGACGAGCTCCGCAAGCGGCTCCGCTGGTCCGCGCGCCGGATCGACCTCGAGGCCGGCCGGTACGAGACGATCATGCCGCCGGCGGCCGTCGCGGACCTACTGATCTACACGTACTGGCGTTCCTCGGCGCGCGACGCGCAAGAGGGCCAGTCGGTGTTCTCCAAGCCTGGTGGCGGAACGCGGGTCGGCGAGCGGTTGTCGTCGACGCAGCTGTCGATGCGTTCCGACCCCCGCCAGCCCGGCCTGGAGTGCGCGCCGTTCGTCGTCGCGCACCGGTCGACGAGTGCGCAGAGCACGTTCGACAACGGGCTGCCGCTCGGTCGCGTCGACTGGATCCGGGACGGTTCGTTGGCGGCGCTCGCGACCACGCGGCATTCGGCCGACCTGACCGGGCTGGAGACGACACCGTTCGTCGACAACCTGATCCTCGAGGTGCCGGGCGCGACGGGCACGACCGCCGAGCAGGTCGCGCGCACCGAGCGCGGGCTGCTGCTGACCTGCCTGTGGTACATCCGCGAGGTCGATCCGCAGACGCTGCTGATGACCGGCCTCACCCGCGACGGCATCTACCTCGTCGAGCGCGGCGAGGTCGTCGGTGAGGTGAACAACTTCCGGTTCAACGAGAGCCCGGTCGACCTGCTGAGCCGCTTCACCGAGGCCGGCGCCACCGTGCCCGCGTTCTCCCGCGAGTGGGGCGACTACTTCCCGCGCGTCGCCGCGCCGACGCTGCGGATCCCGGACTTCAACATGTCGAGTGTGAGCCAGGCCAGCTAGGGAGTCTGTTCACCGGCAGCCGTTACGGTCGCCGGCACGGTGACGATCTCACGCAGGTCCATGCTGGCTGCCGGTGCGGGTGCTGGCGTCCTCGGGATGGCAGCACCCGCGAACGCGTCCGCCGATGGGCGCGTCCGGACCGGGTTGGAGCACCTGGTCCGTGACCGGTTCCGGACCGGCTCGGACCGCGTCCGGAAGGCCATCGACGCGGGGACGTCGGTCGACGCGATCGTCGCGTCGTGGCGGCCCGAGCTCGCCGACTTCACCCGGCTGCGGCGGCGCTTCCTGCGCTACGACTGACGGGCAACGGCTGGAGGCTACGCGCGGGGCAGCCTCTGGCGCCACGCTGGCGTTGCCAGGCCCGATCGTTCCTTTCGAGCCGATGGCCATACAGGTACGATCCAGTATCTCAGCGACGAGGGGACACCGATGAGACTGACTCGACGCCAGGTCCTCGTGACCGGTGCAGCCACAGTGGGAGCTTCCATCATGACGACCGGAACCGCGCTCGCCGAGGACTACGGCTCGGGACCGATCGGCGACTGGTCGAACAGCTCGAGAGCGATCTCGACCATCACCCAGATCCGGCCGGTGCTCAACGGGGACGGCCTGTACATGTTCGGCGACAGCATCGCCTACCAGGACGGCAGAGCGCTCGCCGAGCGGCTGTTGGACCAGACCGGGGACGTCATCGCGGTCCACAACTGGTCCGGACGTCCCACGGCGCCCGCCGTCGACGCGCTCGCCTCGTGGGCACAGACGTACGGCATGCCGAACCGGATCCTGATGGCGACCGGCTCGAACGACATCTTCAACCCGCCGGTGTTCGCGGCGCAGATCGACCGCACGATGACCATCGTCGGCCCGAGCCGCATCGTGCTGTGGGTGAACGTGCAGGTCGCGCGGACCAGCAAGCCGGCGGCCGTCCAACTCGCCGACCAGCGCAACAGCGGCTGGATCAACCTCCAGCTCGCCGACGCCCAGAAGCGCCACCCGAACCTGCGCATCGTCCGCTGGGCCGAGTTCCTCGCCGCGAGGCCGACCCGCCTGCTGCCGACGAACTACATCCGCGACGGCGTGCACACCACCGTTCCGCTGGGTCAGAACGCGCGGAACGAGCTCATCGTCCAAGCCATCAAGGCAACCCGCCCCTAGCCCCTCGTTTCACCTGAAGGCGTGCAGGTCAAGAGTCAAGGCCGAGTCGACTGACGCTGGCGATAGGCGCGTTGCTGGCAGGCCCTCGAGCAGTAGTCCCGCGGTCGTCCCCGCCCTCCCTCGTCCAACGGCTTCCCGCACATCACACACTCCGCTCCCCCCTTTTCATCACGCCTTACCTCGCTCCCCTGGCTTTCGACGAGGGTCTGGACGCCATCGAGCGTGCGTTGCAGGCCGAACTCGAACGGGTCGAGCGGCTCGTCCATTCCCCCGCTCTCCCACAGCCTTCCCAAGGCCTGGTAGGCGTCGAACCGCTCGAACAGGGACTCGCGTTCGCTCCACCAGCGCTCGTGGGAGATCCCCGTACGCCGCTGGAGCTCCGCGGTCTCCCCCGCTTGTTGCGCGACGGACTCGACGAAACCGCCCACGAGGTTCACGACCGCGACCACCTGAGCAGGCGCCAGACCGGTGCGCGAAGCGACGTCGAGCGCGTGGTCGTACCCGGCCATGATGTTCGGCCCGGGCAGGCGGCGGCTTCCCGCGCTGTAGACCAGCCAGGGATGCAGCTGGTGGATCTCCCACGTCCGCCGCGCCCAGCGTTCGAGGCCGGCGCGCCAGTCCAGCCCGTCCGCGGGCTCCAGAGGCGCCTCCCCGTAGACGGCGTCCCGCATGAGTTCCACCAGCTCCGCCTTGCCAGGGACGTAGCGGTAGAGCGACATCGTCGTGGTGCCGAACCGTTCCGCGACCTTGCGCATGGACAGCGCGCCGAGCCCCTCGGCGTCCGCGACCTCGACCGCCGCCGCGACGACCCGGCCGAGGCTCAACCCTGGCCGGTCCGGTTCGTGCGCGCCCCACAGCAGCTCGATCGCACGATCCGGATCCGGCTGCGCGTCGTCTTCAGCCACCACTACTCCCTTGACGCTTGTCACTCGATCGTGTTTAGCTAATAAACCTCAGTATATCTGATAAACCTTCCCGCAGGAGCGCTTCGCCATGCCCGAAAACAGGTTGTACGTGTCCCCCGACGGCCAGGACGACTGGCCAGGCACCCTCGACCGGCCGTTCGCCACTCCGCACGCGGCTCAGAGAGCTGTCCGCGCGCTCACCACCGAGATGACCGGCGACCTCGTCGTGGCCTTCCGAGCCGGTGTCTACCACCTCGACGAACCGCTCGCTTTCGACGACACGCAAGCCGACTCCGGAACCCACGGCTTCCGAGTGATCTACCAAGCCCACGGCTATGGAACTGCCGACCAGGAGAAGGTCGTGTTCAGCGGCGGCCGCGAGATCACCGGCTGGTCCGCGGACACCGACGGCGTATGGACCGCCCCGATCGGCGAGCTGGACCCACGCCGGCTCGCCGTCGACAATCGCCCCGCGTCCCGGGCGGCCCGCACCGTCGGGCTTCCGGGAAGTGTGACGAAAACGGCTACCGGTTACGTCACGGACAGCGTGGAGCCTCAGTCGTGGCCGGATCCCTCCGGACTGGAGTTCGTCTACCCCGGCGTCTATCCATGGTCCGAAGCTCGCCTGGCGGTCGCCGCGATCTCCGGAGAAGGCTCCTCGACCACCATCACCATGGCCCAGCCCGCGTTCGACAACGCCAAGTCCCTCTACGACTCGAAGTGGTACGGCGAAGGGGGTGACGGGACCTGGGACGGCCTCGCCGTACCGTCGGTGCTCGAGAACAACGTGGCCTTCCTCGGCGAGCTAGGAACCTTCGCCGTCGACTGTTCCGAACCGGGCGGACACGTCCTGCACTACCGTCCGCGCCCCGGCGAGGAGATCGGCAAGACCACCGCGATCGTGCCCGTTCTCGAGACGCTCGTCAGCGGGAAGAACGTGCACGACATCGTGCTGCGCGGCCTCACCTTCGCCGACGCTCACTGGTCGGGTCCCACCCGCACCGGTGGATACCTGCACTACCACGGCAACAGCCGCCACGAGCGGGGCGAGTTCCAGAAGATCGACATGGGTGCCGACGTGGGCTACGTCCACGTTCCGGCGACGCCGACCCAGCTACCGGCCAACGTCACCTTCGACGCAGTCAGCCGGATCGTGCTGGAGGGCAATCACTTCACCCGCCTCGGCGCCGGCGGGCTGGCGATCGAGGGCAGTACCGCGGTCGAGGTCCGGGGGAACGTCTTCGACGAGATCTCGGGCAGCGGGATCGCCATCCATGGCGCCACCCGCGTGACCGTCGAGGACAACCTCGTCCACCACATCGGCACCGAGTACCGCGGTTCGCCCGCCATCCTGGTGGTCGAATCCGAAGAGACCACCGTGGCGCACAACGAGATCCAGGACGTTCCGCACAACGGCATCGTGATCACCGGTGGCGAGCGGGCCAGGGACACCCAGGTGGTCGGGAACCTCGTCGAACGCAGCATGGGCGCCTTGATGGACGGCGGCGGGATCTACCTGTCCGCACCGCAGGGCTCCTCCTTCGCCGGCGGGGCGGTCGTCCGGGGCAACGTGATCCGCGATGTCCTGACGTCGTACAACTTCGGGCTCTACACCGACTACGGCGCCGCGTGGATCACCGTCATCGGGAACATCGTGTGCCGGGCCGACACCCCGATCGTGCTGCAGGTCGGCCCTCCGATGGAGAACGTCGCCTTCATCGGCAACTTCTGGGACGTCCTACCCGGCGGCTACGACGACCCGCCCAAGACGGTGACCGTGGCCGGGAACACCGTGCTGCCCAAGGAAACCTTCGACGATGAGATCAAGGCCAACCCAGCGGCCGCGGACATCCTCGCCCGAGCAGGACGCCGAGTCTGAACGCGGCCAGCCCCGGCTTCATCGACACCACAAGAGACCCGGGGAAGCACCACAAGAGACCCAAGCACGGCACCAAACCCCAGCAAGAAGGAACCTCCTCCGGGCACCCGTTCCCGGGGGGTGGGGCGGCGCGTTAGAAACAGGTGGCCGGTCCGGGGCGAGTCAAGGGCCGCTCCGCGGTCGCGAAGCGACGCCTCTCGCCGCGCGCGAAGCGCCCCGCCGAGAGGCGCCCTTGACGCGCCCCGGACCGGCCACCAAAATCGACCGCCGCAACAGCCCACGCCAGTTGCCCTCCTCGACGAGATCTCGCCGGACACCGCACCAAGTCAGCACCAACAGCCAGCGAGCTTCGCCAAGAACATGAGGCGCACCCGTCGCACACGGCGCCGCCACTCCGCGACCATTTGAATGAAGGGCACCTTCATCTCAACCTATTGAATGAAGGTGCCCTTCATTCAAGGCGGCGGCCGCTGTCGAGGTGGCCGGGTAGTGCTGGTGTGACGAGGTCTGGCTGGGTCGGGGGCACCCCGGTCCGAACCTATGGGACCAGGGCGCCCCTCACCCAAAACCTCCGCCACCTACCCGTGATCATGAACGTGATCATGAAGGCAGACCCGGCGAATACGACCAGTTCGGCTTCACGATCACGTACATGATCACGGGCATGCGAGGGGCGCCCCGATGCGAATCCGTCAGGACAGGGCGAGGCGGCGGACGGTCGACGTACCGAAGCGCTCAGCCGTCGCCGCCTTGAGCGCAGCGAGGCCGGACTGGCGGACCTTGCGTACCAGCCCGGTCAACGCACGCTGGGCCTTCGCGTCGCCGTCGAAGGCCTGGACGCACTCCTCCGGCACCACGTTCGCCAACGCCAGCAGGGCGCCAGCGGCGCCGAGGGGGCCGCCGAAGCTGAGGATCGCCGACGAGCCCAGGTAGACCTGGCCGTCCCAGGTGTCCAGCTCGTCGAGCAGCCGGCCGGGGTCGCCGGAGGAGTCCTTCACGCCGCCGATCGGCAGGTCCATGAGCGTCTCGACCGGGATGCCGGGAACGCCGAGCGGGCCGGGGTTGTGGTAGCCGATCACCCGCGACGTCTCCCCCACGGCCTCGGTCACCGCGTCGAAGAACGCCTGCAACTGCACGCCACCACGCGCCGGTGCGACGAGCACCGTGTCCGCGCCGGCCTCCCGCGCGGCTACGGCCCGGGCGGAAGCGGCCCGCGCCCACGCGCCGCTCGCGCCGGCGATCACCGTGACGTCGTCCGGCAGGGCCGCCCGAGCCGCGGCGATGAGCTCCAAGCGCTCGGGGTCGGTCAGCGTGTCCGCCTCCCCTGTCGTACCGGCGACGAGTACCGCGCGTACGCCGGACCCGGCCACCCGCACCGCGTGCGCGATCGTCGCGTCCACGTCGACCGTGCCCGACTCGTCGAAGAACGTCAGCAAGGCGACGCCGACGCCACTGAAGGTTGGCTCTGCCATCTGCGCCTGACTCCTCGTCCCGGGATGCGAAATTCCCCTCCATCCTGCCCCAGTCATCAGATGTTTTCCAGCGACCATCAAAACGTCGCAGTCCGGCTCGTCGAAGAAGCCCAGGCAGAACGCCGGAAGGTCGCGGGACAGACGGTGGCGTGCGGCGAAACTGAGCGAGCCGGGGCTGCGACCAATGTGGGCAAGGTTGCTACGGTCGCGATATGCCTTCCGATGACGCGCTGCTGCGCCAGCTGCTGAGCCAGCCCACGGTCTGGGTCCACGACGTCGACGACGATGGCCGGGTCCTCGTCAGCACCGACACGAGCGGCTCGCTGCAGCTGCACGAGATCGGCGCCGACGGTACGTGGCGACAGCTCACCGACCTGGGCGAGAGCGCGACCGGCCGCTACCTGCCCGGCACCAGGAGCGTCGTCGTCCAGCACGACAGCGGCGGCAACGAACGAGGCCAGCTCTCCCTGCTCGACATCGAGGACACAGAAGGTTTCCCCGAGCTGCGGCCCCTCGTGCACGACCCGGACTGGATCCACGGACTCTCCGACACCAAGCCCGGCAAAGTCCTCTACAAGACGAACAGAAGAAATGGCGTCGACTTCGACCTGATCAGCCGCGAGATCGAGACCGGCGAGGAGCAGGTCCTCTACGACGGCGGCGGCTGGGTGATGGAGGTCTCCGCCTCGCCCGACGAGAGATGGGTCGCGTTCACGCTTCCCACGCTGGCGCACTCGCTGCAGCTCGTTCTCGTCTCGACGGCCGACGGCACGCTGCACGAGCTCACCAGCGCCGACGAGCCCACGTTCCTGGAGGCGCCGTCCTGGCTGCCGGACTCCTCCGGCTTGCTGGTGGCGACGAACGCCGACCGCGAGTTCACCGAGATCCGGCACTACGACCTGGACAGCAAGACCTGGACGACGGTCCTGGCCCACGAGACCCGCGACCTGGTCGCCTGGTCCGCGCCGACCGGCAAGCAGATGTTCGTCGCGACCAACGACGACGGCGTCCTCCGCGGCGGGCTGCACGACATCGTCACCGGTGCCGACCTCGGCAAGCTGGACCTGCCGGCCGGGCTGTCGCTCGCGGTGGACTTCTTCCCGCCGCGGTGGTCGCCGAGTGCGACCTACCTCACGATGTCGGCCAGTGGCCCACGCTCGCTGCCCGTCGTCGTACGGCACGAGGTCGGCTCGGGCGCGACTACGCCGATCCCGTTGCCCGGCTCGATGGAGCTGCCGTCGGTTCTGGTCGAGCCGGAGTCGGTGCGCGTCCCGACCCCGGACGGCGAGCAGGTGCCGGTCTTCGTCTACCGGCCCGCCGCCGCTGACGGCTCGGTCGTGATCCTCGTACATGGCGGCCCGGAGGGGCAGTCGATGCGCAACTGGGCGCCGATCGTCGCCGCGATGGTCGCGCAGGGCCACACGGTGCTGGTGCCGAACGTGCGCGGCTCGACCGGCTACGGCAAGCGGTGGTACGCGCTCGACGACGTCCGGCTGCGGCTGAACTCGGTCGCCGACCTCGCCGCGCTGCACGAGTGGCTGCCGACCGTGGACCTGGATCCGAGCCGGGCGGCGTTGTACGGCGGCTCGTACGGCGGCTACATGGTCCTTGCTGGCTTGGCGTTCCAGCCCGAACGCTGGGCGGCCGGCGTCGACATCGTCGGCATCGCCTCGCTCGTCACGTTCCTGGAGAACACCTCCGACTTCCGCCGCGCGCACCGTGAGCGGGAGTACGGGTCGCTCGAGCACGACCGCGACTTCCTCGAGTCGGCCTCGCCGATCAGCCGGGTCGACGAGATGCGCGCACCACTGTTCGTCATCCATGGCGCTAACGACGTTCGCGTCCCCCTGTCCGAGGCGGAGCAGATCGCCGAGGCGTTGCGGAAGCGGGATGTCCCGTGTGAGTTGAGGGTCTACGACGACGAGGGGCACGGTTTGAAGAAGAAGGTCAACCAGCTGGACGCCTACCCGGCCGCTCTGGCGTTCCTCGCCGAGCAGCTCGCGCCGAAGGCGTCGTCATGAGCCGGCCGGTGGGGTTCGTCGGCCTCGGCATCATGGGCGCCGGCATGGCCGGCAACCTACTGAAGGCCGAGCACGAGGTCGTCGTGTGGAACCGTACGGCCTCCCGCGCCGAGCCGCTGGTGGAGCAGGGCGCGACATCGGCCGTCACCCCGAGTGCGGTGGCGGAGCAGTGCGACGTCGTGTTCGTCTGCGTCAGCGACACGCCGGACGTCGAGGCGGTGCTGTTCGGTGAGAACGGGCTCGCCGCGGGACTGCGCAAGGGCTCGCTGGTCGTGGACTGCTCGACGGTGAGCCCGTCCGCGACCCGTGCGTGGGCGGAGCGGCTGGCGGAGGCGGGCATCTCGTTCGTCGACGCGCCGGTCTCCGGCGGCAGCGAGGGTGCGAAGAACGGCACCCTGTCGATCATGGTCGGTGGAGCCGCCGACGACGTCGAACGCGCGCGGCCGTACCTCGAGGCGATGGGCAAGACCATCACCCACCTCGGTGAGGTCGGAACCGGGCAGATCTGCAAGCTGGTCAACCAGATCCTCGTCGTGGTGAACATGCTCGCGGTGTCCGAGGCGCTGGTGTTCGCCAAGGCCGGCGGGCTGGACCTGGAGAAGACACTCACCGCGGTGACCGGCGGCGCTGCCGGGTCGTGGATGCTCGCGAATCGCGGACCGCAGGTGATCGCGCGCGACTGGCGGCCAGGTTTCCGGCTGGACCTGCAGCAGAAGGACCTGCGCCTCGTGCTGGAGGCCGCCGACTCGTTGGGCGTTCCGGCGCTGGCGACGAGCACGGTGTTCCACCTGTACCGGACGCTCGAACGCGAAGGCCTCGGCGCGGAGGGCAACCACGCGCTGGTGAAGGCGTTGGAACGGCTGTCCGGATTCGAGGCCGCGCAAGACTGATATGCCGACGATAGGTTTCGGCGCCTAGGTTCGAGCGATGGAGATCAGAGCCGCGCACAGCGCTGACGCCAAGGCCATCAACGAGCTGCTCGACCAGCTGGGCTATCCGCAGGAGGGCGAAGCGGCGACGGAGGCCCGGCTCCAGGCGTGGATCGACGATCCGGCCAGTGCGGCGTACGTGGCCGACGTCGAGGGCGAGCTCCATGGCGTGATCGCCGTTCACGTCTGCCCGTTCTTCGAACGGGACGGCGCCTGGGCCCGCATCACCGCCCTCGTCGTCTCGGACCGCGTGCGCAAGCAGGGGGTCGGCTCCCGTCTCGTCGAGGCCACCGAGGACTTCGCCGCGAGCCAGGGTTGCCTGCGGATGGAGGTCACCAGCTCCGACCGGCGGGACGACGCGCACGCGTTCTACCAGGCCCGCGGATACGTCAGCCAGACAGGGAGATCGTCGCGCTTCCTCAGGGACCTGCGGGGCTGAGCCACTACTGCATCCGAGGGTCGTGCGTGGGGTCGTCGTACATGGGCGGGCAGCCGTTCTCGACGGCCTCCGGGCGCAACTCGTAGTGCCAGGGCTCGTTGCGGTAGATCTGGCACAGCCCGTACGCGGCGCCGCGCTTGGACAACCAGGCCTTGGCTTCGGCGTGCCCGATGTCGATCGCGTGCCCTGCCACGTGGTTGGACTTCTCGGGGGTGGCGACCCAGCGGGAGGCCTCCTCTTCCGAGCCGTACTTCCGTACTGCCTCCCGGAGCAGGTTCTCCTGGTACGCCGGGGAACGCCAGCCACCGTTGACGAAGATCTCGACCCCGTCCTCCGCGGCGTCCGTGGCCGCCTGGCGGAGGGCCTGGAGGAAGTCGGCGTCGAGGTTGGCGACGGCCGGAACGTCGTCGAACACCGTCGTGCCGTCGGGTACGGCGCCGTCTGCTTCGCCGAGCACACGGGGGCGGTGCCGGGTCGGCGACTCGGCCGGGGACGGTGCCGCGGCCGAGGAGGGCGAGGACGTCAGCGACTGCCCGATGAGGACTGCCACGAACCCCGCGTTGACGACAAGAAGAGCGGCCAGGAAGGTCGATCGAGCGCGACGAGGTGTCGTGCGTGCTGGTTCGTTCGAGGTCATACCCGCAGTCAAGGCAGCGCGGTGTTGCCAGCCCGTATGTGCTTCTCGATATGCGGACGATATGGCCGGACTCGTAACATCGTCGGATGCGTGTGTTGATCGTCGAGGACGAACCCCTGCTGGCAGAGGCCATCCGCGACGGTCTACGCCTGGAGGCGATCGCCGCTGACCTCGCCGGAGATGGTGACACCGCGCTGGAGTTGTTGAGCGTCAACACCTACGACATCGCCGTCCTCGACCGCGACATCCCCGGCCCGTCCGGCGACGAGATCGCCAAGCGCATCGTCGCTTCCGGCAGTGGCATGCCGATCCTCATGCTCACCGCTGCCGACCGGCTCGACGACAAGGCCACCGGGTTCGGACTCGGCGCCGACGACTACCTCACCAAGCCGTTCGACCTCCGAGAGCTCGTCCTCAGGCTCCGAGCCCTCGACCGCAGGCGTGCCCAGAACAGGCCACCGGTGCGCGAGCTCGCCGGGCTGCGGGTGGATCCGTTCCGCCGCGAGGTCTATCGCGACGACCGGTACGTAGCGCTGACCCGGAAGCAGTTCGCCGTGCTCGAGGTCCTCGTCGGCGCCGAGGGCGGTGTCGTCAGCGCGGAAGAGCTGCTGGAACGGGCCTGGGACGAGAATGCGGACCCGTTCACCAACGCCGTCCGCATCACCGTCTCGTCACTGCGCAAACGACTCGGCGAACCCTGGCTCATCGCCACCGTGCCCGGCGTCGGCTATCGCATCGACACGGCACCCGACACCGGGCGTCCGGGAGGAGACCGTGGATAGGCAACCGGGGTTGAGCGTTCGCCTCAAACTCACCATCAGCTACGCGGCTTTCCTCATGCTCGCGGGCATCTTGCTGCTCGTCATCTGGATGGTCCTCCAGCAGCTCTACCCCCAGTGGGGGATCATCAGAGAGGCGCGATCGGGCATAGGTGGTGCGTTCGTTCCCGGCCGCTCCAACACCCAGCGAGCCTTCACCGAGATCTCGGTCGCCACCCTGCTGTTCCTGATGGTGTTCGGTCTGGTGGGCGGATGGATCCTCGCCGGCCGCATGCTCGCTCCCCTGACGCGCATCACCGAGGCCACCCGTCTGGCCGCGGACGGCTCGCTGGCCCACCGCGTGCGGCTACCGGGCCGCAAGGACGAGTTCCGCGAGCTGGCCGACAGCTTCGACACGATGCTGGCTCGGCTCGAGTCGCAGATCGCCGAGCAGCAGAGGTTCGCGGCCAACGCCTCCCACGAGCTGCGCACCCCGTTGGCGATCACGCAGACACTTCTCGATGTCGCCCGCAACGATCCGAACCGGAACCCGGGCGAGCTCGTCGACCGGCTGCACTTCGTCAACACCCGGGCGATCGATCTCACCGAAGCCCTGCTCGTGCTCAGCCGCGCCGACCAACGGTCGTTCACCCGAGAGCACGTCGATCTGTCCCTCACCGCGGAAGAGGCCGCGGAGACGCTCCTTCCGTTCGCGGAGAAGCGCGACATCACGATCGAGACCTCCGGCGACCTGGCCACCGCGTTCGGCTCGCCCGCGCTGCTGCTGCAGCTGACGACCAACCTCGTCCACAACGCGATCGTCCACAACCTGCCCGAGCACGGCAAGGTGTGGATCACGACCAGCGTTCATCCCGATGCTGTGGTGCTCACGGTCGAGAACACTGGCCAGCGGCTCAGCGCAGCTATGGTTTCCACGTTTGCCGAGCCATTCCAGCGCGGCTCCCAACGGGTACGCACGGACCATGTTGGTGCCGGCCTCGGCCTGGCGATCGTGAAGAGCATCGCCCAGGCGCACGACGGGACCCTCACGCTCGCCCCGCGCCCCGGCAGCGGGCTCAGCGTCACGGTGCGGCTGCCCGTCGCGCCACCGCACGCCGACAGTTGACGTCGCGGCGGCGCTCGGCGACCGCCGCGAGGACGTGCCGGGCCAGCACGACGTCGGCGTCGGGTGCGCCGGCCGCCGACGCGTTCGCCGACATCGCCGCGATGCGATCGGGATCTCTCAGAACGGGGAGCAGGACGGTCTCGATCCAGGCCGGGTCGAGGTCGGCGTCGTCGACGAGCAGTGCCCCGCCGGCTCTGACGACGGGAACGGCGTTGAGCCGCTGCTCGCCGCCGCGCAGCGGCAGGGGGACGTACGCGGCGGGCAGGCCGACCGCGGCGAGTTCGGCGCACGTCATCGCACCCGACCGGCAGATCACGAAGTCCGCGGCGGCATAGGCGTACCGCATCTCGTCGACGTAGGAGACCACGACGTACGGCGGGTCGCCGGCCGGGACGTCGACCGCGTGGTTCGGTCCGGTGATGTGCAGCACCTGCACGCCGGCGGCCCTCAGCTCCCCCGCCGCGGCGGACACAGCGACGTTGATCGTCCGCGCGCCCTGCGATCCGCCGGTCACTATCAGCACGGGCCCGTCGGGTCGCAGGCCGAACCGCCGCCGGGCCTCGCCGCGCAGCCCGGAGCGGTCGAGCCCGGCGATCGCCGGCCGCAGCGGGATCCCGATGGCGGTCGCGTGCGCCAGCCGGACGCTCGGCCCGGCGGTGAACACGTGGGTCGTCATCCGGGCCGCCAGCCAGTTGGCGACTCCGGGCCGGGCGTTCGCCTCGTGGACGACGAACGGCAGACCGCGTCTGTGGGCGGCGACGTACGCCGGCGCGGCCACGTAGCCGCCGAAGCCCACCACGGCCTCGGCCCGGACGCGGTCGAGCACCGCCCCGGCCGCCCGCACCGCGTCGCGCAGCCTGATCGGCAGCCGCAGCAGGTCCAGGCTCGGCTCGCGCGGCAGCGGCGCCGGCGGGATGAGCTCGAGCGGGTAGCCGCGGGCCGGGATCAGCGTGGTGTCCAGACCGCGAACGGTGCCGAGGGCGGTGATCGCTGCCGCCGGCTCCAGCCGACGGAGGGCATCGGCGAGGTTCATCGCGGGCTCGATGTGCCCGGCCGAGTGACCGCCAGCGACGACGATACGAGGTGCGAGCACTAGCTGGTCACGATCCGGTCGAACGTGGTCAGCGTCATGCCGACGTTGACGTCGAGCTCGTCGCCGACGTTCGGGGGTTTCACCTTGCTGGGCACGAGGATCATGCTGACCTGCTGATGAGGTGGCTCGGCGAACCACCGTCGGCGGCCGGCGATCGTGTACGGGGACAGCGCGCGGCCGGCGGCTTCGAGGCTGCTGGCGGCGAGGACCTTCGCCCGGGTACGAAGATCCGCGACCTGGCTGGGTGCCTCGAGCGCGATGCCGTTCGCCGTTCCGCCCGCGACGACCACGATCGAGCCGCGCCTGACCCGATGAACGTCCAGCACGTGCGCCTTGGCGCGGTACAGCTGGTCCTTCTTCAACCACAGCGCGGTCCCGACCCGCGGACGGATCGTCAGCTCCGGATGCTTCGCCGACAACGCCGCCAGGTCGCCGCTCGTCAGATGCGACACGAACAACCGCTCCAACGGCAGCCCCGAGCCACGCAGCCGGCCGATCCACCGCTCGACCTCCGCGCCATGCGCACCCGCGGCAGTCAACGGCAGATGCAACGCCCAGCCGACCGACTCCACGCGATCGAGCAGCGGCCCGATCAGGCCGAGCTCGGCGGCAGGAATCCCGTGCCGTCGCATCGACGTGAGCAGCTCGACGACCACGCGGGGCTTCGGCCCGGTGACCTTGGCGATCGCCTCCAGGTCCGCCAACCGGCTCACCGTGTGGATCACCGGATACTTCTCGGTGACCTCCGCGAACGGCCGCCACGGCACCAGCACGAGGATCTCGCCGTCGAAGACCTCAGCGGCGGCGGGCACCTCCTCGTACATGCCGACCGCGATCAGGTCCGCACCCAACAGCTGCGCCTCAGCCGCGAGCCGCGCGTTGCCGAACCCGTACCCGTTCCCCTTGCACACAGGCACAATCCCCGGGAACGACGCGACGACCGACCGCTGATGCGCCCGCCACCGGTCACCGTCGACGTACAACGTGAGCGGCATCTACGTGATCGGAAAGTCGAAGTAGGTATGGGGATACGGCTCGCGCTTCAGCGTGTAGTGCCACCATTCGCAGTCGTACGAATCGAATCCTGAAGCCTCCATGAGCGAACGCAGGCACTGCCGGTTCCTCGCTTCGACCTGCGTGACCCCTGGTGCCCCGTGATGGGACACCGAGTCCATCAGGTCGTGGTCACCGCCCATCGGAGCGAGGTCACCGGTAGCCAGGTCGTACAGCGTCAGGTCGACCGCGCTCCCCCGGCTGTGGCCGGACCTGGCGGACACGTACCCCTTCTCGAACATCCCCGCCCGGTCGATGTTCGGGTAGTGGCGCGGCTTCGTCCGGCCGTCCTCCGGCTGTTGCGACCAGCGCAGGAACCAGTCCACGGCGCGCTGCGGGCGATACCCGTCCCACAGGAGCAGGCCGAAGCCGAGCGACTCGGCCTTCTCCCGAGCGCCGTCCAGCGCCGCGCAGAGCGCCCTCGTCCCGACGATGCGGTTGGCGAGATAGCCGTCCACCGGCTTGCCGGTGAAGTTGTCCCAGGTGGCGTACTTGGCGTCCCACCGCACGCCGGGAACGACCTCGTCGACGAAGACGAAGTCGTCGTTCACTGGATCTTGCCGGTCAGGGCCAGCGACACGGTACGGTCGATCACCTCGGCGAACGAGATCCCCGCAGCCTCCATCATGCGCGGGTAGCGGCTGTAAGAAGTCAACCCAGGCAGGGTGTTGACCTCGTTGAGCAGCACCCGTCCGTCGTCCTGCAGGAACATGTCGACCCTCGAGATGCCCTTGCATCCAAGGGCGCGGTAGATCGCGCGTGCGGTCTGCTGAACGGCCTGCCGCGTCTCCGCGGGGATGTCGGCGGGAACGATGATCGTCGAGTTCTCCGAGCCGCTCTCGGGCGAGTCCTCCTGGTGGATCTTGAAGAAGCCGTGGGTGAGCCGGATCTGGTCCACCTCGCCGACGATCAGCTCGGTGTCGTTCCCGAGGACGGCGCAGCCCACCTCGCTGCCGACGACGGCCTCTTCGATCAGCACCTTCGAGTCGAACTCCCCTGCGGTCACCATCGCGTCCGGCAGTTCCTCCGGGCTGGACACCTTGCTGACGCCGAACGACGAACCCGACCGGGCCGGCTTGACGAAGATCGGGTAGGTGAACTGGTCGGGATCGACGTTCTCGTCGGCCGCGACGATCCAGTAGCTCGGCGTGGGGATGCCCGCGTTCCCCACCACGTTGTAGGTCAGGGACTTGTCGATGCACAGAGCGGAGCTCGGGATATCGCAACCCACATAAGGGATTCCGGCCAGCTCCAGCAGACCCTGGATCGCGCCGTCCTCACCCAGCTTGCCGTGCAGAACGGGAAGCACCACGTCCAGCCGGATCGTCTCGTGCCGCCCCTGCTCGAGCACGAGCAGGCCGTGGACGCTCCGGTCCGGTGACAGCACGGCTGGGCGGCCGCTGGTATCCCAGTCCGAGCTGGGGCCGTCGCACAGCTTCCAGGCGCCGTCCTTGGTGATCCCGATCCAGAACGGCTCGTACCTCTCGGCATCGAGGTGCTGCTCGACCTGCTGGGCGGACTTGACGGAGACGGGATGTTCCTCGGAGCAGCCACCGAAGACGATGCCGACCTTGAGCCTATCCACGCGGGTTCCTACTTTCGAATCTCAGGCAGTTGACGAGGGAGTTCTCGACCGTGTCGCTCAGCGCGTGGTCGGTGTAATAGGCCGTGTGAGGACTGACGATCACGTTCGGCAGCTCCTGCAGCCGCACCAGCACCTTGCTCTCCATGGGCCGGTCGCTGCAGTCAGCGTAGAAGATGCCCTCCTCCCCTTCGAGGACATCAAGCGCCGCGCCACCGAGCCGGCCGTCCTCCAACGCCTGCAGGAGAGCCTCGGTGTCGAGCAGCGCACCGCGCCCTGTGTTGACGACGATCGCGCCACGTTTCAGCTGCCCGATCCGTCGACGGTCCAGGAGTTGGTACGTGTCCGCGGTGAGCGGCGTGTGCAGCGTGACGAGGTCGCTCTCCCGCAGCAAGTCGTCGAGCGGGACGTACTCGGCGGAGGTCTTGGGACGGAGGTCGTACGCCAGCGTCCGGCAGCCGAATCCCCGCAGCCGGTCCAGGACCGCGGCGCCGATGCGTCCCGTTCCCACGACCCCGACGGTCAGGTCGCGCAGCTCTCGGCCGCGTACGTCGCTCAGCCGGTAGTCGTGGATGTCCGCGCGGCGGATGATCGTCTTGGCGTCCCGGACCGCCATCAGCATCAACATCAACGTGTAGTCGGCAACGCTGTCGGGCGAGTAGACGACGTTCCCCACCTCGATACCGACGCTCTCCGCGTAGCTCACGTCGAGGTGGTTGAAGCCGATGCTCCTGGTGGAGATGTACTCCACGCCGACCTGGCTGAGCGCGAGCAGCGTCGCGTTCGTGATCTCGGTCTTGTGACCCACGCTGATGCAGCGGTTTCCGAGGGCCAGCTCGATGGTGGCCTCAGCCGCCGGCGCCTCGGTGATCGTCAGCACCACGCCGAAGTGCGGCGCCAGCTCGTGGAACATGCCGGCCTCGTCGGGCTCGCACCCGTAGACCGTGACGCCCGTGGTCGGGACGGTCGCGACGGACGAGGGCTCCAGCGAGCGGGCGTGACGGGACGCTGTTGGCGCGGGATCGCTGTGGGCCATGCGACGCAGTCAAGACTTTGCGGTGTTGCCGGGGTGTATCCGGTTTTCGATATGCCGACGATAGGTGCCGGTTCGTAGTCTCGGGCGCATGTGTGTGTTGATCGCCGGGGACGGGTAGTCGCGACTGTGGTCTCTCGCGTACGGGCCATCACGACCAGCGAGCACGTCGCGTTCAACGCGACCCGACCGTCGGTGAGCTTCCTGCAGACCCCGGCCTGGGCCGGGGTGAAGACCGAGTGGGGCTCGGAGTCGCTGGGCTGGTTCGACGACCACGATCGGCTGGTCGGCGCGGGCCTGGTGCTGTATCGCCGGCTGCCCAGGACGAATCGGTCGCTGGCGTACCTGCCCGAAGGGCCGTCGATCGACTGGGCCTCGGACGACCTGGCCAGCTGGCTCGACCCGCTGGTGCGACACCTTCGGAGCGCGGGTGCGTTCGCCGTACGGATCGGTGGGCTGGCGGTGACCCGCACCTGGAGCGCTCCGACGATCAAGGCTGCGATCGCCGACCCGACGATCAGCAGGCTCAGCGACGTACCGCCGGACTCCCAGAACGACGCCGCCCACCGGGCTGGCGCCCAGCTCCTCCGGCTGGGTTGGCGGCCGCGGAACGACGACGACGGCGGATTCTCCGTCGGGCAGCCGCGTTGGATCTTCCAGCTTCCGTTGGCCGGCAAGGACGAGGCTCAGCTCCTGCGAGGTATGAACCAGCTCTGGCGGCGCAACCTCAAGAAGGCCGCCAAGGCGGGCGTCGTCGTGACCGAGGGCGGGGTCGAGGACCTGCCCGACTTCCATCGGATCTACCTCGAGACCGCGGCGCGTGATGGCTTCACGCCGCGGCCACTGAGCTACTTCCAGCTGATGATCGAGGTGCTGCTGGCCGAGGACAAGGATCGGATCCGGCTCTACCTCGCCCACCACGAAGGCGACCTCGTCGCCGCCACCACCTGGGTCCGCGTCGGGGACCACGCTTGGTACAGCTTCGGCGCGTCCACCACGGCCAAGCGGGACGTTCGCGGCTCCAACGCCGTGCAGTGGCGGATGATCACCGACGCGCTGGCCGCCGGCTGCACGGTCTACAACCTGCGCGGCATCACCGACACCGTCGACGAGAACGACCCGCACCTCGGCCTGATCCAGTTCAAGGTCGGCACCGGCGGCGAGGCCGTGGAGTACCTCGGCGAATGGGATCTGCCACTGAACCGCCTGCTGTACAAGGCGTTCGACTTCTCCCTGTCCCGTCGAGGCCGGCGCCTGCTGCGATTGGTCCGGTGACGCTGCCGCCGAGTGGACCGTTCTCTTGGTTCCTCGCTGGCTAGCTTCGAAGGCATGCGACAGCTCACCATCGGCGACGAGTACGGAAAGCTCTCCGTCTCCGCGTTCAGCCTCGGCACGATCCCGTTCGGCACCGGCTGGAACGAGCAGGACTCGTTCGCGCTGCTCGACCGGTTCGCCGAGGCCGGCGGCACCTTCGTCGACACCGCCGACAGCTACAACCAGTGGCATCCCGGCGCGCGAGGCGGCGAAAGCGAGGAGACCATCGGCCGCTGGCTGAAGGCACGCGGCAACCGCGACGAGATCGTGATCGCCACCAAGAACGGCGCGCTCACCACCGATCCGAACCGCCCGAGCGACCTGGAGGTCTGGGCCGGCCTTGCTGGTAAGGCGATTCGGCAGAGCGTCGAGGGCAACCTGCGCCGGCTCGGCGTCGAGCGGATCGACCTGTACTACGCCCACATCGACGACCGCGCGGTCCCGCTCGAGGAGACCGTGGAAACGATGGCGGCGCTGGTCCAGGAGGGCAAGGTCGGCGTCATCGGCTGCAGCAACACCGCGCTCTGGCGGTTGGAACGGGCTCGTGCGCACGCGCGTTCGCTCGGGCTCCCCCGCTACAGCTGCATCCAGCAGATGCACACGTACCTGTGGCCGCGGCCCGACAAGGCGCAGATCGACACGATCACGCCCGAGCTGCAGGACTACGCCCGCGTCGAGACCGACCTCGCGCTGCTCGGCTACAAGCCCGTGATGAACGGCGCGTATACCTGGAACGGCGACCGCACGTTCCCGCTCGACTACGACCACCCCACGAACGCCGCGCGGATGCGGACGCTGCTCGAGGTAGCGGACGAGCTCGGTACCAACCCGTACGCGGTGATCGTCGCCTGGATGCTGCAGTCCGACCCCGTCGTGATCCCGGTCAGCGCGGCTCGGACGGTCGAGCAGCTCGACGCCCAACTGGCGGGCGTCGAGCTGCACCTGGAACCCGAGCTGCTGCGGCGCCTCAACGAGGCAGGCACCGAGTCCGTCTCGTTCTAACGGCCGTAGATCTCGATCTCGTCAACGAAGATGTACTCGGCGAAGTACCCGTAGGTCTTGGTCGCACGCACCTTCACGTACCTTGCCGGCGACTCGGTGAACCCGACCGACAACCACCGGTCGGACGCCTTCGTCACCGAGCCCTTCTCGGTCCAGTTCGTGCCGTCGGTGCTCGTGGACACGACGACCTTGTCCGGCGCGTACTTGTGCTCGCCGTCGAAGTACTCACGGAAGTTGACCAGGCTCACCGTGCGGGCCTGGCCCAGGTCGAACGAGATCTCCGCGTCGATCGTCTCGTCCGGCTTGGCGACGTACGCCCACGACTTGCCGTCGGAGTAGTGCCCGGCCAGCACGCCGTCGGTCGACTCGCCGCCACTGTCCGGGTACGACGGGTCGAGCCACTTCGTGGTCGCTGTGTACGCGCGGCCGGCCGCGAGGTCGGACGTCGACTGGGCCGGGTCGCCGAAGATCGCGACCTCGTCCAGGAACAGATAGTCGGCGAATCGCCCGTCTGCCTTGGACAGATCGAGCCGCACGTAGCGCGCCTTGACGTCGGTGAGCGGGATGTCGAACCACGAACCGATCGGCCACGCGGCCTCGCCTTGGAGCTCGAAGTCGCCGCCGTCGGCCTTCGTGTAGACGCGGACACTGTCCGGCGAGTACTGGTGGAAGCCGTCGTCGTACGCTTTCAGCTGCACCAGGTCGAGCGCCTTCAGACCCTTGAGGTCGAGTGTCAACGACACGTTGCGCGTCTCGTTGTTGCCGGCGTAGAAGGCGTAACCGTACTCGTCGGTGAACGGACCGGCGATCACACCGTCGGTCGACTCGCGGATGCCGGCGTCGGCGAAGTATGGGTCGTCCGGCTCGGCGGACTTCGTGTACTGCCGTCCCTCGGCGAAGTTCACCAGGCCGGCCGTACGCGGTCCGTACGCCTCGATCTCGTCGAGGAACAGGGCGTCCGCACCGTCGGCGTACTTCTTCTGGTAGCTCACCTTGACGTACCGCGCCGCCGTGTCGGGGAACGTCACGTCGTACCACAGCCCGTTCGGCCCGTTGGCCGCCGCGAAGGTGCCCTTCGGGACGAACGTGGTGCCGTCCTTGCTGGTGAACACGCGCACCTTGTCCGGTGAGTAGGTCTGCTCGTAGTCCTCGTAGCGGTGGATCTTCACGTTGCCGACCTGCTTCGCCGCGCCGAGGTCGACGGTGACGTCCACGGTCTTGTCGTCGCCGGGCTTGAGGTGATAGCCGTACCCGCGGGCGTCGCTGTAGTGCCCGGCGAGGATCCCGTCGGTCGACTCCCGTCCACCGCTGTCGCCGTGGTCGGCTGCCGGGGCGTCGGACTTGGTGTACGGGCGGCCCGCGGCGAGGTTCTCGCGGTCGAGCGCGTAGCCGCCGACCTCCAGGTCTGCGAGCGTGTAGCCCGCGGTGGGCACGCTGCTCGCAGTCGCCTTGAGTTTTATGAAGCGGGCTTTGGCATTGAGCCCGACGAAGTCCTCACCACCGTTGCCGGTGGTCGTGGTGAAGGCGTCGGTCCAGGTGGTGCCGTCGTAGGAGAGCTGGATGTGGTAGCCCTTGGCGTACGTCGGGCCCCAGGCGAGCCTGACCCCGTCAACCTGGGTTTGCTTGCCGAGATCGACCTGGAGCCATTGGGCTCCGGAGTCCGCGCGGGCGGAGCGCCAGCTCGTCCTCGGGTTGCCGTCGACGGCGTTCTTCGCCTCGAAGCGGCCTTCTTCGGACGAGGCTGTGGTCGGCTTGGTCCTGGCCAGGTCTTCCGCGAAGACCGGCTTGCCGGCGGCGGCGCGGACGAGCTGTTCGCGGGTCCGTTCCATCAGGGCGGTGTCGCCGGAGTAGCGGTTGGCGCGTTGCACGAGGTTGGCGACGATCCCCTGGGCCAGGTCGGGATGCAGCTTGCCTACCTGCTCGAGCAGCTCGCGTTCCTCGAGTCCGTCGCGCAGCGACTCCAGCCTGATCGTGGACTTGATCGTGTTGTTCTTCTTGTCTGGCTTGGTGATCCAGCCGTCGCCTCGGACTTCTTGCTGGTCCATCGGGTACTGCCAGTTGTTCAACGCCCAGTGCAGGTAGCCCGTAACGCCGAGCGAGTAGGCGTACCACATCGTCAGGCGCTGGTGGTAGACCGGCTGGTCGATGAAGCGGTTGAGGTACATCTTGGTCGGGATGTTGCAGTTGTAGAGCCAGACTTCCTTGCCTGCTTTGATCTTGTCCTTGTAGTACTGCTGGTGGTCGTCGAGGTTCCACTCGTTCGGGATGAGGAACGACTGGATCGGCTCGAGCTCCTCGACCGAGCCCTGGTTGAACGTCGCGTCGGACAGCCGGACGTCGGTCCAGTGCTCGCGGATCATGCTCGCGACCTTCTTGTACGACGCGACGTCAGCGGCACCGTTCGGCTCGTCACCGACATGCATCCACCACTTGTCGGCCCAGCCCTTCTGCTCCAGGTGGGTCTTGAGGGCGGGGACGAACTGGTCCACGAAGTTCTTCGCCTTGGCGGACTCGACGCGTTCCCATCCCCTGACGTACTTACCGTTCGCGTCCTTGTCGACGATCTCGATCTGCCAGTAGTCGCGGTAGTAGGCCTTGCCGTGCATCCAGAAGCCTTCGAGCCGCTTGATGGCGCCCTGGTCGATGAACGTCTGAGCGAGCTTGTCGAACAGCGTCCAGTCGAACGCGTACTTGCCGTCTTCGTTCATCGTGGTGCCGCCGCCGATGAGAAGCTGGACGACGTTCAGGGGAACGGTGTTCAGGCGATGTTGCTTGTTGTTCTTGGCGATGTTGGTGATCAGCTCCCACCACTCCGGGCTGAGCCGCTCATGCTCGTAGAAGAGCTCCAGCGTGTCGCCGGCGCCTTCGTCCCAGGAGAGTGCGCCGTAGAGGATCTGCCAGAAGTTCGTGGTGAACGTGCTGTCCTTGGCGTCGGGGATGGTGACGTTCTGGACGTCGAGCTTGATGGGCACTGGGTGGTTGCCCTGGCTGGTCTGGACTGTTGCGGTGCCTGTGTAGATGCCGGGCTTGGTGTCCTTGGGGACGTACGCGCGGATCCAGATCGGCTGGGTGGTGCGTGCCGGGACCTCGATGGTTTGCTCGTTGGAGAGCGCGTCGGGGAAGTCGCCGGGGGCCTTCCGGACGAGGTCCTTGACGGGGTCGCGCTGGCCGAAGGTGGAGTTGGCCTTGAGGTGCTCGTACTCGACGAACTGGGCCGTGAGGTTGGCGGCGCTGATGGTGTTGGCGCCGCTGGTGAGGTTGGTGAGCGCGACCTTGTCGATCGTGAACCGCTGGTCTTTTCTGAGCACGATCTGCGCGGCCTCGTACTCGTTCCTCGCGGCTGTGAGGTTGATGGCTGAGCTGGCGTCTGGCGTGGGGAGCGTGTCCTTGAAGACGTTCTCGTACGACGACGCCGTCCAGACACTCGTGACGCGCGCCGCCGCGGGCGCCGCCGGGGCTGATGCGCTGGAGATCAACAGGAACGTCGCGAGCAGTGCGAGCGTGGCCGCGATGGCCGGTGGTCTCCGCAGTCGTCGTAGTCGCATGGTGGCCTCACCCTCCCGTACGCCGGCATGGCGCTCTCATTGACGGGGTTGGGGGCGCGGGAGGACAAGGCGATGGCAGGAATCGGGCTAGACCAGTGGGCCAGGCCGTGTCTCTCAACTCTCGCCTGACGCGGCCATCGCGCTGCGTCGTGGCCGCCGTACCCGGCCAGTGGCCCCTCTACCTGGCGTCCACCCCACGTAAAGCGGCCAATGATCAGGTTTACATGATCATTGGCCCGGCTAGGGGTGGAGCGGCTTGGTGCGTGGTCTGACGGTGCGGTGGGCGAGGCGCCAGCCTGCTTCTGTACGGACGACATGGTCCTCGTAGGTGGCACTGGCCGTGGTGCCGTTGGTCATGACGGCGAGGCCTTTGGACCTGACGTGGGCGGTGTCGGTGGTTTGGTCGGTGACGACGACGTTGGTGACGTGATGGGCGACGGGATTGGCGTCGCCGAGCTGCGTGGCCGCCGCGCGGATGGCCTCGATGCCTACGAGGACGCCGCCGCCGAGGTGGGTGACGTCGTAGCGGACGTCGTCGGTGAAGAGCTCGTCCAACCGCTCGAGCTCCCCGTTGTCGAACAGATGGCCGTGCAGGTTGATCAGCTCGATGATCGCGAGTCGGTCCTCGACCAGGTCAGACATGGCCACAGAGCTTATCGGGGACAGTCCCCGCTTAGCAACCGGCATGCGGAGACTCGCGACTTGTTGGACGGATCTCGGCTTCTAGCCCGAGATCCGTCCAACAAGTGCGCCAGATCGACAGCGGAGCCAGAGGCGGCTCAGCACTGGGCGGCTTCGCGCTTCCAGGTGAACTCGAAGAACTCCGTGAGCGCCTGGTAGTGCGCCGGTTGGGTGACCTGGACCATCAGCTCGTCGGAGTGGATCGAGCTGTCGGCCATGTTGTCCGACCCCAGCCAGCTGCGATAACCCCGTGTCCCACCCGACACGAGGCTCACCAGCAGCATCTTCGAGTGGTTGAAGCTGACGTCGTTCGCCGGCGCGCCGCCGCAGGTTTGGGTGTCCAGCCGCGAGACCCCGCCGCGGTCGAGGATGCCCCGAACGACTGGTCCCGCACCGGCGGTGTGCATGACCTTCACCGAGGCGCCAGCCCGACGCAGCCGCACGAGTTCCTCCGCGATCCGCCGGGCCCGCTCGTTGGTGAAGCCCGAGGTTGCCACCCGGATCACGGACTGGCCGGGGTTCGGGATCGTCCGCAGCCGGGTGAGCAGGGGGTCCTCGGCGATGCAGTCCAGCGGGTACGCCATCACGCCGAAGTTGGTGAAGAAGTGCTGGAAGAGCCTGCCGTCGTTGGGCGCGGCGGTCTGGCACCGGGCCGGGCGGGGGCGATCGGCCTGCTGCTGTTGGAACAGCGCCTTCAGGTCGTCGTGCATGGTCTGGTTGCTCACGAACTGGAAAGCGACGTTGTACTGGTTCTTGTTCGCGTGATCCGTCGGGTTGTACGACGTGACGACCGAAACGTGGTTCGCGGTACCCGTCCGGGAGAACGTGAACGACTTCTGGTGCAGCTGACCCTTACCCTCCGGCCCCCGGGCGGAGTGCTTGATGCACTTGAAGAAGCTCGCGTCACCAGCGGCCCCCACAGCCCTACGCAGAGCGGCCGTCGCGCTGCTGCAGTTGCGGTCCCACACCAGAACCTGCACATGCACCCCACGCTGGTGCGCCCTGATCAGCGCGGCGGTGATCCCCTGGTCGTCGAGGTTCCAGGTCACCACGCGAATCGTCTGCGAACGCGGGGTGTTAGCGATGTTGTCGAGGATGGCGCGGCGGATCGGGCTCGACTGCGCCCCGGTGGCGGTGGGGTGCTGGCCGATCGGGCCGGCCTTCGGCGTGTACGCCACCGCGGTGGTAGCCGCTGGCGCGGCCGAGGAGGTGGCGACCATGGGTGCCATCAGGGCGGCGATCGCCACCGTGGTTCCCAGCACAGCCCGCTTCCAGGCACGTTGCATTGCCGCTCCCCCGTCTAGGTGATCCATTTCTCGGATGGGTCGGCGACCATCCAAACAGATGCCGGGGATACGCACCAGGAACGTAAACCGGCAGTTAGAGGCGTTCGAGCCGCTCGACCAGTGCCTCGGGCCGGCTGAGGAACGGCGAGTGGCTGCCGTCCAGCTCCTCGGGCACGAGACCGAGGCGCTCGGCCACCACCCGGCGGACCCACGGTGCTGGCAACAGGCGGTCGTCGCGGCAGAGGAGGTAGCTGGTCCGGACCGCGGGCCAGGCATGAGCTGGCCAGGGTTCCTGCAGCGCTCGCGCCGTCTGGTTCCGCCAGCGGGCGCGAGCAGCGGCGGCAAGGTCGGCGGGGACGTCCTCGTAGAAGTAGTCCACCTCGTCCCCCGCGTCCTCCCGTTCGGCAGCAGCCTCGGCGAGCAGTTCGAACCCCGTCTGACCAGGAGCCATCACCATCGCGGCGAGCAGGACAACCGACGAGACCGGCACCCGCGCGCACACCTCCGGGACCACCACGACCCCCAGCGAGTGCACCACGAGCACCACGTCCGACCGGGAGCCGACCGCCGCGACCACCGCCGCCGCGTACTCCGTGCGACCCGCCGACGGGTCCTCGATCGGCAGGTCCATCGTCACCACCGCGTGCCCGCGCGCCTCCAGGAACGGTGAGACGAGGGACCAGCACCAGGCGCCGTGCGAGGCACCGTGCACGAGGACGTACGTCGACACCAACCACCACCGATGAGTTCTGCTGCCTCGACAGGTCTACCACCTACGACGACCAGAACGGAGCCCGAGATGTCCGCCAGCGAGTACGTCAAGCAACTACAAGCCGAGATCGTCGAGGAGGCGCTCGAGGAACGCACGAGCACGAGGCAGCGCAGGCAACGGCTGCTGCGGGTCCGCTACCGCTGAGTCCCCGCCGGCTCCGGCACAGCCTCGGCCTCCGGCGCCACAGGAACGCGGGCCTTCCGCTTCTTCAGCACGTGCCGCACCACCTCGACCACCACGGTCACGCCCACTGCGAGGCCGACCCCGAGGATTACCCCCTTGATCGGGTCGTTCTCGAACGCCATCCCGCCCACGTAGCCGATCAACGCCCCGTACAACCCCCACGACACCGCCGCGATCGCGTCGAAGAACGCGAACCGCCGCACCGGGTACGCCGTCGAGCCCATCGTCAGCGTCACGGCCGTCCGCCCGCCCGGGATGTACCGCGCCACGACGAGCACCAGTCCCCCGCGTTCCTCCAAGGCGGTGGTCGCCCAATCGTACACAGCTCGCCGTTTCGTCCCCGGCTTGAACCGGCTCAGCAGCCGATGCCCCGCCGACCGGCCGATCCAGTACGAGATGTGGTCACCGAGGAACGCCCCCGCGGCCGCCGCCAGAACGACCAGCCACAGCATCGGCTCGCCCGAGGACGCCGCGAACACGCCGGCGGTCACGACCACGGTCTCGCTCGGCACCACGGGAAAGAACGCGTCGAGCAGCGCGAGCCCGAGGATCACGGCGTAGATCCACGGCGAGGCCATGGCGTCGTGCACGAAGGCGAGGATGGCGTCGGTCATGCCCTCAGCGTTCCGCTCGAGAGCAGAGCTGACGTCGCCCTAACGTCTCCGCGAGCTGAAACTTTAGTTGCAAACGACCCTGAACCTTCGAGTTGGCACATCAGGGGAGTCCCCACTTACGCTCGCGGCATGGACCTGCAGAGCGCGCCGCCCGTCGGTGGTCGCGTACTGGAGTGGACGAACCGCTGGTTCGACCGCGCCGCCCCGGTCATCGCCGCGGGCGCGGTCGTGCTCGCCTCGGTCGGGTTGCTGGAGAACATGAGTGACCAGGGCATCGAGCTGCACGCCGTGGTGAGTGGCCTGATCGGGATCGTGTGCGGCGTGCCTGTGCTGTTCGCGCGTCGCCGGCTCTGGCCGCTGTTCGTCGTCGCCGCGCTCGGTTGGATCGTCTTCCTGCTCTGGCCCGCCATGGCCATCGCGTCGTACTACGTCGGGTCCACGTTCCGCCGCCGCCTCGAGCTCGGCCTCTACGTCGCAGCGACCGGCGTGGCGTCGGCGATCGCCGCGGTGGTGAGCTTCGCGATCGGCGGCTACCGCGAGTACATGGCCTACCTCCCGAACGCGGTCATCGCGCTGCTCGTCTACGTCGGGCTGCCGCTCGTCGTCGGCCTCTGGGTGAACGCCCGCCGCCAGCTCCTGCTGTCGCTCCGCGAACGGGCCGAACGAGCCGAGCGCGAGCAGGCCGCCCGTTCGGACCGGGCGCGGACCGAGGAACGGGGCCGCATCGCCCGCGAGATGCACGACGTCGTCGCGCATCGCGTGTCGCTGATCGTGCTGCACGCCGGCGCGCTCGAGGTGAGTGCGAAGGATCCACAGACCGCGGAGACAGCCGACCTCATCCGCACGACCGGGCGCGAGGCACTCGCGGATCTGCGTACGGTGTTGGGCGTGCTGCGCTCCCAGGACCCGATCGCGGACAAGACGCTCGCCCCGCAACCCGTGCTTGACGACCTCGACCGGCTGCTGGAGCAGTCCCGTGCGGTCGGCATCGACGTGCGCCGTACGGAGGTCGGCGACGTACGGGCCTTGCCGGTGACCGTCGAACGAACCGCGTACCGGGTGATCCAGGAGGCACTCACCAACGTACACAAGCACGCCGGCGCGGTGCGCGCATCGGTGCTGCTGACGTACAGGCCCGAACAGCTCGAGGTCGTCGTCGAGAACGAAGCGTCGACCGGCGGGGCGACGCCGATGCCGGCGAGCGGCTTTGGCCTTGTGGGGTTGGCCGAACGCGTTCATCTCGTCGGCGGAACGCTGTCGTCGGAGCCCCGAGCCGACGGTGGGTTCGTCGTCCGCGCGACGCTCCCAGCTGCCGTGGCCGCCGACCAACCGGTAGGAGATCCCGCATGATCCGCGTGCTGGTCGTCGACGACGAGTCGCTGGTCCGATCGGGGCTGCGGATGATCCTGGAGGCGACCGGCGACATCGTGGTGGTCGCCGAGGCGAAGGACGGCGCGGACGGGATCGCGGCGGTCGCACGGCATCGGCCGGACGTGGTGCTGATGGACGTCCGCATGCCGGGGATGGACGGCCTGGCCGCCGCCGCGGAGCTGCGGTCGTCGGAGTCGCCGCCGAAGGTGATCATGCTGACGACGTTCGACCTGGACGAGTACGTGCACGAGGCGCTGCGGGCCGGGGCGGTGGGCTTCCTGCTCAAGGACACGCCGCCGAAGGACCTCGCGGACGCCGTGCGGACCGTGTACGCGGGGAACGCGATGCTCGCGCCGACCGTGACGCGGCGGCTGATCTCGTCGTTCGCCCTGCGCGAGCCGGCCCGGGCCGACGTGGCCCGGAAGCGGCTGGCGGAGCTGACCGAACGGGAGTACGAGGTGATCCGCGCGGTCGCCCGCGGGCTGTCGAACGCCGAGATCGGGCGCGAGCTGACGATGAGCGAGGCGACCGTGAAGGCTCATGTGAGCCGGTCGCTCGCGAAGCTCAACCTGACGAACCGCGTCCAGGCCGCGATCCTCGTGCACGACGCCAGCTAGACCCTTGCGAGAACGCGCTTGTGCAGCACGTCGAGGACGCCGAGCACGACCAGGGTGGCGACGAGCTCCCGGCGTCCTCCCGCGGGCGACCGGCGGTGTACTGCTCGCGGAGTTGCCAAGCCCGGGCGTACCGGCGGCGCCGGCAACCGCCCGAGCCCGAGCCGCCGGAGCCGCCGACCGCGCAGGCGAAGCGGCGCCGGCAGATCGTCGAGGCGGTCTGGCGCATGGCGTCGACGCGCGGACTCGACGCGGCGAGCATGCGCTAGATCGCCGGCGAGGCCGGGGTTTCCCTACGAGTGGTGCAGTACTACTTCGCGAACAAGCACGCGCTGCTCGTCACGGCGCTCCGGATGCTCAATGCGGACAACGAGGCCCGTACGCTACGCCGGATCGCCGCGCAGCAGGCACCGCTGCCGCCACGTGAGCTGCTCGAGGTGATCTTCGACGAGTTCCTGCCGCTGGACGACGAACGACGCCGCAACCAGCTCGTGTACGCCGCGTACTTCGCCCGCAGCCTCACCGACCCGGCGCTCGCGGCGGTGTTCCTGAGCGACGAGCATCCACTCGAGGAGCTCGTGGCGGCGATCCTGACGCAAGGCGGCCTTGACGGCAACGTGGCTCAGCACGAGGCTGACCTCCTCGTGTCCGGCATCTCCGGCATCGGCCTGGACATCCTCTACGAACGGCGATCGGTGGCAGCGGTCCGTCGGGTCGTCGACTACCACCTGGACCGGCTGTTCTCCGCGAGCCCGGACACGTTCAGTACGTCCTGAACGAACTGTATGGTCAGCAGGCATGGAGCTGAGTCCGGAGGAGAACGCGTTCGTCGACCGGATGGGCCTGGTCATGGAACGGTTCGGCGGCGCACGCACGATGGGCCGGATCTACGGCGCGCTGCTGATCTGCGATCCGCCGAGCCCGTCCCTCACCGAGCTCGCCTCCGCGCTCCAGGTCAGCAAGGCGTCGATCAGCACGGTCACGAGGCAAATGGTCGAAGCGGGCTTGATCGAACGCGTTCCCGCCGCCAACCGGCAGCACCGCTACCGAGTCATGCCGGGCGGGTGGAGCCAGGTGCTCCGCATCCAGTTCTCCGGCCTGCGGATGGTGCTCGACACGCTCGACCAAGGCCTCGCAATGCGCGCCTCAGCCGATCGAGACCAGCGGCAACGGCTCGAGGAGACTCGCGACTTCTTCGCCTTCGTCGATGCCGACGCCAGCCACATGCTCCGCCGCTACGCCGAGTACAAGAAGACGAAGTAGCTACTCCGCGAACGCGTCCGGCGGCGGGCAGACGCAGACGAGGTTGCGGTCGCCGTACGCCTGGTCGATCCGGCGCACCGGCGACCAGTACTTCCGCCGGCGCAGCGTCGCGACCGGGTAGGCGGCGTCCTCACGCGAGTACGAGTGCGACCACGACGAGTCCGCGATCATCTCGATCGTGTGCGGCGCGTTCCGCAGCGGGTTGTCGTCCGCCGGCCACTCCCCCGAGCCGACCCGGTCGATCTCCCCGCGGATCGCGATCATCGCGTCGCAGAACCGGTCCAGCTCCGCCAGATCCTCCGACTCCGTCGGCTCGACCATGAACGTGCCCGCCACGGGGAAGCTCATCGTCGGCGCGTGGAAGCCGTAGTCGATCAGCCGCTTCGCGACATCGTCGACCGTCACGCCTGTCGACTTCGTCAGGTCCCGCAGGTCGATGATGCACTCGTGGGCGACCAGCCCGCCGCGCCCGGTGTAGAGCACGCGGAAGTGCGGCGCGAGCCGCGTCGCGACGTAGTTGGCCGCGAGCACCGCGGTCTCCGTCGCCTCCGTCAGTCCCGGCCCGCCCATCATGCGGATGTACGCCCAGGTGATCGGCAGGATCCCGGCCGAACCGTACGGCGCCGCGGACACCGGGCCGACCGCCGAGTCCGCGCCGAGCACCGGGTGCCCGGGCAGATACGGCGCGAGGTGCTCGCGTACGGCAACCGGTCCGACGCCCGGACCGCCACCGCCGTGCGGGATGCAGAATGTTTTGTGCAGGTTGAGATGTGAGACATCTCCGCCGAACTCGCCGAGGCGCGCGAGACCGAGCAGGGCGTTCAGGTTCGCGCCGTCAACGTAGACTTGCCCGCCCGCCTCGTGCACGATGTCGCAGACCCAGCGGACGTCCGACTCGTACACGCCGTGCGTCGACGGGTACGTCATCATGATCGCCGCGAGCCGGTCGCGGTGCTGCTCGACCTTCGCCTCGAGGTCGGCGTGGTCGATCGTTCCGTCGTCGGCCGTCGCGACCACCGCGACGCGCATGCCGGCCATCACCGCCGACGCCGCGTTGGTGCCGTGCGCGGACGCCGGGATCAGGCACAGGTCGCGGTCGGGCTGGCCCTGCGCCCGGTGGTACGCGCGGATCGCCATCAGCCCGGCGAGCTCACCCTGCGAGCCCGCGTTCGGCTGCACCGACACCGCCGCGTACCCGGTCACCTCGGCGAGCCACGACTCGAGCTGGTGGATCAGCTCGCGGTAGCCCTCGGTGTCCTCGTCCGGCGCGAACGGGTGGATGCCCGCGAATTCCGGCCAGCTGATCGGCTCCATCGCCGTGGTGGGGTTGAGCTTCATCGTGCAGGAGCCGAGCGGGATCATGCCCCGGTCGAGTCCGAAGTCGTCGTCGGCGAGCCCACGCAGGTAGCGCAGCATCGACGTCTCGGAGTGGTACCGGTCGAACACCGGGTGGGTCAGGTACGCGCTGGTCCGCCGCAGCGCCTCGGGAATCGCCATGCCAGCGGACAGATCGGAGTACGGGCCGACGCCGAACGCCTCCCACACCGCCTCGACATGCGCCAGCGTCGTGAGCTCGTCGCACGCGACGCCGACGTGGTCGGCGTCCGTCAAGCGCAGGTTGACACCGCGGTCGCGGGCTGCGGCGACGACCTCGGCGGCCCGGCCCGGGACGTACGCCGAGACCGTGTCGAAGAAGGACTCGGACACCAGCTCGACGCCGCCCTGCCGCAGTCCCTCGGCCAACGTGGAAGCGTGTCGATGCACTCGAGCGGCGATGGCCTTCAGCCCCGCCGGCCCGTGGTAGACCGCGTACATCCCGGCGACGACCGCGAGCAGGACCTGCGCGGTGCAGATGTTGCTGGTCGCCTTCTCGCGCCGGATGTGCTGCTCGCGCGTCTGCAGGGCGAGCCGGTACGCGGGCTTGCCCGCCGCGTCCACCGAGACGCCGACGAGCCGGCCGGGCAGCGACCGCTCGAGCCCCTTGCGTACGGCCATGTACCCGGCGTGCGGACCGCCGTACATCAGCGGAACGCCGAAGCGCTGGGTGTTGCCCACCGCGATGTTGGCGCCGAGCTCGCCCGGCGAACGTACGAGCGTCAACGCGAGCAGGTCGGCGGCGACAGCCACCTCGGCGCCACGCTCGTGCGCGTCGCGCACCAGCGACGCGGGGTCGCGCAGCGCGCCGCTCGCGCCCGGATACTGCAGCAGCACGCCGAAGAACTCGCCCTCCGGCAGCCCCTCGGTGAGGTCGGCGACCACGACCTCGATGCCCAGCGGTTCGGCGCGCGTCTGCACAACCGCGATCGTCTGCGGCAGCGCGTCGGCGTCGACGACGAAGCGAGTGCTCTTGGCGGAACGGTTGGTCCGCCGGATCAGCGTCATCGCCTCGGCGGCGGCCGTCGCTTCGTCGAGCAGCGACGCACCCGCGACGTCCAGACCGGTGAGATCGGTGAGCACCGTCTGGAAATTGACGAGCGCCTCGAGCCGGCCCTGGCTGATCTCGGGCTGGTACGGCGTGTAGGCGGTGTACCAGGCCGGGCTCTCCAGCACGTTCCGCCGGATCACGGCCGGGGTGTCGGTGTCGTAGTAGCCGAGGCCGATCATGCTGGTCAGCCGGAGGTTGCGATCGGCGTACGCGCGCAGCTCGGCCAGCGCCTCCGCCTCGCTCGCCGCGTCCGGAAGCGACAACGGCCGGTCGGTGCGGATGGTGGTGGGAACGGCCGCGTTGACGAGCTCGTCGAGGGAGCCGTAGCCGGTGGCGGCGAGCATCTTCGCCCGGTCCTCGGACGACGGGCCGATGTGACGTTCGGCAAAGGCGACCATGGGGCTCATCCCTTCGACGGCTCGCGTCTATAGGTGTGCTCCCCCTCTGTCACGCCGCGCGCTCCAGAGTCGCCTCGTCCATGTGGTCCGTTGGCCTGAGAGGTTCCGGGGATGGTTGCCCCTTCGGCGCCCCGCCGAAACGGGGACTCTCCCACACGGGATCTGTGGCGTGAATAACGGTACCAGGGCAGCAACACGCCCCCGCCGTTATGTCGGCGAGGGCGTGTCGGCGGTGCGGAGTACTAGATGGCGCGGGACTGCCTGCGCCGCGCGAGCTCGTCGCTCGGGTGCGGGTCGGCGCTGGTCTCGCCGCCGCCGGTACGTTCGCCCGGCAGCTCCGCGAGCGTGCCCTCGACCTCGCGGGAGACTCGGCCGAGCGCGATGCCGAACACGCCCTGACCACCCTGGAGCAGGTCGATGACCTCGTCCGGCGAGGTGCACTCGTACACGCTCGCGCCGTCGCTCATCAACGTGATGTCGGCGAGGTCGTCAGCACCGCGGTCGCGCAGGTGTGTCACCGCGGTGCGGATCTGCTGCAACGAGACCCCGGCGTCAAGCAGCCGCTTGATCACCTTGAGCAGCAGGATGTCGCGGAACGAGTACAGCCGCTGCGTCCCGGAGCCGGTCGCGGGGCGGATGGTGGGCTCGACCAGGCCGGTGCGGGCCCAGTAGTCGAGCTGGCGGTACGTGATGCCCGCCGCCGAACAGGCGGTCGGACCCCGATAACCCACGTCCTCGGCGGGCGCCTCGGGCATGCCGTCCTCCGGGCCGAAGAGCAGTCCCTGCTCACCGGCCGCGACGATGGCGTCCGTACGTTCTGGCTGTGTCATTCCAGGCGCGGTCGTAGCGGCACCTAGCCCGCTTTGGTCTCCCGTGCTGCTCACGCCGGCCTCCCACCATCTCCGCCGGGCACCCTGCCGCGGCGGCGCTTCTTGGTACTTACGTGCGTGGAGTTACATCAAGAGGTTTCGTCGTCACGGTATGCCGCCCAGCCGGGTGGGTCAACGCGGGAAGCGGCGTGTCGTGTCGCAACCTCAACTTGAGGTCGAGGTGCCTCTCACCTGCTCGAACGCACGTTCGGCGGGAACTATTGGTTCGGGTTGTTCGGGCTGTCGAAGTCGTCCGGGGTGACCTGGTCGAGGAACTCGCGGAACTTCTCGACCTCGGCCTCCTGCTCGTCCGGGATCGCGACGCCGGCCTCGGTCAGCACCTCGTCCGCGCAGACGATCTTCACGCCGAGCCGCAGCGCCAGCGCGATGGAGTCGGACGGCCGCGCGCTCACCTCGACGCCGGACGCGAACGCGAGGATGCCGTAGAAGACACCCTCGCGCAGATCGGTGATGCGGACCTCGGTCAGCTCCTGCCCGGTCGCGACCAGCACGTCCCGGAACAGGTCGTGGGTCAGCGGCCGCGGCGGCACGATCCCTTGTTGCGCATGGGCGATAGCGCTCGCTTCGGCGGCCCCTACCCAGATCGGCAGGAACCGTTCGCCCCCGACCTCCCGGAGCAGGACGATCGGCTGGTTGGACGGCATTTCGACCCTGACACCGACCACGTCGAGCTCCCGCATATCGACCACATTACCCCCGAGGACACCCGGAAGCTTGCGACCCTGTGACATGGTCGAGTCGCCTCGCTCAGTTTCGCGCCGGTTCGGCCGGCCACCGCCTGTCAGCGGCATGACCGATGTGCACTTGGGCTGCTTCTTCGACGAGCCGACTCGATTAAGAACGCGACCGCAATCCCACTTTGACCAAAGTCGCGTGCAGTCGTACCGACAATGCCGCCAGCTCGCGGACGACCTCTTCTGCGCGTCCCTGCGACGAGACTCCGCGCTGGCGCAACAGCGGCGCCACGACCTGCTCGAAGAGCCCGACCTCGCGGTCCGCCGCGGTCTTGAACGCACGCAGATGCCGCGGCTCCACACCGTACGAAGCCAGCTCGCCGGCGATCCGCGCGATCACCAACGCGTCCCCGTCGTACGGCTCCCGCCCCGCACGCGACAACACCAGGCCGTACGACTCCAACTGGTCCAACAACGCCGCGTCGATCTCCGCCGACTCCAGCAGCTCCGCCCGCGACAGCCGCAGCTCCCGTTCGTCGTGCCGGAACGCCTCCGACTGGGGATGCGACTCCCCCGGCGACACCATCCGCGGCACCTGCGGCGGCCCGACCGGCAACGCCGGCGGCTCCAAGCCCTGGTCGAGCGCGTCCAGATGGTCCTTGATCACCCGCAGCGGCAGGTAGTGGTCGCGCTGCGCGGTGAGAACGAAGCGCAGCCGCTCGACGTCGTGGTGCCCGAACTTCCGGTACCCCGACGGGGCCCGCTGCGGCTCGATCAGCCCCTCGGCCTCGAGGAACCGGATCTTCGAGATCGTCACGTCGGGAAAGTCCGGACGTAGCTGAGAGAGCACCTCCCCGATCGAGAAGGTGCCGCTGGACCTGCTGGACCCACTGGACCGAGCGGACGCCGCACGGCTCACGTAGTGCCCTCCGCACCACTGCTGTCGGCGGAAGCGGCACCGAAGCCGCCGCGTTGGCTGGCGAAGTAGACCAGCCGGAACTTGCCGATCTGCACCTCGTCGCCACCGGCGAGCACGACCTCGTCGATCCGATCGCGGTTCACGTACGAGCCGTTCAGCGAGCCGACGTCGTGCACCGCGAAGCCGTCCGGCGTACGGCGGAACTCCGCGTGCCGGCGCGACACGGTCACGTCGTCGAGGAAGATGTCGCTGTCCGGATGCCGCCCGGCCGTCACCAGGTCGGTGTCGAGCAGGAACCGGCTCCCCGCGCTCGGGCCGCGCTGAACGATCAGCAGCGCACACCCCGGCGGCAGCGCGTCGACCGCCGCCTGCTCCTGCGGCGCGAGCTCGGCCTCGGCACGGTCGTACTCCGAGTCGATCACCACCGGCGCGATCGTCGCCGTCTGCTCGGCCGGACGTTCCTCCCCGAGCGCGCGGCCGCACTGCGAGCAGAACCGGCTGCCCTCCGGGTTCTCATGCCCGCAATGCGCGCAGACCACCATGTGTGACTCTCCTCCTACAAGACCTACTCGAGCACCCGCACGACCGAACCCTTGACCCACACTTGAGGTCCAGGCATCTGGGAAACCTATTGTCGTCGCGAACGGTGGTCAACTCCGCCGATCAACTCTCTCCGACTCTCTGCGACTGAGAGAGTCTCAGCCCTTCTCGACCTCGGCCTCGTAGTCCGCGGCCGACAGCAGGTCGTCCAGCTCGTCCGCGTTCGACGTCTGCAGCTCGAACATCCAACCGTCGCCGTACGGGTCGCTGTTCACCAGCTCCGGCGAGGTGTCCAGGGCCTCGTTCCGCGCGACGATCTGGCCGGTCAACGGCGCGTAGATGTCGCTCACGCTCTTCGTCGACTCGAGCTCGCCGCACGCCTCGCCGCGGGTCACCTTGGCGCCGACCTCCGGCAGCGTGACGTACACGATGTCGCCGAGCGCGTCCTGCGCGTAGTTCGTGATGCCGACCCGCACGCTCCCGTCGGACTCGCCGGGCTCGCGCACCCACTCGTGCTCGCTCGTGTACTTGAGGTCGTCGGGATAAGTCACTGCTGGGGCCTTTCTGGGAACGGTTGGTCTCGGCACACGCCGGGTCGCCTAGTCGCCTAGTCGCCGCCCTCGCCGTCGGGCGCCGGCTTGGCGAACCGCGGCGGCCGCGGTCGGTGCACGGTGTTGATCGCGGTGTCGTCGAGCTCGCTGACCTGGACGTGGCCGCCCTTGTCGTCGACCGAGTCGACCACGCCGCCGGGGATGCGCATCGCGGTGGCGAGCGTGCGCGGGTCGCCGATCGCCTCGATCGTGTACGGCGGCGGGATCAGCGACTGGTCCACGACGATGCCGCCCTGTCCGTCGAGCATGTAGCTGCTCGCGACCACGCGGACCTGGTCGTTGATCTCGATCGCCTCCGCGCCGGCATCGCGGAGCTCCTCGATCGTGTTCAGGATCAGCGCCGCGTAGATCGCGTCGCCGCTCCCGGAGATCGTGAGCTTGATGCCCGGGCCGGCCGCCGGCAGCGTTCCGGCCAGGATGCCGAGCGTGACCGCGCGTTCGTCGGCCTGCTCGATTGCCGTACTCGTCTTGTCCTTGTCCGAGGTCAGCCGGGCGCGTACCTGCTCGGCCTCGCTGATCTCCGACTCGAGCGAGCGCGACTTCTGCTGCAGGCCGTCGAGGACCTGGATCAGCTCGGTGCGGCTCGCCGTACCCGGGTAGCCGGAGTCGGTACGCAACGCGCGCACCTGCACCGCGGCCGCGAACCCCAGCAGCGCGAGCAGCACCGCGCCGGCGATCTGCGACCGCGACACGTGCGGTCGGAACGCTCGGACGAGGCGCCTCCAGGCGGGGTTCGTGATCTTCATCGTCAGGCCTTGAAGAGTCTTCGCCTGATCGCGGCGACGTTGGAGAAGATGCGGATCCCGAGGACGACGACCACGCCGGTCGACAGCTGCGCGCCGACGCCGAGCTGGTCGCCGAGGTAGACGATCAGCGCCGCGACCAGCACGTTGCCGATGAACGAGACCACGAACACCTTGTCGTCGAAGATGCCGTCGAGCAGCGCCCGCAGGCCGCCGAACACCGCGTCCAGCGCGGCGACGACGGCGATCGGCAGATAGGGCTGCATCCAGAGCGGTACCGCGGGCTGGAGGAGCAGTCCCAAGACGATGCCGACCACGAGACCGAGAGTGGCGATCACCTGGGGGCGCCTTCCGTACGGGCGTAACGAAGCTGTGCCCCAGAGTCTGCCGGTAGCGCGATCTCGTCGATCGTGTGGGTCTCGTATCGGATGTTCGCTACCGCCTTCAGGTTGTGGAGCCACACGCCGCCGGGGCTTTCGGCGAAGCGGGCCTCGAGCGTCGCGGGGTCGCCGATCGCCTCGACGGTGTACGGCCGGGCGAGCGGACGGTAGTCGACGGTGATCGACTTGTCGGCGCCGCGGATCGCGGTGAGAACGGTGAGCCGCTCGCCGTTGATCGCGATCGCCTCGGCGCCCGCGGCCCACAGGCCGTTGACGAGCTGCTGCAGGTCGAGGTCGAGGATCCGGTTGTTCGCCGACTCCTCCCCGCCGGACACCTCGTCGATCGCGGCGTCGTCGACGATGATCCGTACGCCCGGTCCGACGACCCGGCCGGTGCCGGTGAGCGTCTCGAGGGCCTGCAGGCGTTCGCGCAGCGCCTGGCCGCCGACGGAGGACTCGAGGGCGTCGTTCTGCATACGGGTGATGTCGCGCTGCAGCCGTTCGGCCCTCGCCCGCTGGTCGTCGACGCGCTGGGTCTCGGTGGTGATCCGTTCGGCGAGCTCCGCCTTCTCCTTCGCGACAGCGGGCGCGGACTGCCGGGTCTGGATCGCGGCGACGGTGATGATCAAGCCGAAGAGCACGATCGCGACGACGAAGACGGGGACCTTGCGCTTCTTCTTCGGCTTGTTCGGGTCACGCCTCGCCGCCGCCGACGCGTATCCGTCGTCGAGAGCGTGGGAGACGAGCTCGCGCATGAGCGACATGGACTCGTCAGGTCGGCGTGGTGGCTGCGTCGGAGTTTCCGCCTCGGGATGCCGCTGCTCGGGGATCTGGGCAGGGATGCCCGGCGACGTGGCGTTCCCCCGCTCCGCACCGGCCATGGGGGTCATCGTTTCATGACTTTGGTGTCATGAGGTCGAGACCTTTGGACTAGTCGTCGCAGGTCGGGAATTACCTACCATGGACGGCATGAACGGGGATGCGAAGTCGCGGGTCCACCCGTCGGTGCTTCTCGCCGTCGGCTCTGTCTTGTTGGCCGCCGGCGTGGCCGCGCTGATGGTGATCGTCTTCGTACTGCGGCCGGCCGATGCCGACAACGAGGTCCTGATGTGGGCAGGCACGCGGCTCGCGGCCGCGGCGTTGCTGGGCAGCGGCGCCTGGTGTGCCGTTCGGGGCTGGAACCGCCGGAAGGCGCTGAGCTCCACCTCGTCCTAGCTCGGTGGGTGGCCGCCGTGCAGGTTTGTATGAAGGGCACCTTCATACAAACCTATTGAATGAAGGTGCCCTTCATTCAAAACGGTCCGAAGCCGGGTCCGCTGTGGCCGGCCCCGTGATCATGAACGTGATCATGAAGGCAACCCGGCGTATACGACCAGTTCGGCTTCATGATCACGTACATGATCACCGCGGGCGCGGAGAGCTGACGGCGCTCAGGGGGTGGGGGCGTCGACCAGGGGCGGCGTCGTTCTCGTCCCCGCCGCCCGTTGGCCGGAGCCGTACGGGTCAAGGGGTCGCTTGCGATCGCGAAGCGACGCCATCCCGCGCGAAGCGCCGCCCATGGCGCCCTTGACGCGTGCGGCTCCGGCTAAAACCCTGGCGGACGAGAATGACGCAGCTCGAGCTCGTCACGCCGCGGATCCCTGGGCATGGAGCTCTCGAGTGTCCGCGGCTAGGGGCCGGGGTGGGGCCGGAGCTTGAAGATCAGGATGCCGAGGTACTTGTTCATCCACTCCTGCTTGTGCGGGTAGCGGCACCGGGCGTCCTCGGAGAGTTGGGGCTCGATCGCGGTCTCGATCCACAGTCCCGCAGCACTGAACACGTTGATCAGGTCGGAGATCGTGTACGGACGCTTGGTGAGGGTGATCTGCTCGTTCCAGCCGCTGACGTACGAGAACGGGGCGGTGGAGAAGTACTCCTCGCCCAAGGAGGTTCCGTTCTGTTCGGCCTGTTCGACGGCGTAGCGGATCGGTTGTGTCTTGGTCAGCAAGATGAACCCATCGTCGGCCAGCATCGCGCGCGCTGCCTGCAGGGTGCGGACGGGATCCTTCGCGTAGCCGAAGGATTGCAGAAACAAGATCCGGTCGAACGTGCGTCCGGCAAGCCCGGGCACCGCGTCCAGCTCCGAGAGATCGCCTCGGATGAACTCCACGCCAGCTGGCGGGTCACCGAGGAAGTTCGCACTGACGTCGACCCCCACGGACGCGACCGCGCCGTCGTGAACGAGCTCGGCGAGCTTGCCGCCGTTGCTGCAACCGAGATCGAGCACCGACCGTCCGGTGACATCACCCAGCAGCTCTCGCTGCGCAGGCCACTCGACGAGCCGATCCAGTGAGTCCTCCTTGGTTCGGGCCCGCTCGTAGTCTGGAGCGAGTTCCAGCCACGCCTGACTCGGATCCCCAGCACTGTCCGGGCGAGAACCCGCCGCCGCCCGTGCGTCGTCTGACATCACCACCAGACCATAGTGAGGCCCGGAAGCTCACGGTGCCCATGGCCATACCGCCCTGCCCCGTGATCATGTACGTGATCATGAAGGCAAACCCGGCGTATACGACCAGTTCGGCTTCACGATCACGTACATGATCACCGGCCCTGGCGGGTGGCGGACGGGGATCGAACCGGTCTGAGGGTTGGTGCGTGTCCTGAGGGTGAGTCGTGCCACAGCGGATGTCCCCGGGCCGAAAGACCGGCAAGCTTGGGGGATGACGTCAATCTGGACCGGTCCGGTCGCCTGGGCTGCCACCCAGACCGCCCTGCTCGCCGCGCTGATGGCGGCGGGGCTCGGGGTGGTCGCGGGTGTCGCCGGGACCACGTACGCGGTCGTCGTTGCCGGGCTGCTGATCGTGGGGCTGCGCCGTTCGGGGCGCGCGGCCCTCGGCCCAGCGGACCACGTGACCGAGGCGCGGACGCTGCTCGTCGGGCTCGTGACGGCCCTGATCGTGGAGTCGTTCACCGGACCGGTGTCCGTACCTCTGCTGGTTTCCATGGCCGCGGTGGCGCTGGCGTTGGACGCGGTCGACGGACGGGTGGCGCGGCGTACGGGGACGGCCTCGTCGTTCGGCGCGCGCTTCGACATCGAGGCCGACTCGTTCCTCGCGCTGGTGCTGGCCGTCTACGTGGCCGGCACGCTCGGCCCATGGGTGCTGGCGATCGGCCTGATGCGCTACCTGTTCCTCGCCGCCGGCTACGCGATGCCCTGGCTGAACGCGCCGCTGCCGGTGAACCGGCTGCGCAAGCTGATCGGCGCCATGCAGGGCATCGTGCTGGTGGTGGCCGCGGCCGGCATCGTTCCGACGCCCGTCATGCTCGCCATCACCGCCTTCTCCCTGGCCGCCCAGCTCTTCTCCTTCGGCCGCGACGTGATCTGGCTGCGCCGGACGGCACTTCACGCCTGACGACTCCGCTACGGTGTGGTGCTGTCATGGAAGCCGCATCCGGGCAGGTCCCCAGCCCCCTCGGCGCACGGACCCACGACGAGTTGGTCGCCCGGCTCCGAGAACTGCGCGTCAAGGCCAAGAAGTCGATCCGTGAGACCCACCGACTGGTCGACGAGCTCCGGCAGGAGAACGGTCGGGGCTCGCTCGGCTTCGAGACCGTCCGGCGTTGTTTCGAGTACGGCCGTACGCGGATCGAGTCCGACCTCGTCGCCGACATCGCCCAGGTGCTGCTGGGCAACAAGCTGCGCAGCGTGGAGTGGCGGCAGGTCTGCGAGGCGATCGAAGCCGGCGCGGGACAGCAGTCGGTCGTCCGGGTCGACACCACGTTCCCGGCCGTCGACTTCGTCGGGCGAGACGAGGAGATCCGGCAGGTCCTGACAGCCTCCAGCGGGAACGCGGTCGTGCTGATCCACGGCATGCCCGGCACCGGCAAGACCGCGCTCGCGGCACACTGCGCGCGGCTCGTCGAGCGGGCATCGGGGCCGGCGCGTCGGCTCGCGGTGAACCTGCGCGGGTACGACAGCGCGAGCCCACCGGCCGACCCGGCGGCCGCGTTGGACGGGTTCCTCCGCGCCGCGGGGATCAGCGCACACCGGTTCGCCGGGCAGTCGTTGCAGACGCGCCGCTCGCTGCTGGCCACCGCACTCGGCGACCAGCCGGTCGTCGTGCTCCTCGACAACGCCCGGCACGCCGACCAGGTCGAACCGCTGGTCCCCACCGTTCCCCACAGCGTGGTGCTGGTCACCAGCCGGCACCACCTCGACCTTCCCGACGCCGTACGACTGCGGCTCGAGCCACTCACCGCGACCGACGCGCTGGAGCTGCTCCGGTCCCAGATCGGCGCCGAATTGGTCGACCGGGCGCCGGAGGTCGCCGCGGACGTCGTCGAGCTTGCCGGGCGCAATCCCCTGGCGCTGCGGCTCATCGCCGGCCGGATCCGCGAGTACGGCGACGTCACCCTCGCCGACCATCGCGACTGGCTGGTCGACGACCGGGAGCGGGGCCGGATCGAGGACCGGGTGGAGCTGGCGTTCCGCTCGTCGTACCGGCAGTTCCCGGCCGCGGTCGCCCGGCTGCTGCGGCTGGTGTCGTTGCATCCGGGACACGATCTCGACGGCTACGCGGCCGCCGCGTTGGCCGGCGTCTCGCACACCGAGGTGACTGAACAGCTCCAGAGCCTCGCCGCGGCCAGCATGCTCGAGCCGCTCGAGTCCGGCCGCTACCAGCTGCACGACCTGGTGCGCGCGTTCGCCGCCGAGGAGGCACGACGCGGCGACCCGCCGCCCGTTCGGGAAGCGGCGATCGGACGGCTCCTGGACTACTACCGGTTCGCGGCGGCGAAGGCGATGGACGCGTACTCACCCCACGACCGCGCCCGGCGGCCGTCAGTGTCGCCGATCGAGCTCCCGGTGCCCGAGTTCGCCGACCGCGAGGCCGCCCGTGCCTGGCTCGACGCCGAGTACGCGAACCTGGTCGACGTCGCCGATCGGTCGCGGGCACACGCCGTGGATCTGTCCAGCATCCTGTTCGCGTACCTCGACGACGCCGCCCACCACCGCGACGCCCTCCGGCTGCACACGCAGGCCGAGACCGTCGCCGCAGGCGTCGAACGCGGCCGCGTCCTCGTCAACCTCGGCGCGACCTCGTCGCAGCTCGGCCGGTACGACGACGCCATCGGGTTCTACGAACAGGCCCTCGTCGTCCACCGCGAGAACGGCGACCGGGCCGGCGAGGGCAGGGCGCACGGCAATCTCGGCATCACCAACGCCGAGCTCGGCCGCACCCTCGAGGCGATCGACCACCTCGAGCAAGCCGTATCGATCCATCGCGAGGTCGGCAACCGCCTCAACGAGGCGATCGCGAGCGGCAACCTCTGCCACCTGTTCCAGCTGATCGGCAAGTACGACGACGCGAGAGCGTTCGGCCAGCATCAGCTCAGGGTCGCCAGGGAGCTCGGGCATCGCGTGGCCGAAGGCGTCGCGCTCGGCAACCTCGGCAACGTCGAGCGCAGCGAAGGTCGCCACGAGCTCGCGCTCGACCTGCACGGACAGGCGCTCGCCATCGCCCGCGAGACCGGCATCCGCGGCCAGGAGATCGACGGGCTGAACGACCTCGCCACCGATCTCCGCCTGCTCTCCCGCCCCGAAGAGGCCCAGCGCCGCCACCGCGAGGCACTGGCTCTGGCAACGCGGCACGGCAACCTGATGCAGCAGGCCAAGGCTCATGAGGGGATCGGCCGCTGCCTGCTCCATGCCAAGGATGGTGCCGCCGCGCGGCCTGAGCTCGCCGAGGCCCTGCGCATCTATAGCGAGCTCGGGGTGCCCGCGGCGGGCGAGCTTACCGACCTGTTGGCGTCGCTGAGCTAGGGATTTTTGAACGCTCGGGGATCGGCTCGTACCACCATCCCGGGCAAGGCGCCGCCGGAGGACAGGCGACCGTGGGGTACCAGCCGGATCCGTCGGGGACGAACCGGTTGGTGAGGTACGTGTACACACCGCGCCGACCCACATAGGAGACCCGGCCCTGAGCGTCCGTGGTCCGCTGGTACTGCGTGCCGTGGACAACTGCCCAACCGAACGCGTTGGACACCACGGGGAAGCCGATGAACCTTCCGCTCGTGCCGTCCGTCGCGGTCACGCTGTTCGGGATGGCCTGGGTGAACCGCGTCCGCCACGGCCCCCAGGTGATCCGGTCCGGGACCGAGTCGTACGTGCCGACGCGGCCCTCCCCAGCGCGCGCCTGACCACAGCTCGCGATCCAGTGCCCCTCGATCCGCAGCGCCGTCGCGCATTCCTGGAACACCGCGATCGGGCTCAGGGCCCGATCCCGGTCCGGCGGCACCACGGCCTGGGCGCCGCTGCCGGACGTCGGCACCAGGACGGCGACCGCCAGACCGACGACCGCCGCGATCCGCTTCCACGTTCCTCGCATCGTGTTCGCATCCCTCCGTCGCGTCTTCCTGGTCCGCAGCCTGGCCGCTCCGACGGGCCGTCGGGGAGCAACCGAGTCGAACCGAGTCAACGGCGCTCATTCTGCCTGACGGCCGGCCGACTCGGTTCGACTCGGTTCCGGGCGGTGCCGCGGACCGGGCCGTCACGGTGGTCGCGGCCGAACGGTTCGGCCGCACGGCGACGAGGAACGAGGCACGATGTCTGGCTACGACTCCCCCTACACGCAGCCGCCGCCCAGTGACGATCAAGGGATGCGACGGCACGTCGACCCCTCGGCGCTCGCCACGCTCGTGCTCCAGCTGCCGCTGGTGATCCTCAGCCTCGGGTTCATGGCCGCGATCGGGGAGAGCGCCGGCCAGGCACTTCTCGGCCACGCGGGCATCGGTACGGCGATCGTCCTGGTGCTGTGGATCGCGTCCGGTGCGCTGATCTTCCAGCGACCCGTCGAGGTTCTGCTCGCCAGAGTGGTCGGACGCGCCCGGCGTCCGCAGCCGCGGGAGCACGACCTGCTCCAACCGCTGTGGAACTCGGTCACCCGAACCGCCGGCGTGGACGGCACGCGATACCAGCTGTGGATCTCCGAGAGCGACGAGGTCAGCGCCGCTGCGGTCGCCGGTCACCTCGTCCTCGTGACGCGGGCCGCGCTGCAGGCGCTGCCGCCGCGCGAGCTCGCCGCCGTCCTCGCGCACGAGCTCGGGCACCATCTCGGCGGCCACGTGTGGGCTGCCGCGCTCGCGTACTGGTACTCGCTCCCCTGCCGGATCCTGGCCCGGTTGGCAGTCCTGTTCATCCGGCTCGTGACGGTCGTCACCGCCGCGATCCTCACCGGGCTGCTCGCGTTCACCCGGCTCGGATTCCTGGCGGCACTGTTCTTCCATCCGCTGCTGTGGCTCTGCACCGCCTTCATGGTGCTGATGTACTCGCCGCTCATCGTCATGGTCGTCGTCCCGCTCGCGCTGCTGCGCTGGTGCGACCGGCTCGGCGAGCTGCGGGCGGACGGCACCGCGGCGGAGCTCGGGTACGGCCACGACCTGCGGCGCGTCTTCGAGATCTGGCAGGCGCAGGGCCTCGACGAGCCCGACGTTCCGCCCGGCGTCCGGCCGACGCTCGGGGAGCGGCTGAACGCGCTGCAGGAGCGGCTGTTCGACACCCATCCGCCGTTGTCGAAGCGGATCGCGGCGCTGAGTCTGCTCTAGCGTCCGGCGCGCGTCGCCAGGTCCGCCCAGCGATGCGCGAGCGCGGTGGCTCGTTCGGTGGTCGCCGCCTCGGCCCAGACTCGGGTGACCGCCTCGGTCGGGTCCGGCAGCACGAGGGCCCAGGAGCCGTCGTCCTCGACGACGCGGACGCCGTCGGTCGTGTCGACCGTGCGGCCCTCCGCGGCCTCGAGCGCCGAGCGCATCACGGCGCCCTTCGTGGCCCACGGAGTGGGGACGGTCAGGCGTACGACGTGGGCGCGCGGGATGCGGGCGTCGACCTCGGACAGCGCGAGATGCGTACGAGCCACCAGGCCGACGAAGCGGACGAACGCCGCGAAGCCGTCCACGGCGCTGGAGAACTCCGGCACCACGAAGCCCCCGCGACCGTCCCCCGCCAGCAACAACCCGGGCTCCCCCGCCGCCGTCGCCAGCGCGTCGGAGGCCGTCGTCGTCCAGCGGATCTCCACACCGTGGTACGCCGCGACCCGCTCGGCGACGCGCGTCGTCGTCACCGGCAACGCCACGTGCCCGCCAGACGCCTCGGCCGCGACCAGGTCGACGAACACGAGCAGCGCGCGTTCGTCGTCGATCACCGAGCCCTTCTCGTCGACCAGCGAGATCCGTTCGCCCAGCGGGTCGAACCGCACGCCGAACGCCGCCCGCGAGGAAGCCACCAGCTCACCCAGCAGGGACACGGCCGCCGAACGCTGCTCGGAGGTCTCCGTCGGAGTCCGCTCGTCCAGCCCGGTGTTCACCAGGTAGGCGTCGACGGACAGCTTGCCGAGCAGGGTTGGGAGCACCATGCCGACCGTTCCCCGCCCGGCGTCGATGACGACCTTGAGGTCGGCGTCGGCGACGTCGGTGATGTCCGCGCTGCGGAGCAGGTCCTGGGTGTAGGTGTCGACCGTTCGCGAGGGGAACGTCAGGTCGCCGATCTCGCCGGGGAACGCGCGCCGGAACTCCTGCCGGCCCAGCACCCGTTCGACCTTGCGTTGGTCGGCCTGGGAGAGGTCGGCGCCGCGTTCGTCGAGGAACACCAGGTCGACCGAGTCGGGCCTTCCTGCGGAGGTCCGGATCAACAGCCCCCCGGCGGCATTGCTGCGTGTCGTCTCCAGGCGGGCGACCGGAGTCGCGGTCATCTCCAGGTCGTTCACGTCGATCGCGGACGACGTGAACGCCGCGATCGCGGCACGCTTGAGGGCCCGTGCCGCCCGGGACCCGTCGCGTCCGGTGACGACGGTCGCACCCTTCCGCAGTGTGGTGGCGAAGGCGCTCGTCAGGCGTACGACCAGCTCGGGCGTGATCTCGACGTTGATGATCCCGCTCACGCCGCGCGGCCCGAACAGCGCGCGCTGCCCGCGCGACTCCCAGATCACGCTGGTGTTGACGACCGCGCCGGCTTCGATCGTCTTGCTCGGATAGACCTTGATCTCCGGATGGAGAACGGCCTCCTCCTCGATCACACAGTCGTCCCCGACGATCGCGCCGTCGTCGATCCGCGCGCCGCGCATCACGTCGGTGTTCTTGCCGACCACGCAGCCACGCAGGTTGGTGTGCGGGCCGATGTAGGCGTTGTCGTGGATGACCGAACGGTGCAGGAACGCGCCCTCGCGGACGACGACGTTGTCGCCGACGGTCGTGAACTCGCGGATCTCCGTGCCGCCCTCGACCTTGGCGTACGCGCCGATGTACAGCGGGCCCTTCAGCTCGGCGTCCGGCGATACGTCCGCGCCCTCGCCGATCCACACGCCCTTGGAGACCTCGAAGCCGTCGATCTCCAGCTCGACTTCGCCGCCGAGCGCGTCGTGGTTGGCCTTGAGGTAGCTGCGGTGACTGCCGACGTCCTCCCAGTAGCCGTCCGCGACGTACCCGTAGATCGGCGCGCCTTCCTTCAACAGCTGGGGGAACACGTCGCTGGACCAGTCGACCGAGGTCTCGTCCTCGACGTACGACAGCAGCTCCGGCTCCATCACGTAGATGCCGGTGTTGACCGTGTCGGAGAACACCTGTCCCCAGGTCGGCTTCTCCAGGAACCGGTCGACGCGGCCGTCGTCGTCGAGGATCGTGATGCCGAAGTCGAGCGGCTCGGGCACCCTTGTCAGGCACAGCGTCGCGAGGGCGCCCTGCTTCTTGTGGTACGCGATCAACGCGGTGAGGTCGATGTCGGTGAGGGCGTCGCCGGAGATCACCAGGAACGTGTCGTCCTTGAGCGCGTCGGCGGCGTTCTTGACTGAGCCGGCGGTGCCGAGGGGCTTCTCCTCGGTGGCGTACGTGAGGCGCATGCCGAGGTCCTCGCCGTCGCCGAAGTACGCGCGGACCATCGAGCCGAGGAAGTGCACGGTGACGACGGTCTCGGTGAGGCGGTGCTTGCGGAGCAGCCGCAGGATGTGCTCCATGATCGGCTTGTTCACGACCGGCAACAGCGGCTTCGGCATGCTCGTCGTCATCGGCCGAAGGCGCGTACCCTCTCCGCCAGCCATGACGACGGCCCTCATGGCGTGACTTCCCTGTCTATCGCGTGTGCTCTGAGCAGCGTGCGGGTCTGGACGCCGTAGAGGATGCCGCCCCACCAGTAGAGCGCGGTGCCCCAGATCGCGAACGCCCAGCCGAAGACGTTCGCCAACAGCGCCAGCACGCCGTCGCCGTCGCCGAGGAGCAGCAGCGGGAACGCGTACAGCAGGGCGAACGTGGCCGCCTTGCCGAGGAAGTGCACGGGCAGCGGGCCGTAGCCGAACCTGCGCAGGATGAGGATCTGGATCAGCATCATCGCGTCGCGGGCGAGGATGATCACGACAAGCCAGAGCGGGATGATGTCGCGGATCGTCAACCCGACAAGGACCGCGAGGATGTAGAGCCGGTCGGCGAACGGGTCGAGCAGCTTGCCCAGCGTGCTGATCTGCCCCATCCGCCGGGCGATCTGGCCGTCGAGATAGTCGGTGAGACCGGCGATGCCGAGGACGATGAACGCCCATCCGTCCTCTTTGGGGCCGAGGACGAGCCAGAGGAACAGTGGGACGCCGGCGAGCCGAAGGAAGCTCAGAATGTTGGGAACGGTCCACACCTTCTCGACGGTGGTGTCCGCTTCCTGAGCTTGCTCGGTCACTTGTGCTCATCCCCTGTTGACGTAACTTGCTTGAGCGTACTTCACGGAGCTGGTCGTGTTAGCTGCTCGACCCCTCGTACGTGTCGCAGCGTCACGAACGGCGGCACGGATGCGATCAGCGTCACACCGCCGACGATCCACAACGTTCCGCGCACGCCGATCGTGCCCCCGAGCAGGCCGCCGGCGAGCGCTCCGATCGGGAAGCTGCCCATGACGAGGAATCGCATGGTCGCGCCGACCCTGCCGAGCAGCTCGTTCGGGCAGAGCTGCTGGCGGAGGTTGTTCGCGGTGATGGAGTAGACGATCTGCCCGAGCTCCCCGGCGGCGAGGCTGAGGACGAAGACGGCGATCAGCAATCCCGGTTGGGCGAGCGGGGCGAGGGCGGCGAACGGACCGGTCACCGCCAACGACATCCAGACGATGCGGGCGCTGCCGATCCGCCGAGCGAGCAGCGGCGTGATCGCCGCGCCGACCATGGCCGTCACGGCCCCCGATCCGACCAGGACGCCGATCGCGGTGGGGGTCAGTCGCAGCGTCCCGGGCCATGAAGATGAAACTCACCGCGGAGGCCATCGCGAACGCGAAATTGCTGGCGAGGCTGGCGAGCAGGATTCCGCGCAGAGCCGGGGTTTTCCGGACGAAGCGGAGTCCGTCGGCGATCTCCGTCCGCAGCCTCGTCTGGCGTTGTTCGGGTCGCGCCGGCTCCCGGGCGCCGATGGCGACGAGCGACAGCGCCGAGCAGGCGAACGAGGCGATCTGGACCAGGACCACGTTCGCGGCACCGGCGACGCCCACCAGCCAACCGCCCAGGCCTGGACCGGCGATCTGGCCGGTCGCGCGGATCGTCTCGAGGGCCGCGTTGCCCGCGAGCAGGTCGGAGGTGCCCACTACCGTGGGCAGGTACGCCTGGTACGCGACGTCGAAGAACACGCGCGCGAACCCGACCACGACCGTGACGGCGAGCAGCAGCTCGATGGACAGCGCGTCCAAGGCCGCCGCGATCGGGATCGCGAGCAGGGTCGCGGCGCGGACGAGGTCGGCCACGACCAGGACAGGTCGACGCGGCAGGCGGTCGACCCAGGCGCCGGCTGGCAGCCCGATCAGCGCGAAGGCGATCGTCCCCGACGCGGCGAGCAGGCCGGTTTCCCATGGGCTCGCGTGCAGGGTGAGAACGGCGAGAAGCGGAATCGCGACGGCACTGACCTGGGCACCGAGCTGGCCGGTCACCTGTCCGAGCAGGAGCAGCAGAACGTCACGGCGGCGAAGCAGGGAGGCGGTGGACACCGGAGGGCTCCAAGGGTTCGAAGGAACCCCACCCCGTCGCTCCGGGGAGGGAGACGCTATCCGCCGCTCCCCGGAGACGTCAACCGCTCCAGACGCCCTCCGCGCCGACCGTGATGAGACGTTGGGTGGCCCTCGTCAGCACGACGTACAGCGTCCGGATCCCCGTGGTGCTCTCGGCCACGATCTCGGCAGGCTCCACGACCACCACGCCGTCGTACTCGAGACCCTTGCTGGCCAGGGCTGTCACGACGCTCACCCGTTCGTCGTCGAGACCGTCCAGCCAGTCGCCCGCCTGCTCGACGCGATGGGTGGCGACGATGACCCCGACCGTTCCCGCCACCTCGGCGAGCAACCCGCGAACGGCCGCGCCGACCGAGGACGGCAGGGACGACTCCTCCGCAGCCACGTGCGTCGGCGAGATGCCCGTCGTACGGACGGCATTCGGCAGCTCGAGCGTCGGGAACTCCTGCCGGATCACGCGACCCGCGACCGCGAAGATCTCGGCCGAGTTGCGGTAGTTCGTGTGCAACGTGAACTGCCGCCGCTCCCGCCGACCCAAAGCCGCGTCCAACGCCGAGGTCGCCTCCGGCGCGTCCGGCCACGAGCTCTGGGCCGGGTCGCCGACGATCGTCCAGCTCCCGTGCCGGCCGCGCCGACCGACCATGCGCCACTGCATCGGGGACAGGTCCTGTGCCTCGTCGACGAGCACGTGCGCATACCCGTCGTTCCGCACCGAATGCTCCGGCCGCACCTGGCGGTCGAACGCCGACTTCAGCTCCGGTACATCGCCGAAGTCGTCCCACGGCTCGCGCTCCGGCCCCGTCCGAGGCACCTCGCCGAGCAGCGAGTCGATCTCGTCGAGCAACGGCACATCCTCGATCGACGGCTCTTTCGCGCCATCCCACGAGGCGAGCAGCGTCGACACCTCGGCAGGCGAGAGCGTGCCCTTTGCGTACGACCCCAACCGATCGGGATCGGCCAGCCACCCGAACACGACCGAAGGCGACAGCATCGGCCACCAGGCGTCCAAGAACGCACCGAAGGCAGCCGAGTTCTCCACCTCGTCGTCGAACTCCGAACGGCTCCGGCCCGACGGCCCCTGGCTCCACAACGCGGCGAGCAACGTCCGCGTCGCCTCGGCGCGGCCGCGGTTGCGCTGCGCGCCGCGCCGGAGTACGTCGATGCGGACGCGGTCGAGCGCGCGGGCGTCCAGCCGGCGGATCAGCCCGCCCGCGTAGATCCGGAACTCCTGCGGGGTTCCGGGCGCACCGTCGCGTACGGCCCGGCCGAGCACGCGCCGCATGCGCAAGGAGCCCTTGACAGCGGCCGCCGCGGACGAGTCGCGGCGGGTCGCGGCCACGCCGTCGACGAGCTCGCCGAGCGAACGCAGCGTCGCCTCGTGCTCGCCGAGGCTGGGCAGCACGCGTTCGATGTAGCTCATGAACACCGACGACGGCCCGACCACGAGCACGCCACCACCGGAGATGCGGCGGCGCTCGGTGTAGAGCAGGTACGCGGCGCGGTGCAGGGCGACGACCGTCTTGCCCGTACCCGGGCCGCCACCGATCAACGTCGCACCGAACGACGGCGCGCGGATGATCAGGTCTTGCTCCTGCTGGATGGTCGCGACGATGTCGCGCATCTGCTGCCCGCGAGCAGCCGTGAGCGCGGCCATCAGCGCGCCGTCGCCGACCACCACGAGGTCCTCGGGCGCGGCGTCCGGGTCGAGCAGGTCGTCCTCGACGCCGGTGACGCGCTGGCCGAGGCAGCGGAGCACGCGGCGCCGGATCACACCCTGCGGCCGGACCGGCGTGGCCTGGTAGAACACCGACGCGGCGGGAGCGCGCCAGTCGAGAACGAGCGGCTCCTGCTCCTCGTCGCGAACGCCGATGCGGCCGACGTACCGCACGACGCCCTCGCGCTGGTCGAGGCGGCCGAACACCAGCCCCTCACGCTGCGCGTCGAGCACGGCGAGCCGCCGCACGGCGTGATCGACGAGCACATCCCGTTCGAACAGGCTGCGGTAGTCGTCTTCCTTGATCTCGCCGGTGTAGTCGAGCAGCCCGCGCTGCCGGCCTTCCTGGCCGACCGCCGCGGCTCGCTCCACCATGCCGCCGAGGCGCTCGTACACACGGTCGACGTACTGCTGTTCCTTGTCGATCTCGTCCTGCGCGCTGGACGTGGTACGCCCCACCTTGAGGTCTACCCCCGGGCTCGTCGGGATCACCGCCTGGATTTCGACGGCAAGAATCCGAGCCTACTAGCGCCGGTCGAGCCTTCGTTCGAGGCGTACGATCGCGGCGTGCAGGGCGGCGATGTCGCCCTTCGTCGCCGGCTGCAGCTCGGGCTTGAGATCGGCGACCAGCGCACCGCCGGGCTCGAGCGTGAGCTGGTCGAGATCGCCGACGTCGTTCGCGCCCTGGCGTCGTACGGCGGCGGCCACGTCACCCCGGCGGAGCCCGAGCCGTCCCAGCGTCCGCCGGTCGAACGTGCCGTGGCTCGCGAGCACAGTCGGCGTGCCCTCGAGCAACCGGTGCAGCGGCTCGAACCAGCTGGTGAGCCGTACGACGATCGCGTTCACGGCGATGAGCACCAGCGCGCCGATCAGGCCGCCGGTGAGCGAGAGGTCGTCTCCGATGATCGCGTTCTGGACCACGTTCGAGAGCAGCAACATCACGACGAGGTCGAACGAGTTGAGCTCCGCCAGATCGCGCTTACCGGCGAGTCTCAGCAGGATCGCGATGCCGAGGTAGACCGCGACCGTACGGAGGACCTTCTCGTCGATGCCGATCGGGAGCGCGAACAAGTCATGCCACATGCGCTGATCATGCTCGCCCCACCCACCAGGTTTGTATGAAGGGCACCTTCATACGAACCTATTGAATGAAGGTGCCCTTCATTCAAACAGCCGGGACGGAACCACCCGGCTTCATCGCCACCACAAGAAACCGGGGGAAGCCCCACAAGAGACCGCAACACGGCAGCAGACCGGAACGGCAAGCAGGCCTGTCCCGGGACACCTGTTCCGGGGGCAGGGGCGGCGCGTGAAAAACAGGTGGCCGGTCCGGGTCGGGTCAAGGGTCGCAAAGCGATCGCGAAGCGACGTCGTTTGCCAAATGCGCGAAGCGCCGCCCAGACGACGCCCTTGACGCGCCCCGGACCGGCCACCACCATCGACCGCCGCCACAGCCCCCGAGAGCACCAAACCCCGGCGAGCTCTCATCGAGGACCGCACCAAAACAGCACCAGAACCAGAAGATCTCCGCCTAGAACATGAGCCACTCAGCACCCAACGATGGGAAGCGCAGCACCCGCGACAACCTCCAGGACCTTGGATGAAGGGCACCTTCATCCAATAGGTTTGGATGAAGGTGCCCTTCATCCAACCCCCGCTCGAACCTCGCCCCACCTGTCCATGATCATGACAGTGATCATGAAGACAAACCCGTCGTATACGACCAGTTCGGCTTCACGATCACCATCATGATCACGTGCGCTGACGGCACCCGCGGACGACCTATTGGATGAAGGTGCCCTTCATCCAATAAGTCCGGGCGCTCAGCCCGAGGTGTAGAAGGCAGTCGTACCGGCGACCTGCTTCGCGACGAGGTCGGCGGGCTCGCCGGCGGCGATCGAGGCCTCGCCCCAGGCTTCGGCGGCCCGGGTGCTGCCCTGCTTCGCCTCGGGCGTCGCCTCCCAGGTCTTGGGGTCGAAGTCGACGCCGCGCAGGTGCCAGGCGAGCGCGACCAGGCTGGTGTCCCAGCCGACACCGGCCGCGCCGGGGCCGAACTGGTTCCACATCTCGTCGGGGATGACCGCGGCGTGCTCCAGCACGAGCCTGGTCGCGTCGCCCTCGGCGTGCAGGCTCACCTCGACCTCGCTGACGTCCTTCTCGGTCGCCTCCTCGCCATACACCCAGGTGAGCTTGAACCGGTGTGGCGGCTCGCACTCCAGCACCTCACCGCGCGCGTTGTCCTGGAGTTGGTACGAGCCACCCAGCCGCAGGTCACCCTCGACGGGCAGGAACCAGCGGGCGAGGCGCTCGGCCGAGGTGAGCGCGTCCCAGACGTCCTTGACCTCGGCGTCGTACGAGCGCTCGAGGATGATCGCCCGGCCGTCGCCGGCCTTGATGGTCTTGGCGCGGACCGACCTGGTCACGGCGTTGACGGCGTCGAGAATGTCGTTCATGTGGGTTTTTCCTTGTCTGCTTGGTCTTTCTCGGCCTTGAGGCGTCGCTCACGTTTGCCGCGGGCGAGCTCGGTGCCGAGGGCGTCGAGGTGCTGGTTCCAGAACGCGCGGAAGCGGTCGAGCCACATGTCGACCTCCTGCAGCGGTGCCGCGTCGACGGCGTAGAGCCTGCGCGTGCCCTCCGCTCGGACGGAAGCGAACCCGTTCTCGCGCAGGACGCGCAGGTGTTGGGACACGCCCGGTTGGGAGATGCCGAACTCGTCCTGGATCACCGCGCTGACTTGTCCGGAGGTCTGCTCCCCGTCCGCGAGCAGCTCCAGAATCCGGCGCCGGACGGGGTCGCCGAGGACATCGAACGCGTGCATGCTGGCGACTCTAGCAACGCTAGCTTATATAAGTCCAGACTTTACGAGACTGTACGCGCCACAACGCGAGTGAGACCCAGCGAACGGCCGGCGTCGAGGCGGAGCATGTCGGCCTCCCACTCCGGCTTGCCGCGGAAGGCGTCGCACGCCTCGTTCCACCGCAGCCAGTCGCCCCAGCCATCCTCGAGCTGGTCGGCGACCTCGACCGTCACCAGCCCCGTCTTCTCCCAGTGCCGACGCCACCAGGCGGGACTGTGCCAGGCGCAGAAGTCCCAGTGCCAGTACGCCTTCAGATGTGGCGGCGGCAGCGTCTCGTACTCCTCCACCAGACCTGGACTCACCATGCCGATCGGCGCGCCCGGGCGCAGCAGCCGGGCGACGTAGCCGAGGTACAGGTCGTCGGTGCCGAAGTAGTGGTACGCGCCGAAGCTGACCATCGCGTCGAAGAAGCCCTCCGCGAACGGCAGCGCGTGGGCCTCGGCGAAGATCGGGTGGACCTGGCCCCGCAGTCCGGCGTCGTCGATCCGGCGCAGGTTCTCGTCGGGCTTGATCCACAGGTCGGTCGCCCAGACCTCGACGCCGAACTCCTTCGCCAGGAAGATCGACGACAGAGCAGTCCCGCACCCGAGGTCGAGGACCCGCATCCCCGCCGAGAGCGGCAGCACGGCGTTCAACGCCTCGGCCTGCCACAGCGGGTTCGGGCCCATCGCGTTCTCGACCACCCAGCGGGCCGGGTACGTGGACGACCGCGGATAGCGGGAGTTCTTCACCCGCGCTTCGAGCTCGGCGTCGTCCACAAGACCTCAGCTCTCCACCTGGGAACGGACTTCCGCAACGATCCGCTCGACGCTCGGCAGCCAAGCCGACTCCAACGAACGCGCTGCCGGCACCGGCGTCTCGTCCGCCGCGATCAGCAACGGCGGCGCGTCGAACAGGAAGAAGTGGGACTGCAGCATCCGCGCCACCAGCGCGCTCCCCCAGCTCCCATTCGGCGGCGCCTCCTGAACGACGGCCAGCCGCGACGTCGACTCCAGACTGCGCGCCACCGCGAGGTCGTCGAACGGCACCAGCGTGCGCGGGTCGATCACGGTCGCCTCGATGTCCTCGTCCGCCAGCACGTCCGCGGCCTCCAGGCACCGGTGCCGCAGGACCTGCGAAGCGACGATCGTCACGTCCGACCCGCGGCGTGCGACGTCGGCAACGCCCAGCGGTACGACAGCCGCATCAGAATCGAGGTCGCCCGCGAGCTCGTACAGCGACTGGTGCTCGAACACGAGCACCGGGTTGTCGTCGCGAATCGCCGAGCGGAGCAGCCCGTAGAGATCCGCGACCGTCCCGGGCACGGCGATGCGCAGGCCGGGAACGTTCAGGAACCAGTTCTCCGCGGCCTGCGCCTGCTGCGGCCCGGCCCCGGTCCCCGACCCCGTCGTCATCCGGAGGGTCACGGGAACCGAGACCTGCCCCCCTGTCTGATACCGGTATTTGCCCAGCTGGTTGACGATCTGGTCGAAACCCAGACCAACGAGACCCGCCGTCGTGAGGTCGACGACCGGTCGCACCCCCAGCGTCGCCGCGCCGAGAGCGGCACCGACGACCACGCTCGGCGAGAGCGAGGTGTCGCGGATCCGTTCCGGCCCGAACGTCTCCAACAGCCCAGCGGTCGTGCCAGCCCGGCCTCCTGCCGCCGCGACGTCGGCGCCGAACACCATCACAGTGGGGTCGGCGGCGAGCTCGTCGGCGAGTGCCCGGGCGACGGCCTCGGCTCCAGTCACGCCCATACGTTGTCGAATCGCTCCTCTGCGTCTGGTTCGGGCCATGACAAAGCAGTCGTCAATGCGGCGTCGACCTCGGCGACCATCTGGTCGCGAATCTTCGCGAGTTGGTCCACACTGGCGCGGCCGGCGCCGACGACCGTACGCGCCAGCCGGTTGATCGGGTCACGCGCCATCCAGAACTCGAGCTCGCCCTCCGGCCGGACGTCGGTCGCCTCGATGCCGAGATGCCCACGCTGCAAGAACGTGTCGGCCTCGATCAGCATCGGGCCGGCGCCGCCGCGGGCTCGTTCGACGGCCTCGTCGGCGACGTCGCGGACGGACAGGACGTCGTTGCCGTCGACCCAGACCGAGGGGATGCCGTACGACACCGCCCGGTCGGCGAGCCGCTCGATCGGCGTGGTCGAGGTGAGCGGGCTGTAGCCGCCGTAGTGGTTGTTCTCGACGACGAACACGACGGGCAGTCGCCAGGTCGCGGCGAGGTTCAGGCTCTCGTGGAACGTGCCGGTGTTCGTCGCGCCGTCGCCGCAGAACGTCACCGCGACCGTGTCGGTGCGCAGGTACTGGCTGGCGAGGGCCTGCCCGCACGCGATCGGCAGCTGGCCGCCGACGGTGGCGATCGACCCGTACGCCCCGACGCTCACGTCGGCGAGGTGCGCCGAGCCGCCCTTGCCGCCGCACAGTCCCTGCGCGCGACCGAGCAGCTCGCCGAACGTACGGTCCACCGGCGCGCCCATCGCCAGGACGGCGGCGTGTCCGCGGTGCGAAGAGGTCATCGTGTCGCCCTCGCGGAGCGCCCCGCAGACCCCGACGGAGACAGCCTCCTGGCCCTGCCCGAGATGCACCGGACCGTGGATCCGACCGTCGTTGACCAGGTCGAAGATGCGGTCCTCGAACGCGCGGATGCGCAGCATCGAAGCGAGCATCGCGACGACGTCGACGGTCATGATCGACATTCTCGACGCTGAGGCCCCCGTTGCGCTCGGCGGGGCACATGGTTGTCCAGGGCGGTCACTCGTCCTGTGTGCCGCACAGCGGACAGTCGCAAACACCAGGGATGGCCCGGAAGCGTCTCGGGGCCGGAACATGCCAAGATCAGGTACGTGAGCATTCTCATCCGCGTCGTGATCAACGCGGTCGCGCTCTGGGCGGCAACGCTGCTGCCCGGCGTCGACCTCGGTGGCTCGTCCACCGGCAACCGGATCCTTACGCTGGTCGTCATCGCGATCATCTTCGGTCTGATCAACGCGATCCTGAAGCCCCTGATCAAAACCGTCGGCTGCGCGTTCTACGTTCTGACGCTCGGCCTGATCTCGCTGGTCGTCAACGCGCTGCTGTTCCTGCTGCTCGGCTGGATCGCCGGCGAGCTCGAGCTGCCGTTCACGGTCGACGGCTGGTGGCCCGCCTTTTGGGGCGCGATCGTCGTCGGCGTCGTGAGCTTCCTGCTGAGCGTGCTGTTGCCAGACGGCTCGAACAAGGACGACTGACCTGACTCGTTCACTTCTCCTCGCGGACCTCGCTGCTCGCATCGCCGGTCTCGTCCAGCCGCATCCCGTCCGGGTCGCGGTCGACGGGGTCGACGGTGCGGGCAAGACCTGCTTCGGCGACGAGCTCGGCGCGGCCCTGGAGGCTGCGGGACGAACGGTGATCCGGTCGAGCGTCGACGGCTTCCATCGGCCGCGCGCCGATCGATGGGTGCGCGGACGTACGTCGCCGGAGGGCTACTACCGCGACTCCTACGACTACGACCAGCTGCGCTCGGTGCTGCTCGATCCGCTCGGTCCGGGCGGCGACCGCACGTACCGGACGCAGGTCTTCGACTGGCGTACGGACTCGACGGTTTCCGTGCCGGCCGAGACCGCGCCGGAGTCCGCGGTGCTCGTCATCGACGGGATCTTCCTGCATCGCCCAGAACTGCGTGCCTGTTGGGATTTCTCGGTCTTCCTCCGAGTGGGTTTCGGTACGTCGTTCGGCCGGATGGCCGGCCGCGACGGCAGTCCGCCCGACCCCGCCGATGCGGCGAACCAGCGGTACCTCGAGGGCCAGCGCCTCTATCTCGCCGAGGCCTCCCCCGACCAGCACGCGACGGTGGTCGTGGACAACGACGACCTCGCGCTGCCGGTGGTCGTGCGCGATCGGGCACAACCAGTCTGAACCGGACGTCTCGTGGTCTACCGACGAGCTTGTGAACAGCATCTACAAGTCGCCTGCTGGAGCCGCGATCCTCGAGCAGCGCTACCGCGAGCTGCTCGAGCTCTGGCCGGTGCCGCACGAGACCCTTGTGCAGCCGACCATGCAGGGCGACACGTTCGTGGTCGCGAGCGGTCCCGTCGACGCGCCGCCGGTCGTCGTGCTGCACGGCTCGGGCGGCAACTCGGCGCGATGGATCCGCGAGAGATTCCGACGTTCGCCGCGGTGTTCCGCGTCTAATCGATCGACCTCATCGGGTGAGCCCGGCCTCAGCGCGTCGAGCCGTCCCTCATACGACTCCGACGCGTACGCCAGCAGCGAGGTCTGCGCTTGGGTCGGGGGCACCCTGGTCCGAACCTATGGGACAAGGGTGCCCCCGACCCAGACCGATCGCGCGGCAAACTGCCCGAAACTGCGCACTACTGCTTAAGAGTTGGCACCAACGTGCCGTTGCTTCGAATTGACTGCTCATCCTATGATCGCAATAAGAGATAGATCTTCGAAATGCCGTACATAACTCATGGGGTGGGTGGCTATGACGATCTTTCCACGCAGGAGGCTGTTCTCACTCGCTGGCGGCGTCGCCGCCGGCACCGTACTGATGAACCAGGGAGTCGCGCGGGCGGCCGGCGGGCCGCCGGCGACGATCCCGGCACTGCAGGAGTGGACCGAGGCGGCCGGCCAGTACACGTTCGCCGCCGGCGCGCGCATCCTGCTCGCCAGCGGACAGGCGAGCGAGCTGAGGAACGCCGCCGACGTCCTCGCCGACGACCTCAGGCGCGTCACCGGCATCACACCGCAGGTCGTCACGCAGGCGACCCCGGCACCACAGCCCGGCGACATCCTGCTCACGCTGACCGCGCCCACGCCGGGGCCGAGTGACGAGGGCTACGAGCTCACCGTCGCCGCCTCGCTGCGCGTTCGTGGAGCCAAGCGCGGCGTGTTCAACGGCACGCGCACGATCGTGCAATGGCTGCGGCAGACCCGTACGGTCAACGCCGGCCTCGCGCGCGACTGGCCGAAGTATCCCGAACGCGGCTTCCTCGTCGCCAACTCGGCGAAGAAGTTCACCATGCAGTGGTGGGAAGGAACGATCCGCGAGCTGTCGTACCTCAAGCTGAACCTGCTGTGGATCTACGTCGGGTACGGCCTGGACAACGCCGCCGACATCAGGGCGATCCGCGACCTCGCCGCACGCTACAACGTGCAGGTGATCCCGCAGCACAACATGCCCGACCACATGTACCTTCCGCTCGCCGAACGTCCCGACCTCCAGCTGTCAGGACGCACCGGCAGCCTCGACCTCAGCAAGCCCGCCGCGTACGACTGGGCACGGCAGCTCACGTCCTCGCTCCTCGGCGACTTCCCGTCAAGCCCGCATTGGCACCTGGGCTCCGACGAGTACCTGCTCGGCTCGAGCTACGACAACTACCCCCAGCTGCTCGCGTACGCCAGGCAACGCTTCGGCGCGAACGCCGTGGCGCCGGACGTGCACTACGGCTTCGTCAACGACCTCAACCAGACCGTCCGCGCCGCCGGTAAGACCATGCGCATCTGGAATGACGGCATCTTCGACAACGCGACCGTCGCCGTGGACAAGAACGTCGTCATCGAGCACTGGACCCAGTGGGACAACCGGAAGACCCCGCAGCGCTTGCTCAACGAGGGCTACAAACTCCACAACTCCAACCAGGACTTCCTCTACTACGACCCGGGCAGCCGCTACCCAGGCGCCGCCAACATCTACGACAACTGGCGCGTGGGACTGTTCCAGGGCGGCCAGTCCGTCTCCGACGACAGCCCCGGCCTGCTCGGCGCCAAGATCCACCTGTGGACGTTGGACACCGAGTTCGAGGCCCTGCAGTCGGACCGGCTCGCGCCGGCGTTCCGCTCGTTCGCCCAACTCCTGTGGGGATCACGCAAGCCGTTCCCCACGCACGCCGCCGGGTTCGCCGCGCTGAGCTCGGCGCTGGGCCGGGCACCCGGATTCCCCGTGCTCCGGCGGCAGGTCGCCCCCGTCAACCAGGCACGGAGCGTGTGGCCGCGCCGCGTCGTCACGGTCCAGTTCCAGGATCCGATCGTGGCCAGCTCTCTGCTGCTCACGAACGGAAGCCCAGAAGGTACGAGCTATCCCGGCACGGCCGCGTACGACCCCGCGACGAAGCTCGCGACGTTCACGCCGACGAACCCCTGGCCGTACAACGTCGACGTTCAGCTGAACCTCGGCGCGCGAGACGCGGCAGGCAACGTGATCAGCCCACCGGCGCTGTGGTCCTTCCGCACAGCAAGGCGGCCGAACAATTCCTACCCGCGGTCGATCTGGAACGACGAGGACGGGCCGCACAACGAGTACGTCATGGAGGGCAGGCCGCTCGAGCTCGGCGTGAAGTTCCGTACTGACGTGCCCGGACAGGTGCTCGGCGTCAAGTTCTACAAGTCCGCCGGCGATCTGGGTCTGCACCTCGGCAACCTCTGGTCGCGCGCCGGGGCGAACCTCGGGCGGGCCACGTTCACGAACGAGTCGGTGAGCGGTTGGCAGGAGGTCAGATTCGCCAGCCCGGTAAGGATCCTGGCCGACACGACTTACGTGGCCTCGTACAATACGCGGCTCGGCATCTACGGCTACAACCGGCCTGGGTTCGCCGGGAGCATCGACAACGGAGTGTTACACGGGTTGCAGACCGGCGCCGACGGCGGCAACGGTGTCTTCAAGTACGGGCTGAACCTGTTCCCCAACGAGTCGTTCGAGAACACGAACTACTGGGCGGACGTCGTGTTCATGCCGGACACGTACGGACTGTGGAACCGAAGCGACGCGCCCGCGCTCGGCGCCACCGACCCGCAGTCGTTGGAGATCGGCGTGAAGTTCTCCTCCTCCATCAACGGGCGCGTTCTCGGCGTCCGGTTCTTCAAGGGCACGCACAACACCGGGACCCACGTCGGCTCGGTGTGGAACGGCATGGGTCAGCGCCTGGCGTCGGCGACGTTCACCAACGAGTCCGCGTCCGGCTGGCAGGAGGTGCGGTTCGCGAACCCGGTCCAGATCGTCGCGGGCCAGACCATCACCGTCTCCTACAGCTCCCCCACCGGCGCCTGGTCCGCCACCGAGCAGGGACTGGCCACCGAGCGCGTCAACGGCTCCTTGCGTGCACCCGCGAACGGAGGAGTTTTCGCAGTCGGGCAAGGGAACTTCCCGACCTCGACGTTCAACAACCGGAACTACTACACCGATGTGGTCTTCTCTCACGGTTAAGGTGAAGCATGACGGATGCGGTGATCACCGACGTCGAGGTGCTGATCCTCGACAGCGGTGCGGAGTACGGCACGAGGCTGCCGGACGGTGAGTGGTCCGGACCGCGGCACAGCTGCCTGATCCGGGTCAGCACCGACGCCGGGATCGTCGCGTACGCCGACGTCGACTCGCATCCGTGGGTAGTGAAGGCGATCGTCGAAGCCCGGCCGCACATTCCCGCGTTCTGCGCCGGCCTGCGCGACGCGGTGGTCGGGCAGAGCGTGTGGGACCGGGCCGCGTTGTGGGACCGGATGTACCAGCACAGCTGGTATCACGGCCGGCGCGGCCCGGCGCTGCACGCCATGAGCGGGATCGACCTTGCCGTGTGGGACATCGCGGGCCGTCTGGCGGGACGGCCCGTGCACGACCTGCTCGGCGGGAAGCGGCGCGACCGGGTGCTGGCGTACGCGAGCACGCTGTTCGGCGAGACACCGGAAGAGATGCGCGAGGCCGCGCGCGGGTACGTCGACCGCGGGTTCCGGGCGATCAAGTTCGGCTGGGGTCCGTACGGCCGCGACCCCCGGCGGGATCGGGAACGGATCGGGGCCGCCCGCGCGGAGGTCGGGCCGGACGTCCGGCTGATGGTCGATGGCTACATCGAGGGCGACCTCGGGCAGGTGACGAGGTTCGTTGCCTCGTTGGAGGAGCTCGACCTCACCTGGGTGGAGGAACCACTGCCGGCGGACCGTCCGGGCGACCTCGCCAAGCTGGGGCGGGACGCGCCGGTGCGGATCGCGACGGGCGAGCAGCTCGGTGGCGTGTCGGAGTTCGCCGAGCTGCTGCGTGACGGCGGGGTGTCGGTCGTTCAACCGGACCTGTCCCGGTGCGGCGGGTTCACCGCTCTGCAGCGGATCGTGCCCCTGGCGTTGGACCATGGCGTACGCGTCGTGCCGCACGCGTGGACCTCGCACCTGCTGACCGCGGCCGCGCTGCAGGTCAACGCGTGGCTGCCCGGTGAGGTCTTCGTCGAGTACAACGTGTCGTCGGCGTCGGTCGCTTCCTCGCTCGTGACGGGGCTGACGATGGAGGAGGGGCACGTGCTGGTGCCGTCGGGTCCCGGCCTCGGTGTGGAGGTCGACGAGGACGTCGTGGAGAGGTATCGGGTCGCATGACCGTCGCTGTCGTCACCGGTGGGGCTGGTGGCATCGGCTCCGCGTGTGCCCGCGCGTTGGCCGAGGCTGGCCACGCGGTCGCGGTGGTGGACCGCGCCGCCGAGTCGGTCGAACGGGTGGTCACTTCATTGCGGTCGGATGGTCATACCGCGTTGGGGATCGTCGCCGACGCGACGTCCGGGATCGCCGTTGCGTTGGCGGAGATCCGTTCCGCGCTCGGTCCGGTGTCGGTGGCGGTGTCGGCGGTCGCGCACGAGGAGCACGCGCCGACGTTGTCGCTTCAGCCGGAGCAGCTCGAACGCGCGTTGTCCGGCACTGTCAAGGGCGCGTTGACGTACTGGCAGCTCGCGGCCCAGCAGATGATCGAAGCTGGACAGGGCGGGCGCATCGTCGTCGTCTCGTCGTTGCACGCCACGCTGCCGTTCACCGGCGCGGCCGGCTACAACGCGGCGCAGGGCGCGTTGCGCGCGATGGCGTTGACGTTCGCCCGCGATCTCATCCCGCACCGCGTCACGGTCAACCTCGTCGAGCCGGGCTGGATCGACACACCGGGCGAACGTGAGTTCTACATCGACGAGGAGCTTCGGCTCGCGGGCGAACGTCATCCGTGGGGCCGGCTCGGTCTGCCCGAGGACATCGCCGCCGCGGTCGCGTACCTCGCCTCCCCCGGCGCCGCGTACGTCACCGGCGCCACGTTGCGCGTCGACGGTGGCATGTCGCTGGCGATGACGGAACTGCCTCGAGGAGACGGATGAACATCGTCTGCGTGACCGCGCACCAGGACGACGAGATGAACTGTCTCGGCACGTTGCTGCGTTTGCATCGCGAACGCGGCGACCGGATTTCCTTTGTGGCGTTGACGAACGGCGACCGCGGCGCGTCCTGGACGCCCGACGCCCCGCTGGCCGAGACCGCCGCCGTGCGGGCCGCCGAGATGCAGTCGGTCGCCGACGCGTTCGGTGGAACGTACGTCTGCCTCGGCGAGCCGGACGAGTTCCTCTTCGACACGACCGACGTGCGGATGCGGCTGATCGAGACGCTCCGCGCGCTGTCGGCGGAGCTGATCTTCACCCACAACCCGGCCGAGTACAACCAGGACCACGTGACGACCGCGCAGGTCACCTGCCACGCGGCGCTGATGACCGAGATCGCGTCGATCCCCACCTCGAGCGCGGCGTTGGCGCGGGCGCCGGGGATCTTCCACCTGACGCCGGGCGAGGGGTACGGGTTCGACGGCACGCACTTCGTCGCGCTGCCGCCGGAGATCGTCGCGGAGAAGTCGCGGCTGATCCGGCTGCACGTGAGCCAGAACGAGGTCATCCGAGAACGCGGCGGCCGCGACTTCGCCGACCGGATGGAGGAGCGCGACCGCGCGACCGGCGCGCGGATCGCCCAGGACGCCGCCGAGGTCTTCCGCCCGTGCCTGCTGGACCGGCGGATCCCGTTCGGGAACGTTCTCCCCTAGCCTCGCTCTGAGCCCGCGGCGTCAGTCCTCGGCTTCGACGAGGACCGCGCGCACCGGAGCGAGGTGGCTCGCGACCCGGCTCCACGACGTGCCGGAGTCCTCCGACAGGTAGACGTCGCCGAGTGCGGTGCCGAACGCGACCGTGGTGGAGACCGCCGCGACCGTACCGGTGTCGATGTTGCCCGGCTGCCAGGTCGGCAGTCCGGCGCTGCACCGTTGGAACGCCTCGTCCGCGCTGGCCGCGAGCGGACGGCGGTAGAGCGCCGCGTACCCGCCGGACGGGCCGACCGAACTCGAGACGAGCACGTTGTCGGAGCTGACCGCGACGGCCCGGCAGTACGAGGCGTGCAAACCTTTCACGCCGAACTCCCAGGTCTCACCGGCGTCCTGCGTCTCGGCGAGCCCGCGCGCGGTGGCGGCGAACACCCGGCCTGTGGTGGCTGGGACAGAAGTGACCTGATGGACGTCGGCATTGAGGTCGATCGTCGGCTGCCAGGTCTCCCCTGCGTCGTCCGAGCGCATGATTCCGCCGACATGCACGTTCACGTAGTACGCGCCCGAATCGTCAACGGTGATGGACCGAACGTCCGGTGGTCCACCCCACGGCGTGTGCCAGGCCTTGCGGCCAGGAGCGTCGTCGAACGATTCGATCGCTTCGAGCTCGTCGTTGTTGAGGCGGAAGAGCCGGGCTTCGGTGGAGCCGGCAAGTACGCCTTCGGCTGTCGTGGCGAGACAGGTCAATCGGAGCTCGGAGGGCGACTCGACCACGAGCTCGGCGGCAGCGTTCACCACCCGCCATACCTGTCTCCGGTCGACCAGGGCCAGGGTCGTTCCGTCGTCGTGCGTCAGTGCGGTCACTGGGTGCCCGGACAGCGTGGCCAGCGAACCTCCGTCCAGGCGGTAGAGACCATCCTCGGTGCCGACCAGGACTGTCATCTCGGTCTGTTCCTCCCCGCATCCTTCATACCCGTACTACGAGGACGCGAACGCCGGTCGATCCTGGCCCGGGATCGGAGGACGCGCACACTCGTTTCATAGCACGGATCGGCGCTCATGATCACCCGTTGTGGGCAGCAAACCTCGTTGTGTTCTCGGATTGGCTTGGCCGGGTCCGGCAGCAGCCGGAATCGACGCCTCGACACGCCACTTGTGTCGAGCCTGTTTCCCCCATCGCGGCCCCCACCTGCACGACCAGCCGACCGATGATCCCCGGTACGGTACAGGTCCACCGGAGACCGCCGACGACCGACTCGCCGGATGTGCGCCGCAGGGCCGCCAGGCGCTCCGCGGCCCCGGTCTGCGCCCGGGGGCGTGCGGCGACCAGAGCCGTTCGCGACGCCGTTCCCAGGCCCGTTGCCCGGCCTGTTGTCAGGCCCGTGGGAGCGCCCGTCGGAGGTCCCGGCGCGCGGGTCTGGCGGGCCCGTCGTACCGGCCGACGGTCCCGATCCGGAGCCACCCGTCGCCCGACCGGACGCACCCTCGTCCGGCTCGTCGCCGACCTGCCGGAGCGCGTCCGACGGATACCAGCTGGTCGCCCCGTTCGCCTCCAACCGGACGCGACCGTGCCAGCCGTCGCTCTCGCGCACCCACCAGTCGAGCTGTCCTGGCCACCAGGTGTCGCGCACCTGGACCAGCACCTGCCGTGGTGGCGCCACCTTCCGCGAGCCCGCGCCGGTGGCCGTCTGTCGAGCGGCCACCGAGGCGTTCATCTTGCCGGCGAGCTGGACCGCCTCGTCCCTGGGGACGTCCCGCTTGCCGTGCCATCCGTTGACCGCCGCGTCCCACACACCGAAGCCGCGGTCGGTCGTTCTCACTGCGAACCGATCGGTCATGCCTGTCCTTCGTCCGAGTCGCTGACGTTGGGCAGGTCGTACGAACGGGTGTTCGAATCATAGACATGGATCGGTGTGAACGCCAACCCCGGGTTGGTTGTCGCGGCGGCTCAGTGTGAGGCGCTCGCCAGCCGGGCGGGCTGCGCGGACGCGGGCATCCGTGCCACCGCGCCGAGCAGGTGCCGGAACCTGTCCTGTTGCCTCGCGGTCAACGACTCGGTCAGCAGCGACTCGACCCGCACGATGCCCGGCGTGACCTCACGCAGCGCCTGCTCACCGGCAGGCGTCAGCGTCAGCAGGTTGCGCCGGGCGTCGTGGACGTCTCGCGTACGCGACACCAGTGAACGCCGCATCATCCGGGCGATCATCTCCGCGCCGGTGGCCTTGTCCAGGTGCGCCCGCTCCCCCAGCGACCGCTGGTCGCTGAACGGTGCCTCGGCCGTCGCCGACAGCAACGCGGTCTGGGACGAGGTGAGCCCACCGATCTCGTGGCTCCACAGCCGTTCGTGCGCCTGCTGTGCCCGCCGGATCAGATGCCCGAGCACCGCCGGCAGCTCCGGAATCGCGAACCGGTGATGCCCGGCCACGATCTCGACCACCTGCCCACTCGTCCGCGCCGCCAGCTCGACGTGCGTGATCGTCCGCAGCAGATCCAGCAGGACGTCGAAGTCGTCTGCCGGCACCGGCGTGGCCAGGCGCAGCTGGACCTCGTCGATGATCGGCGTCGCCTCACGCAACACCCGCCAGCCCGCCGGCGTCAACGAGACCAGGTTGCGCCGCGCGTCGTCGGGGTCGCGCGCTCGCCGGAGCCAGCCGTGCCTGACCATGCGGGCGATCATGTCCGCGATCGTCGCCTTGTCGAGCGAGGCCCGTTCGCCGGCCGAGCGCTGGTCGATGCCCGGCTCGTGCGAGACCACGACCAGCAGTGCGTACTGCGGCGAGGTGAGATCTGGACCGACGAGGTCCGTCCAGAGTCGTACGTGCACTTGTTGGGCGACGCGTAGGAGATTTCCCACGGTCCAGTCCCAATCGGGGAGGGGTACGTGCGCCACTGCCAGGAACCTCGATCCTTCGGGTTCCCCCCAACTGGTCACAGTAGTCCAGGACCGTCCCGCGGTGCCCGATCCGCACTCCCGGCGTGCCGCCTCCTTACCCGCCTTACGCCGCTCTTTCCCCAGGTCAGCGCCGATAAGGCCGGCCAGGTAAGGGGCCTGCTCCGCAAGATGAGGCAGCTGCCTCATGTGCGCCCAGGGGCCTTACGACGAATCTGTAACTACCGCGAAAACGCGGACCCAGACAAGGAGAACCGAGATGAACAGCTTCATCATCACCGACCTGGCCCGCACCACCATCTCCCAGCGCCACGCCGAGGCGGCCGCCCACAACCGGGCGAAGCTGGCCAGCCGGGCCTTCACCAAGGCCACGCATTTCATCACACGGGTGACGAACCGCCCCCTGGTTCCCGCCCAGCGCGGTCCCCAGTCGAGCAACCAGCAGCCCGAGTTCGTCGGAGGCGGACGAGTCCGTGGCTGACCTGACGAACATGCCGACTCCAGATGGCATCCTTGACCTCGTGCCAGACGTGGTCTCCAGCCCGGCCTTCATCGGCCGGACACGAGAGCTCGCCGATCTCGAAGCGGCTCTCGCAGGTGTGAAGAACGGCCCGACCGCGATCTTCGTCGGCGGTGAGGCGGGAGTGGGAAAGACCCGCCTCACCGAGGAGTTCGCGGTACGGGCACGTTCGGCTGGCGCCCGCGTTCTGACCGGGGAGTGTTTCGAGCTCAGCAGCGAGGCCGTGGCGTACGCGCCGTTCACCGGCATCCTCCGCGACCTCGCTCGTGAGCTCGGCGCACCCGCGATCGCCCAACGCGCCGGCCGCGGCGCACCGATCCTCGCTCGCCTGCTGCCGGATCTCGACGATCCGTCCGCGCCGGCGATCGATCCGGAGACGGCGCGCGCCCAGCTGTTCGAGCACGTGCTGCTGCTCGTGGAGGATCTCGCCCGCGAACGGCCGTTGGTCCTCACCATCGAAGACGCCCACTGGGCCAGCGCCTCGACGCGCGATCTGCTGGTGTTCCTGGTCCGGAGTCTGCGCGTCGTTCCCGTTCTGCTGTTGGTCAGCTACCGCTCCGACGAGCTGCACCGCACTCACCCGTTGCGTCCCCTGCTCGCCGAGCTGGACCGTTCGCGTTCGGTCGACCGGATCGAGCTCGGCCGGTTCGAGCGGGGCGAGGTACGCGAGCAGATCGCGGCGATCATCGACGCGGAGCCGAACTCCGCTCTGGTCCGGGCGATTCACGACCGTACGGACGGCAACCCGCTGTTCGTCGAGGAGCTGGTCTGCTGCAACCGCGGCGAGGCGACCAGGTTCCGTGCGGCGCGACTGTCCGACTCGCTGCGCGATCTGCTGCTGTCGCGGGTCGAACGGCTTCCCGAGGAGAGCCAGGACCTGCTGCGCGTCGCCGCGGTGGGCGGCCGCGGCGTCGAGCACGATCTGCTGTCGGCGGTCACCGAGCACACCGAGGACCAGCTCGAGGCAGCGCTGCGGCCAGCGGTCGAGGGGCACATCCTCGTACCGGACGATCAGGGCTACCAGTTCCGGCACGCGCTGATCCAGGAGGCGGTCTACGGCGATCTGCTGCCGGGTGAACGGACGCGACTGCACGCGCGCTACGCCGCGAAGCTGTCCGAGCCGAGCGGCTCCGCGAAGGGCGGCCGGGCGGCGGCCGTGGCGCGGCACTGGTACGCCGCGTGGGACGTCGAGCGCGCGTTCAACGCCGCGTGGGTGGCGGCCGGCGAGGCCGAGCAGGCGACCGCGCACGCCGAACGTCTCGGCTTGTTGGAACGCGTTCTCGAACTCTGGGATCGGGTGAACGATGCCGCCGGGCAGCTCGGCCTGTCCCACGTTCACGTGCTGGACAGAGCGATCACCGCTGCCTGGAACAGCGGCGACAACGAGCGCGGCATGTCGTTGATCAACGCCGCGATCGCCGAGGTCCAGCCCGCTGCCGAACCCGAGCTGACCGCGCTGCTCCTCACCCGGCGGGCCAAGGGTCTTCGTGCGTTGGGGAAGCCCGGCTTCGAGGCGGATCTCAAGCGGGCCGAGCAGATCGCCCGTGCGCTGCCGCCGGGTCCGGTGCTGTCGAGAGTGCTCGGCGACCTCGCCAAGGTGCAGGTCGCGATCCCGTTGGACGACGACGCCCGCGCGTACGGCGAGGAGTCGCTCGCCGTGGCTCGCGCGGTCGGCGACGTGGAGAGCGAGCTCGGCGCGCTGATCACGCTCGCCTGCGCGTACGACCACTTCGGCGACCGGGACGCCGCGATCGCTCGCGTCATGGAGGCGCGGGAGATCCTCGACAAGTCCGAGCTGCCGAAGCTGTGGCTGCCGCTCGCGATCAACGAGTCGGACATGTACGAGGGACTCGGCGAACACCAGAAGGCCGCGGACGTCGCGCTCGAGGCGATGGCCTATGCGAAGGAGCTCGGATTCGCCCGTACGCAAGGGGCATTCCTCGCGATCAACGTCGCGGAGCCGCTCGTTTCCCTTGGCCAGTGGGACAAAGCGCTGGCGATCCTCGACGACGCGATCGACCTCGACCCGCCGTTGCGCAACATGGGACTGCTGTTGACGTTGCGCGGCCTGGTCCGGGTCGGCCGGGGGGATGTCGAGGATGGGGAGCGAGATCTCGAAGCTGTGCGTTCGCTGTTCGAGGGCCGGGTGACCGACTCGCAGGACCACCTGCCGATGGTGCAGCTCGAGGCGAAGGTCGCGCTGGCGCAGGGCCGGCTCGACGACGTCTTCGCGTCGCTGGACGAGCCGCTCAACGAGGAGCGGTTCCTGCGTTCGCGGCGCTATGTCTGGCCGCTGCTGGAGATCGGCGCGCGTACCGTCACCGTGTGCACGTTGCGGTCCCGCGCGTTGCGGGACGACATGACCGCCAAGCGGGCGGCGAAGTCGGCGGCGAAGATCGAGCTGCGGGCCTCGAAGCTGAAGTCGGTCGGCGTTCTGGAGACGGCGCGCAAGCTGACCGTGTTCGCCGAGCTGGGCTGGGCGCGGGGGCTGCACGACCAGCGCGCGTGGGACGAGGTAGCGGCCGCGTGGGTGACGGGCGCGCAGCCGCACGACGAGGGCTGGGCCTTGACCCGAGCGGCCGAGGCGGCGCTGCTCGCGGGTGACCGTTCCGCGGCGGCCGAACGACTGGAACGCGCCGGCGCGATCGCCGACGAGCTGCAGGCCCGCCCGTTGCGGCTCGCGGTCGACCGGCTGGCGGCTCGTGCGCATCTCGAGGTGAGCACGGCCTCGGACGCTCCCGCGGCGAGCGCGGTGGAGAAGCTCGGCCTGACCGCGCGCGAACTCGAGGTGCTGCGGCTGGTCACGTCGGGGCGGACGAACCCGCAGATCGCCGCTGAGCTGTTCATCTCGGCCAAGACGGCGAGCGTCCACGTGTCGCGCATCATGGCCAAGCTCGGCGTCGCCAGCCGCGGCGAGGCCGCGGCGGCCGCGCACCGCCTGCACCTGTTCGACACCGACGACGAGGTCCCCGCCTGAGCCCTTCCGCGCGCTGTTCGCGGTGATCATGTACGTGATCATGAAGCTGGACTGGTCGTATACGACGGGTTGCCTTCATGATCACGTTCATGATCACGGGCAGGGCTCGGTGGCCAGGGTTGGAGCGGGGGTTGGCGCCGGTGCTGCGGTTTCCTCCATCTTGGGTGCCCGAGTGCCTTGACCTCTTGGCGAAGCTCTTCTGGGTCTGGTGCTGTCTTGATGCGGTGTTCACTGAGATCTCTTCGGGGTTTGGGGCTCTCGGGGTCTGTGGCGGCGGTCGATTGTGGTGGCCGGTCCGGGACGCGTCAAGGGCGTCGCGGCGGCTTCGCAGAGGGGCGACGTCGCTTCGCGACCGCGGAGCGGCCCTTGACTCGCCCCGGCCCGGCCACCTGTTTTTCACGCGCCGCCCCTGCCCCCGGAACAGGTGTCCCGGGGGAGGTTCCTTCTTGCTGGGGATTGCTGCCGTGCTCGCGTTGTTTGTGGGGCTTCCCCGGTCTCTTGTGGTGACGATGAAGCCGGGGCGATCCGTTGCCCGTCGTTTTGAATGAAGGGCACCTTCATTCAATAGGTTCGTATGAAGGTGCCCTTCATTCAAACCCTGTTGGCGCGAAGAGCTCGCTCTGGGACTAGTCTGGCCCGCGCTCCAGGACAAACGTGAGAAAGGTGACTATGAGCCCCGCGAGCGCCCTCAGTGCACTGCTCGTCGCCGCGCTCGTTCTCGCTGGGTGTGGTGGCGCCGACGAGCCTGCTGAGGCACCTAAAGAGGTCGCCGCTCCGCTTCAGGGGCCGGACGCCTGCGACCTGGTCTCGGCCGCGACGGTTGCTGACGTTGTCGGGCCTAGCCTTCCGATCGACTACGGCGGCGTCGGGTCGCCGGACAGGACGTCCAGCGAGTGCGGCTGGACCTTTCACGTCATCACGTTCGGCGACGAGAACGTCCGCCGCCCGTTCGAACGACGCCTCACTCTCGAGGCCACGGGCACCAAGGGTGACTCGTGCGCGGAGGTGAAGGCGCAGGGAACGGCTGTTTCGGACCTCGGTACGAAGGCGGCGATCGACTGGACGGACGAGGGTGTCGAGCTCACCTTCTGCCGTTCCGGCGGGTTCGCGACGATCACCTGGTCCGCACTGGACTGGCAAGCCGGTAAGAAGATCTCGCCGTCCAAGGCGGAGGACACGGACACCCTGAAGCGCCTGGGCCGAGAGGTCGACAAGCGATGGAAGTCGGCGAGGCGCGCCACGGCCACGAGTTTCAGGCTCCCCTCACGAGGCCCCGGGCCCGAGATCCCTGCCGTGTGCGAGTTCGTCTCGGCGGACACGCTGGAGGCCATCCGGGTCGACAAGCGCGTGCGTTCGGACAAGAGCCTCGCCACCTGTGGGTGGGAGCTTTCGCGCGAGGGCGGGACTACGCCCGGTTCACCGATAGGCCGCCTCCTGGAGGTCGATGTCGATTCCTACCCCGATGGGCAGTACTCCGGCTGGGAGGAGGCGAGCAACTCGGCGCGCCAGTTCAGCCACGCGTACGGGGCCGCACCCGACTCCGTACTCGGCGGAGGTTCGGTCGTGGCTGAAGCGACGTCGGGCCGCGGCAGAGGTGCCAAGGGAGCGTTCGCCGTCGAGGTCAGCCTCGTGGCCAGGGACTTCGGCGGGACCGAGGCGCGTCCGGATCCCTCGAACGACGAGATCATCGCCCTCACCCGCAAGGTCCTGACGGAGGTCCTCGCAGCGCTCCCCCAGTGACGAGGCCGACCTAGGTAGCTCAAGAGCGGGCGCGGCGGCCTCCGGGGCGGCGGGGTTCGAAGGCGAGAACGGCGCCGGCGATCATCAGGATCGAGCCGGCCAACAGCAGGATCGTGCCCATGCCGATCTGGCCGGAGAGGTAGCGCTCGTCGGTTCCCGCGCGGATCCCCTGCCACACCCCCACCGTGAACAGCACCAGGCCCGGAGCCCCCGCGCCGATCGAGAGCAGCGGTCGGTTCAGGACCAACGCCAGGACGCCGCACAGCACGCCGATCACGAGCGGCAGACCCGGGAAGAACAGGTCCGAGCTCCCGAACCCATCCCCCGGGAACACGTACTGCGGCACATAGACGCCAGCGATCTGATCGCCCGGCAGCTCCATCCGCGCGTCGGGCTGCGGGATGCCGGCACCGATAATCAGGGCGCCGATGAAGACGATGAACGCGGCCCCGACCGCCAGCGTGTCCGGCCGGCCGGGCGCCTCAGCAGGCGGCGACTCGACGGCAGCAGCGGGAGAAGGAGCGAACGAGTGTCGACCGGCCATCCCCACCACCCAGCGTCACACGAGCGTCACTGAAGCCTTCGTAGGAGAGCAAGGTACATCGCGTCTGTTCCGTGCCGGTGAGGCCATAGCTGTATGTCCGGTCCAGGCCCGAGCTCCGGCACTCTGGGCAGCAGCGGACGCGCGTCGATCCGGTCGACGTCGGCGCGTCCGGCGAACGTCTTCGCGATCACCTCGCGCGTCTCCGCGGGGTGCGGCGAGCACGTCACGTACGCGACCAGTCCACCCGGTCGTACGGACGCCAATGCGCTGTGCAGTAAGCGAATCTGCAGGTCCTGCAGCACCGCAACGTCCTTCGGCTGCCGCCTCCACCGCGCCTCCGGTCGGCGCCGCAAGGCGCCCAGACCGGTGCACGGCGCGTCGACCAGAACGCGGTCGAACGAGCCCGCCGGCCAGGCCGGCACCGTTCCGTCCGCGCAGACCGTCAGGGTGGGGCTGGCGTTCCCCTGCAGCGCGTCGGCGACGAGGCGGGCGCGGTGCGGTTGGCGTTCGACGGCGACGAGCTGTGCCGACCGTTCGCCGGCGAGACCGGCCAACAGCGCGGCCTTGCCGCCTGGCCCCGCGCACAGGTCGAGCCACCGCCGGTCGGGGCCGTCGAGCGGCGCGTTGGCGAGGGCGAGCGCGACGAGCTGGCTGCCCTCGTCCTGCACGCCGGCGCGACGCGAGGCGATCGGCGCGAGTGCCGCCGGGTCGCCACCTTCGAGCACGGCGCCGTGCGGTGACCACCGGCTCGCGATCGCGCCCGCCGCGACCAGCTCGTCGACCGTCGAGCGCCCCGGCCACGCCGCGAGCGTCACCCGAGGCGCCGCGTTGTCCGCCTCCAAGGCGGCCGCCGTCTCCTCCAGCGAGCCGCGCAGAGCGGCGAGGAACGCCTCGACCACCCATCGGGGATGCGCGTGCCGGGCGGCGAGGTTGCCGACCGGGTCGTCCTCGTACGCCGGCGCGGTGACCGCGAGCCAGCCGTCGGAGTCGCGCGCCGCCACCTTGCGCAGCACCGCGTTGACGAACTTCGACGGCCCGACCCCGGCGACCGAACGTGCGAGGTCGACGCTCGTCGCGACCGCGGCGTGCGCGGGCACCCGCATGCCGAGCAGTTGGTGGGTGCCGATCCGCAGCACGTCGAGCACGGCCGGATCGACCTTGGTGAGCGCACGATCGACGCAGCGGCCGATCACGTCGTCGTACCCACCCCGATGCCGGAGCGTGCCGTGCGCGAGCTCGGTCGCGAACGCGGCGTCGCGCGGGTCGAGCCGGTGGTCGCGGAGCGCCGCGGCGAGGGCGAGGTTGGCGTACGCGTCGCGTACGGACACCGCGTGCACGACCTCGTACGCGGTCTGCCGAGCGCTGTCGACGCGTGCGCGGCGCCGTTGCTGTGGGGCCATCACTCGAGGCGATCGGAGGGGTCGAGCCGGTGCCCGCGGGTCCAGTCCGACGCCGGCATCAACCGCTTGCCGAGCGGCTGCACGTCGCCGAGCTGGACGGGCGTGGTGCCGGTGCCGACGAGGACGCGCGACTTCTGCACCGACAGCTCCCCCGGTGCGAGCTGGGGCTCGTCGGGCTGGACCAGCACGGGCCCGAGCTTGAGGCGTTCGCCGTGGATCGTCGTCCACGCGCCCGGCGCGGGCGTGCAGGAACGGATCAGCCGGTCGACCGCAAAGGCGGGCTGCGACCAGTCGACGCGGGACTCCTCGACGGTGAGCTTCGGCGCGTACGTCATGCCCTCGACCGGCTGCGGGCGTGCCTCGAGCGTGCCGGCGGCGATGCCGTCGATGGTGTCGAGCAGCAGCTTGGCACCGGAGACCGCGAGCCGGTCGAGGAGCTCACCGGCGGTGTCGGTCGGGTGGATCGGCTCGGTGAGTACGCCGAACACCGGGCCGGCGTCGAGCTCCTTGACGATGCGGAACGTGGACGCGCCGGTGACGTCGTCGCCCGTGCGGATCGCGTACTGCACGGGCGCCGCACCCCGCCACGCCGGCAGCAGCGAGAAGTGCAGGTTGACCCAGCCCTGCGGCGGAACGTCCAACACTGATTGGGGAAGCAGCCCGCCGTACGCGACGACCGGGCAGCAGTCCGGGGCGAGCTCGCGGAGCCGCGCCTTGAACGTCTCGTCGCTCGGCTTCGGCGGTTTGAGGACCTCGATGCCCTCGGCCTCGGCGCGTTCGGCGACCGGCGAGGGGTGCAGGTGCCGGCCGCGGCCGGACGGCGCGTCGGGTCGGGTGAGGACGGCGACGACCTCGTGCTCGCTCGCGAGGAAGGCGTCGAGCGCAGGGAGAGCGACCTCGGGGGTGCCGGCGAACAGCAGCCGCACTAGAGGGCTCTCCCGAACGTGCTGTGCGGCGACACCCGTACGTCCGGCGCGGCCAGCCCGGACCACTCGGCCTCGCGGATGAGGCGCATCGCTTCCTTGCGGGTGTCCTTGTCGAGCCGGTCGAGGAACAGCACGCCGTCGAGGTGGTCGGTCTCGTGCTGCAGGCAGCGGGCGAGCAGCTCGGAGCCCTCGATCGTCACCGGATCGCCGTACATGTTGAAGCCCTTGGCGATCACCCGCATCGCGCGGACGCAGTCGATGCTGATGCCCGGAATCGACAGGCAGCCCTCGAGCCCGCGCTGCTCCTCCTCCGACAGCTCGAGCGACGGGTTGATCAGGTGGCCGACGACGTCCTCGACGTTGTAGGTGAAGACGCGGAGCCCGACGCCGATCTGCGGAGCCGCGAGGCCGGTGCCGGGCGCGGCGAGCATCGTGTCGGTGAGGTCCTGGACGAGCCTGCGCAGCTCCTTGTCGTACGACGCCACCGGCTCGGCCTTGGTGCGGAGAACGGGATCGCCGAACAGGCGGATGGGCTGCACTGCCACGCGTTTGCTCCTCGTTGAAGACTGGGGTCCAGCAAGTGTACGGCTGGACATATTGGTCGAGCCGACTCGCTCAGTTTCGCGCCGGGACAAGCGAGCAAGCCCCGGTCAGCGGCATGACCGATGTGCAATCTGGCTGTTTCTTCGACGAGCCGGCTCGACTACTTGCCGAGGACCCCCCTGGCCACGAGCTGCTCGCGGAGCGTGGCCGCGCCGACGAACTGCTCTGACTCCATGCCGACGGCCCGGGCGCCCTCGACGTTGTGCATCACGTCGTCGATGTAGAACGTCGAGCTGGCCTCGAGCCCGAAGCGGTCGAGCAGCAGCTCGTAGATCTCCGGCGCGGGCTTGACCAGGCGTTCGACGCCGGACACGACGACGCCGTCGAACTCCTGCAGGATCGGCCACTCCGCCACCGAGATCAGCCACTTGGCCTCGGAGAAGTTCGTGAGCCCGTACACCGGCAGGCCCTTGGCCTTGAGCTCCCGGAAGATCGCCACGGTGTCCTCGATCGTGCCCGACACCATCTCGGCCCAGCGTTCGTCGTACGCGCGGATCAAGGCCTCGTGCTGCGGGTGCTGGGCGATCAGCTCGGCGATGGCCTCGGGCCAGGGGCGGCCGGCGTCCTGCTGGTAGTTCCACTCGTGCGTGGTCACCTCGGCGAGGAACGCCTCGATTGCCGCGTCGTCGGGCAGCAGGCTGCGGTAGAGGTAGTAGGGACTCCAGTCGAGCAGGACGCCGCCGACGTCGAACACGACGGCCTTGATCGGTGTGGTCACGTGATCTGACCCTACCGATGCGCGGCGATCATCGCCTTCTAGGCGAGGGCCAGCGGGTCGATGCGGACGCGGGCGTTGCCGGGTGACTTGCGGGCGCTGCGGACGCCCTGCGCGCCCTTGAGCGCGGCGGACAGGGCGCCGCCCTGGGCGCGGGGGACGCGGATGACCGTACGGAACACCTCCTCGTCGTCGGCCGACTCGACCGGGACCGGGCCGAGCACGCTCGCGGTCGGCGGGAGCTGGGCCAGGTCGACCAGGTCCTGGACGACGTCGGACGGGCCCTCGACGGTCGCGAGCCGGACGGCGGGCGGGAAGCCTGCGTGCTGGCGCTCGCCGAGCTCGCGGCTGGCGTACCCGTCGGGGCTCCACCGGACCAGCGCCTGGAGCGCGGTGCCGGCGGGGTCGCCGACGACGATGACCGAGCCGCCCTGGTCGCCCGGCCTGACCAGAGCCGCTGCGGCGAACCAGCGTCGGAGCGCTTCCTCCCCGGCGCGCAGGTCGGCGCGGGCGAGGAACAGCCAGGTGTCGAGCAGCAGCGCGGCGGCATACCCACCGTCGGTCGCGACTGGCTCGGCGCCGGGGGTGGCGACGACGAGGGCGGGCTCGTTCGACACCTTCATGAGGACCTTGTCGCCGCCGGAGGTCTTCACCGGGAAGCGCGGGAACGCGCGGCCCAGCTCCTCGGCGGTCCGCCGCGCGCCGACGACGGGAGCGCGCAGCGTACGGCCGCCGCAGTTCGGGCACTCCCAGCCGACGGCCGCCCTGCCGCACCAGCCGCACGCCGGCGGGCTGCCGGGGGCGCCGCGCTGGAGCGGGCCGTGGCAGTGCGTGCAGCGCGCTGGGTGGCGGCAGTCCTGGCAGGCGAGCGCGGGGAGGTAGCCGGCTCTGGGCACCTGGATCAGCACCGGGCCTTTGGTGAGGGCGTCGCGGGCGATCTCGAAGGCGCGGTGCGGGATGCGTACGGCCTTGGCCGCGGGGTCGCGGGCGAGGTCGGCGTCGTCGGTGACCACGACGCGCGGCACTCGTCGGCGGACCACGTCGCGGGCGGCGGCGAGCGGCCTCGCCCAGCCGGTCTCGACGAGCTGCGCCCCCTCCGCGGTGACGGCGAAGCCGCCGATGATCGCGGCGGTGTTCTCCAGGTGGGCGCGGAGCAGCAGGACCTCGCGGACGTGCGGGTACGGGGCGCGCGGCTCGGCGTGCAGGTCGTCGCCGTCGTCCCAGACGCCGACCAGGCCGAGGTCGCGGACCGGGGCGAAGGCGGCGGCCCTCGTGCCGATGACGCAGCGGACGTCGCCGCGCCGCACGGCGAGGAACCTTCGGTAGCGCATCGCCGGGCCGACCTCGGCGCTGAGCAGGACGTGCTGGCCTTCGCCGAGCTCTTCCTTGCAGGCTTCGTCGAGGCGGGCGGCGTCGCGGTGGTCGGGAACGATGAGCAGCACACCGCGTCCCTTGGCGAGCGTCGCCGCGGCGGCCTTCGCGAGACAGCGCGGCCAGTCCTCGCCGGGGAGCGCGGTCCAGACGGCTCTCGGGGTCTCGCCTCGTGCGAGCGCGTCGAGGTAGCGGGGGCCGGTCTCGTACGCGGCCCAGGGTCCGGGGGCTGGTCGTTCTTGCTGGTGCTCTTGGCGTTCTTGGCGTTCCTCGGCCTCGACGCGGGCGTGGCGCGGTGGGACGGCGAGCCTCAGGACGTCGGGCAGTGTGCCGGCGTACCGGTCGGCGACGGCGCGGGCGAGCTTGGCGATCTCGGGCGCGAGCACCTGCTCCGCGGAGACGAGCCGTTTGATCGGCAGTAGCTTGCCCTGGTGGTCGGTCTCGTCGACGCGGTCGAGGACGAAGCCGTCGAGGTCCTGCCCGGCGAACCGGACGCGGACGCGGGTGCCGGGTTGGCAGTCGTCGTGGAACTTCTCGGGCACGACGTAGTCGAACGTCCGGTCCAGGTGCGCGAGCGGCGTGTCGACGACGACCTTGGCGATCGGACGTTCCGGCGCGGGGCGCGACGGCGCGACCGGGCGCGTCTTGCGCACCTTGGTCTTGAGCAGCGCGAGCTGCCCGCCGTCATCCTCGATCATGGTCCGAGGTTAGGCGGTACCTCCGACGTGTTGCCTACAGGCCGGCGGCCGTTCGCAGCGTGTCGGCGCGGTCGGTGCGCTCCCAGGTGAAGTCGGGTTCGTCGCGGCCGAAGTGCCCGTACGCGGCGGTGCGCGAGTAGATCGGCCGGCGCAGGTCCAGGTCGCGGATGATCGCGGCGGGGCGCAGGTCGAACACCTGGAGGACGGCCTTCTCGATGGTCTCGATCGGGACGACCTCGGTGCCGGAGCAGTCGACGTAGAAGCCGACGGGCTGCGCCTTGCCGATCGCGTACGCGACCTGGCACTCGCAGCGCTTGGCGAGGCCGGCGGCGACGATGTTCTTGGCGATCCAGCGCATGGCGTACGCGGCGGACCGGTCGACCTTTGTCGGGTCCTTGCCGCTGAACGCCCCGCCGCCGTGCCGTGCGTACCCGCCGTACGTGTCGATGATGATCTTGCGGCCGGTGAGGCCGGCGTCGCCCATCGGGCCGCCGATCTCGAACCTGCCGGTGGGGTTGACGAACAGCCGGTAGCCGGTGTGGTCGACGTCGAGCTCGGCGAGGACCGGCTCGACGACGTGCTCGCGGATGTCGGGGGTGAGCATCGCGTCGAGATCGATGTTCGCGGCGTGCTGGCTGGAGACGACGATCGTGTCGACGCGGACCGGGCGGTCGTCCTCGTACTCGATGGTGACCTGGGTCTTGCCGTCCGGGCGGAGGTACGGGAGCGTGCCGCTCTTGCGTACCTCGGCGAGCCGCTTGGACAGCTTGTGCGCCGCGTGGATCGGCAGCGGCATCAGCTCGGGCGTCTCGTCGCAGGCGAAGCCGAACATCATCCCCTGGTCGCCGGCGCCCTGGCGGTCGATCGGGTCGACGGAGCCAGAGGTGCGCTCCTCCCAGCCGGAGTCGACGCCCTGGGCGATGTCGGGGCTCTGGCTGCCGATCGAGACTGTGACGCCGCAGGAGCCGCCGTCGAAGCCCTTCTGACTCGAGTCGTACCCGATCTCGAGGATGCGTTCGCGCACGATCGTGGGGATGTCGATGTACGTCTGGGTGGTGACCTCACCGGCGACGACGACCAGGCCGGTGGTGACGAGGGTCTCGACGGCGACTCGGCTGAGCGGGTCGTTCTTGAGCAGGGCGTCGAGGACGGAGTCGCTGATCTGGTCAGCGATCTTGTCGGGATGGCCTTCGGTGACCGACTCCGAGGTGAACAGTCGACGGGACACGGCCGTCCTTTCCAGGGCGCGCGGTTCAGGAGGGCGCGTGGCGCGCACCGCGCTTCCAGGGTAGCGAGCCCCGGCAGCTTGGACCGCGTGCGGGTTACAGAAAGTGAGATTTGTCCACATGGCGAGCGGCGAAGTCGGCGAGGGTGATCGCCAGGTCGCTCGGGTTCTCCACTTGGAGGAGGTGGGTCGCCCTCGGGAGGACGTATGACTCGGCCTCGGGGAACCACTCTTTGAGCAGGGCGTGCGCTTCCACCGCGACGGCCGTCACCTCACCGCTGCGTTCGCCCACGATGGCCAGCACCGGGGCGGTGATGCGCGTGGCTTCGGCTTGGCTGAAGGACCAGGGGCCGACCGACGGCGCTTCGACGGTGATGAACGTGTCGACGTCCTGCACCGCCTGGTCGAACGCGCCCTCGGGCAAGCCACGATCGATGCTCGCGCGGTAGTCCTGCCCGCAGACTCCGGCGAGGAACGCGTCGACCGTTCCGGCCTTGTCTCCGTTCTGGTACCGCTGGAACATCGGCATGATCGTCCGCTCGGCGAGTACCGCGGAGCTTGGCACCGGCAGCGACGGCTCGAGCAACGCCAGCGACGCGACGAGCGAAGGTGCTTGGAGCGCGAGCTGCAGCGCGATCAGGCCGCCCGACGAGTGGCCCACCACGTGCGCCCGATCGATGCCCAGGTGCGCGAGCAGGCCGCGGGTCTGCTCGGCCTGGTCGGCGAGGTCAACGGGACCGGGCGCACGGCTGGACTCGCCGTACCCGATCCGGTGGTAGTTGATCAGCTGGAACCGCTCCGTCAGCGCCGGCTCCCCCAACAGCGGCGCGAAGAACGACGCGATCAGCCCTCCGTGGACGAGCACCACCGGCTCTCCGCTGCCCACCACCTCGTACGCGAGCTCGACCTCGCCAAGCCGTACGCGTTCCATCACAGTCACTCCCCCGTCAGACCCCAAGACCGCGGACGAGTCTACGGCGGAGCCGGAACGCGACGGGCCTCACCAGCTTCCAGCGAACCGAGCCGATACCGCCTGGCCAGCTCCCGCACTCGCCCCGAGATCGATGACGAGTACGCCTTCGGCGCGTACGACCCGCCGCCGTACAGCCGCTCGTACCGCGGCACCAGCGACGGATGCTCCCGCGCGAGCCACGCGTAGTACCACTCGCGCGCACCCGGCCGCAGGTGCAACACGATCGGCGTGATGCTCGAAGCGCCCGCCGAAGCGATCTCCCGCACCGTCTCCGCCAGCTGCGCCGGCGAGTCGGACAGGAACGGCAGGATCGGCGCCATCAACACCGCGCACTTCAGTCCCGCCGAGGTCAGCGTCGAGCACATCGCCAGCCGTGCCCGCGGACTCGGCGTGCCTGGCTCGACCGTGCGCCAGAGGTCCGCGTCGGTGGACCCGACCGAGACCGCCACCGACACGTCCGTCACCTCCGCCGACTCCTGCAGGAGGGGAAGATCCCGCAGCAGCAGCGTGCCCTTGGTGAGGATCGAGTACGGATTCCGCGCGTCTCGCAAGGCACCGAGGATCTCCGGCATCAGCTTGTACCGGCCCTCGGCACGCTGGTAGCAGTCGACGTTCGTGCCCATCGCGATGTGCTCGCCCGTCCACTTCGGCGCGGCCAGCTCGCGCCTCAGCACCTCGGGCGCGTTGATCTTCACGACCACCTTGCTGTCGAAGTCGGCGCCGGCATCGAGATCGAGGTACTCATGCGTGCGCCGCGCGAAGCAGTTGTGCGACACCACCCCGTTGGCCACGAAGTCGCCGGTGCCGGTGGTGAGGTCGTACATCCGCAGCTCGGCCCCCACCGGCTCGACTGTCTGCACGCGTCGCCCGCACGACTCCGCGACCCGGGCACCGACCAGCCCGAGCTCGGCCGTGTCGGTCCCCAACCCGATCCCGCTCACCGGCTCCCCCGGCCGGAGGAACGGGCGGCCCTCGTAGACACCCGGGTCGTCGGTGACGTACTTCCACCCGCTCGGCGTGAGGAACCGATGGTCGCCACTCGCGATCAGCTCGGTCCCGTCGTCGAGCCGAACGAGATACCCCTGCTTCGTCGTCGCCCAGTGCGCCAGCACCTCGGTCAGCGCGAACCGCCGGTCCTTGCCGTTGTCCAGCGTCCCGTACACCACGTCGCCGGTCCTGACCTGCGCCAACGGCTTGGTCCGCCCGTCGGACATCAGGATCGGCGTGTCACCGGACAGGCAGTAGACACACGCGTGGCTGCACCCCCTGTACGGGTTGATCGTCCACGAGAACGGCACCCGCGACATCCCCGGCACCTTGTTGATGACCGACTTGGCGCGCACCTCGTAGAACGTCATCCCGCGAAACTCCGGGGTGTCGAACGTGCGGGTGACGAACCCGTCCATGCCGAACAGAGCCTCCTGCCCTGGCAGGTCCGGCTGTCGCAGGTTGTCCCATCGCATGCGCCCACTTTATCGAACACGCGTTCGAACGCAAGTCAGCGCAGAGCGCGGGCCAACTCCGAGGCGACGTCGGCGCGGACCGGGTTCGAACGGGGCGTCTCCCGCGTGGGATGTACCCGGTTCGACAGCACGATCACGAACGCCTGCGACGCGGGGTCCGCGACCACCGACGTCCCCGTGAAGCCCGTGTGTCCCCACACCCCCGGCCGGGCCATATCCCCCATGAAGGACTCCCGTTCCAGGTCGAACCCCAACCCGCGCTGACTGCGTGGTCCGATGCCGGCGTTCGCGTCCGTCAACATCTCCTTGACAGAAGCCTCGGACAGCAAGGGCGGCCCACCTGACAACAAAGCCTGGGTGAACACGGCCAGGTCGTACGCCGTCGCGAACACGCCCGCGCTGCCCGCCACGCCTCCCAGGAGCCACGCCGTGCTGTCATGCACCGACCCCCAGATCAGCCCGCGATCCGGCTGGAACTCCGTCGGCGCGATCCGCGGCAGCAGCGAAGCGGGCGGGTTGTACAGCGTGTCGACCAAGCCGAACGGCTCGCAGATCTCCTTGCGGACAAGGGCATCCAGGGACGAGCCCGACACTGCCTCGACCACCTTCGCCGCCACGATCGCGGACAGATCCGAGTACTTGTACGCGGTACCCGGCTCGGCCTCTGCGGGCACCTCGTAAATCGTCGCGAGCCGCGACTCCACCGAGGGATACGGCTGCAGTTTGTGTCCCGAAGGCAGTCCCGCCGAGTGCGAGAGCAGCTGCCGAACGGTCGCGCGCCGACCCACGACGAACGAGGGAAGGTAGTCGGCGACAGGCACGTCCAGAGCGAGCGAGCCCGACTCGACCAGTTGCATGGCGACGACAGCGACGTACAGCTTCGAGATCGACGCGAGGTCGTAGATCGTGTCCGTACGCGTTGGCACCGGCGACGGCAACAACGCGCCGTCGACCCCGTGCGTCGCCACCACGCCGACTGCGGAGTGCTCGACGATCACGCCGTCGCGCGCGACCAGCAACACCGCACCCGGAGGTAGCCGCGACGCCAGGATGGAGCGCATCCGAACGAGAGGCTCGCGGAGCAGGCCAACCTCGTCCGGTGTCCCCAAGCGCACGCCGGAAGGATAGGGCACGTCTCTCAAACATCGCCGGGCGCGCGACACCTCCCAGAAGTCAGCAGAGGCCGCCGGGACGCGGTGGTCGCCTTACCCGGCCAGCTGCCCCACTACCTGGCGTCCACCCCACGTAAAGCGGCCAATGATCATGTAAACATGATCATTGGCCGCAGGGCGGGGCCCGGACCGGTCGAACCCACCGCTGGACGAAAGATCGAGGTTAGCGGTCCCCGGCTCGCGCGAAGCGGGCGGCGGTGGACCGAACGAGCTCCTCCAGCTCCGGCGGCGAGACGACCGAGAACTCGTGGCCCATCGCGGTCAGCACCATCGCCGGCCACACCAGCTCGTCCACGTTCATCACCATCCGCGTCGACGACTCGTCGATCGGCGAGAACGTCCCACCCACGTCCGACGACGCGTTCTCCAGCTCCGCGTACGGGACATGGAAGACGACCTCGACGCGGTGCTGCATCGGCACCGACGCGAGCCGCGACCGGACGAACGCGACCGCGTCCTCTCCGGGCAACGGACGTTGCCGGAACGGCGTCCCCGTCGACCGCGGCTCCCGCAGTCGGTCCACCCGGAACGTCCGCCAGTCCGCGCGCTCGACGTCCCAGCACACGAGGTACCAGCGCCGCCCGAGCGACACCAGCCGATGTGGCTCCACCAGCCGCTCGGTCTCGACACCGTCGGCCGCGGAGTACGAGAACCGCAACCGCTCGTCGTCCCGGCAGGCCTGCGCGATCACCGTCAGCGCGGTCGGGTCGACCCGCGGCCCGCGACTCCCACCGGCGGGAACGGTCGTGTACGTCTGCAGCGCGTCCACCCGGCGCCGCAGCCGAGGCGGCATCACCTGCACGACCTTGGCCAGCGCGCGTACCGACGTCTCCTCGATCCCCTCGACAGCCCCACCGGCCGCCGTACGCAGTCCCACCGCGATCGCCACGGCCTCCTCGTCGTCGAGCAGCAGCGGCGGCATCGCCGCACCGGAGCGCAGCTGGTAGCCGCCGGCCACCCCGCGGTTCGCGTCCACCGGGTACCCCAGCACGCGCAAGCGGTCGATGTCGCGGCGCAACGTCCGTTCGCTCACCTCGAGCTTGCCCGCCAGCTCACCGCCCGGCCAGAACCGATGGTTCTGCAGCAGGGACAGGAGCTGCAGCATCCGGGAGCTCGTGTTCGCCATGACTCCAGCCTGGTGCTGATTGAGGACGAATTCTGACCGGAATGCTACCTAGTCTCGATCTCAGAACAGCGAAAGCCGGAATAAGAATCCGCGTACCGTACGTTGTACGGTACGATCTACGATCCCCGCCCGAAGGAGCAGTTGATCGGCACATGACCACCACGATGATCCACACCGTCGGCCTGACCAGGCACTTCACCGTCAAGAAGGAGACGGTCGAGGCCGTTCGCGACCTCGACCTGCACGTGGAGACCGGCGAGCTCGTCGCCTTGCTCGGGCCGAACGGCGCCGGCAAGTCGACCACGCTTCGGATGCTCACCACGCTGATCCCGCCGACCTCCGGAACGGCCGAGGTGGCCGGCCTCGACGTCGCCCAGGACCCGCGCGGCGTCCGGAGCCGGATCGGGTACATCGGCCAGGGCAACGGTGCCGGCCACAGCCAGCGCGGGCGAGACGAGCTGTACTCGCAGGGCCGCGCGTACGGCATGAACCGTGCCGCCGCGAAGGCGCGGGCGAACGAGCTGGTCGCCTCGCTCGACCTGGAGAACGTCGCCGACCGCGTGGTCTCGTCGCTGTCCGGCGGCCAACGACGGCGGCTCGACATCGCGATGGGCCTCATCCACACCCCCGGGCTGCTGTTCCTCGACGAGCCGTCGACCGGCCTCGATCCGCAGAACAGGGCCAACCTGCAGGACCACATCAAGAAGCTCCGCTCCGAGCACGGGACGACGATCGTGCTCACCACGCACTACCTCGAGGAAGCCGACCAGCTGGCCGAGCGCGTGATCGTCATCGACCACGGCAAGGTCATCGCGGACAACACCCCGACGCGGCTCAAGTCGGAGTTCGCCGGCGACAAGATCACCCTGACGTTCGACCACGCCGAGGACGCGCGGCACGCGCTCGGCCGGATCGGGATCGACGGCGCGCAGGTCACCCAGAACGAGGCCGTGGTCACGGTCGTCGCCGACGGCGGTGCGGCGCTGGCGCCGAAGCTGCTGCGTTCCCTCGACGAGGGCGGCCTGCCGGTCGCGAGCGTCGAGGTGGCGCGACCCACTCTCGACGACGTTTTCCTCAACCTCACGGGGCGAAGCCTGCGCGAAGACACCACCGCGGCGACCGAAGAACAGGAGCAGAAGGCATGAGCAGTACGACGTTCGTCACCGACACCGCGACCGTCTTCAACCGCGAGCTGAAGCCGGTGCTGCGCGACCCGTTCTCGGTCATCTTCACGATGGTGCAGCCGCTGTTCTTCCTTGCCCTGTTCACTCCCCTGCTTCCGGACGGGATCGCCGGGGCGAGCGCGCTGCAGTGGTTCGTGCCCGGCATCGTGGTGATGTCGTGCCTGTTCGGAACGTCCGCGACCGGCTCCAACCTGCTCTTCGAGATGATGACCGGCGCGCACGAACGGATGCTCGTCTCGCCACTGCGCAGGTCGTCGCTGATCGTCGGGCGGGCGCTCAAGGAGATCGTGCCGATGTTCGTGCAGGCACTGATCATCGTGCTCGTGACGCTGCCGTTCGGGTTCCGCGCTAACCCGTTCGGCGTGCTGATCGGGCTGGTCATGCTCGCGGTGTTCTGCGTCGGCCTCGGCGCGTTGTCGTACACGCTGGCGCTCGCGGCGAAGAACCAGGAGTGGCTGTTCTGGGCCGTGCAGCAGACGCTGCTGTTCCCGTTGTTGCTGCTGGCGGGGATGATGCTGCCGATCGACAACGGTCCGGGCTGGCTGCAGACGATGTCGAGGTTCAACCCGTTGACGTACGTCGTGAACGCCGAACGCGCCTTGTTCAACGGCTTGTTCGACGCCTCGACGATCGGTGCGGGTGCACTCGCGGCGGGCGCGATCGCGGTGCTCGGCCTGGCGGTCGGCATGCGGGCGATGCGTAAGAGCAACTGACCCACTCGGTGGTTGGTGCTGGCCGCCAGTCGGATCGCGACGGCGGCCAGCACCAACAGCCCGCTAGGGACGGCGCAGGGCGGAACGGGCGGCGATGCGGGCCTGGACCTCGGGCCGGCGCAGCGGCGGCACCGTGGTCGGCGGGTTGCGGCGCGGAGGCAGCGAGGCGAGCAGCTTGGTCGTCGCCTCGGTGACCGCGGCGACCGCCTCGTCGAACGCCTCACGCGTCGAGTCGGTCACGGTCGCCACCCCGCTGACCTTCCGCACGTACTGCGTCGCGGCGGCCTGGACCTCCTGAGGCGTCGCCGACGGCTCGAGGCCACGAAGCACGGTGATGTTCCGGCACATGCGCTATCCCTCCTTCTTCGCCGTGGGGATCAAAGCGGCCCCGACGATCGCGAACACCGACAGGATCGCAGCTACGAGGAACGCCGAGTGCACGCCACCCGCGGTCGCCTCGACCTCCGACGAGCCCGTCCGGGCCAGCCCGGCCGCGGCCAGGCTCAGCACGGTCACCAGCAGCGCCACGCCGGCGGCGCCGGCGAGCTGCTGGATCGTGGCGAAGATCGCCGAGCCGTACGAGTACAGCTTCGGCTCGACCGCCGCGAGGCCCGAGGTGAACAGCGGCGTGAACACGAACGCCAGGCCCACGCTCAGCATCAGGTGGAACGCCAGCACCAGCCACAGCGAGCTCGTCGCGCTGAAGAACAGCGTCGACCACAGCGCGAGGCTCGTCAGCACGGCGCCGGGCACGAGCAGCGTGCGCGCGCCGAGCCGGTCGTACAGGCGTCCGACCACCGGGCCGAGCAGACCCATGATCAGACCGCCCGGCAGCAGGAGCAGGCCGGTCTTCAACGGCTCCAGGTGCAGCACGTTCTGCAGGTAGATCGGCAGGATCACGACCGCGCCGAGCAGCGTCATCATCATCACGACCATCAGCGCGGACGAGACGACGAACGCACGCGACTTGAACGTCCGCAGGTCCAGCAGCGCACGGTCGTCGCGCTGCAGGATCAGCTGGCGCCACACGAACGCGACGAGGCCGAGACCACCGACGACGAACGGGACCCACAGCGGCAGGAACGGCTCGGCGTTCGCGGCCTCACCGACACTGCTCAGCCCGTACACCAGACCACCGAAGCCGAGCGCCGAGAGCACGACCGACAGCACGTCGATGCGGTCGTTCGTCGCCTCGCCGATGTTCACGATCTTCGGGATGCCGATGACCATCGCGATCAGCGCGATCGGCAGCACGGTCCAGAACATGAACCGCCAGCTCAGCAGGTCGAGCAGGATGCCGGACACGGTCGGTCCGATCGCCGGCGCGACCGAGATCACGATCGACAGGTTGCCCATCACCGCGCCGCGGCGTGCGGGTGGGACGAGCGTCATGACCGTGGTCATGAGCAGCGGCATCATGATCGCCGTACCGCTGGCCTGGATGAAGCGCGCGGTGAGCAGGACGCCGAATCCCGGCGCGATCGCGGCGAGCAGCGTGCCGATGCTGAACAGCGTCATCGCCGTGCCGTACAGGACCTTGGTAGGGATGCGGCGGATCAGGAAGCCGGTGATCGGGATGATCACGGCCATCGCGAGCAGGAACCCGGCGGTGAGCCACTGGCCGGTGGCCGGGGTCACGTTCAGCTCGGTCATCAGGACCGGCAGCGCGACGCTCATGATGGTCTCGTTCAGCAACACGACGAACGTCGAGACCAGCATGACCGCGATCACGGTGCGATCGCGGGGACTCATTCGTTCCGGCGTCGCCTCACCGGCGTCGGCGGCAAGTGGTCTGTCGCCCGTCGATTCCACGACGTCAACTGGCATGGTGATGAGCCCCCTCGAAGCTACGGTGTTGTGGCTTACGCCAGAACTGACTACCGAACCCTCTGAAACTCATCGGTGCAACGAGATATTTCCGGTTCTCAGGCGTGGATGTGGTAACGATCACACAAACACTCTGGTCCTGACCTCCTTTGTTGCAAGGAGTTTGCCTGCGAGTCGTGACTGCAACATCACCAGGCCACAGACGATCGCCGATCCGGCGTACACGAACAGCAGCCCGCCGACGACGCCGTGGAACGCCCACGCGCCGGCGAGCGTCGGCCCGCCCCACGCACCGTCGAGCGCGTGCGAGGGCGTGAACAGTCCGGGCAGGTCGAACGGGAAGCCGTCGACGCGGACCGGGTAGGCGACGTTCAGCACCAGCCCGGTGAGCGCGTACGTGGTGAGGAAGAACGTCGCCACGCTGAGCGGGAGGGCGACCACGGTGTGCAGGAGCGGATGGGCACCGTTGCCCGCCGGCTGCGGCTCGTCGAGCGGCACCTGCAGCAACGTCCGCACGAGCGCTCGTTGCAGGTGCCCGGCTGCGCCGTACCGGCCCGACAGCGCGAGCCCGAGGGCGAACAGGCCGACCAGCGGCGCGAGCAGCGCGTACGCGAACCGGCGCCAGACGTAGGGAGTGAACGGGGTACGCAGGAGTCCGACCATGCCGCGGAAGGTACGAAGGAGGTGGCACCCGAGACGTCACTCCGAGGAGCCACATCCCACCTAGCCCTCCAGGCTGACCGTGGCCCACGACTGACCGTGGCCCCACAAATCACCGTGGCCCCACAAACTGTGGGGTTCTGGTAGCCACACGCCAGCGTGTCGCTACCAGAACCCCACAGTTTGGGACGGTTGGGATTCGCGAGGTAGGGTCCACCGTCGTGCCGACCGCATCGACTGTGCCCTCGACGAGCCACGTCCTCGTGCTGCTCGCGATGGATGCGCACACGGTCGCCGACGTGCTCTGTTCTTAGTCACACGCCTTCGCTCCGCATTCCTCCAGGCACTTCCCGTGAGGGTGCGTCTCCCTGTATAAGTCCGGTTGTCACCGGATCGACCCGAAGGATCCTCTCCATGCGCGAAACAACCCGTCGGCGACGGTTTGCTCTCCCCGTGGTCGTGGCCCTACTCGCCCTCGTCGCCGCGGCCTGCGGCGGCAACGGCGGCAACGGCTCCGGCGGCACCACGAACGACGCCGCGTTCGACCCCAACGACTGCCAGGGCGGCACGCTCCAGGTCCTGAACCAGCGCGACATCACCCACCTGGACCCCGCCCGCCTCTACACCTCCGGCGGCGGCAACATCCCATCGCTGCTGTTCCGCACGCTCACCACCCGCAACCGCGAAGGCGGCGCCGAGGGGACGAAGGTCGTGCCCGACCTCGCGACCGACACCGGCAAGCCGAGCGCGGACGCGAAGACGTGGACGTTCACGCTGCGGGACAACCTGAAGTTCGACGACGGTACGCCGATCACGTCCAAGGACGTGAAGTACGGCATCGAGCGCTCGTTCGCACCGGAACTGCCCGGCGGTGCACCGTACCTGCGCGACTGGCTCGAGAACGCCGCGAAGTACCAGGGCCCCTACAAGCAGCCTGAGGGCATCAAGGCGATCGAGACGCCGGACGACAAGACGATCGTGTTCAAGCTGCGCAAGCCCGAGGGCGACTTCCCGTACCTCGCGACCGCGACACAGTTCGCCCCGGTGCCGAAGGCCAAGGACACAGGCACGAAGTACGAGAACAAGCCGGTCTCCAGCGGCCCGTACAAGGTCGAGAGCTACGAGAAGAACAAGCTGCTCGTGCTGACCCGCAACGAGCACTGGTCCCGCGACGTCGACCCCGAGCGGCTCGCCTGCCCGGACAAGATCGAGATCACCTCCGGCCTCGACGCGGCGGTCATCAACCAGCGCCTCTCGACCAGCGGCGGCGACGACGCGAACGCGGTGACGACCGACACTGAGCTCGGCCCGTCCGAGCTCGCCCGCGTGGACTCCGACCCGAACCTCGCCAAGCGCGTGGCGAAGGGGCACTTCCCGTACGTCTACTACATCGCGTTCAACCCGAAGGTGAAGCCGTTCGACAACCCGAAGGTGCGCGAGGCGATCTCGTACGCGGTCAACCGGCAGTCGGTGATCAACGCCGTCGGCGGCACCGCGCTGGCCGACCCGGCGACCACGTACCTGCCGACGCAGAAGTCGATGGGGCACAAGGACTACGACCACTTCCCCGCGGGCGAGACCGGCAACCCGACCAAGGCGAAGGAGGTCCTCGCCGAGGCCGGCTTCCCGAACGGGCTGACGATCCCGCTCACGCACACGACGGACAAGGGCGCGGGGAACGGGCCCGAGGTCGCGGCCGCGATCCAGGACGCGTTGAAGCAGGCCGGTATCACGGTCCAGCTCAACGGGTTGGAGGACGAGGCGTTCAACGGCACCGTCGAGGTGCCGGCGAAGTCGCCTGGCGCGGCGTTGTTCGGCTGGGGCGCGGACTGGCCGTCGGGCTTCCCGTTCCTGCAGCCGATCTTCGACGGACGGCAGATCCTCGCGCAGGGCAACTACAACATCGCCCAGTACAACGACCCTGAGGTCAACCAGGAGTTCGACGACATCGCCAAGCTCACCGACCTGTCCGCCGCGGCCTCGCGGTACGGCGACCTCGACGAGAAGATCGGCGAGCTGGCGCTCACCGTGCCGCTCTACCACGGCAAGGACCTCGCGCTGTTCGGCACGAACGTGAAGAACACGTTCGTCAGCGACTGGACCGGCAAGTACGACCTCGCCGGACTGTCGGTGAAGTGAGCGAGACCGTCCAGGCGCCGGAGACACCGGCGGAGGCAGCACCCCGGATCGGGTCTGTCCTCCGCCGGTTCGCCGGCAACCGCGGCGCGGTCGTCGCGACTGTCGTCGTCGGGCTGCTCGTGCTCGTCGCGCTCGCCGCTCCCCTGCTCACCGCGCTGGAAGGGCAGGACCCGACGACGTTCCACAACGAGCTGATCGACTCCGCCCGCGGCGGCGTGCCGATCGGGCCGTGGGGTGGGATCAGCGCCGAGCACTGGCTGGGCGTCGAGCCGACGACGGGACGCGACCTGTTCGCGCGCGTCGTGTACGGCGCGCAGGTGTCGCTCGGCGTCGCCGCCGCGGCGACCGTTCTGCAGGTTCTCATCGGCACTGTCATCGGGCTGATCTCCGGGCTCGGCGGGCGGTTCCTGGACGCGGTGAGCGGACGGTTCATCGACCTGATCCTCGCGTTTCCCTCGCTGGTGTTCGCGATCGCGCTGCTCGCGATCGTGCCGAGTTCGTTCCCGCGACCGGTGCTGCTCGTGCTCGTTCTCGGTGTGCTCGGGTGGGGCGGGATCGCGCGCGTCGTCCGCGGCCAGACGCTGACGTTGCGTTCTGCTGACTACGTTGCGGCGGCGCAGCTGGCCGGGGCGCATCCGGCGCGGGTGGCGCGGCGGGAGATCGTGCCCGGGCTGATGGCGCCGGTGCTCACGTACGCGGCGCTGCTCGTTCCGGGCAACATCGTCGCGGAGGCGGCGCTGTCGTTCCTCGGCATCGGCGTACGCCCGCCGACGTCGTCGTGGGGGCAGATGCTGTCGACCGCGACCACGTGGTTCCGGGGTGACCCGATGTACGTCCTGATCCCGGGTGGGCTGTTGTTCGTGACGGTGCTCGTCTGCACGATCGCCGGCGACGGCCTGCGTACCGCGCTCGACCCGCGCGCCGCCGCGCGCGTGAGGGGGCGGGCGTAGTGCTGGGCTTCCTTCTTCGTCGGCTGCTCGGCGCTGTCGTTGTCTTGTTCGTGCTGTCGGCGGTGGTGTTCGGGCTGTTCTTCCTGTCCCCCGGCGACCCCGCGCAGCTGGCATGTGGCAAGGGTTGCCGACCCGAGCAGGTCGCGGTGATCGCGCAGCAGATGGGCCTGGACCGGCCGGCGTACGTGCAGTACGGCGAGTTCCTCGGCGGCATCTTCGTCGGCCGCGACTTCAGCTCCGGCCCGACGGTCGACCACTGCCCAGCACCGTGCCTCGGCTTCTCGTTCCAGACCGACGAGCCGGTGGTGTCGCTGCTGCTCGACCGGTTGCCGGTGACCTTGTCGATCACCATCGGGTCGCTGGTGCTCTGGCTCGCGGTCGGCGTGGGCGGTGGCGTGCTGTCGGCGCTACGTCGTGGTCGGGCTCTCGACCGCGCGATCATGGGTGCCACGCTCGCCGGGATGGCGACGCCGGTGTTCCTGCTCGGGTTGCTGCTGATGATGCTGGTCTGCGCGTACCTGCAGTGGCTGCCGTTCCCGACGTACGTGCCGTTCACGACCGATCCCGCGCTGTGGTTCAGCAATCTGCTGCTGCCGTGGGTCACGATCGCGGTCTCGCAGGCCGCTGTCTACACGCGCATCACGCGGACCGCGATCCTCGAGACGCTCGCCGAGGACCACATCCGCACGGCTCGCGCGTGCGGGCTGTCCGAGGCTCGGGTGATCGGCCGGCACGGGCTGCGCAGCGCGCTCACTCCCCTGGTCACGCTGGTCGCGCTCGACCTCGGTGGGCTGCTCGGCGGCGCGGTGATCACCGAGAAGGTCTACGGGCTTCCCGGCCTCGGGCATCTGCTGATCTCGTCCGTCGCGGAGATCGACCTGCCGGTCGTCGTCGGGGTGACATTGCTCGCGGGCTTCTTCATCGTGGTGGCGAACCTGGTCGCGGATCTCCTGTATGCATTGGTGGATCGGCGGGTGACCTTCACATGAGCTCTCCGGTGGTCTCGGTCCGCGACCTGCGCGTGGAGTTCCCGGGCGTGGTCGCCGTGGAGCGGTTGTCGTTCGACCTCCAGCCTGGTGCCGCGTTGGGGATCGTCGGCGAGTCGGGGTCGGGCAAGACCGCGACGGCGTTGGCACTGCTCGGGTTGCACCGGGGCACGTCGGCGACGGTCTCGGGCGAGATCGACGTGGCGGACGTTCCGGTGCTGTCGGCGCCGATCGAGGACATACGGAAGCTGCGGGGATCGAAGATCTCGATGATCTTCCAGGACCCGTTGTCGGCGTTCGACCCGTTCTTCAGCGTGGGCAACCAGATCGGCGAGGTGTTCCGGCTGCACACCGGTGCGTCGCGGCGGGCGGCGCGAGAACGTGCGGTGGCGATGCTCGACCGGGTGCGGATCCCCGACGCCGCGCGGCGGGTCGACGCGTACCCGCACGAGCTGTCCGGTGGGATGCGGCAGCGCGCGCTGATCGCGATGGCGTTGGCGTGCGGCCCTTCGGTGCTGGTCGCGGACGAGCCGACGACGGCGTTAGATGTGACGGTGCAGGCTCAGATCCTCGACCTGCTTGACGAATTGCGTACCGATCTGGGCATGGCGTTGGTGCTCGTCACGCACGACCTCGGCGTGGTGGCGGGATCGGTCGACGAGGTGTTGGTGATGGCTTCGGGGCTCGCTGTCGAGCGCGGGCCGGTGTCGTCCGTCCTGTCGCGACCCGTTGAGCCGTACACGCGGCGGTTGCTGGCTGCCGTTCCTCGGGTGGACGTGCCGCGTGCTGTGGTTGCCTCGGGTGGGGAGCCGGTGCTGTCGGCGGTCGACGTTCACCGCTCGTTTCCGTCGCCGCGGCGGTTGCTCGGTCGCGGGGCGCCGGTGCGTGCGGTGGCCGGGGTGTCGTTGGACGTACGGCGCGGCGAGACGCTCGGCGTCGTGGGCGAGTCGGGGTCGGGCAAGACGACGTTGGCGCGGATGCTGGTGGGGCTGCTGCGGCCTTCGTCGGGTCAGGTGCTGCTCGACGGCACGGACTTGGCGTCGTTGTCCGGCGCCGCCTTGCGCTCGCGGCGGCGGACGGTGCAGATGGTCTTCCAGGATCCGGCGTCGTCGCTGAACCCGCGCCGTACGGTGGGCGACGCGATCGCCGAACCGCTGCGGGTGACCGGGGTCTCCGCGCGTGCCGCTGCTGAGCAGGTGCGGTCGCTGCTGCATCGGGTCGGGTTGGATCCGACGCGGTCGGAGGCGTATCCGCACGAGTTCTCCGGTGGGCAGCGGCAGCGCGTGGGGCTGGCGCGCGCGTTGGCGGCGTCGCCTTCGGTGCTGGTGTGCGACGAGCCGGTGTCCTCGTTGGACGTGACGACGCAGGCCCAGGTGTTGGAGCTGCTGGAGGAGCTGCGCGCGGAGTTCTCGCTGTCGGTGGTGTTCGTCTCGCACGACCTCGCGGTGGTGCGGCAGGTGAGCGACCGGATCGCGGTCATGCAGCGCGGCGTCGTCGTCGAGCTGGGGCCTTCCGACGCGGTCTACTCGGCTCCCGCGGACGCGTACACGCGGGAGCTGCTGAACGCCGTTCCCGTTCTGGATCCCACGCTGGCGCGGCAGCGACGAACCGAGCGGCGGCTAGCGAATGTTCGCTAGGACGACGTAGACGAAGAGCCCGATGATGGCGACGGGCAGGATGACGCTCTTGAACGCGGTGTTGCGGGCGGTGCGGGCCTTGCCGATGCCGGTCTTCGCGCCGGCGAGGTCGGCGCGGGCACGGGTCAGGATGCGCCAACGGCTACCGACGATGAGCGCGACGATGATCGCGATCACCACCAGGATTGCCGAGTCGGCCCCCACGTTCATGCGCACCTCCACCCGGGGGCCGATGCTAGTCGGCGGATTCGTCCCGTACACCCGGATTTCCGACCTCGGCCAATGTCCCTATCAGGGCAAACCCTCCACCCCACGAAATCGCTCCGTCACCGGCATGTGGCCGCCGAGCGTCGTGCCACGATTTCGCGGGGACCCCGGAAAACAGGGGGGCTAGCCCCCGTATCGACCGGGTAGTAGGCGGCATTCTGCGTGGTCTACCTGGCGTCCAGGATTAGGTGTCGTGACCGCTACCGACATCGATACCCAGCCCACTCAGCCCGCGACTGGCGGCAGCGACTTCGCCCAGTTGACCAGGCGAATCCAGTCCGCGGGCCTCCTCGACCGCCGTCCTGGCTACTACGTTCTCCGCCTGAGCCTGGTGGCCGGCGCGTACCTCGCGGCCTGGGCCGCGTTCGTCGCGCTCGGCGACACGTGGTGGAACCTGCTGCTCGCCGTCGTCCTCGGCGTGGTGTTCGCCCAGGTCGCGCTGGTGGCGCACGACCTCGCGCACCGGCAGGTGTTCCGTACGCGGCGACCGTCCGAACGGGCCGGGATCATCGCCGGCAACCTCGGCATCGGGATGAGCTACGGCTGGTGGATGGACAAGCACACCCGCCACCACGCGAACCCGAACCACGAGGACCTCGACCCGGACGTCTCCCCCGACATCCTCGTGTGGTCGCAGGACCAGGCGCGGTCCGCGCGCGGGGTCGCGCGGTTCATCGGCCGCTGGCAGGCGTTCCTGTTCTTCCCGCTGCTGACGCTCGAGGGCTTCAACATGCACGTCTCGAGCATCCGCGCGCTGTTCCGGCCGTCGTTGAGGAACCGCCGCATCGAGGCCTTCTTGCTCGTGCTGCATCTGGTGCTGTACGTCTCGGTGTTGTTCACGGTGCTGTCGCCGGGCAAGGCCGTCGTCTTCATGCTGGTGCACCAGGCGGTCTTCGGCGTGTATCTCGGCTGCACGTTCGCGCCGAACCACAAGGGCATGCCGACGCTGACTGGCCCGTCCGAGCTGGACTATCTGCGCAAGCAGGTGCTGACCTCCCGCAACGTCCGCGGCGGCCGCTTCGTCGACGTGGCGCTGGGTGGGCTGAACTACCAGATCGAGCACCATCTGTTCCCGAACATGCCGACCCCGAACCTGCGCCGCGCGCAGCCGATCGTGCAGGGCTACTGCGAGGAGCTCGGGGTGCCGTACGAGCAGACCAGCCTGGCCGAGTCGTACGCCATCGCCTTGCGCCACCTCCACCACTCCGGCGCCCCCATCCGCGAAGCCGACCGCGCGGCGCGCGCGGCCTAGCCATGCGTCAACAGAAGGCGACCAGGTCGCGCAACCACTCGCTCAGGTCGGCGATCTCGGTGGCGGAGGCCGTACCGAGCGGCTCGGACCGAACGAACCTCTGGGTCGACACCGCTGTCAGATCCTCGGTGCGCGCCCAGCTCGGGCGGTTCAGCCCGGAGCCGGCAGGGTCGATGCGCACATGGTGGTCCAGGCCGCGATCACGTGAGGTCAACGGCACCACCATCGCCCTACCGATGGGGAACCGGCAATGGATCTGGGAGCCGACAACGACGGCAGGCCTGACTCCGCCCTGCTCGTGTCCAACCGGTTCGCCGAAGTCCACGAGCCACACCTGCCAAGGCTCGAGTCTCGGCGGTCGGGTCACCGGTTGTACTCCGGGTACTCCTCGGCCGCCCCTGGCAGTCCGTCGCCGGCCGCGTTGTCGGTCAGCCTCGCCTCGGCCTGGTAGCTCGCCCACTCCTCCGGGTCGGCGCGCAGTTCCTCGTAGCGCTGGACGATGCGATGGAGCTGATGTTCCTTGACCAGCCGCCGGACCGCCTCGCCAAGCGTCACGCCATCGAAGTCTCGCTGAGCGATGGTCGCCAGGTCGTCACGCAGACGGGAGTCGATCTGCATCGAGGTCGGTGCCATAGCATCCAGTATGGCACGCGCTATAGCCATCAGTCCGGGCTCGATCGACGCCACGGAAGAGCGACGACGCTCGCGACGCCCAGTGCGGCCGCTGCACCGAGCGCGACCCTGACGCTGGTCGCCGCCGCGATGAGCCCGCCGAGAGCGATGCACGCGGGCTGAACCACCTTGGCCGAGCCGGACCACGCCGCAGACACGCGGGCGATCATGTCGACGGAGGACGCCTGGAGTCGGGTGGTCGCGAAGGTCGGGTTGAACACCCCGGCGGCGAACAGCAGCAGGGCCTGGCTGCCGAGGATGACCCAGAGGGCGGCCGGGCCGGAGGGCGCGAGCGCGAGCGGGACGAGGCAGGGACCGCGCAGCGCTCCGAAGAAGAGGAGCGTCCTGCGTTGTCCAAGGGCGCGATGGAGCCGCGGCGCGCAGAACGCCCCGGCCAGTCCTGCCACCGCTGGCAGCCCGACCGCGAGGCCGTACTGCCAGGCGGGGAGGCCGAGGTCCCTGAGCATCAGCAGGGCGACGAGCGGGCTCGCCATCAGCAGCCCGCCGCCAAGGGTCATCGCGTTGAGGTAGAGCGGGCGAAGGATGTCGTTGCGCCAGATGTACGGCAGCCCGCCGCCGAGGCGTTCGTTCGGCCCGCGTCGAGGTTGCCTGTCGTCCTTGGCCTTGGCGAGTCCGAGAGCGGAGGCGACGAAGCTGAGCGCGTCGATCGCCACCGCGAGGAACGGACCGACGGCACTGGTGAGTACGCCGCCGAGCATCGGGCCGATCGACTGGGTCGTCCAGGTCGTCGCCTCGATGCGCGAGGTCGCGACGATCAGGTCGTCGTCCTCGAGCGACTGCTTCAGGTGCAGGTTGAAGCCCGCCGCGTAGGCGATGAAGCCGGCAGCCTGGATGGCCGCGACCACGACGAGGTGAGTGAACGTCAGCCAGCCAACGGCAGCGACGATCAGCAGGACGGCCAGGGACGCGCACTGGAACAGCTGGATCCACCGGAGCACGGCGAGCCTCGGCGCCCGATCGAACAGCCGGGCGCTGAGCGTTCCGCCGACGCCGCCTGCGACCGCGGAGATCGCGGCCAGGGCGGAGACCTGAGCAGCCGAGGCGTGCAGGTGGAGGATCGCGATGATCGGCAGGATCCCGCTGGCGACCGACGTACCGCTCGCACTGACCGCGTAGGAGAACCAGAGCGGCCGCCAGCGACGCAGCGTTGGGGACTCAGCCATCCTCAGAGGGCTAGGACAGGCGGGTGGCGACGAGGTCCCAGATGTGGTGGGCGAGGAGGTCCTTCGAGCCCAGCGGGACGGGGGTCTCCGAGCCGTCCGCGCCGAGGATGACGGCCTCGTTCTCGGTCGACTCGAAACCCTTGGTGGCGCCGACCTCGTTGACCACCAGCAGGTCGGCGCCCTTGCGGGCGAGCTTGGCCCGGCCGTGGTCCAGGACCGAGCCGGACGCGTCGCCGGTCTCGGCCGCGAAGCCCACCACCACCAGCCCGGGAGACGGCCGGTTGTGCGCGAGCTCGGCCAAGATGTCCGGGTTCTGCACCAGCACGACAGAAGGTGCCGAGACGTCGTCGACCTTCTTGATCTTGTGCTCGACATACTCCGCCGGCCGGAAGTCTGCCGGCGCGGCCGCCATCACCACCGCATCAGCGGACGCGGCAGCGGACAGCACCGCTTCGCGCATGTCCCGCGTCGACACCACCGGGACGACCTTCACCCCCGCTGGCTCCGGCAGCGCCGACGCGGACACCAAGGTCACCGAGGCGCCCCGAACGACAGCGGCCCGGGCCAGCGCGTAGCCCTGCCGCCCCGACGAACGGTTCCCCAGATACCGAACGGGATCCAAAAACTCCCGCGTCCCACCAGCCGACACGACGACCCGGCGCCCGGAAAGGTCCTGCGACAACCCGGCAGCGCCCCGTGCCAAAACCAGTGCGCACACATCGAAGAGAGCGTCTGGCTCCGGCAACCGCCCCTTCCCCGTGTCAGCACCGGTCAGCCGGCCCTCTGCCGGCTCCACCACCAGCACACCCCGCGACCGCAGCAACGCGACGTTCGCGCGCGTCGCCGCGTGCTCCCACATCTCGGTGTGCATCGCGGGCGCCAGTACGACCGGGCACCGGGCGGTGAGCAGCGTCGAAGTCAACAGGTCCGACGCCGAGCCGTGCGCCGCCTGAGCCAGCAGGTCAGCCGTAGCGGGCGCGACCACGACGAGGTCTGCGGTCTGCCCCAGCCGTACGTGCGGCACCTCGTGCACGTCCGACCACACCGACGTATGGACCGGCTCGTGCGACAGCGCCGCCCAGGTCGCCTCGCCCACGAACTTCAAAGCCGAAGCAGTCGGGACGACGCGCACCGAGTGCCCCGCCTCGACCAGCAGCCGGAGCAGGCTCGCCGCCTTGTACGCCGCGATCCCGCCGGAAACGCCAAGCACCACCCGAGCTGCTCGGGTGGTGGCGGGCATCGTTCGTCTTCGGTTGTCGCGCGAGCCGTGGCTTAGGAGGCCGCGGGCGGGTTGGTCTCGGTCGGCTCGATGTCCTCGACCGTCAGCAGACCCTCGTTGATCTCACGCAGCGCGATCGAGAGCGGCTTCTCCTGGACATGGGTGTCCACGAGCGGGCCGACGTACTCGAGCAGGCCCTCGCCCAGCTGGGCGTAGTAGGCGTTGATCTGGCGGGCGCGCTTGGCGGAGAACAAGACGAGCTTGTACTTCGAGTCAGCCTTGGTCAGTAGGTCGTCGATGGGCGGGTACGTGATGCCCTCGGCCGTGGTCGGGGTGCCGGACAAGCTCAGGCCTCCGGTGCTGTCGTGTGGGAGTACATCAAGGATACCAACTCCGCGGCAGCGGTCGGGACATCGGTGTTGACAATGGTCACATCGAACTCCCGCTCGGCCGCCAGCTCACGCCTGGCGGTGTCCAGCCGGCGGGCCTGTTCCTCGGCCGACTCGGTTCCCCGACCGACCAGCCGGCGAACGAGCTCGTCCCAGTGCGGCGGCGCGAGGAACACGAACATCGCCTCCGGCATCGTGTCCCGCACCTGGCGCGCGCCCTGCAGATCGATCTCCAACAGCGCGGGCCGGCCCGCCTCGAGCGCCTCCAGGACGGCGCGCCGCGGCGTTCCGTACCGGTGAACGCCGTGCACCACCGCCCACTCGAGCAGCTCGCCGGTCTCGACCATGTGGTCGAACTCGGCGTCGTCGACGAACCAGTAGTGGGTGCCGAGCACCTCACCCGGTCGCGGCGGTCGAGTCGTCGCCGAGACGGAGATCCAGACCTCCGGATAGTGCGCGCGGATCGCGGCGGCGACGGTGCCCTTGCCGACCGCGGTCGGCCCGGCCAGCACGGTGAGGCGGGAGGCACCCGCCGTTTCGAAGAACGCTGATCCGGTCATCGCCGTACGTACCGCCTCGTGCTCAGGTTCTGTGGTGGCTAGCGGCTCAGGACTCGCCGAACTCGCGCTTGAGCGCGGCGACCTGGTTCTCGCCGAGTCCGCGGACCCGGCGGCTCTCGGAGATGCCGATCCGCTCCATGATCTGCCTGGCGCGGACCTTGCCGACTCCCGGCATCGCGCAGAGCAGGTCGAGGACCTTCATCTTGCCGATGATCTCGTTGGAGTTGCGGCCCTGGCTGACGACCTCGCCAAGGGATGCGCCGGAGTGCTTCAGGCGGTTCTTCACCTCGGCTCGCTCCCGCCGGGCCTGCGCCGCCTTCTCGAGGGCAGCTTGACGAGCTTCGGGAGTCAGGGGAGGAAGCGGCACGGACGGTCACCTCGGGGCGTGGGGACGGGCAGGGCAAGGGAGATTCTTACGCTTCTGGCGTCGGCCTGTGTGCAGTTGTCGCGTTTTCGTGTCGGCAGCTGTCTCGAGCGTGTCGCACGAGGCTGTGCGATCTTAGCCAGCCTCGCAGGTGAGGCTACTCGGCTGACCGGCATCATCGAAGCAGAGCCGACCGACACATGTGACGGGGGCGTCCGCAACCCGGACGCCCCCACACATTCTGGGCCGCGTCTGACGGATATCGCCGGGCGTGCGACACCCCACATCCCGTCTGGCCGCGGTGCACATCGTCACCCATATAACCAATATGAGTTCCTCCTGCACCACGCCCATACGGGCGCGGGGCGCCGAACGCAGCGCGCGCTACGCGCGCTTGTCCGACGCTCTCCGTCATCCCCGGCCCACCTCATCACGCGTTGACGCAGCGCTTGGTCGTGTCCTCGGAGACCTTGGTGATGGCCTCCTGCATCTTCGTGCTGGCCTCTTCGGTCTTCTTCTGCTGCGCCTCGAGGTCGGCGGGGTCCGTCGTGGCGATGGCCTGCGGGTCGATCTTGAGGCCCTCCTGGAGGACCTTCATCTGGTCGGCCAGCGTCTGCCAGGACGGCTTGATGTCGTCCGGAGCCACGTCGGCGATCTTCTGGTACGTCGACGAGAGGTCCTTCGTCTCACCGGCCGGAGCCGGCTTGAGCAGCTCGGTGCCGGCGTCGCGGACCGCGGCGCAGTACGCCTTGACGTCACCGCTGCCAGCGTTGCTGTTGCCACTGCCGGAGCTCCCGCTGCCCGTGGTGGTGCTCCCGCCACTGCCCCCGCAAGCGGTCAGGACGGCCAGGCTCAGGCCAGCGGCGAGGAGCAGTGCCCCCGTGCGTCGCTTCACAGTTTGTGCCCTTTCTGGAGATGTCGTACGGCGCGCACTAGGACGTTCCGTACGTGAGGTCAGGTTCCCCGATGCCCGGTCTCAACGTCCCCGCGCGCCTGAGGCGCCGTCGCCCCGAATGCGAGGAATGACGGGTTGGCGAACCCGGGCTTGCCGTAGCGTAGCGGCGTTCCGGACGGCGTCGTGACCGCCCCTCCGGCGGCGAGCAACACGGCCTGACCTGCGGCGGTGTCCCATTCCATGGTCCGCCCGAAGCGCGGATAGAGGTCCGCGGCACCCTCCGCGATCCGGCAGAACTTCAGCGAGCTACCGGCCGAGATACGTTCGGTGACCGGGACGTCGGCGAGCCAGCGTTCGGTCTCCTCGTCCAGATGGCTGCGGCTGACGAGGACGCGGAACCCGGCCTCGTTCGCCTGGACGACACCAAGGTTTCGTCGCTCGTGTCCTTTCGCGACGGTCGCCGCGCCGGCGCCGCCGAGATAGCTCGTGTCCTGGACCGGGAGGTGGACGACGCCGAGGACGGGTACGCCGGCCTCGACCAGCGCGATGTTCACCGTGAACTCGCCGTTGCCGGACAGGAACTCGCGGGTGCCGTCGAGCGGGTCGACGAGCCAGAACGGGCCGTCGTCGGTCTCCGGGACGACGCCAGCCGCGACGCTCTCCTCGGCCACGATCGGGACGTCGGGCGTGAGCTCGCGCAGGCCCGCGAGGATCAGCCGCTCGGACTCCAGGTCGGCCTCGGTGACCGGCGTACGGTCGGCCTTCTCGCGCGTGCCGGGGTCGGAACGGGCGTAGATCTCGAGGATCGCCGCGCCCGCGGCGTCGGCGAGGGTGCTGATCGAAGCCGCGAGCTCCGCGCTGGCGAGAGACATGCCGGCCAGACTCTCACGGCGGACAGCCGCCAGGCGGGTGCGGGGCCCACTCCCCGCACCCTCCTCCCGGCCGTTACCTGAACTGGCTCAGATCGATGGCGTTGGCCATCACTTGGTAGCCGGCGTCGCTCGGGTGGATGCGGTCGCCGGAGTCGTACGACGGCCGCAGCCGCTTCGGGAAGATCGGGTCGCGGGTGGCCTTGTCGAAGTCGACCACCGCGTCGAACGCGTTGCTGGAACGGATCCACTGGTTCACCTGCTGGCGGAGCCGTTCGCGCTCCTCGGTGTAGAACTTGTCGCCGTAGAACGGCATCAGCGTCCCGCCGATCACCTTGATCCCGTGCGCGTGCGCTCGCGCGACGATCTGGCGGTACGCCGCGGTCAGCTGCTCGGGCCGCGTCGCCACGTCGAGGCGGATGTCGTTGATGCCCTGCATGAACACGAGCGTGTCCACGCCCGGCTGAGCGAGCACGTCGCGGTCGAACCGGGCCAGGCCGCTGACGCCGGTGCCGTCGCCGGTGAGGCGGTTGGAGGAGATGCCGACGTTGGCCACTCCGGCGTACCGGGTGGAGTGCTGCTGCTGGAGCCGCGTGGCGAGGTAGTCCGGGTAGCGGCGGTTCAGGTTCTGGCTCGACCTGGTGCCGTCGGTGATCGAGTCGCCGAGACAGACGACGGTGCCGATGGTCGACGAGGTCGTCACGACCACCCCGTCGAGGAAGAACCAGTTCGGGGTCGGCGTGAACTGGGCGCCGTCGGAGCGAGCGGCGTAGTCGCCGACGCTGCTGACGTACGAGACCTGGCTCGCCACCGCGTGGCCCGTCACCTGGCCGGCGTTGCCGACGACGTGCAGGCTCACGGCGAGCTTGGTGTTGGCCGCCACCGTTCCGGACAACGGGTCACTGAGCACGGACGAGCCGGGCGGTACGACCACCGACCGCGAGCCGCCGAACCGCAGCTGCCGGTTGGAGCCCGACGCCACCGTCGCGCCCGACCCCTGTCGCCCGAGGTAAGCACTGCCGAACGTAATGGCTCGCGTACCAAATGCGTTCGAAAGTCGAATTTGCACATTGTTGCCGGCGACGCTCGTCTTCACGATCATCCGGAACGTCTGGGTATTGAACGTGTTCGTCATCTTCTGCGGTGCTGCACCCCAGGTGACGACCTGGTGGTACGCGCTCGCGGGAGCCACGGCGGGCTCGGCTCGGGGCTGGAGGACGGTCGGGGCCGCAACCCCCACCGTCGTAGCCAAAGCGGCAACGACGACAGCGAGCCCTCTTCTGGACACACCTCGCCAAGACCTCGGTGCACTCACGGTAAACCCCCTCGTCCCAAAGACCTCTGTCCGCACGAATCGCCCGAATTGTTCGTACAGAAAGCATTCGTTCGACAACAGTTCGTCATCGAAGCGATCCCCTATCGCGATGTTAAGTCGCGCGACACACAGAGATGACCCAAATGCAGAAGATGCTGCATTCCGCCGCTAGCGGACAATGCCCGGCGTCCGCTTTGGCCCGATCGGGCACCGTCTGGGAAACCGCTGTCCGCGCGGTTCACATCCTTGGTCAATACTTTTCGCCGATGCCGCTGCGTCCGCACAATGTTGCCCATGTCCGGTCGCCGCCTCGCCCAGTCGGCCCAGTCCGCACTGGCCGCACTGCCCGCACCGCTCAGCGCGGTCCTGGGCGTGCTCCTCGTCGCCGCGCTGCTCGCGATCCCCGTCGCGCCCGCGCAGGCAGCCACGACCAGCATGTCGTTCAGCTACACGCAGACGGCTGGCCCCGTTCCGCTGGCGAAGATCCTGAAGGGCTCGCAGGGCGGCTACCTGTCGGCGCAGAACCTGAACTGGTTCACGTCGCAGATCCCGGAGCTCGCGCGGATGGGGCTGAAGGAGATCCGCATCGACCACCTGCTCGAGGACGGCTTCTACACGCCCGTCTCGCGGAACCCCGCCGGGGTGCTCGAGTACGACTTCAGCCGGCTCGACCGGGTCGTGCTGGAACTGGTCGAGAACGGGATCCGCCCGTTCATGTGCCTGTCGTACATGCCCAGCGCGCTCGGACCGGCGTGGAACGCGCCCGCGACCGATCTGGCGGAGTGGGCGGCCACCGTACGCGCCGTCGTCGACCACTACGAGGGCCTCGGGATCGCCGGGCTGGACTGGGAGATCTGGAACGAGCCGGAGTGGTTCTGGACCGGGACGATGGATCAGTACAACGCGATGTACGAGGCGTCCGCCCGCGCGGTGAAGGAGGCCGACTCGACCGCGAAGGTCGGCGGCGCGGGCTTCGCGAACATCGGCAGCACCCAGACCGCGGCGTTCCTGGACTGGTACCGCACCCACCTCGACGTGCCGATGGACTTCCTGTCCTGGCACCACTACGGGTCGGACGACTTCGCGACGGTGACGACGGCGCAGGGCCTGCTCAGCGCGCGCGGCATCCCCGCGAAGCGGCTGCTGATCAACGAGTGGAACAGCACGTCGAACATGACCGGCAGCCCCGGCGCCGCACCGGACACCCACGTCAACGCCGCGTACACCGCCCGCCGGTTGAGCCGCGCCCTGGACAACCCGTCGCTCGGCGGCGCGTACTTCTTCAGCCCGATGGAGGGGTGGACGCCGACGGCCGGCTTCTACGGCGACCTCGGCATGCTGACGGCGAACGGGCACCGCAAGGCCGTGGCGAACGTGTTCGAGATGTACGGCAAGCTCGGGCCGGAGCGGCTCACGACGACCGGCGGGCTCGCCGATCGGAGTCTCTACGGCGTCGCGACGCGGGATCCCGCGCACAACCGGGTGGCCGTGGTGCTGTGGAACCACACCGCGGCGGCGTCACGGATCGACATCTCGCTGACGAATCTTCCTTACCTGGCTGCGAATCAGACGTTCCGCGCGGTGCGGACGGTCGTCGACGCCGCGAACGGGAACTACTACGCGGACTGGGCCGCCGGGGTGCGCAGCCAGCGGCCGGGGCCGCACGAGTACCCCGTGCAGGTGCAGAACCAGGTGATCGCGCCGACGTCCTCGTTCGCCGGTCCGGTGAACCTGCCGCCGAACTCCGTGACGTTGCTGACGCTCCAGCCCGTTGCTGAGGGACCGCCCGTTTTCCCTGCCCCGGTGGACGATCTGGCCGCGGGACGTACGGTGACGTCGAGCTCGTCGTACGAGTCGCCGGCGCAGGGCTGGGGCCGGGCTCGACTCGTGGACACGATGCGGCACAGCCTGGCGAGCGCGAACGCGGAGGGACCGACGGCGGGCTTCACGTCGACTGGGTACACCGACCCGAACCACCTCGAGTGGGTGCAGGTCGACCTCGGCAGCGCGCGTTCGTTCAACCACGTCAGGCTGTGGCCGCGCGACGACCAGGCCGCCGAGGGCGCGAGCTTCCCGGTGGACTTCACGCTCGCGGCGTCCAACGGGCCGACCGGGCCGTGGACGTTCCTGCACACGGCGACGAACTACGCCGGCGGGCAGCGAGTGCGCGGTCCGCAGTCGTTCCCCGTGCCGTTGACCACGCTGCGGTACGTCCGCGTGACGGCGACCAAGCTCGGCGTCCCCGTCCAGGAGCCGGCGACGACGTACCGGCTCCAGCTCGCCGAACTGGAGGTCGAGCGGCGCTAGTCCCTGCTAGGTCCACTCACCTCGCCACACGTTGTACTGCGGGCCGCACTCCTCGAACGGCCACGTGGCCGGGAAGTGCCCGCAGACCTGGATCCGGACCCGGTCGATGCCGCCGACGAGGTTGGGGTCGCCGATGAAGAACCGGAACGGCCGCTCCTCGTTGTTCGCCGTCCGTGAGGTCGAGTCGATCTTGGTCGACCCGGCGAACGCGTCGAAGTAGACGGTCACCCACTCGTACTGGGACTTGCTGGAGTCGCGCACCGACCCGCTGACCTCGGCCGTGCGGTTGCCCCAGACGACGGCGCCACCCTTCGCCCAGTCCGGGCAGCCGGTGTTGGCGCTGCACACGATCGGCCAATGGTCGACCTCGGCCGCCGAAGCGGTCCCCGAGCCGACCCCGACCATGGCGGCAGCCGCCGCGAACATCGCGATACCTCGACGCTGTATGCCCATGGAACTTTCCCTTCTTGGGTCCCTCGGACCCCGTGACGGTGAGGACCTGTCTCGTAGTGCCGCGGTACCTGGCGAATGGGTGCTCTACGCGGGGTGTATCCCACGTAGAGCGGCAAATGATCATGTAAACATGATCATTTGCCATCACTGGGGAGTCACTCGGGAGCTTCCGGGGCAGCCTGCTCGTCGCCGCTGCGTCGCTCCAGCTACTTTCGTCACAGGGCCTAGTTGCGGAGCACGTTCACCGGTGCGCTGCACTCCTTGTACGGCCACAGCGGGAAGTGCGAGCACACCTGGATCCGGACGCGGTCGATCCCGCCGACGAGGTTCGGGTCACCGATGGGGAACTCACCGAAGGGCCGATACTGGCCGTTCGCCGTACGAAAGTCCGAGTCGACCTTCGTCGACCCGGCGAACGCGTCGAAGTAGACCTTCGTGTAGTCGGCCGGGTCTTCGTCGAAGTCCCACACGTACCCCTTGATCCCGGCCGTCCGGTTGCCCCACTTGATGTAGCCGTCCCCCGCCCCGGCGTCGCACGCCGGGTCGACGGGACTGGCACACACCTCGGGGAACGGATCGGTGGCCCACTGGACGCTCGCCGCCGAGGCGCTCCCCGAGCCCAACCCCAGCGCGGCGACGGCCGCCACGAACACCGCGATACCTCGACGCCCAAGGCCCATCGAGCATGTCCCTTCTCGACCCCGTGCGGATTCAGGTCCGGACCAGTATTGGGCACGGGTGCGCCGGGCCGCTAGGGAACGAACGTCCAAAGATTTCCGGCGAGATGGCTACAGACCGGAGAGCTGGACCTGCCGCAGGCGGTCGGGGTCGGCGAGGATGTCGATCTGGACGATCTTGCCGTCCACGATCGTCATCGACGACACGGCGGTGAGGCGGCCCTTACGGATCGCGACCGTGCCGGGTGCGCCATTGATGAGGGCGTGGCGGGTGTACTGCGCGCTGTCCGCGTACAGCCTCGCCTGGGCGATGACATCCTGCGGACCGCGCACGAGCGTCGAGACGCGGGCGGCGCCGAAGTCGGCGCGGAGGACGACGTCGGGGTCGAGGATCTCGAGCAGCTTCTCGAACTCGCCGGCGCGGGCCGCGGCGAGGAACGCCTCGACGACCTCGCGCTGCTTGGCAAGGTCGGGGTCGGGCAGGTGCGCGCCCTGGACGCGGCGCCGCGCGCGGCTGGCGAGCTGCCGCGCCGCGGTCGGCGTACGGTCGACGATCGGCGCGATCTCGTCGAACGGCAGTCCGAACGTGTCGTGCAGGACGAACGCGAGCCGCTCGGCCGGCGGCAGGGTCTCGAGCACGACGAGCAGCGCGAGCCCGACCGAGTCGGCGAGCAGCGCCTGCTGCTCGGGGTCGGTGCGGTCGTCGAGAGTGACGATCGGGTCGGGGACGAACGTCTCGTACGGCTGCTCGCGGCGCGCCTTGCGCGAGCGCAGCATGTCGAGGCAGACGCGGGCTACCACCGTCGTCAGCCAGCCGCCGAGGTTGTCGACGTCGGAGGTGTCGCTGCGGCTGAGCCTGATCCACGCCTCCTGCACCGCGTCGTCGGCCTCGGTGAGCGAGCCGAGCATGCGGTACGCGACCGACCGCAGCTGGCTGCGACTCTCCTCGAACCGCTCGGCCAGCTCGCTCTGCTGCTCCACAGTGATCCCTTTCTTCGCCAGCTCCGTCACCGCACTGACGAACGCCGCACCGCGAAGGTGACCGCCGGTGCCAGCCCACCGACTGGGTCGGGGGCACCCTGGTCCGAACCTATGGGACGAAGGTGCCCCCGACCCAACTAGGCGGCGAGGATGGCGCGGGCGATGGAGGTGAGGGACTTCCGCTGGGCTTCGTCGACCGTGAGAAACACCATCGCCTGCCCTTCGCCGCAGACCACGTCCTCGTCGCGCGCGTCGGTCGTCGCCTCGAAAAGGTGGTAGCGGACGAGCTGGCCGTCGCCGCCGACGAGCACGCGTACGTCGGCGAGCGCGAGGTCGGGGCAGCGGAGTCCGGTCTCCTCGAGCAGCTCGCGATGTGCGGCAGTCAGCGCATCCTCACCTGGCTCGAGGTGGCCGCCCGGCGGCGTCCAGAGCCCGGGGCTGATCGGCGCGTCGTCCGTACGGTGTTGCATCAGCACCCGCCCGAGCCGATCCGTCACCAGCGCGACAGCGATCTCGCGGGAGATCCCGCTCTGTGGGAGGTTCTCCCGTGCGACGCGGGTAAGGTCGCGTTGCCAGGCTTCCTCGAGACCGAGGAACACCATCGCCTGGCCCTCGCCACAGACGAGCTCGTCGTCCTTCGCGTCGGTCGTTCCCACGAACACGTGGACGCGCAGCTGATGGAGCCCGTTGCTCGACGGCCGCTCGTAGACGTGTGAGCGAGCGAGGTCGTCACAGCTCAGCCCGGTCTCCTCGAGCAGCTCCCGATGCGCGGCGTCGGCCGGCAGCTCGCCCGGCTCGACCCCGCCGCCCGGCACCGACCACAGCCCGGCACCCGTCGGCGCGTCGTCCGTCCGGTGCTGCATGACCACCCGGCCCTGCCGATCGGTGACGATCATCACCACGACGTCGAGCACGCCCACCCCCTCTGTCCCCATGGTGTGCGACTTTACCCATCCAACCGGGGTTGGCAATCGATTGCCGATCGCCGGGAGCCCCGGTTCGGTGGGTGAAGTGCGGGTCAGCGGAGGACGGTGGCGAGGGAGTCGTTGAGGCTGTCGGCGGTGGACCGCAGGGCCTCGACCGACGGGCCTGCCGAGAGCAGCTCCCGCGACGTGGACGGCAGGACGTTGCGCAGCGCGTCCGTGCCGAAGATCTCGCGGAGTCCCTCGGCGGTGCCTCCCTGCGCGCCCATGCCCGGCGCGAGCAACGGGCCGTTGACGGCGAAGTCCTCCCCCGTCGAGCCCACCGTCGCACCGACCACCGCGCCCACCGAACCCAACGGTGAGACGCCGGCGTTCTCCGCGGCGAGGTGCGCGAGCATCGCGCCCGTCACCGTTCGCCCGTCCGGCGTGCGCGCCTGCTGCACCTCCGGCGCCTCGGGATTGGAGGTCAGCGCGAGCACGAACACCCCAGCCCCGTTGGCGAGAGCCGTGTCGATCGTGGGCCGCAGCGACCCGAAGCCGAGGTACGGCGAGACGGTGATCGCATCGACGAACAGCGACGACTTCTCGTTCAGGTACGCGTCCGCATAGCCCTGCATGGTGGTCCCGATGTCGCCGCGCTTCACGTCCAGCAGCACCAGCGTCCCCTCGGCCCGCAGCGCGCCGATCGCGCGCTCCAGCACGGCGATCCCGGCAGAGCCGTGCCGTTCGAAGAACGCGGACTGCGGCTTCACCACCGCGACCCGACCGGCCACCGCCTCCACGACGGTCATCGCGAATCGCTCCAGCCCGTCCACGGTGTCGGGCAGCTCCCACGCCTCGAGCAAGGCCGCGTGCGGGTCGAGCCCGGCGCAGAGTGGTCCGAGGCGGTCCAGGTTCTTGCGTAGGCGAGCGCCGAACGGATCGATCATCGAGCATCCTCCACTGGTCGATGCGCGGCGCCCACGACGTCCGCGAGACGCTTGATTCCCCTTGCTGCCAAGGCTTCCCGCAGTTCACCGAGTACGCGGACCGGCGCAGACGGGTCGCCGAACGTCGCCGTTCCCACCTGCACCGCGGACGCGCCCGCGAGCACGAACTCCAAGGCGTCGAGCCCGGTACGGATGCCGCCGATCCCGATGATCGGTACGTCCGGCAACGCCTTGTGCACCTGCCACACGCAGCGAACGGCGACCGGCCGGATCGCCGGACCGGACAGCCCGCCGGTGATGCCGGCGAGCACAGGACGCATCGTGTCGACGTCGATCGCCATGCCCAGCAGGGTGTTGATGACCGACAGCCCATTGGCGCCGGCATCGACGCAGGCACGAGCGATCGTGGTGATGTCGGTGACGTCCGGCGAGAGCTTCGCGAACACCGGCACCCGCGCCGGCAGCTCGGCACGTACGGCGGACACCACCTCGGAGGACGCCCCGGGATCGCAGGCGAACACCAGCCCGCGGTTCTCGACGTTCGGGCACGAGATGTTGACCTCGACCGCAGCCACCCAAAACTCGGGAGCGAGTCGAGCGGCCAACGACGCGAACTCCCCCACCGATCCGCCGGCGATCGACACCAGCGCCCGGGCGCCTAGATTCTTCAAGTAGGGAAGGTCGTTCGCGAGGAACGCGTCGATCCCGGGCCCCTGCAGACCGATCGAGTTGAGCATCCCCGACGGCGTCTCCGCCATCCGCGGCGTCGCCCGGCCGGAGCGAGGCGCCGCCATGATCGACTTCGTCACCACCGCACCGATCGCGGTGAGGTCGAAGAAGTCGGCGAGCTCACGCCCCGCGGCAGCACACCCCGAGGCGGTCATCACCGGGTTGGGAAGCTCCCAATGACCAAGCTGGGTGGAAAGATCGGGCTCCAGTGTCACCATCAGCGCACACCCACCTTCGGCGCCCCGAGCGTGTCCGCCGGCACCGTTCCGACCTCCGACCACCGCACCTGCGTGCCGCGGAACACCGGACCGTCCACGCAGGAACGCGACATCCGCGTCACCCCGTCCGCACCGATCACCGGCAGGACGCACGTCATGCAGACGCCGATCCCGCAGGCCATCGCCTCCTCGACCGCGCACTGGCTGTGCGCGCCCTCGGCCGTGGCCACGTCGGAGACCGCGCGCAGCATGCCCATCGGCCCGCACGCGTACAGCACCTCCGACGACGTACGCCGCACCAGCTCGGGCAGCACGTCGGTCACCCGACCGCGCACCCCCGCCGACCCGTCCTCGGTCGTCACCGTGACCGGGCAGCCCATCCGCTTCGCGTCCAAGGCACCGAACAGCCGAGCCTCGGTCGCCGCCCCGAGCACGAACTGCACGCGACAACCGCGCGCGAGCAGCCCCTCGGCCAGCATGAAGAGCGGCGCACTCCCGTACCCGCCGCCGACCAGTACGCACGACACCGGCTCCTGCGGCAGCGCGAACGGTTTGCCCAACGGGCCCACGACATCCACCACATCACCTGGCCGGCATCCCACCAGCCACTCGGTGCCCTTGCCGTGCACGCCGACGACGATCTCGACGGTCCCACCGGTCGGCCCTTGCTCGCTGACGCGGTAGATCGAGAACGCGCGCCGCAGCAGCATCGACGTCTGCGGTCCACCGACCGCCAACGCCACGAAGTTGCCGGGACGGGTGCGCTCCGGAATGCCCGGCGCCGCGATCGTCAGGTGGTGGTACGCACCGACCCGGCGCGTCGCGACGACCTTCCCGCGGACCTGCGTCGGGCTCACGACTCCCCACTCCGCATGTCGGAAGCCCAGTCCTGCAACGAGCGCACCCCGATCTTGTCGGTGAGCAAGGCCTCGATCCCCTGCACCGCGGCCGCCAGCCCTTGCACGGTGGTGATGCACGGGATGTTCGCCATGATCGCGGCGGTGCGGATCTCGTACCCATCGATCCGCGGGCTGCCGCCGGACGTCGTACCCCGCGGGGTGTTGACGACCAGGTCGACCTCGCCGTCGACGATGCGCTGCACGATCGTCGGCTCCCCCGCCGGCCCGGGGCCCTGCGTGACCTTGCGAACGACGGTCGCATGCACGCCGTTGCGCCGCAGCACCGCAGCGGTGCCCTCGGTCGCGAGGATCTCGAAGCCCAAGTCCGCAAGGCGTTTCACCGGGAAGATCATGTGCCGCTTGTCCCGGTTGGCCACCGAAACGAACGCGCGGCCGGACGAGGGCAGCGCACCGTACGCGCCGGCCTGCGACTTCGCGAACGCCACCCCGAAGCCGGCGTCGATGCCCATCACCTCGCCGGTCGAGCGCATCTCCGGACCGAGCAGCGTGTCGACCGTACGGCCGTCGCCGGTGCGGAACCGGTTGAACGGCATCACCGCTTCCTTCACCGCGATCGGCGCGTTCGGCGGCAGCGCACCACCGTCGCGGTCCGACGGCAGCAGGCCCTCCGACCGCAGCGAGGCGATCGACGCGCCGAGCATCACGCGAGCCGCGGCCTTCGCCAACGGCGTCGCCGTCGCCTTCGAGACGAACGGCACCGTCCGCGACGCGCGCGGGTTGGCCTCCAGCACGTAGAGAACGTCAGAAGTCAACGCGTACTGCACGTTCAGCAAGCCCCGCACCCCCACGCCGCGAGCGATCGCCTCGGTGGAGGCGCGGATCCGGTCGATCTCCTCCGACCCGAGCGTGATCGGCGGCAGCGCGCACGCCGAGTCGCCGGAGTGGATGCCGGCCTCCTCGATGTGCTCCATCACGCCGCCGAGGAACAGTTCCTTGCCGTCGTACAGCGCGTCGACGTCGATCTCGACCGCGTCGTCGAGGAACCGGTCGACCAGCACCGGGTGTTCCGGCGAGATCGCCGTCGCGCGGGCGATGTAACCGGCGAGCGCCTCGTCGTCGTACACGATCTCCATGCCGCGACCGCCGAGGACGTACGACGGCCGCACCAGCACCGGGTAGCCGATCTCGTCGGCGATCTGCTTCGCCTCGACGTACGACGTCGCGGTCCCGTGCTTCGGCGCCGGCAGCCCCGCCTCGGCGAGCACGTGCCCGAACGAGCCGCGGTCCTCGGCGAGGTGGATCGCCGCCGGCGACGTGCCCACGATCGGCACACCCTCGTCGGCGAGTCCCTGCGCGAGACCGAGCGGCGTCTGCCCACCCAGCTGCACGATCACACCCGCGACCGGACCCGCCGTCAACTCGGCGTTGACGACCTCGAGAACGTCCTCCAACGTGAGCGGCTCGAAGTACAGCCGGTCGCTGGTGTCGTAGTCGGTCGAGACCGTCTCCGGGTTGCAGTTGACCATCACGGTCTCGTAGCCGGCCTCGGCCAGCGCCATCGCCGCGTGCACACAGGAGTAGTCGAACTCGATGCCCTGCCCGATGCGGTTGGGGCCCGAGCCGAGGATGATCACCGCGGGCTTCTCCCGCGGCTGGACCTCGGTCTCCTCGTCGTAGCTGGAGTAGTGGTACGGCGTCGTGGCGGCGAACTCCGCCGCACAGGTGTCGACCGTCTTGAACACCGGGCGGATGCCGAGCGCGTGGCGTACGCCGCGGACGACGTCCTCACGCATCGACTTGATCGCACCGATCTGCGCGTCGGAGAAGCCGTGCCTTTTCGCCTTGCGCAGAAGGGAAGGATCGAGCTGCGGCGCGTCCGCGACCTCGGTCGCGATCTCGTGCAGCAAGAAGAGCTGGTCGAGAAACCACGGGTCGATCTTCGTCGCCTCGAACAGCTCCTCGGCCGTCGCACCCGCGCGGATCGCCTCGACGAGGTTCTTCAGCCGGCCGTCGTGCGGCGTACGGAGCAGCGTGAGCAGGCCCTCCTTCGGCCGCGGCTCCCCCGCCCACGTCAGCACCGCGTCGCGCTTCTCGATCGAACGCAGAGCCTTCTGCAGCGCCTCGGTGAAGTTGCGGCCGATCGCCATCGCCTCGCCGACGCTCTTCATGTGCGTGGTGAGCGTCTGGTCGGCGTGCGGGAACTTCTCGAACGCGAACCGCGGCACCTTCACCACCACGTAGTCGAGCGTCGGCTCGAACGAGGCCGGCGTCTCCGCGGTGATGTCGTTGGGGATCTCATCCAACGTGTAGCCGAGCGCGACCTTCGCCGCGATCTTCGCGATCGGGAAGCCGGTCGCCTTGGAAGCAAGGGCGCTCGAACGGGAGACGCGCGGATTCATCTCGATCACGATCATCCGGCCGTCGGCCGGGTCGACCGCGAACTGGATGTTGCAGCCGCCGGTGTCGACACCGACCGCGCGGATCACGCCGATCGCGACGTCGCGCATGTCCTGGTACTCGCGGTCGGTCAGCGTCATCGCCGGCGCAACCGTCACCGAGTCGCCGGTGTGCACGCCCATCGGGTCGACGTTCTCGATCGAGCAGACGATGACCACGTTGTCGGCGCGGTCGCGCATGACCTCGAGCTCGTACTCCTTCCAGCCGAGGACCGACTCCTCCAGGAGCACCTCGGTGGTCGGGCTGAGCTGCAGGCCGAGGCCGCCGATCTGGCGGAGCTCGGCTTCGTCGTACGCCATGCCGGAGCCGGCGCCGCCCATCGTGAACGAGGGCCGCACCACGACCGGGTAGTTGAGCTCGGCAGCCGCGGCGAGGCACTCCTCGATCGTGTGGCAGATCTTGCTCTTGGCGACCTTCGCGCCGAGCCCCTCGACGATCCGCTTGAACGACTCGCGGTTCTCACCGCGCTGGATCGCCTCGATCGACGCGCCGATCAGCTCGACGCCGTACTTCGCGAGCGTGCCGTTCTCGTGCAGCGCGACCGCGGTGTTGAGCGCGGTCTGCCCGCCGAGCGTGGCAAGCAGGGCGTCGGGACGTTCCTGCTCGATGACCTTGGCGACCGCGGCCGGCGTGATCGGCTCGACGTACGTGGCGTCGGCGAACTCCGGGTCGGTCATGATCGTGGCCGGGTTGGAGTTGACCAGGATCACCCGCAGGCCCTCGTCGCGGAGCACCCGGCAGGCCTGCGTACCGGAGTAGTCGAACTCGCACGCCTGGCCGATCACGATCGGACCGGAGCCGATGACGAGGACCGAGGAGATGTCCGTACGGCGGGGCATCAGGCCTTCCCTCCACGCTTCGCCATCAGGTCGACGAAGCGGTCGAACAGGTAGGCGGCGTCGTGTGGTCCCGCCGCGGCCTCGGGGTGGTACTGGACCGAGAAGCCGACGACCTCGCCGTCCCGCTTGAGCTGCAGGCCCTCGACCACGTCGTCGTTGAGGTTGACGTGGCTGACCTCGGCGCTCCCGAACTCGGTGGCGGTCGCCTCGTGCAGCGGCGCGTCCACGGCGAACCCGTGGTTGTGCGCGGTGACCTCGACCTTGCCGGTCGAGCGGTCCTGCACGGGCTGGTTGATGCCGCGGTGGCCGTACTTGAGCTTGTACGTGCCGAAGCCGAGCGCCCGGCCGAACAGCTGGTTGCCGAGGCAGATCCCGAAGAACGGCTTGTCCGCGCGCAGCACCCCGCGGATCAGCTCGGTGACGTGCTCGAGCGGCTCCGGATCACCGGGACCGTTGGACACGAACACGCCGTGCGGGTCGACCGCGAGCACGTCGTCGAGCGTGGAGGTCGAGGGCAGCACGTGCACCTCGATGCCCCGCTCGGCCATCCGGAGCGGCGTCATCGCCTTGATGCCGAGGTCGATCGCGGCCACCCGGAAGCGGGTCGGCACGTTGGCGACCGTGACGTACGGATGCTCCGTCGTCACGTCGTCGGCCAGCGCGGCGCCGACCATCTCCGGCGAGGCGAGGACGCGTTCGAGCAGCGCGTCGGGATCGCGTTCGACCGTGGAGATGCCGACCCGCATCGCGCCGCGCTCGCGCAGGTGCCGGGTGAGGGCGCGGGTGTCGATGCCGCTGATGCCGACGATGCCGTCGCGCTTGAGCGCGGTGTCAAGGCTGGCTTGCGCGCGCCAGTTGGACGGGACGCGGGCGGGGTCGCGGACGACGTACCCGGCGACCCACATCCGGCGCGACTCCGGGTCGGCGTCGTTGACGCCGGTGTTGCCGATGTGCGGGGCGGTCTGGACGACGACCTGGCGGTGGTACGACGGGTCGGTGAGCGTCTCCTGGTAGCCGGTCATGCCGGTCGCGAAGACGGCCTCGCCGAAGGTTTCGCCGTCGGCTCCGTAGGCGTCGCCGCGGAAGGTGCGGCCGTCTTCGAGGACGAGCAGTGCGTTCATGCGGGCTTCCCGTCGAGCACGGTGGCGCGGCCGCGGAGGAACGTCGCGACGACCCGGCCGGGCAGCGTGCGACCGCCGAACGGGGTGTTGCGCGACTTGCTGGCCAGATTCGCCGGCTCCACGGCCCAAGGGGCGTTCGGGTCGTACAGGGTCACGTTCGCGGCCACTCCGCGCTCCAGGGTGCCGCCATGGCCCTGCAAACGGCCGATCCGGGCAGGGGCGGCGGACATCCGTTCGGCGACGCCGGCCCAGTCCAGCAGGCCGGTGTCAACCATGGCTTGCTGCACGACCGCGAGCGCGGTCTCGAGGCCGACCATGCCCATCGCGGCGGCCGGCCACTCGCACTCCTTCTCCTCGACCGGGTGGGGTGCGTGGTCGGTGGCGACGACGTCGATCGTCCCGTCCGCAAGGGCTTCGCGTACGGCGGTGACATCCTCGGCGGTGCGCAAGGGCGGGTTGACCTTGTAGACCGGGTCGTAGCTCGCGACGAGCTCGTCGGTGAGCAGCAGGTGGTGCGGCGTGACCTCGGCGGTGACCGCGTACCCCTTGCTCTTGGCCCACCGCAGGATCTCGACCGAGCCGGCGGTGGAGACGTGACAGATGTGGACCCGGCTGCCGACGTGGGCGGCGAGCAGGACGTCGCGGGCGATGATCGCCTCCTCGGCGACCGCGGGCCAGCCGCGCAGGCCGAGCTGGCCGGAGAGCACGCCCTCGTTCATCTGGGCGCCCTCGGTCAGCCGGGGCTCCTGGGCGTGCTGGGCGATCACGCCGTCGAACGCCTTGACGTACTCCAGCGCGCGGCGCATGAGCACGGCGTCGGAGACGCAGTCGCCGTCGTCGGAGAAGACGCGGACGCGGGCGGCGGACTCGGCCATCGCGCCGAGCTCGGCGAGCTGCTTGCCCGCGCGGCCCTGGGTGACGGCGCCGATCGGCTGGACGTCGCAGTAGCCGGCGTCGCGGCCGAGCCGGTAGACCTGCTCGACCACACCAGCGGTGTCGGCGGCGGGCTGGGTGTTGGGCATCGCGAAGACGGCCGTGAACCCGCCGAGCGCGGCGGCGAGCGTGCCGGACTCGACGGTCTCGGCGTTCTCCAGGCCGGGCTCCCGCAGGTGGGTGTGGAGGTCGACGAGGCCGGGCAGCGCGATCAGGCCGTCGGCGTCGATGGTGACGTCGGCAGTCAGCCCGGTGCCGAGCTCGGCGATGACGCCTTCGTTCAACACGAGGTCGACGGGGTCGCCGCCGAGGGGACGTACGCCCTTCAGCAGGTAGCTCACGAGTCCTCCTGGGTATCTGGGGCACCGGCCAGCAGCAGGTAGAGCACGGCCATGCGGACGGCGACGCCGTTCGTGACCTGCTCGACGATGACGGACCGGGTGGAGTCGGCGACGTCGGCGGAGATCTCCATGCCGCGGTTCATCGGGCCGGGGTGCATGACCAACGCGTGGTCGGGCAGCATCGCCATCCGCGCGGAGTCCAGGCCGTACCGGCGGCTGTACTCGCGGGCGCTGGGGAAGAACGCGTCGTTCATCCGCTCCTTCTGGACGCGGAGCATCATCACGGCGTCGGTTTTGGACAGCACGCTGTCGAGGTCGTAGCTGGTGTCGCAGGTCCAGCCCTCGACGCCGACGGGCAGCAGGGTGGGCGGGCCGACGAGGGTGACCTCGGCGCCGAGCGTGGCGAGCAGCAGCACGTTCGACCGCGCGACCCGGCTGTGCAGGACGTCGCCGACGACCGCGATCCTTCTTCCTTCGAGGCTGCCGAGATGCCGTCGCATGGTGAAGGCGTCAAGGAGGGCTTGCGTCGGGTGCTCGTGGGTGCCGTCGCCGGCGTTGAGCACGCTCCCCCGGATCCAGCCGGTTCCGGCCAGGCGGTGCGGCGCACCGCTGGCCCAGTGCCGTACGACCACCGCGTCGGCGCCCATCGCCTCGAGCGTGAGCGCGGTGTCCTTGAGGCTCTCGCCCTTCGTGACGCTGGAGCCCTTGGCTGAGAAGTTGATCACATCCGCACTGAGGCGCTTGGCGGCGGCCTCGAACGAGATGCGGGTGCGCGTCGAGTCCTCGAAGAAGAGGTTGACGACCGTCCGGCCTCTGAGGGTGGGGAGCTTCTTGATCGGACGGTCGGCGAGGCTGCGCAGCTCTTCGGCGGTGTCGAGGATCTGGAGCGCTTCGTCGCGGCTGAGGTCGCCGGCGGACAACAGGTGCTTCACTTCGGTTCCCCCTCCTTGACGATCGCGACGAGGTCCTTGCCGTCGCGTTCTCTGACGTGAACCGTGACGCGTTCGTCGGCGGCCGTGGGGAGGTTCTTGCCGACGAAGTCGGCCCGGATCGGCAGTTCGCGGTGGCCGCGGTCGACGAGGACAGCGAGCTGGACGGCTCGCGGCCTGCCGATGTCGTCGAGGGCGGTGAGCGCGGCGCGGATCGTACGCCCGGAGTACAGGACGTCGTCGACCAGCACGACGATCTTGCCGTCGACGCCGCCGTCGGGGATGTCGGTGTGCTCGAGGGCCCTGGTGGGGCGCATCCTCAGGTCGTCGCGGTACATCGTGACGTCGAGGGCGCCCTGGGCGGCCGCGGACTCGACGGCGGCGATGCGTTCGCCGATCCGTCGGGCGAGGTCGACGCCGCGGGTGGGAATGCCGAGCAGGACGACGTCCTTCGGGCCTTTGTTGCGCTCGAGGATCTCGTGCGCGATGCGGGTCAACGCTCGGGAGATGTCGTCCTCGTCGAGGACGGCGCGTACGGAGCGTTCAGGCTGATGGTGGGCAGCGACAGCCACTGCCGAACCTCCTTCCCCGCCTCGCTGGACGGGTCGTTAAAGGGGGTAGGACCGGCTTTGACAGTATCAGCCGGTGACCAGATCGGGACTCCGACCCACCGTGTACGACGCGAGGCAACGCGCCTGGCCGGACTCGATTCCGATACTCTTCGTGGCGTCGGCTTGACTTGGCCGCCACAACGAGTTACCGTCACGCTCCGTGATCGTTGTGGACAGGGCGTCGTCCGCACTGTCCCTCGTGTGGACGCTTGAGAACGGGTGAGGCACGGATGCCGACCGACTACGCCAGGTCCCTGGGGGCGAAACTCCGCGCCATCAGGCAGCAGCAAGGGCTCTCCCTCCATGGGGTCGAGCAGAAGTCCAAGGGCCGGTGGAAGGCCGTCGTCGTAGGCTCCTATGAGCGCGGCGACCGGGCCGTCACCGTACAGAAGCTCTCCGAGCTCGCCGAGTTCTACGGCGTGCCGATTACGGAGCTGCTGCCCGGTGTCGGGCCCTTGGGAGCGGCCGCCGAGCCGCCGCCGAAGCTGGTTCTGGATCTCGAACGCCTCGGCGAGCTGGAAGGCGTCGAAGTGGCGCCGCTGGCCCGCTACGCGGCGACGATCCAGGCGCAGCGCGGCGACTACAACGGCAAGGTGCTGTCGATCCGAAAGGACGACCTGCGGACGCTCGCGGTGATCTACGACGAGCGCCCCTCGGTACTGGCGGACCGGCTCGTCGCCTGGGGCGTGCTGAACGCTGATGCGGCCGAGGCCGTCACCGACGAAGAATAAGGATCACCGTCACCCGCCGCCACCTGAGAAGTGAAAGGTGGCGGCGGATCGGATCTGGCCGCTCAGGCCTTCCGATAGACGGCGTGCACCACGCCGCTGCCGAACGAGGCTGAACTCTCCAACGCCAGCGGGATCGTCTGGTCGAGGTCGTCGAACAGGTGATGGCCCTTGCCGAGCACGATCGGGTGCACGAGCAAGTTCAGCTCGTCGACCAGGCCCGCCCGCAGCAACGCCCGCCCTGGGCCAATGATCATGTTTACATGATCATTGGCCGCTTTACGTGGGGTGGACGCCAGGTAGAGGGGCTACTGGCCGGGTAAGGCGACCACGACGCACCGCGTCCAGAGGGCCCCTGCTGACTTCTGGGGGGTGTCGCGCGCCAGGCGATCTTTGACAGGACACGACCTAATCACCGCCGTGCTCACGGGTCGGAGCGCAGGCTCCCGGGCCGGGGAGGTCTGGGCTCGGCCTTGAGCGCCTCGACCTGGTCAGGCGCGATCGCACCCAGGCGGACGCCCAGCTCGATCGCGGCGTCCCGGTGGCGGCGCGCTTCGTCGACGTGCCCGAGGTCGTGCAGGACGTCGGCCAGGTCCCACGTTCGGGCGGCTTCCCGCAGGCTCATGCCGACCTTCCGGCAGGCCTCGACCGCCTGGCTGAGGTACGAGGCGGCGTCCTCCAGGTCCCCGGACCGCTGGCACAGCTCCCCCAGCTTGCCCAGCGCGCGGCCGATGCCGGTCGTACTGCCCTGGGTGCGGTACAGGTCGAGGGCCTTCTCCAGGCAGCCGCGCGCGTCCGCGTACTCGCCGCCCTTGGCGAGCAGTTCCGACATCGCGACGAGCGCGTTCGCCTCGAGCCGGTAGTCGTCGAACCGCTGCGACAGGGCGCGGGCTCGCCGGAGGTGGTCGACCTCGCCGTCGGCCTCGGCCAGCAGGACCAGCGTGTCGGCCTCGAGATAGGCGTCCCCGCGGTCCCGGAACGTCCGCACCGCCTGCTCCAGGACTACCCGCGCCCGGTCGAACAGGCCGAGATGGCAGCAGACGAGCCCCAGGTCACGCTGGACGTACGCCACGTCCGCGGTGCTCTCCGCCAGTACGAGCTCGTAGATCTCGCGCCGCTCCTGCCAGTAGCCCTGGCTCCCGACGGGAACGTGCAGCGCGACCGCGTACGCGACCAGCTCGCCGCCGCCCAGGCTTGCGGCGAGGTGGGCGAGCCGGACCAGGTTGCCGCTCTCCGCCCGGATCCAGTCGATGATCGCCTGCCGGTCCGCGAACGCCATGCCGCTCGCGCGCAGCTCGTGGTCGGCGACGCCGGTGGTCACCCGCCAGGCCGAGTGCGGCGCGTAGAGCCGCGAGGCCGTGCGCAGACTCTCCAGGAAGAAGTGCACGAGCCGTCTCGCGGCCTCGTCCCGCTCGGTCGCGGACAGCTGGGCGGAGCGTTCCCGGGCGTCGAGCCGGACCAGGTCGTGCACGGTGAAGCGGTCGGGTCCGGCGCCGGGCTCGAGCAGCCGGGCCTCCACCAGCTGGTCCAGGTCGCGCCGGACCGCCCTCGGTGCGCGGCCGTCGAGGGCAGCCGCGGCTTCGAGTCCGAGCTCGTCGAGCTCGAGCGTTCCGATCAGTCCGAGCAGGCGGGTGGCGGTGTCGTTCAGGCCCTGCCAACCGACGGCGAGGCTGGCGCGGACGGCGAGGTCGCCGTACTGCAGCTCGTCCAGCCTGTTGCGTTCGTCACGAAGCCGCGCGGCGAACGTGGCCAGCGCCCAGTCCGGCCGCCCGACCAGCCGGGCACCCGCGATCTTGACCGCGAGCGGCAGCCGTCCGCACTGCTGGACGACCTCCGTGGCGGCGTGCGGCTCGGCGGCGACGCGGGCGGTCCCAACCAGGCGGGCCAGCAGCTCGACCGAGCGGACGTCGTCCATGCCGCCGACGGCGAGGTGGTCGGCGTCTTCGAGGTCCGCGAGCACGGAGCGGCTGGTGACGATCGTGGTCGCGTCCGGACCGGCGGGCAGGAGCGGGCGTACCTGACTCCCGTTCAGCGCGTCGTCGAGGACGACGAGCAGCCGTCGGCCGGCGGTGAGCGTGCGGAACCGGGCGGCAGCCTCGTCCTCGGTCGACGGGATGTCGCGGTCCGGAAGTCCGAGCGAGCGCAGGAACCTCCGGAGTACGTCCAGCGGTGCCAGCGGTTCGGTCCCGGGGGTCGCGCCGTGCAGGTTGACGTACAGCTGGCCGTCGGGATGCTCGGGGGCGAGGGCAGCCGCGACCTGCCAGGCGAGGCAGGACTTGCCGACGCCGCCCGGGCCGTTCAGGGCGAGGCGGCGCGCGGTCGAGCCCAGCAGCTTTGCGAGCTCGGCCTCGCGTCCGGTGAACGTGGGCGAGGTCGACGGCACCTCGGCGGGCGCGACCGCTGCCGGTGGGGCCGGCTCCGCGTCCGCCTCGTCGGCGGCGTGGTCGTCGGCGAGGATCGCCTGATGCAGGTCCCGCAGCTTCGGGTCGGGCTCGATGCCGAGCTGCTCGACGAGGAGGTTCCGCCCGGCCTGGTAGGCCTCGAGAGCCTCGACCTTGCGGCCGGACCGCCAGAGCGCGGTCATGAGCTTCGCGCGGAACCGTTCCCGCAACGGATCCTCCTCCACGAGTGCGCGCAGCTCGTTGATCACCTCGCGGTGCCTGCCGAGCCTGAGCTCGGCGTCGTAGAGCTCGTCGGCGAGTGTTGTACGCAACTCCCCCAGTCCGCGGACGACGATCTCGAGGCCGGGCGTCCGGAGGCCGACGAGCGGCTCGGCGCGCCACAGCTTCAGGGCCGCGCGGAGCAGCCCGACCGCGTCGTCGGCGCAGTCCTGCTCGCGGGCCTCCCGGAGAGCTCGTTCGGCCCGGTCGGCGTCGACTCGTACGGCGTCGTCCCGCAGCCGGTAGCCCTCAGCGGTCGTCTCGACGGCCTCGCCGAGAGCGCGTCGCAGCGCGGAGATCTGGATCGCGACCTGGGTACGTACGGACTTCGGCGGGTCGTGCGACCAGACCAGGTCGACCAGCCGTTCGACGGAGACCGAACGCCCCACGTCGACAGCGAGGGCCGCGAGCACCTGACGGGACCGCCGCCCGGGCAGCTCGACAGGCTCACCGTCGACAAGGACCTCGACCGGCCCCAGGACCCGTACCTCCGCCGCCCCCATGGCACAGCAGAGTAGTCAACAACGGGTGTCCTTCTCGACCCGGAAAGGCCGGATTCGGCTTGATCCCCTAGACGAGCCACCCGAACCAGCGGTCGCAGTCGCCCGCGTCGACGAACTTGTGCGAGCTGATGCTGTTGCTCCACCAGTTGTTCGTGCCCTCCCCGTCGCCGTACACGTACAGGCGCCGCAGGTAGTTGCCCGGGCGGAGGCAGAAGCTGTCGCCCTCATAGTTTGGCTTGTTGAAGAAGGCGACGTTCTTCTTGGTGGTGTTGACGATGGAGTCGGTCTTGTTGTCGAAGGCGGTGATCTTGCCCTTGCCGTCGCCGTAGTCGCTGTCGTTGTCGTCGTCCCACTCGTCGTTGCCGCCCTTGCAGTAGGACCGGCCGTAGAGATAGAGCTTGTTGCTGTCCTTGTAGGTGTGGGCTGTCTCTCGGCAGTCCAGCTCGTTGGTCGAGACCTCTGCCTGCGCCGCACCGACCCCAGTGGTGAGTGCCAGGACACCCGCCACCGCGGCGATCAGCCGCTTGCTCTTCACGTTCTCCCCTCTCCGTTTCGTCGCCGGTCCGACGGTAGGAGGCGGGCTTATGGGGTCGTTATGGACGTTCGATAACGGGCGTATAGCTGCGATCCGTACGGTCGCGGCCATGAGACCACGGGACCTAGCCAAAGGAGCGGTTGCCGCCGCGGCGGCCATCGTGCTTGTGACGAGCACGGTCACGACGGGATCGGCCGAGGAGCGCGCGGTCACGGAGGAGGTCCTGCAGAACAACCCGGACTCCTCCGCCAGCAAGTTCGCGATCCACGATCGGCTGGTGCAGCTCATTCGCGGCGCCGAGGACACCGACATCACGATCGCGACCTACCACATGAACGACAGGGCGGTCGCCAACGAGCTCGCTGACGCTCTGAAGCGGAACGTCCGGGTCCGGATCCTGGCCGACGGGCTCGACGAGGGCTTGGATCCCTACAAGACGATCAAGAGCGCCATCGCGGACGCTCCGTCCGGATCCTGGATCAAGCACTGCGGAAAGCCCGACCTGGACGCCGACAACAAGGGTTCCTCGTGCATGGGCGAGCACATCATGCACAACAAGTTCTTCCTCTTCGGCAAGACGGGCGGCACCTCGAACGTCGTCGTGCAGACGAGCGCCAACCTGAACGGGCACTCGGGAACGAACATGTGGAACACGGCGTACGTCACGCCGGACGCCTGGCTGTACTCGAAGTACCTGGCGTACTTCAACGACCTCTCCGCGGCGAGCGCGCCGGGTGCCAGTGACTCCGACTACTACTCCACGTTCCGATCGAAGCACAGCCCGTCGAACGGGAAGTTCGCGATGAATGTGTCGCCGCGGACGTCGGGCAACGTCTACCTGGACGTGCTGAACGCGGTGAAATGCAAGGGAAACACCTCCGGCGGCACGACCGGCAAGCACCACACCATCGTGCGGGTCGCGCAGATGCAGATCGCGGGCAAGAACGGGATCAACATCGCGAAGCGGCTGTGGGAACTCGACAACCAGGGCTGCTACGTGGACATCGTGGCGGACGAGATCTCGCTGAAGAAGAAGCGCAATGGCCCCAAGGGGGCGCTGGAGTACCTGCTGGCCCGGCCGGTCGCGATGCCGCCCGAGCGGGACAACTACCACGGCCCCGAGGTCCGCGAGTTCAGCGGCAGTCAGTGCGGCGTACACCAGAAGAACGTGCTCATCGACGGCCACTTCAACGGCAAGCCGAACCAGAAGATCGTCGTCACCGGCAGCCACAACATGAACAACAAGTCGCCTCTCTACAACGACGAGGTCATCCTTCGGATCAACTCGGCGTCGGTGCACGAGAAGTTCAAGCAGGCCTTCTTCAAGCTCCGCGCCGGCGCCGCGATCACGTGGCAGACGAGCAAGTACGACGTCGAGCCGAAGCGCAACCCGAAGTACAACTGCAAGTAACGAGCGGCGCTGCCCGAGCCTGGTAACTCCGGCAGCGCGCAGGGCCCTCGAGGCCCCCCGGAAGGCCGGCCCTCGCCTGGGCCGGCCTTCCGTCAACTTGACCCCGCGAGGTCTCCGACGGTGTGCTTGAGCTCGTGCCAGAACTCGGTGATCTCTCCACGCGCGGGTACCTCTCGCGTCCAGCCCTCAGCTCCGACAGCGAGCCGCTGTACGCCCTCCACAAGGCGACGATGCTGACGTACGTCGAGGCGATCTACGGACCTTGGATCGACGAAGTTCAGCTCGCCATGCACCACGAGTGGCTGGAACGCGGCGACCCGCAGGTCGTCCTCCGTGACGACGAGCTGGTCGCGGTCGTCGACTGGACCTGGCGAGAGCACGACCTCTACGTCGGGCGGATCGAGGTTCGGCCGGACCTGCAGGGCGCGGGGATCGGAACGATGCTCCTCCGACGTCTGGCCGTGGTCGCGGCGGAACGATCCAAGCCCGTGGTGCTCGAGGTCATCGACGTCAACCCCGCCCGCCGACTCTACGAGCGCCTGGGGTTCGCGGCGTTCACGACGACCGGCCGCAAGGTTCACCTCCGACTGGACCATTGACAAAATCGAGTTTTATAAACAAACTCGTTCTTGCCATGAGAGACGTCCTGTATCTAGATCGGATCGAGCAGGCCGAGACCCTGCTCAAGCCGCAGCGCATCGAGGTGCTGCGGCAGCTGGCTGAGCCGCGGACGTGCAATGAGGTCGCGGAGCGACTCGGCCAAAGCCCTCAGCGCGTCTACTACCACGTCAAACGGCTGGTCGACGCTGGCCTCGTCGAGCAGGTGGCCGAACGGAAGGTGCGCGCGATTCACGAGGGCATCTACCAGGCCACCGCGCGTTCGTACTGGCTCTCGCCACGCCTCGTCGGACGCCTCGGCGGCGACCGGCACAGCCAAGATGCCACCAGCCTCGACTACCTCCTCGACCTCACCGAAGAGGTCCACGCCGACGTCGGCGCCCTGGATCGCGACCAGGAGCTGCCCTCGATCGGCATCGCCGGGCACCTCAGGATCCCGCCCGAGGAGCGTCAACAGTTCCTTGACGACCTGCAGACCATGCTGCAAGCCCTCTTCACCCGCTACGGCGGAGCCGAGGGCGACGCCTTCAAGCTCGCCCTCGCCTGCTACCCCAAGGGAGAACGCCCCCATGACTGAACCGATGACGATCCGCGCCAGGTTGGACGCGCCGATCAAGGTGGTACGAGACGCGCTCACCACCAAGCAAGCACTCGAGACCTGGCTCGCCGAGCACGCCGAGGTCGAACTCCCCCACCGCTTGGAGTTCTGGGGCCGCTACACCCCCGAAGGCGACGCGCCTCATCAGACGCTGGTCCATGCCGACGACACCAGCATCCGGTTCACCTGGCTGCTCGACGGCACCGAGACCACCACCGAGATCACCCTCGCCGAACAGGCAAGCGACAAGACGATCGTCACGCTCACCCAGACGCACGTCGACACCCAGGAGGCCATGGCGGAGACGAGCGTCATCGGCGTGCTCTACACGTACTGGGTGCTCGCCCTCGCCAACCTCGCGGACTACGTCGCCGGGCGAACGATCACCGCGAGGATCGACTTCACCACGCCCGTGCTCCGCCAGGAGATCACGATCCACGCGCCGGTCGCCGAGGTGTACGACTCGCTGATCGACGACAAGAAGGCGAGCGAGTGGTTCGGCTTCCCGATCGGCATCGAGCCCGAGGTCGGCGGCCGGTTCGCGATGGGTGGTTTCGACAACCCACAGCCGGCGAAGATCGTCGACCTCGAGCCGAACCGGCGGATGTCGGTCGACTGGGGCCCGAACGGCATCTCGACCTGGGAGCTGGACGGCTCCGAAGGCGAGACGCGGCTGACGTTCGTCCAGAGCGGTTTCGGCACGCCCCGGACCCCGTACGGCGCCTGGGGCGGCACGCTCGCCGGGATTGCCGAGCTGCGGCGGTACCACGAGCTGGAGAACTGGCAGCCGATCTGGTTGGCGGCATGAGGCGCCTCGCCCTCGCCGCGGCGGCCGCGGTCCTGCTCGTTGGCGCTACGGCGTTGCCCGCCGAGGCGTACGGGTGGACGACGGCGTGGACGGCCTCACAGCAGCCCGCGTTCGCCGGCTTCGAGGGGCCGAACTGGTCGGTCGAGGGCTTCGCCAACCACTCCGTTCGCCAGGTCGTCCGCGTCACGGCGACCGGGCCGCTGGTACGGATCCGGCTGAGCAACGCGTACGGCAGCAAGCCGCTCGAAGTCGCCGGCGCCACTATCGCTCGTACCGACCAGGGCGCGACGGTCGACAAGCGATCGCTCCGCCGCCTCACGTTCGGCGGGCGTCCGGCGACCACCATCGCCCAGGGTCGCGAAACCGCGTCGGACCCAGCGCTGCTGCCCGTGAAGGCGCTGGACAAGCTCACGGTCACGCTCTACCTCCGCGAGCCGAGCGGACCAGCGACGTTCCACGAGCTCGGGCTCGCCCCGACCTATCGCGCGAATGGCGACCACCGCTTCGACGCCGGCGGCGGTGCGTTCACCGAGACGACGAACTCGACGTACTTCCTCACTGGCGTTGACGTTCTGGCCGCGCGGCAACATGGAACGGTCGTGCTGCTCGGCGACTCCATCACCGACGGGTACGGCACGACGAGCGGCGCCGACAACCGGTATCCGGACGAGCTCGCCGAACGCATCGCCCGTTCGCCCCAGCGCCACAAGCTCGCGGTCGCGAACGCCGGCATCTCCGGCGACCTGCTGCTCACCGACGTGCCCTGCTTCGCCGACTCGGCCCGCACCCGGTTCGGCCGGGACGTGCTCGCGCAACCGGACGTGCGGACGGTGGTCGTCCACATCGGCATCAACGACATCGGCACGGGCGGCTTGGACCTCGGGTGCGCCCAGCCGCCGGTCGCGACCGCGCGGGCGCTCATCGCCGCGCATCGCTCGCTGATCCGGGCGGCGCACGCACGCGGGATCGAGGTCATCGGCACGACGATCCTGCCGATGAAGGGCACGCCGATGTACGACACGGTCGAGCACGAGGCGGTCCGGGACTCGTTCAACCACTGGGTCCGGACGAGCGGGATGTACGACGCGGTCGTCGACTTCGACCAGGTGCTGCGCGATCCGACCAACCTCGACGCGCTGCTGCCGGCGTACGACTCCGGCGACCACCTGCACCCGAGCGACGCCGGAGCTCACGCGATGGCGAAGGCGATCAAGCTGTCGTCCCTGTGAGGGAGGATCCGCTTTGGTGCCGTCTAAGCCCGTGATCATGAACGTGATCATGAAGCCGAACTGGTCGTATACGCCGGGTTTGCCTTCATGATCACGTTCATGATCACGGGGCGGGTGGAGGTCGTGTGGGGGGCTCTGCCTCAAGGGTTGGATGACGGTGCCCTTCATCCAATGCATGGGGGTTGGCTGTTGTCGAGGTTGCCCGTGGCGCTCGTTTGGGGCGGGGGTGGTTGGGTCGGGGGCACCCTGGTCCGAAACTATGGGACTCGGGTGCCCCCGACCCAGACCGACTGGGCACGTTTCACGGTCCCGCTGGGACGCGCGGGCTTGTTGGATGAAGGTGCCCTTCATCCAAGGGGGTCGCGGCAGAACGATGCTGGCGTGATCGAGGTCGCCGCCTCTTTGGCCGGCCATCCCTCGACCCTCACCACCGCTCGACCATCGGTCTGCCAGTCCCTTGCCCGTCGGCCGGTCGGCCCTCCCCCGCCACCGCTCGGCCGATGCCCCATCGGTCGGCCCTCGACCATCCGTCGCCAATCCCCTATCGGACCAGCTGCTTCTCATCCGTCAGTTGGCCGTCGTCGATGGCTCGATGGCTCTCTGTCAGCGGATTGTTGCTGTTCTTGGCGGGTGGGCTCGATTGTTCTCTGCGCAGCTGTCCTTGGTTGGTGCTGTCCGTGGGCTGTTGCGGCGGTCGAGTGTGGTGGCCGGTCCGGGGCGCGTCAAGGGCGCCGTTTGGACGGGCGCTTCGCGCAGGAGCAAACGACGTCGCTTCGCGATCGCTTTGCGACCCTTGACTCGCCCCGGACCGGCCACCAGTTTCTAACGCGCCGCCCCCTCCCCCGGGAACGGGTGCCCGGGCCAGGCCTGCTTGCGGTTCCGGTCTGCTGCCGTGTTGCGGTCGCTTGTTGGCCCCGGGCTTCTTGTGGCTCAGATGAAGCCGGGGCCGTCCGTTCCCCCGTTTTGAATGAAGGGCACCTTCATTCAATAGGTTCGAATGAAGGTGCCCTTCATGAAAACTGCGTCAGACCGTGAGGGTGGGTTTGAGCTCCATCAGGCGGGCGAGTAGGCCGTTGATGAAGGCGGGCGACTCGTCGGTCGAGAGGTCGCGGGCGAGCTCGACGGCTTCGGCTATCGCGACCGGGTCCGGGATGTCCGACGCGTAGAGGAGCTCGTACGCGCCGAGGCGGAGGATGTTGCGGTCGACGGCTGGCATCCGGTCCAGGGTCCAGCCGACGGCATGCTCCGCGAGCAGCTCGTCGATCCGGCCGACGTGCGCGTCGACGCCCTCGACGAGCGTGACCGCGTACTCCGGGACGGGCGGGTCGGCTTCGGAGAGCCGCTCCGCCAGGAGCTCGACCGGCGGAAGCCCGCGTGCTTCGGACTCGTACAGCAGGTCCAGTGCTCGCTTCCGCGCCTTCGACCTAGCGGGCAAGTCAGACCCGGCCGAGGTAGTCGCCGGAGCGGGTGTCGACCTTGACCTTCTCGCCGGTGGTGAGGAACAGCGGGACCTGGATCTCGTAGCCGGTCTCCAGCCGCGCCGGCTTGGTGCCACCGGTCGAACGGTCGCCCTGCAGGCCGGGCTCGGTGTACTCGACAGTGAGCTCGACCGAGGCCGGCAGCTCGATGTAGAGCGGGTTGCCCTCGTGCACCGCGACCGTGGCGGTCTGGTTCTCGAGCATGAAGTGCGACGCCTCGCCGACGGTCTCCGGCGGCACGGGCAGCTGCTCGAACGTCGAGCCGTCCATGAACACGTAGGACTGGCCGTCGTTGTAGAGGTAGGTCATCTCGCGCTTGTCGACGTTGGCCACCTCGACCTTCACGTCGGCGTTGAACGTCTTGTCGACCACCTTGCCCGACAGCACGTTCTTCAGCTTCGTCCGCACGACGGCGCCGCCCTTGCCGGGCTTGTGGTGCTGGAACCACGTGACGCTCCACAACTGGCCGTCGAGGTTCAGCACCATGCCGTTCTTCAGGTCGTTCGTCGTCGCCACGTTTTCTTTTCTTTCGCTAGTCCAGGACGACGAGATCCTTCGTCGTCGGTGTGAGCAGCTCCGGCTCGCCATCGCGGACCACGAGCGTGTCCTCGATGCGGACCCCGCCGCGCCCCGGGAGGTAGATACCCGGCTCGACGGTGACAGGAGTGCGATCAGCAAGCGTACCCGTTGCGTTCGCGGCGAAGAACGGGTCCTCGTGGATCTCCAGGCCCACCCCGTGCCCGAGACCGTGCGTGAACTCGCCGCCGTGACCGGCCGCCGTGATCAGGTCGCGGGCCGCGGCGTCGACGGCCGACAGCTCGGCGCCGGGCTTCAGCGCCTCCCGGCCGGCCTGCTGGGCGGTACGAACGAGGTCGTGCAACTCCTGCTGCCAGGCCGCAGGCGCCGCGCCGACGACCACGGTCCGGGTGCAGTCGGCGTGGTAGCCGGTGTGCCGGGCGCCGAAGTCGATCTTGAGGAAGTCGCCGCGCTCGACCACCCGGTCGGTCGGCGAGTGGTGCGGGATCGCCGAGTTGGGCCCGCTCGCCACGATCGTGTCGAACGCGAGCGCCTCGGCCCCCTCGGCGTACATCCGGCTCTCCAGGTCGCGGGCGATCTCTCGTTCGGTACGGCCGCCCAGCCTGGTCTCGAACAGCCCCTCCAGCGCGCGGGCCGACATCGCGCAGGCCGTACGGATCAGGTCGAGCTCGGTCTCGTCCTTGGTGTAGCGGAGCTTCTCCACGGCGCGGTCGAGCGAGACCGTCTCGACTTCGGCCGGCAGCGCCGCTCGTTCGTCGAGGGTCAGGACGTGGGTCTCGACGCCGAGCCGGCCGATGTTGCCCGCGGTCAGCCACCCGTCGACCGGGCCGAGCAGCGGGCGCTCGATGACGATCTCGACGCCCTCGGTCTGGGCGGCCGCCTGGTCGCGGTAGCGGCCGTCGGTGACGAGCACGTCGGCACCGTCGGCACGGACGAGCAGCAGCCCGTTCGAACCGGTGAAGCCGGTGAGGTACCGGACGTTCAGCAGCCGGGTGATGAGGGCAGCCGGAACGTCGCGGGCGGCGAACGTCGCGCGGAGCGCGTCGCGGCGGGCGGCGTGGGCGGCTTGGGTAGCGGTCGGCACGTGCTCCACCCTCACGCGACACGGCACGCATGGCAAGTCGGGTCCGGGTCGCCTGTGGACAAGCTCAGTAAGCTGCCGCCATGCCGAAGCCGCCCCAGTCCAATCTCGCGGCGGCGATCGTCGCCACCGGAGTCGTGGTCGTCGTGCTGGCAGTCGCCAATCCCTCGATGCTCGGGCTCGTCGTTCCGGTCGCGCTGGTCCTGCTCGGCATCTACGCCAAGAGGAAGCAGGAGCAGCAGGCGGTGGGGCAAGGGGAGACCGCGGCCCAGACGCTGCAGCAGAGGCAGCAACCCCCGCGACCCCAGCAACCGCAACCAGCCCCGCAACCGCAGGCGACTCAGCAGCAGCAGCAGCCGCCGCCGCCGGCGTGGGCGCAGCCGGGTCACCCGACCACGCACCAGGCGCCGCCGCCGCAGTGGTGGGCGTCGCAGACGTTCCCGACGTCCCAGCCGCCCGTTCCGGCGACACCGCCTCCCCCGGTGCCGACGCCGCCGACGCTGGTGGACCCGAACGACATCAAGGTGTCGCCCGAGCTGCACGCCCGGGTCGAGGTCCTGCGCAAGACCGGCAAGACCGTCGAGGCGATCGACGTGCTCCGCGAGGAGACCGGGATGGAGCTCTACCCGGCGAGCCGGTACGTGCTCGCTATCGAGGCGCCGTAAGTCCCGCGATCGCGCGCAGCGCCAGGCGGTAGGAGTCGAAGCCGAAGCCGGCGATCGTTCCCGTCGCCACTCCGGCGACGACGCTGGTGTGCCGGAACTCCTCGCGCGCGGCGGGGTTGGACAGGTGCACCTCGATCAGCGGCGCGGTCAGCATCGCGCAGGCGTCGCGCAGGGCGTAGGAGTAGTGCGTGAACGCCGCCGGGTTGAGCGCGACCGGAGTCTCCAGGTCAGCTGCCTCGTGTAGCCACTGGATCAGCTCGGCCTCGTCGTTCGTCTGGCGAACGTCGACCTCCAGCCCGAGCTCGGCACCGACCTTGGCGCACTCGGCGGCCAGGTCGGCGAACGTCTCGTGCCCGTAGACGTCCGGCTCGCGGACACCGAGCCGGTTGAGATTGGGACCGTTCAGAACGAGGACTCGCACGCGTACAGATTAGGGCCAGCTACGCTCAGCGCGTGACCGATGTCCTGATCGTCCTCGCCGTGGCGGCGGTCGTGATCCTGGTGCTCATCGGCGTCCGGGCCTCGAACCGCGCCCGTGCCGAGGTACCCACCGGCCCCGACCCGCGGCGCGAAGCCCTGATGCGGCAGCCGCTCAGTCCTGGCCTGGTGGCCCGGATCACCGAGCTGTGTACGGCGGGCCGGAAGATCCAGGCGGTCAAGGAGCTGCGCGAGGTCACCGGGCTGGGCCTGAAGGACGCGAAGGACCTGGTCGACGCGATCGAAGCCGGCCACCGCCCGGCGCCGCTCGTCCAGGGCGAGATCATCGCGGAACGGCTGCACCGGCCGGACCTCGCTGATCGGGCCCGCAAGCTGATGGCCGACGGTCAGGAAGTGCAGGCGATCCGGCTGGTCTGCGACGAGACCGGCATGGGCATCGCGGACGCGCAGAAGTTCGTCAAAGCGCTGTAGCTCATGGCGACCGCTCGCACGCGTCGGCCGCGGGCGGCCTAGCGGCTTCGGGTCGCGGTGCTCGGCGGCTTCGGGTGGCCCTGCGGCGAACAGACGGCGGCCTTCGGCCGGAGGGCTCGTCCTCGGACCCCGGAAGCCGAACCCGCCGAGCGTGGTGGCTGGGTAGTCAGTCGGCATTCAGGCGGAAGTACGCGGCGCGCAATAGCTCGTCCGACGGCCCCTCCAGCAAGGCGGGCTTGGCGAGGCCGTCCAGCACGATGAAGCGGAGCAGGTCGCCGCGGGTCTTCTTGTCCACGCGCATCCCCGCGAGCAGGGCGTCGAAGTCGCCGTCGTACGTGGTCGGCAAGCCCAGCGCGGAGAGCACCATGCGGTGCCGGTCCGCCGTACCGTCGTCGAGGCGGCCGGCCAGCCGGGCCAGCTCGGCCACGAATACCATGCCCACCGCGACCGCGCGCCCGTGCCGCCAGCGGAACTGCTCGACGCGTTCGATGGCGTGCGCGAGCGTGTGCCCGTAGTTCAGCACCTCCCGCCCCGGTCCCCCGCCACGCAGCGCGGAGGACTCGGTGAGGTCGTCGGACACCACCGTCGCCTTCACCCGGACCGAACGCTCGACCAGCTCGGCCGTCAGCGGCCCGTCCGGCAGAACCGCGGCGGCGAGGTCGGACTCGATCAGGTCGAGGATCACCGGGTCGGCGATGAACCCGCACTTCACGACCTCGCCCAGCCCCGCGACGTACTCGTCGGCAGGCAGCGTCGCGAGCGTCGAGAGATCGCAGAGCACGCCGGCCGGCTCGTGGAAGGCGCCGACGAGGTTCTTGCCCTCGGGGATGTTGATGCCGGTCTTGCCGCCGACCGCCGCGTCGACCATGCCGAGCAGGGTCGTCGGGATCTGGACCAGGCGGACGCCCCGCAGCCAGGTCGCGGCGACGAAGCCCGCGAGGTCGGTCGTCGCTCCCCCGCCGACGCCGATGATCGCGTCGGAACGGGTGAAGCCCAGCTCACCGAGCTGCGACCAGCAGAGCGCCGCGACCTTCGCCGTCTTCGCATCCTCGGCATCCGCCACCGACAGCGTGTGCACCTCGAGGCCGTGGTCAGCGAGCACGCTCGCGATCGACATCGCCAACGGCTTCACCACGGCGGGCAAGATGATGCTCACTCGACGGGTCGAATCCCCAAGCAGGCCGGGCAATTCGCCGAGGAGGTCGCGTCCGACGAGCACGTCGTACGGCGCGGCGGCATCGACGCGGATCCGCGACGTCATGAGAGCGCCTTGACGATCTCGTCGACGATGTCCTCCGGCGTCCGGCCGCTCGTGTCGACCACGACCGTGGCGACCTCCTCGTACAGCGGTCGCCGCGCGTCCATCAGCTGCTTCAACCGCCCGCGGACGTTGCCCAACAGCAGCGGCCGCGAGTTGTCCAGCCCTACCCGCTTCGCCGCGTCCGTCAACGACACCTCGAGAAACACCACCCGCTCCGCGGCAAGCAACGCACGCGTCGCGGGGTCGAGCACCGAGCCGCCGCCCAGCGACAGCACCCCCGAGTGCGACGACAGAGCAGCAGCGATCGCGGCACGTTCCAGCGAACGGAAATGCGGCTCGCCGTCGGTCACGAAGATGTCCGCGATCGACGCGCCCGCCGAGGCCTCGATATCCGCGTCGGTGTCCCGAAACTCAACCTCGTAACGGGAAGCGAGCAACGAGCCGATCGTGGTCTTCCCCGACCCGGGCGGCCCGACGACCACCGCGCGGGGGCTCATCGGACGCTCAGGTTGGCGAGGTAGCCCTCGACGTTGCGCCGCGTCTCCGCCACCGAGTCGCCACCGAACTTCTCCAGCACCGCGTCGGCCAGCACCAACGCCACCATCGCCTCGGCGACCACGCCGGCCGCAGGGACCGCACAGACGTCCGACCGCTGGTGGTGCGCGCGGGCCTCCTCGCCAGTCGCGACGTCGACGGTCCGCAGCGCGCGCGGCACCGTGGAGATCGGCTTCATCGCGGCCCGGACCCGCAGCACCTCGCCGGTCGACATGCCGCCCTCGGTGCCGCCAGAGCGGCCGGACGTCCGCCGGATCCCGTCCGGGGTCAGCTCCATCTCGTCCTGCGCCGCCGACCCGCGCGTCCGGGCCAGCTCGAAGCCGTCGCCGACCTCCACGCCCTTGATCGCCTGGATTCCCATCAGCGCGCCGGCGAGCCGCGCGTCGAGCCGGCGGTCCCAGTGCACGTGGCTGCCGAGGCCCGGCGGGAGTCCGTACACGACGACCTCGACGACACCGCCGAGCGTGTCGCCCTCCTTCTTCGCCGTGTCGATCTCGCGGACCATCGCCTCGCTCGTCGCCGGGTCGGCCGCACGGACCGGGTCGGCGTCGACGCGTTCGAGGTCGTCCGGGCCGGGCAGCGTGCCGTACGGGGCGCGTACGGTCCCCAGCTCCACGACGTGGCTCAGCACCTTCGCGCCGAGCACCTGGTCGAGGAACCGCCGCGCGACCGCGGCGAGCGCGACGCGGGCAGCGGTCTCGCGGGCGCTGGCGCGTTCGAGGATCGGGCGCGCCTCCTCGAAGCCGTACTTCTGCATGCCGGCGAGGTCGGCGTGGCCCGGTCGGGGCCGCGTCAGCGGCGCGTTGCGGGCGAGCGCCTCGAGCTCAGCTTCGTCGACCGGGTCGGGCGCCATGACCTGCTCCCACTTCGGCCACTCGGTGTTGCCGATGCGCAGCGCGACCGGGCTGCCCATCGTCACGCCGTGCCGCAGGCCGCCGACGAACTCGAGGTCGTCGCGTTCGAACGACATCCGCGCGCCGCGGCCGTGGCCGAGCCGGCGGCGGGCGAGTTCGTGGGCGACGTCGGTCGAGGTGACCTGGACGCCGGCGGGAAGTCCTTCGAGGATCGCGACGAGGGCCGAGCCGTGCGACTCGCCCGCGGTAAGCCAGCGGAGCATGAGGTCAATTCTCCCATTCAGCGGTAGCTGAGGTACCAGCGGGCGAGCTCGCCCGCGGCGAGCAGCGCGACGAACCAGCCGCCGACGAGGAACGGGCCGAACGGGATCGCGGTCTTGCGCCCGGCGCGCTTGGCCGCCATCAGCACCAGGCTGGTGAGGCCGCCGAGGACGAACGCGCCGAACGTGGCGACGACGAGGTGGGCGAGCGCGTACCAGCCGAGCGTGAGCCCGAGCAGGCCGGCGAGCTTCACGTCGCCGAAGCCGAGGCCGGCCGGGTAGATCAGCTCGAGCAGCGCGAAGAACCCCCACAGCGCGGCGCCGCCGAGCGCGGCCCAGAGCAGGCGGTCCCAGCGGCCGGAGGCGAGCGCGGCAACCAGCAGGAGGACGGCGACGACGGGGTACGACGGGAGGACGATGGCGTTCGGGATCAGCTTGACCCGGATGTCGACGTACGAGACCAGCACGCCGACGACCACCGTGTAGAGGACGGCCGGCAGGGCGGGGTCGAGGCCAAGTCGCCAGACCAGGAACGTGGCGCCGAACGCTGTGCACAGGATCGCGACAAGGTGCAGGTGGGGCCAGGCGGCGAGCTGGGTGTACGGGACCTTGGTCTCGCCGTCGGGCAGGTCGGGCTCGGGCAGCCGCGCGATCCAGCTCGGGATCAGGGCACCAGCCATCCCGCCGGCGAGCACGCAGCCGACGAGAAGGACCATCCCGACCGTCACGGGCAGCGAGCCTATGCGATCTCGCCCACCACGGCCCGAGCGCTTGTGGACAACCGGGACGGGCTACGGGGAGGGCACCGCCGAGCTGACCGCGGGTCGGCGAGAGAAGCGCATCGCGCCGTCCTCGATGCGCCCGTGGCGCAGGGCGAGCAGGTCCTGCGCGTAGCTCATCCCCAACCGCCACGGAGCCCGCGACCCCGACCGCGGGAACGCGTCGATCGACCGCAGCACGTACCCCGCCTGGAAGTCCAGCAACGGCCGCTCGGTCACGGTCGGGTCGTCGAGGCTCGGCACGAACTGGTCGAACCCACGCGCGTCCAACTGCCGCAGCAACCTGATCGTGTACTCCGTCACCAGGTCGGCCTTCAACGTCCACGACGCGTTCGTGTAGCCGATCGTGAACACGAAGTTCGGCACGTCGCTGAGCATCATGCCCTTGTACGCCATCGTCTTCGGCAGCTCCACGGCCCGACCGTCGACCACCAGCTCGATGCCACCGAACGGCAACAACCGCAGCCCGGTCGCCGTCACCACGATGTCCGCGTCCAGCTCCGCACCCGAAGCCAGCCGAAGACCCGACGGCGTGAACTCGTCGATCACGTCGGTGACCACCGAGGCACGACCACGGCGAACGGCGCGGAACAGGTCGCCGTCCGGTACGAAGCACAGCCGCTGGTCCCACGGGTTGTAGCGCGGCTTGAAGTGCGTGTCGACATCGAAGCCCGCTGGCAGCTGCTTCACCGCGGCCTCGCGGAGCAGCGCCTTCACACGCTCCGGCCGCCGCCGGGCCAGCTGGTAGAAGAACGTGCTGATCAACACGTTCTTCCAGCGGACGAAGAAGTACGCACGCCGCGCGCCGAGCCAGCGGCGCAGCTTGATCGCGAGCGCGTCCTCCCGCGGCAGCGTCGAGACGTACGACGGCGACCGCTGCAGCATCGTCACGTGCGTGGCGCGGTCCGCCATCGCCGGCACCAGCGTGACCGCCGTCGCGCCGCTGCCGATCACCACGACCCGCTTGTCGGTGTAGTCCAGGTCCTCCGGCCAGTGCTGCGGATGCACGACCGTGCCGCCGAAGCGATCGATGCCGGGGAACGGCGGCTGGTGGCCGCGGTCGTAGTGGTAGTAGCCGCTGCACAGGTACAACAGCGAGGCCGTGATGACCACCGGTGCGCCGTCGTGCTCGGCCTCGATCGTCCACCGCGCGGAGGCCGTCGACCAGGACGCGCGGACGACCCGGTGGCCAAACCAGATGTGCCGGTCGACGCCGGCCTCGTGCGCGGTGTCGCGGACGTACTGCAGGATCGACGGGCCGTCGGCGATCGACTTGGCGTCGGTCCACGGGCGGAAGCGGTACCCGAGCGTGTTCATGTCGGAGTCGGACCGCACGCCCGGGTAGCGGAACAGGTCCCAGGTGCCACCGATGACGTCGCGCGCCTCGAGGATCGCGTACGTACGCCGCGGGAACGCCGCCTGCAGCTGGTGCGCCGCTCCGACGCCGGACAGCCCAGCGCCGACGATCACCACGTCGAAGTGGGTCACCGGCCCGATCTCCTCATGGCCCACAGCCGCTTCTGCACGGCCATGATCGCCTGGTAGGAGTGCGTCGGGGTGAGGCGGGCGAGCGCGTCGATCAGGTACGCGTCCGGCCCGACCAGGATGCGCGCCTTGCCGCGTTCCATGCCGCGGTGGATGATCTCGGCGGCCTTGTCCGGCGAGGTCATTGTCACAGCCTCGAACTCCGCCGCCAGCTGGTCCTTCGTCCGGCCCAGCCCGGTCGGGTCCTTGCGGACGCGCGCGTTGCGGGCGATGTTCGTGGTGATGCCGCCGGGATGGATCGCGACGGCACGGACGCCGGTACGCCGCAGCTCTTGTCGCAGCGAATCGGTGAAGCCGCGGACCGCGAACTTCGCAGCGCAGTAAGCGGTCTGGTACGGCACGCCGACCAGGCCGTAGACGCTCGACGTGTTGACGATCGCGCCCTCGTTCTGCTCGACGAGCAACGGGAGGAACGCGCGGGTCCCGTTCACGACGCCGTGGAAGTTGATGTTCCACAGCCACTCGTCGTCGTCCGGATCGGCCTCGAGCAGGGTCGACGTGACGGCGACGCCCGCGTTGTTGAAGACGGCAGCGAGCGGTGCCGGCAGCCAGCCCCGGACCTCGCCGGCGAAGCGATGAACGTCGTCCGCGTCACGGACGTCCAGCACCCGGGTCAACACCATGCCGCCCAACGACGCGGCGGTCTCCTTCAGCCCCGCCTCGTCGACGTCCGCGATGGCGACCGGCGCACCGAACCGGGACAGCCGCCGCGCCAGCGCCCGACCGATGCCCGACGCCGCGCCGGTGATCATGACCGGGCGGCCGGTGATGCTAGACCTGCTAGGTGGTGGCATCGCTCTTCCTCCTGGCATGGTCGTCGATGAGCTCGAGCAGCTTCGGCCACGCGGCCTGCGGAAGGTCGTGGCCCATGCCGCGGATCGTCTCCAGCCGCGCGCCGGCGATCGCGCGAGCCGTGGCCGCACCGCCGGTCGGGTTGACCATCCGGTCGCGGTCGCCGTGGATCACCAACGTCGGCGCGGTCACCTCACCGAGCATCGCGGTCCGGTCGCCGGAACGGAAGATCGCGCCCAGCTGGCGGCCCACTCCGGCCGACGACGGGTCGCGGTCCCACGCGCGGCCGGTCGCCTCCCGAACGTACGCCTCGTTGAACGGGAAGCCGTGCGATCCGATATGCCGAAACAGGCGTACGGCTCGTGCCTCGGCCTCCTCCCGCGAACGCGCCCGGCCGCGCATCAGCCGCCACGTCGACAGCGCCGGCCGCCCGATCCGGCGCGCACCCGTCGTCGACATGATCGACGTCAATGTCCGCACGCGCCGCGGATACCGCGCGGCAACGGTCTGCGCGATCATGCCGCCCATCGAGATGCCGGTGAGATGCGCGTCGGCCACGCCGAGCTGGTCGAGCAGCCCGACGGTATCGGCCGCCATGTCACTGAGGTCGTACTGCCCGTTCGGCCAACGCCGCATCATCATCGCGCCGAAGCTCGGCGGCCGGAACCGCAGGTGCGTCGACCGGCCGGCGTCGCGGTTGTCGAACCGGATCACCCGGTAGCCGCGGTCGGCGAGCGAGACGCAGAACGGCTCGGGCCAGCTGTACAGCTGCTGCCCCAGCCCAGCGACCAGCAGCAGCGGCTCGCCGCCGGCGTCGCCGAGCTCGTCGTACGCCAACGTGATGCCGCGCCCGACCTCGACCTCCTTCTCGCTCACGACCGTGCTCCCGTCGTCGCCCCGGCCGCGGCAGGCAGGACGCGGATCGCTCGGCGGTGCACGACCGCGATGCCGCCCTTCGCCGGAGCGTTGGCGACGCCGCGGGAGCGCCAGCGTTCGTCCGGGTCGCTCGTCGGTACGAGCGTGAAATCGCGCAGCGTCGTCCGCAGCACCACGTTCAGCTCCATCGACGCGAACGCGGCGCCGAGGCAGCGCCGGATGCCTCCGCCGAACGGGATCCAATGGTGCAGGTCCGGCTTCGTCCCGAGGAACCGGGACGGGTCGAACGCGCGCGGGTTCGGGAACACCGCCGGGTCGTCGTGGATCAGGTCGATGCTGACCAGCACGTTGCGTCCCTTAGGCACCGTCCAGCGGCCAAGCTGTATATCGGACTTGATATGCCGGCCGACGATGTCGATGACCGGCCGGACCCGCTGCACCTCGATGATCGACGCCTCGCGCAGCTCCTTGCCGCCGGCGTCCACCTCGACGACCAGGTCGTGCAGAACGTTCGGGTGCCTGCGGAGCCGCTCCACCAGCCAGGCGAGGGTGGTCGCGGTCGTCTCGTGTCCGGCGGCCAGCAGCGTGAGCAGCTGGTCGGCGAGATCCCGTCGGGACATGGCCGTTCCGTCCTCGTACCGGCTCTGCAGCATCATCGCGAGCACGTCGTTCCGCTCGTCGAGGCGCTCGTCGCGTTCGGCCTTGTCGACGAGCCGGTCGACGATCGCGTCGTACTTCTGCCGCGCGGCGCGGTACCGGCCCCACGGACTCCACCGCCCGCCGCCCTGCGGGATCGGGAGGAAGAGCAGCCGCGAGCCGAGCGTCACCATCCGGGGCAGCAGCTCCCGAAGCTCCTCCAGCTCGGCGCCCTCGGCGCCGAAGACGGCGCGCAGGATTGCGTTCAGCGTGATCCGCGCGGTCGACGGCAGGACCGGGAACGGGCGACCCTCCGGCCACGTGGCCAGCTCACGGACGGTCTCGTCCTCGACGAGCTGCTCGAACGCGGCCAGCCGGCGTCCGTGGAACGGCGGGATCAGCAGCTTGCGCTGGGAGCGGTGCTCGTCGCCCTTCAGCGCGAACAGCGACCCCGGGCCGAGCACGCGGCCGAGGTTCGGCTCGAGCGTCTCCGCGACGTCGGTGCTGGCCTGGAACAGCTGCCTGATCTCCCCCGGATCGCTGATCACCGGGGCGTCGCCGAACGGCGGGAGGTGGATCGTGAACGCGTCGCCGTACCGCTCTCGCATCCTCCGCATGCCGCGATGCGGCTGGGTCAGCGTCGCGAGCGCCTGCACGAAGCGCGGCGAGGACGGACTGGGTGGAAGCGTCGTCATGGACCAACTCCAACCTGGTACGGTCGCGTACCAGGGACGGTACGCTGATGTACCAGCACGGCACAAGACCTCGACTACGGTGACGACGATGACGACCCAGCAGCTCCTGCGGACCGGCGATCCCTATCGCCAGCGGCTGCTCGACGGCCTGGGCGAGTCGATCGCGGAGATCGGCTACCGGAACACGACCGTGGCCGACGTCGTCCGCCGTGCCCGGACCTCGCGGCGGACGTTCTACGAGCACTTCGGCAGCCTCGGCGAGTGCCTGATCGCGTTGCTGAACGAGGCGAACGTGGCGATGATCCGCGGCATCGAGGCCGCGGTCTCCCCCGACGCGCCCTGGCACGTGCAGGTCCGGCAGGCGATCGAGGCATGGATCGAGCACGCCGAGTCGGCGCCGTGGATCGTGGTGAGCTGGATCCGCGACATCCCCACGCTGGGCATCCCGGCGCGTGCGCTGCAGCGGGAGATGATGGACGCGTTCGTACGGATGGTGCAGGTGCTGACCGCGACCGACGCGTGGCGGGCGATCCGCCCCGACGGCGTGGACCGCGGCCTGGCGCTGATCCTGCTCGGTGGCTTGCGCGAGCTGATCGCGACGACCGTGGAGGAAGGCGGTCGGCCCGCCGACATCCTGGACGTCTCCGTCCAGGCCGCCATCGCCCTCCTCGGCCCACCACCCGCGCCACGCCCCTGAGCGTCCAACGGGATGGGCCAATGATCATGTTGACATGATCAACTGCCGCTTTACGTGGGGTAGACGCCGCGTCAAGGACCTGCTGGCCAGGTGTCGTCCACGACGACAGCGCTGTGCGTCAGGCGGGCTGCCAGACCGGCCCGTCCGCGGTGTCGGTCACGGTCACGCCGAGCTCGGTCAGCCGGCCGCGCAGCCGGTCGGCCTCGGCCCAGTCCTTCGCGGCGCGGGCGGCCGTACGGGCGGCGACCAACCGTTCGATCTCCACGACCGGCAGCTCCGCCGCCGACTCCGTCACCTCGACGGCGCCCGCGTCGAGCTCGTCGAGCGACAGGCCCAGCAGGAAGTCCGCGGCGCCGGTGAGCACCGCCTTGTCCGCGTCGTTCAACGCGTCCGAACGCAGCGCACCGTGCAGGATCGCCAACGCACGCGGGGTGTGCAGGTCGTCCGACACCGCGGCGTCGAGCTCGATCAACGACTCCAGCGCCGCACCGGTCAGCTTCGAACGCCCCTCCTCGAACGTGCGAACCGAGGGCAGCGGCCGCAGCGGCGCGGCGCGCGCGAGCAGCCGGCGGTACGCACCCGTCGCACTCGACAGCCCGGCGTCGGTCAGGTCGAGCTGGCTGCGGTAGTGCGCGGTCAGCAGGAAGTACCGGAACGCCAACGGGTGCGACGTCGTCGCGAACTCCGCCAACGTCGGCATCTTGCCGCCGGACTTGGCGATCTTGCGTCCGTTCGACACCAGGAACTCGTTGTGCATCCACAACGGCACCCACGGTTTAGCGTCGGACAGGTACGCCTCGCTCTGCGCGATCTCGTTCGGGTGGTGGATCTCGCGGTGGTCCACTCCCCCGGTGTGGATGTCGAAATGCCTTCCCAGCAAGGCGATACTCATCACCGAGCACTCCAGGTGCCAACCCGGTACGCCCGGTCCCCACGGCGAGTCCCAGCGCATGATGCGCGGCGAGTCCGGCGGATCGGTACGCCACACGGCGAAGTCCGCGGCGTTCCGCTTCCCCTCGACCGCCGCGACGCGCGCGCCCTCGAGCGCACCCTCCGCGGGCCGCAACGCCAGCGCGCCGTACGACGGCGAGCGCGACGTGTCGAAGTACAGCCCCGACGGCAGCGCGTACGTGAAGCCGTTCGCCTCGATCTCGCGGGCGAAGTCGATCATCTGCGGCACGTAGTCCGAGGCGCGCGGGTAGTCGTGCGCGGGCAGCACGTTCAGCGCCGCCATCGCGTCGAAGTAGACCTGCGTGTAGTGCGCGGTCACCTCCTGGACCGTGCGCCCTTCGCGCCGCGCGCCGAGCTCGACCTTGTCCTCGCCCTCGTCGCCGTCGCCGACCGCGTGCCCGACGTCGGTGATGTTCACGACCTGCGTGACGTCGTAGCCCTTCCACGCGAGCACGCGGCGCAGCGTGTCGCTGAAGACGTACGGCCGCATGTTGCCCAGGTGCGGGTCGGCGTAGACCGTCGGACCACACGAGTACAGGCCCACGCGCTGTCCCGCCGGCACGGCGAAGTCCTCGGCCTGCCGGCCCAACGTGTTGAACAGCCTCAGCGGGGTCGCGTCACTCACGAGGGTCAGAGTACGTAGCCCGGGCGGAACACGTTGCCCGGGTCGTACTTCGCCTTCACCGCCCGCAGCCGCTTCAGGTGCGTCCCGAAGTACGGGTGGGCGCCCGGTCGCGACGGCTCGAGGTAGTTGACGTACGCGCCGGCCGACGACGCGCGCACCGAGGCATGGCTGTCGCTCACCCACTTCTCCGCTGCGGCCGTGGTCGTGCGGCCCCGCTCGGCGTACCACTGGATCGTCGCGAACGCCGACCGCCACGGGAACGCGGTCGCGTCCGCCCCGACGCGTCCGGCAGCTCCTCCGAGCGGGTCGAAGATCGCGTCGGCCTGCAGCTTCGCGGCAACGGCCCGGTTGACGACCGCGAGCACGGCGTCGATGCCGGCCGCGGGGATCGGTGCCTTCAGCACGTCGCTGCCGGCGAAGAACGTCACCCGGTCCGAGCCACCGAGCGGGCCGAGCTTGCGGTTGCGCCTGATCGACGTTCCGCTCGGGTCCTTGCCCACCGCGGCGACGAGCTTGGCCAGCTGGTCGTTCGGATCGTTGTCGTACGTCACGCCGAACACCACCGCGGACCGGCTCCCGCCCGACGTCGTCTGCAGGTGCAGGTTGGCCCAGACGTTGTCGCCGACCGCGCGCATCCTGTTCTGCCAACCACGCAGCACCGCGCCTGCGTTGGACCATGACCAGGTCGCGCGGAACGAGGAGAACGTCGGCGACGGGAACGTCTTCATCTGAAAGGCGGTCACCACGCCGAACGTGCCGCCGCCACCACCGCGGCAGGCCCAGTACAGCTCGGGATCGTGGTTTGCGTCGACCGTGCGGATCTTCCCGTCCGCGGTGACGAGCTGCAGCGACTGGATCGCGTCGCACGTCAAGCCGAACTTGCGGGTGGCCAGCCCCTCACCGCCGCCGAGCGCGAGCCCCGCGATGCCGACTGTGGGGCACGTCCCTCCCGGCACGACGCGGCCGCGCGCACCGAGGATGGAGTAGACCGACTCGAGTTGTGCGCCGGCGCCGATCCGTGCTGTGCCCGACCCGACGGTGATGTCGGCCATCGGACGCACGTCGAGCACCATCCCGCCCGCCCGCGTCGACGCACCGACGTAGGAATGACCGCCGCTGCGCGAGACGATCGGGAGGCCGAACCTGCGTGCGAACGCGATCGACTCGGCGACGTCGGCGGGCTCGGCGCAGCGGACGACGGCTGCTGGCTTGACGTTGTCGTAGCGCGGGTTGAACAGCGTGCGGCCGGTGTCGTACGCCGGGCCGGAACGCAGCAGGTCGCCGCGCAGCCCCTTGGACAACGCGTTCCAGTCCGCCGCCGCGGGTGCGGTCGCACGGGCCGTCGCGATCGGGGTGGGCGGAGCGGTCGCCGTCGGCGCGGGAACCGGCGACGGCGAGAACGTCGGTGGGCTGGCGCTGGGCCGCACCGGCGTAGGTGTCGGACCCTGCGGGTTCCGCGCGATGCTCGGTGTCTTCGAGGGCAGTGGCGTCGCGCCGTTGCCGCCGGTGCCGCAGCCCGTCGTGACCGCCACCCCTGCGAGCGCCGCGAGGCGCAGCACGGTCCTGCGGTCGGATCCCCGTTCGTTCGTCACTTACCCCATCTTGCTCGCAACGCCGCGACACCGCTGGAACGCATCGCGGCGAGCGGCGCGGGCGTACGTTCCGTCATCAGCTCGACCTGCAACGCCGCCTGGTGTACGAGCAGATCGAAGCCGCCGACGACGGTCCGGCCGGCCTGCTCCCCCGCTGCCGCGAGCACCGTCGGCCACGGGTCGTACAGCACCTCGAAGATCGTGCCCACGCGCTTCACGACGGTGTCGGCGACGACGGCCGACGCGGCGTCGGGAACGGTCGACACGGCGACGTCCGCGGCGTCGAGCGAGCCGAGGTCGTCGAACGACACAAGCGCGACCTCGACGCCGCAGCGTTCCGCGACCGCCCGCAGCTCGCCCGCGGTCGCGGCGTTCCGCGCGACCGCCATCACCGTCCTGGCGCCAAGCGACGCGAGCGCGGCGACCGCGGAGCAGGCCGTCGCACCGACGCCCAACAGCAGCGCGGACTCGACCGCGTCGACACCGCGTTCGCGCAACGCCGCCACCATGCCCGGGACGTCGGTGTTGGTACCGCGCCGCCGGCCGTTCTCGTCGAGCAGCAGCGTGTTGACCGCGGTGACCGTACGCGCGACCTCGTCCACCTCGTCGCACAACGGGATCGCCGCGCGCTTCAACGGCATCGTCAGCGACAGCCCGCGCCACGAGGCGTCCACCCCGTCGACGAACGCGGCGAGCCCGGCCTCGTCCACCTCGTGCACCGAGTACGTCCAGTCCAGCCCGAGCTCCGCGTACGCCGTGCGATGCAGCACGGGCGACAACGAGTGCGCGATCGGCTTGCCCAGGACAGCGCAGTGATGCTGCGTGGAGCTCAGCATCGCCCGCTGTTGTCTCGGCACCATTGCTGGAACTCCTGCGCGTACACCTCGAACTGCTCCCCGGTCGTGGCGAACTTCGTCTCCCCCGTGTCCGGGTTGGTCGTGACGAAGAACAACCAGTCGCCAGCGGTGGGTTCGAGTGCCGCGATCAGCGCGTCCTCACCAGGCGCGTTGATCGGACCGGGCGGCAGGCCGACGTACTTGTAGGTGTTGTACGGGTTCGTGCTGGCCCGGTCCTTCGCCGTGCTGGACACCTTGTCGAACTTGCCGACCGCGTAGTGCACGGTCGAGTCGAACTGCAGCTTCTGTCCCTTGGCGAGCCGGTTGTAGATGACGCGCGCCACCTTGCCGAAGTCCTCCGGGCGGCGTGCTTCGGCCTGGACCAGGCTGGCGATCGTCATCACCTGCAGCGGCGACCTGCCGACGCCCTTGGCGCCGTCGACGAGCCCGAGTTGGTCGGCCTCCTCGTTGTAGCGGGTCACCATCTGGGTCAGCAGGCTCTCCGCCGTCGTCCCCGGATCGATGTCGTAGGTGGCCGGGTACAGGAAGCCCTCGGGCTTCTTCGCGTACGCGGGCATGCCCAGCCCCGCCGGGTTCTTCAACGCCGCGTCGAAGTCCGCTCGCGGGAGCTTGGTCTGCTTGGACAGCGTGTCCAGGATGACCTTGAGCCGCAGTCCCTCGGCGATCGTCACTCGTTCCAGGACGCGCGACTTCGGGTCGAGCAGCAGCGCGAGCGCGGCCGCGGCGCTCATCTGCGAGCGCAGGTTGTAGAAGCCGGGCTGGATCGACCGCGACCGCTGGTCGGACTTCGCCGCGGTCGTGAACGCCTTGGCGCTCTTCACCACGTCCTTGTTCTCGAGCGTCGCACCGATCTTGGTCGAGGTCTCGCCGGCCTTCACCTCGATCGTGACCTTGCCGGTCCCCGCACCGCTGTAGTCGGGCGTGGTCAACTTGCCGACGAGGAAGCTCTGGCCCTTGAGGACGGCGAACCCGATGCCACCGCCGAGGACGGCGAGCGCGATCAGGACGGCGAGGCAGCCGCGGAACCGGCGATGCCGTACGCGGCCGCTGCTCCGGAAGCCGAGGTCGCCGAGGCCGGCGTCCTCCGCCTGCACCTTCGGGTCGTGGTCGCCGCCGCCCGGGGTCGCTGCGCGGCTGCGCGGCTGGACCGGCTGGGCCGGCTGTGCCGGCGGGGCCGGTGGCGGGAGGTGCTGCTCCTCGCCGAACAGGCTGATCGGCTCGTCGTCGCGAGGGATCGCGCGGCGTGCGGCGTACTGGTCCTCGGCCGGCGGGAGCGGCGCGGGAGGCGGCGGAGCCTGCGGCTCCGGCTCGGGGTCCGGCCGCCAGGTGCGCTCGGGCTCGGGTGTCGGGTCCGAGGCCGCCGGGCGGTACAGGGACTCGTCCGCGTAGTTGCCCTGGCCCGCGCGCGGGTCCGCGAGCGGATCGGTCAGCGGGTCGTGCGGCTCGCTGAGCGGGTCGTGCGCGGGCTGCGCCAACGGGTCGGTCAGCGGGTCGCGGTACGAGTCACGATAGGGATCGTGGTGGGGCTCGGCGGGACCGCTCGGGTAGCCGGGGTCGTCCGAGGCGAGGTAGCCGGCGACGTCCTCGGTACGAGGTGAGCGCCGATCGTTCGTACGGAAGTAGTCCGACTCCTGAACCGGCTGGCCCGCCTCGAGCTCCTCGGCGAGGTACTCCCCGAGCGCGTCGGACTGGTAGCGAGGCACGGGGTCTTCGCCGTACTGGCCGCCGTCGCCGAACAGGTTCAGCTCGTCGTCCTGCGGCGGTGGAGGAGTCGCGCGCCGGCGTCCCGGGCTGGTCGCCCGGTGGCGCGCCGAACCCTGCTCGGGAGCTTCGCTCACCGCTTCGGTCCGGTCACGTTCGTCCCTTTATCTTGTGATTCTGTGCCCCCTGGTACGACCTCGCCGGCCGGATTCCCGGTGCTCCGTTCTGCGTCGAGGGCGCTCTGCAGAATAACCACGGCGGCGGCCTGGTCAAGCCGGCCACGGGCCCCGCGCGTGTCCACACCACTCGCGTGGAAGGCCTGCTGGGCACTCACCGACGACAGTCTCTCGTCAACGAGCCGCACCGGGATGGGAGCGACACGCCCGGCGAGGGCACCGGCGAAGTCCCTCGCGGCCTGCGCCGACGGCCCTTCCTTCCCCGAGAGCGAGAGCGGCAGGCCGACGACGACCTCGAGGATCTCGTACTCCGCGGCCAAAGTGGCCAGCCGTTCGAGGTCACCGTCGCCGCGGCGCACCGTTTCGACCGGAACCGCGAGGAACCCGGACGGATCGCTCCGTGCGACCCCGATCCGGACCGTGCCGACATCGACGGCCAAGCGTACGCCTGTACGCACCCTAGGCCCTGTCTGCCAAATATCGCCGTGCGCGCGACACCCCGCATCCCGCCTGACCGCGGTTCAGTTCGTCACCCATATTACGAATATGAATTCCTCCTGTACCACGCCCAGCCGGGCGCGGATGCGCCGCGCGCAGGCGCGCTGCGCGCGCTAGCCGACGCTCTTTGTCAGACACGGCCTAGCCGCTCGTCACCTTGGCACCGATGGCCGACTCGACCTCGCGGACGGCGTCGGCCGCCTTGCTCGGATCGGTGCCGCCGCCCTGCGCCACGTCGGCCTTGCCGCCGCCGCTACCGCCGAGCGTGCCGGCCGCGACCTTGACCAGGTCGCCGGCGGACAGCCGCCAGGCCTGGGCCTGGTCGTTCAGCGCGATGACGACCGACGGGCGGTCGTTCGCGGTGCCGACGACGGTCACGACTGCGGGGCGGTCGTTCGCCATCCGGCCGCGGATGTCGAGCGCGAGCTTGCGCAGGTCGTTGCCGCCGGCACCCTCGACGACCGTGCCGACGTACGCGACGCCGAACACGTCGATCGGGTTCGCCGCGAGCTCGCCCGCCGCGGCCAGCACCTGCTGGACACGGACGCGCTCGAGCTCCTTCTCCGCGACCCGCAGCCGCTCGACGATGCCGGCGACCCGGTCGGGCAGCTCCTCGGGCCGCGCCTTCAGTGCCTCGGACAGCTGCGCGACGAGCACGTGCTCGCGGGCGAGGAAGCGGTACGCGTCCGCGCCGACGAGCGCCTCGACCCGACGTACGCCGGAACCGATCGACGACTCCCCCAGCAGCTTGACGACGCCGAGCTGGCCGGAACGGCCGGCGTGCGTGCCACCGCACAGCTCGCGCGCCCAGTCGCCGACGGAGACGACACGCACCTCGGTGCCGTACTTCTCGCCGAACAGCGCCATCGCGCCCATCGAGCGCGCCTCGGCGATCGGCATCACCTCGGCGGTCACCGCGAGGTCGGCGAGCAGCAGCGCGTTGACGCGTTCCTCCGCCTCGGCAAGCACGGCCGGGGGCACGGGACCCGACGAGGTGAAGTCGAAGCGGAACCGCCCCGGCGCGTTCTCCGAACCGGCCTGCGCGGCGCTCTCGCCGAGGGCCTCGCGGAAAGCCTTGTGCACCATGTGCGTGGCGGTGTGCGCACGCGAGATCGCGCGGCGGCGTTCGATGTCGACGGCAGCGTGCGCCGCGGCACCGGTGACGACCTCGCCGCGGGCGACCTTCGCGCGGTGCACGATCAACCCGGTCAACGGCGACTGGACGTCGTGTACCTCGATCAGCGCGCCGTTGGCGAGCTCGATCAGGCCCTCGTCGGCGAGCTGGCCACCGCCCTCGGCGTAGAAGGGCGAACGGTCGAGAACGACGTCGACCATGTCGCCCTCGCGGGCGACGGTCACTGGTGCGCCGTCCATCAGCAGACCGGCGATGCTCGCGTCGGAGTCGACCTCGTCGTACCCGGTGAACTCGACCTGGCGGCCCAGGCTGTCGGCGATGCCGCGGAACGCGGACAGGTCGGCGTGCCCGGTCTTCTTCGACCGCGCGTCGTCCTTGGCGCGCTGCCGCTGCTCGGTCATCAGCCGGCGGAAGCCCTCCTCGTCGACGGACAGGCCGCGCTCGGCCGCCATCTCGAGGGTGAGGTCGAACGGGAAGCCGAACGTGTCGTGCAGCTGGAAGACCTGCGCGCCGGCCAGGCTGCTGCCGCCGGCCTTCTTCGTCTCGTCGACCGCGAGGTCGAAGATCTGCGTGCCGCTGCGGAGCGTCTGGCGGAACGCCTCCTCCTCGCCGTCGATCACGGTGTGGATGCGCTCCCACTCCTGCTGGAGCTCGGGGTAGGAGTTCTTCATCCGCCCGAGGCTCACCGGGAGCAGCTCCGGCATCGCGTGGTCCTCGTAGCCCAGCAGGCGCATCTGGCGTACGGCGCGGCGGATGATCCTGCGCAGGACGTAGCCGCGGCCCTCGTTGCCGGGGGTCACGCCGTCGCCGACGATCATCAGCGCGGACCTGACGTGGTCAGCGACCACCCGGAGACGGACGTCGGTGTCGTGGTCGTCGCCGTACTTGCGGCCGGCGAGGTCGGCGGCGCGGTCGAGGACCGGGTAGATCTCGTCGGTCTCGTAGTTGTTGTCGACGCCCTGCAGCAGGAACGCCATGCGCTCCAAGCCCATGCCGGTGTCGATGTTCTTGGCGGGGAGCTCGCCCAGGATCGGGTAGCCCTCCTTGCCCGGGCCGTCGCCGCGCTCGTACTGCATGAAGACGAGGTTCCAGAACTCCAGGAACCGGTCGCCGCCGAGGTCGAACTCGGGGCCGCCGTCGGGACCGTACTCCGGGCCGCGGTCGAGGTGGATCTCGCTGCACGGACCGCAGGGGCCGGGGACGCCCATCGACCAGAAGTTGTCGGCCATGCCCATGCGGACAAGGCGATTCGGCGAGATGCCGATCTTCTGGGTCCAGATGCGCGCGGCCTCGTCGTCCTCGAGGTAGACCGAGACCCAGAGCTTGGACTCGTCGAGGCCGAAGCCGCCCTCGTTCTCCGGGCGCGTGCACAGGTCCCACGCGAGCTCGATCGCGCGTTCCTTGAAGTAGTCGCCGAAGGAGAAGTTGCCGTTCATCTGGAAGAACGTGTTGTGCCGCGTGGTCTTGCCGACCTCCTCGATGTCGAGGGTGCGGACGCACTTCTGCACGCTGGTGGCGCGCGGGTACGGCGGCGTCTCCTGGCCGAGCAGGTACGGCTTGAACTGCACCATGCCGGCATTGACGAACAGCAGGTTGGGATCGTCGAGCAGCAGCGAGGCGCTCGGGACGGCGGTGTGACCGCGTTCTTCGAAGAACGACAGGAACCGACGGCGGATCTCCGCGGTCTCCATGTTGGCTAGTTTCCTTCCCGCCACTGCGCGTCGGGGTTGCGATGCAGTCGTGCGGCGGCATCGGAGTCGAGGCCCGAGTGCCCGTTCGGGTGCGCGTCGCCCAGCGCCAGGGCGTCGCGGAGCTCGTCCTCGCGGGACTCCATGCCGGCACGTACCTCTTCGCCGAACGCCTTGATCTGCTTGCCGAGACTTTGGACGGCTTCGGCCAGACCCTGCGGCGTGAACGAGTCGGCGCGCTGGCTCAGCTTGCGGACCACGACGACGCCGACGGCGACGCCGACCGCCAGCCAGAACAGTCTCTTCATCGGGGCGCTCCTCGTCGGCGGGCGGTCTTCTTCGCCTTGATGTCGGCTCGCACTCGGCGCTCGAGGTCGCGGCGTTCCTGCACGCCGAGCGCGCGGCGGACGCCGTAGGAGAACGCGGCGATCTTGACCAGCGGCCCGCCCAGCGTCGCGGCGAACAGCGACGACATCCCGGCGATGTTGCTGGACAGTGTCTCGGCGTTCGAGGTGATCGCGTCGACCCGCTCGAGCTGGGCGTTCGTCGTGGTCACGGTCGTGGTGACCTCGCCCAGCAGCGGCACGGTCTCGTCCGACACCCCGCGCACGAGCAGGCGCGTCTCGTCCAACACCTTGCCCAGCTTGAGAATCGGGTAGGCGAGCAACCCGACCAAGAGGAGCAACGCGGCAGCAGCGATCAGCCCCGCGACTTCACCGGCAGTCATAACCCCTCAACCTATCTCGCTCACTGTCGGTTTCCTTGCCGGGTCTACTCGCCGCGGACCTGGCCCGTGATCATGTACGTGATCATGAAGCCAGACTGGTCGTATACGCCGGGTTGGCCTTCATGATCACGTACATGATCACGAGGTGGGGCATGGCTGTCCCCGCGCCCGGATACGCTCGATGGCGTGACGGATGATGCGCTCTTCGAGGTTCCAGGCCGGCCGGCTGCCCAGGCGCGGCCGGGAGGTGGGAGTCTCGCGGACGCCGACCACATCGCCGCGCCGTTGGCCGTACGGATGCGGCCTCGTACGCTCGACGAGCTTGTCGGACAGAAGCAGCTGCTCGCGCAGGGCGCGCCGCTGCGGCGGCTGATCGAGGGCGACCAGCCGATGTCGCTGCTGCTCTGGGGTCCGCCCGGCAGCGGCAAGACGACGATCGCGGCGATCGTCAGCCGGCAGACCAACCGCGAGTTCGTCGAGCTGTCCGCGGTCACGGCCGGCGTCAAGGACGTCCGCGCGGTCATCGACGGCGCACGGAAGGCTTTGACCCGCAACGTCGAGACCGTCCTGTTCGTCGACGAGGTCCACCGGTTCAGCAAGGCTCAGCAGGACGCACTGCTGCCCGGCGTCGAGAACCGCTGGGTCACGCTCGTGGCCGCCACCACCGAGAACCCGTTCTTCTCCGTCATCTCCCCCCTCCTGTCCAGAAGCCTGCTGCTGCGGCTCGAGGTCCTCACCGACGACGACGTCCGCGACGTCGTCCACCGCGCGCTCGAGGACGAGCGCGGGCTGGGCAACCAAGTGAGGTTGGACCAGGACGCCGAGGACCATCTGATCCGGATGTCCGGTGGCGACGCCCGCCGCGCGCTCACGTACCTCGAGGCCGGCGCCGGCGCCACGCTCTCCAACGGCAGTACGACCGTCGACCTGAAGACGCTCGAGACCGCGGTCGACCAGGCGGCCGTACGGTACGACCGCGACGGCGACCAGCACTACGACGTCGCGAGCGCGTTCATCAAGACGATCCGCGGCAGCGATGTCGACGCCGCGCTGCACTATCTGGCGCGGATGGTCGAGGCCGGCGAGGACCCGCGGTTCATCGCCCGCCGGCTCGTCATCCTCGCGAGCGAGGACATCGGCATGGCCGACCCGACCGCGCTCGGCGTCGCCGTTGCCGCTCACCAGGCTTGCCAGTTCGTCGGTTTCCCCGAGGCCGCGATCAACCTCGCGCACGCGGTGATCCACCTCAGCCTCGCGCCTAAGTCGAACGCCGTCGTCAAGGCGATCGGGGCCGCGCTGACCGACGTACGCGCCGGCAAGATCGGCGCCATCCCCGCGCACCTCCGCGACGCCCACTACGGCGGTGCGAAGAAGCTCGGTCATGGCGCCGACTATGCCTACTCACAAGCAGATCCGCGTGGGGTCGTCGCCCAGCAGTACGCGCCGGACTCGGTGGCGGGCCAGCGCTACTACGAGCCGACGCAGCGCGGTGCGGAGAAAGCGTTCGCGGAGCGGCTGGACCGCATCCGCCGCATTCTGGCCGGCGAGGAGTGAGCCGCGCACTAGGTCGTCGTACGCGCGGCGGGGCTGGTCGTCGAGGTTGGATCCTGCTGGCCACATGAGGAATTCCTCCGGTTCTTGGCGAGGATGAGCGCGAACGCGCCCACGATGACGAAGAGGGACAGGGCGGCCGGAAGCCCGAAGCCGCCGATGGCGAACAACCACGTGGAGGTAGCGGTCGCGAGCGCGGACGCGCCCCAGGCCACGGCCTCCAGCGCGGACTCCACAGTGCTGCGAGAGACGTGCGACGGAACGGAGCGGAACACGACCGCGCTGCCGCCGAGATAGCACAGGTTCCAGCCGTAGCCGAGGACGAACAGAGCGACGACGAACGCGTGTCCGAACGCCATCAGCATCCCGGCCAGGCTGAGCAGGAGCAGCCCGCAGAGCATCGCGGGTCGCGGTCCGGCGCGGTCGATCCACCAACCTGTCAACGGGGCAAGGGCGGACATGCCGAGGATGTGTATCGAGAGCATGACCCCGAGCTGGGTGAGTCCCTGGCCGTGTTGCGAGGCGTGGATCGGTACGGCAGTCATGAACAGGACCATGACGAGCTGCGTGACGAGCATGGCGACACCGCCGACTCGTACGCCCCAGGTTTGGGTTCCTTCAAGCCTGGTTGGCGATTCCCGTTCGGGTTCGCCGTTGCGCAAGCCGAACGTCACAGCGCAGGCGATCGCCGCCGCGACGGTGGCGACGACGAACGGTCCCGCCGCCGTGCCCAGACCGAGGTGCCTGGCGGGTTCAAGCAGCAACGGCCCGAGGACCGCGCCGGCGGCACCGCCACCGACGACCGTGCCCATCGCCGTCGTGCGCCGGTCTGGCTTGGCCAGCTCCGCGGCGGCATACCGCGACAGGAGCGCGGACGCGTTTCCGGCACCGAGCATCGCCATGCCGACGAACAGCCAACCCAGCCAGGCTCCCGCCGCGGCGAAGAGCGCGAACCCACCGCCGACGGCCGCGGTCGCGTACCCGAGCCGGAGGGCGCCCGCCCTCCCGAGGCGGTCGGTGAGCCGGCCGACCGCGAGCGCGCCGGCGGCCGTACCGAGGACCGCGGCCGTGTTGGGGAGCCCGCTCGCGCCGACGTTGAGCCGGTCGGCCACCACGAGCGTGCTCATCGCGCTGGTGACGGCCATGGCGACGTTCATCGAAGCGGTGGCGAGGACCAGACGTGTGAGCATGGCTACGACGATAGGTAAGTCGAAGCGCCGGTTGAATGGGGAACGAAAGGCGTTCGGGCTTGCCGACCAGCGATGAGAAAGGTGTACTGGGGGTCTCGCCTTTCGAACGATTTCGAGGTGGCATTCCGATGAGTCGAGAGCTCGACCAGACCGACTGGCGCATCATCGCCGAGCTGCAGGAGGACGGGCGGCTGTCGTTCAAGCAGCTCGGCACGCGCGTCAACCTCTCCCCACCCGCGGTCGCCGAACGGGTGCGCCGCCTCGAGGAGAGCGGCGTGATCGCCGGCTACCGCGCCGACATCGACCCCGTCGCGGCCGGCCAGCCGTTGTCGGCGTTCGTCCAGATGCGCTGCGCCACCGGCCGCTGCCTGTTGAAGACCACGCGAGCGGACGACTTCCCGGAGGTCGTCGAGATCCACAAGCTGAGCGGCAGCTCCTGCTCGATGCTGCGCGTCCGGGTGACGTCGATGGCCCACCTGGAGGGCCTGTTCGAGCGCCTCGGCGAGCACGGTGAGATGAACACCCACATCGTCCTGGCCACCGAGTACGAAGGCCGCGCCGTCCAACCCCCAACCGAGGAAGCCCGAACCGTCACCCGCTCAGCCGGCTGGTCGGCCTAGCTGCCAAAGCCGGCCTGCTTTGAATGAAGGGCACCTTCATTCAATAGCCCGGCTCATCCACCATGTTCCATCAAACTGTGGGGTTCTGGTCGCGACACGCCAGCGTGTCGCGACCAGAAACCCACACTTTCGCGAAGAGCGGAGGGTCCCCTCGCTCGAGGAGGTTCGAATGAAGGTGCCCTTCATGCAAACGCCGCCGCAGCTCACTCTCGAGAGCGCCAGGACCAGGGCGCTTCGACGGGAGGTCGTGCTGCGGTGATCATGTACGTGATCATGAAGCTAAACCGGTCGTATACGCCGGTTTGCCTTCATGATCACGTACATGATCACGGGGCGCGGGCTTCGGACGGTTTGAATGAAGGGCACCTTCATTCAATAGGTTCGAATGAAGGTGCCCTTCATGAAAAACGCGGGTGCTAAGGGGTGATCGCGCCCAAGGGGACTTCGCCGTCGCCGGAGGCGGCGACTTCCGCGGCGATCTGGCTGGCCTTCGCGTCCTCCACCGTCGGGGGCGCCGCGAAGTGGCAGGCGACCTGGTGCCCCGTCACCAGCGTCGTCAAGGGCGGTTCGACCTCGGCGCAGATGTCCTGGGCCTTCCAGCAGCGCGTACGGAAGCGGCAGCCCGAGGGCGGGTCGATCGGCGAAGGCACGTCGCCGAAGAGGCGGATCCGTTCCCGCCGCGTGCCCACGGTCGCTGCGGTCACCTCGGGGATGGCCGACAGCAGAGCCTGGGTGTACGGGTGGTGCGGCTGCTCGTACAGCCGGTCCCGCGGCCCGACCTCCATGATCTTGCCGAGGTACATGACCGCGACGTCCGGGCAGAAGTGCCGGACGACGGCCAGGTCGTGCGCGACGAAGATGAACGAGATCCCGAATTCCTTCTGCAGGTCCTCGAGCAGGTTCATCACCTGCGCCTGGATCGAGACGTCCAAAGCCGAGACGGGCTCATCAGCCACGATCAGCTTGGGACGAACGGCCAAAGCGCGCGCGATGCCGATCCGCTGCCGCTGACCGCCGGAGAACTCGTTCGGGTAGCGGTTGTAGTGCTCCGGGTTCAGGCCGACGACCTCGAGGAGCTCCTGCACCCGGGCCAGCGTCTTGTTGCGCGGAACGATGTTGTGCACCCGCAGCGGGGTGCCGACGATCGCGCCGACCGTGTGCCGCGGGTTCAGCGACGAGTACGGGTCCTGGAAGATCATCTGGATCTCGCGCCGGAACGGCAGCATCTTCTTCTGCGAGATCTTCGCGACGTCGTGGCCGAGGAACTTCACCGCGCCGGACGTCGGGTCGAGCAGGCGCGTCAGCAGCCGGCCCGTCGTCGACTTCCCGCAGCCCGACTCGCCCACCAGGCCGAGCGACTTACCGGCCTGCAGCGAGAACGAGACCCCGTCCACCGCCCGGACCTGCCCGACCACCCGGCGCAGCACGCCGCTCGATCGGACCGGGAAGTGCTTCACCAGATCGGTCACCTCGAGCAGCGGAGCGTCGCCCGTAGGCTCCACTCCGGCGGCGGCAGGTGCCGTCTTCACGTCGCTCATCGACAAATCGTCCCTCATCAGAGCCGCGGCTGAACCTCGTTGACAAAGATCTCTTCCGGATTGGGCAGATGGCAACGGACCAAGTGTCCGCGACCGCGCCCACCCGGGCGAAGCTCGGGCAGCACCTCGGCGGCCCGGTTGTCCGGCAGCCGGTTGGCGTACGGACACCGCGGCTCGAACGAGCAGCCCTTCGGCAGGTCGATGAGGCTCGGCGGGTTGCCCCGGATCGGCGTCAGCCGCAGGTCCGGGTCACCGGTGAGGTGCGGGGCGCTGGTGAGCAGGCCCCAGGTGTACGGATGCTCGGGGTGGGTCAGGATCTCCTTCGCCGCCCCGTACTCGACGCAGCGGCCGGCGTACATGACGAGAACCTCGTCCGCCATCTCCGCGACGACGCCGAGGTCGTGGGTGATGATGATGATCGCCGACCCGAACTCGCGCTGCAGGTCCTGCAGCAGGTCCAGGATCTGCGCCTGAACGGTGACGTCCAGCGCCGTCGTCGGCTCGTCCGCGATCAGCAGCTTCGGGTCGTTCACCAACGCCATCGCGATCATCGCGCGCTGGCGCATGCCGCCGGAGAACTGGTGCGGGTAGTCGTCGACCCGACGGTTCGCCTGTGGGATGCCGACGCGGTCCAGCATCTCGATCGCGCGCTTCTTCGCCGTGGACTTCGACGCCCGCGGGTGGTGCGAGAGGTACGCCTCGGAGATCTGGTCGCCGATCGAGAAGAACGGGTGCAGGCTCGACAGCGGGTCCTGGAAGATCATCGAGACGAGGTTGCCGCGAACGCGGCGCATCTTCTCGTCCTCGAGGCCGACGATGTCGGTGTCCTCGACCCGGATCAGGCCGTCGATCTTCGTGCGCTTGGTGTCGTGCAGGCCCATGATCGCCATGCTCGACACGCTCTTGCCCGAGCCGGACTCCCCCACGATGCCGAGGGTTTTTCCGAGCTCGACGGAGTAGCTGAGGCCCTGGACGGCGGCGACGACGCCGTCGGCGGTGGGAAAGCGGACACTGAGGTCTTCGACCTCGAGGAACGGTCGCCCGTTCGTGGTGGCATCAGTCATGGATTCAGCTCAGCTCAGTCTGACTCGGGGATCGAGGAAGCTGTACACGATGTCGATCAGGATGTTCAGAGCCACCAGGATGATCGCGGCGTACAGCACCGAACCCATGATCAACGGCAGGTCACCGACGTTGAACGCGTTCAACGCCAGGATGCCGAGCCCCTGCACATCGAAGATCCGTTCGGTGAAGATCGTTCCGGCGAACAGTCCCGCGAGGTCGAGGCCGAGGATCGTGACCACGGAAGTCAGCGCCGCCCGGAGCGCGTGCCGGAAGTAGACCTTCCGCCGGGTCAGCCCCTTGGCCCGCGCGGTCCGGACGTAGTCCTCGCCTAACGCCTCCACCATCGCGGCTCGCGTATATCGCGCGTACTGCGTGGCGTAGACCAGGCCGAGGACGAACCAGGCGAGCAGCAGGCCCTTGAACCAGCCGATCGGATTCTGGGTTAACGGCACATAGCCGCCGCGCGGGAATATCTCGTACTGGATGGACAGATAGATCGCCGCCAGCAAGGCCACGATGTAGTACGGGAACGCCGACAGGACCAGCGATCCGCCCACCAGAAGCTTGTCGAGGATCGTCCCTCGATGGATGGCCGCGTACACCCCGGTCGTGATCCCGATGAGCAAGAAGAAGACCATCGCGCCTAACGCGACCGACAAGGTCACCGGTATGCGTTCGACGATCAGCTTCGTCACCGGGTCGTTGGCGACATAGGAGTAGCCGAGACACGGAACGGGGCATTCCTTCGTGAAGCCACCGGTCTTGATCTCGCGACCGGTGAAGATGCCACCGAAGTAGTCGGTGAACTGCTTCATGACAGGTTCGTCGAGCGACAGGCTGGCACGGATGTCCGCGAGCCGGTCGGGCGTGCAGTTGCGGTCACCGCAGATCGCGTACTCCGGTTGGGTCGGCCCCACGAAGAACAGCACGAACGCGGCGACCATTGCCACCAAGACGACGGTGATTCCGGCCAAGATGCGCCGAATGATGTACCCGAGCATGAAGTACCAACCTTGTGCTGCGGCCTGGAGACACGTTGGCAGATGAGGTGGGGGACCGTCGCCGGTCCCCCACCCCTTCAGTGACTACTTCTTGACGAACAGCTTGGAGAAGTCAGGTCCGCCCGCGTAGGCGTCGTTGACGACTCCACCGATGCCGGAACCGGTGAGGAACGCGTTCTTCGCGTAGTCCACCGCGACGACCGGGTAGTACTTCTCCATCATCAACTTGTCGAGCTTCGCCCACTCCGCGGGAGCCTCAGCGATCGGCAGCGCGGAGATCCGGTCGATCTCGTCGTTGACTTCCTTCTCGTTCAGCAGCGACTTGTTCGGCAGCGACGTCGGGTTGAGCGCGATGAGGCGCCCATCGAAGATCGCCGGAAAGATCGTCGCGGCCGACGGCCAGTCCGGGCACCAACCGGAAGGACGCATGTTGATCGCGGCCTTCGGGTCGTCCAGCGCGGCACGGACCTGCTCGCGAGGCATCGGGATCGGCTTCACCTTGAAGCCCGCGGCCTCGAGACCCTTCTGGCGCGCCAACGAGGTGTTGACGGCGATCGGGTTGTCCTGCGAGTACGGCCACACGAGCTCGAAGCCGAGCTGGCCGGCCTTCTCGAGCATCGCCTTCGCGCGCTCCGGGTCACCGTTGCCCTTGGCTGCGGTGCCGGTGACGTCGAAGTTCTGCCATCCGGGGACGACCGGCGAGTACGTCGTCGTACCCGGCTGGAACGTCAGCGGGCTGTCGCCAGCCGCCTTGTGGATGTTGTCGTACGGGTAGGCGACACCAATCGCCTTGCGCACGTCGACATTGGTGATCTTCGTGGTGTCGAGGTACACGTACGTCGTGCAGGTACCGGGACCGGTGATGAGCCTGGGCTCGACGTCCGGCTTGCCCTGGATCTTCGGCAGCAGCGAGGAGTCGACGTTGTCGTAGGTGATCGACGTCTTGTCGATGCCGTTGTCGGCGATCAACTGCTCCTGCAGCTTCAACGGCTCCTGGCTGAACTTGAAGTCGAACTGGTCGGCGTACTGGTGCCGCGCCGGGTCGGAGTTGGCGTCCCAGTTCGGGTTCTTGTCCAGGATCAGGCTCTTGCCCTTCTGGTACGACTTGACCTTGTAGGGGCCGGTCGACACGGGCTTGTTGCCGTAGTTCTCCTTGGTTTCCTTCGCCTGCGGGATCGGCGAGTACAGCGGGAACGTCAGGTAGTACGGCAGGTCCGGGAACGGCTTGGCCATCTTGACGATCAGCGTCTCGTCGTCAGGCGTCTCGACGCCGGCATAGTCCTCGCCACCGCCCTGAGCGGCCGGCTTGAACGGACCCTTGTACTTGTCGCCGTCCAGGAAGTAGATCTGCTGGTACGTCGGACCACCGGCGAGTTCCTCGGTCGCGAACGACCGCTTGATGGCGTACGCGAAGTCCTTCGAAGTGATCGGCGTGCCGTCCTCGAACTTCTGGCTGGGCTTGATCTTGAAGGTGAACTCGGTGAAGTCCGCGTTCGCCTTGCCCAGGTCCGTCGCGAGGTCCGGAACGAGCTCGTACTTGCCGTCCTTGTTGAGGTACAGCGCGGTCAGCGTCCGGTGGATCAGACGACCGACGCTCAACGTGTCGATGTAGTACGAACGCGTCGGGTCGAACGTCTCCGGCGCCGCGGCGGTGAGCACGGTGACCGTGCCGCCCTGCTGCGCACCTTCGACCTCGGGCGCCGGTCCGGTCGCCTTGTCGTTCAGGATCACGTCGAACTCGCCGCCGGCCGGCTTGGCCGTCGCCGTGCTCTGCGATCCCTCGTTGCGGTCGGAGGGTGTAGTCCCCCCGCCACATGCTGCGGCGATGCCGAGCGTCAGCACCGCGGCAACCGCTGCGGCTGATCTCAATCGCATTCGATCTTTCCTGCCTCTCTCATTGCCAGTCGGCGTTGACTTACCGACGTGTCTTGGGGTCGAACGCGTCGCGGATCGCGTCGCCAAGAAGGTTCAGGGCCAGCACGAGGACGAGAATGCCCAGCGCTGGTTGCCAGAAATAGATGGGATAGGTCTGGTAGTAGTTCTGTGCCTGGAAGATCGTCTGACCCCAGGACGCCGTGGGTTCGACCAGGCCGATGCCGAGGAACGACAGGCCTGCCTCGGCCGAGATGTAGGCCGGGATGGACAGCGACAAGAAGACGATGATGGGGCCGGTCAAGTTCGGCAGCAGCTCGCGGAACAGCACCTGGTACCGCGGTACGCCGATGGCCCGCGCGGCGAGGATGAACTCGCGTTCGCGCAACGACAACACCTGCGCACGAATCAGCCGTCCCAGACCGGTCCAGCCGAAGAATGCGAAGACCAGGATCAACGTCCACAGCCGGACCGTCGAGACCGTCTCGGCGTCGTTGCCGAACCGAGTCGCGACGACCGGGCCGATCGCGATCACGAAGAGCAGGAGCGGCAGCGAGAGCAGGAAGTCGATGACCCAGGAGATGACCCGGTCGATCCAGCCTCCGGCGAAGCCCGCCAGCATGCCCATGATCGTGCCGATGATCGTGGAGAGCACCGCCGCGAGGACCCCGACCTGGAGCGACGGGCGCGCGCCCTGCACCCAGCGGGCGAACAGGTCGCGGCCGAGCCGCGGCTCGATGCCGAACGGGTGCGCGGCGCTCGGGTTGATCATCGGGAAGCCGTACTCGTCGATGAGATCCTGGTTCGTCGCGTACGCGTCCGTGCCCGTCAGGGACGTAATCACGTTGGCAAAGATCGCGATCAGCACGAAGATGAGGACGACGACGGCACAGATGATGGCGATCTTGTCCTGCCGCAGTCGCTCGAGCGCGATCTGGGTGGGGGACTTGCTCTTCAGAGTCCGTCGTTCCGGGGTCGCCGGCTCGGTCGGGATGTTCTCGAGCAGTGCTGGGTCCGCCATCGGTTGGTTGGTCGCCCTCTCTCGCCGCGTGTGGCACTCGAAGTGGGCCACACGCCACCTACACGCGCTGCTTGACGATAGACGAAGCCTTCTGACCCGACAGCGCGGGTGAGGTCACGATTTGTATACGCTTTGCGCTACTTTCCGTGCCGGTCTCGCGACCGTCCGCGCTTACTCCCTGTACAGAGGCTCGTTACTCCATTTCCGGTCGGACAACGAAGTGGAAACATTTCATCCACGCGAAATCGTTGATGACCGGATGCCCTGCGGCATAGGGCGGGTCTGGAACATATCGCCTGGCGCGCGACACCTCGCATCCCGGCTGGCTGCGTTGCAGATCGGCGGACGTACAGACGAGTACGACCTTGACCTGCACCACACCCAGCCGGGCGCGATGCGCCGCGCGCCATCGCGCTACGCGCGATGACCGACGCTATCTTCCAGACACGCCCTAAGGGACTTTCGGCGCCGCGTCTACACCCGCATCGCGTCGTTGTACGGCCGTGATCGGCGACGGCGCACCGGTCAACGGGTCCGAGCCGGACGCGGTCTTCGGGAACGCGATCACGTCACGAATCGACTCCGCGCCGGTGAGCAACGCGCACAGCCGGTCCAGCCCGAGCGCGATTCCGCCGTGCGGCGGCGGTCCGTACTGGAACGCGTCGAGCAGGAAGCCGAACTGGCTCGTCGCCTCCTCCTCGGACAGGCCGATCACCTCGAACACGCGCTGCTGCACGTCGCGTTGGTGGATACGGATCGAACCGCCACCCAGCTCGGTGCCGTTGAGCACGATGTCGTACGCCTGGCTCAGCGCCTCCCCCGGCTCCTTGTCGAACCGGTCCACCCACTCCGCGGTCGGCGCGGTGAACGGGTGGTGAATGGCCGTCCACCCCGTCGTGCCGTCATCGGCGACGACCTTCTCGAACATCGGCGCGTCGACGACCCAGCAGAATTCCCAACGGGAGTGGTCGATCAGGCCGCACCGCTCCCCCACCTCGAGCCGCGTCGCCGCGAGCAGGCCGAGCGCCTCCGACCGCGTACCGGCGCCGAAGAACACACAGTCGCCCGGCTTCGCGCCGGCGTGCGCCACCAGCCCCGTGCGCTCCTCCTCGGAGAGGTTCTTCGCTACTGGGCCGCCCAGTTCGCCGTCCTCTCCCACGAGCACGTACGCCAGGCCCTTGGCCCCGCGCGAGCGCGCCCACTCCTGCCACGCGTCGAGCTCGCGGCGGGCCTGGCTCGCGCCGCCCGGCATGACAACCGCGCCGACGTGCCAGTCGTCACCCTTGGGAGCGAACACGCGAAACGGCGTGTTCGCGAAGTACGCGGTGAAGTCGACGAGCTCGCACCCGAAGCGCAGATCGGGCCGGTCGATGCCGAACCGCCGCATCGCCTCCGCGTACGTCATGCGCGGAATCGGCAACGTCACTTGATAACCGTGAACCTCGCGCCAGATCCGCTCGATCAGCTGCTCGGTCAGCGTGACCACGTCGTCGGTGGTGCCGAACGACATCTCCACGTCCAGCTGGGTGAACTCCGGCTGCCGGTCGGCGCGGAAGTCCTCGTCGCGGAAGCAGCGCGCGATCTGGAAGTAGCGCTCGAAGCCCGCGACCATCAGCAGCTGCTTGAACAGCTGCGGTGACTGCGGCAGCGCGTACCAGCTGCCTGGCTGCAGCCGTACGGGCACCAGGAAGTCGCGCGCGCCCTCCGGCGTCGACCGGGTGAGGTACGGCGTTTCCACGTCCAGGAAGGAGTTGTCGTCCATCACGTCGCGGATCAGCCGGGTCACCCGCGAGCGCAACCTGAGGTTGGCAGCCATGTCGGGACGGCGCAGGTCGAGGTAGCGGTAGCGGAGCCGGACCTCTTCGTTCACCGGTGTCGTGTGATGTTCCTCGACCGGGAACGGCAACGGCGCCGACTCGCTGAGCACGTCGACGGTGTCGACGACGACCTCGATCTCGCCCGTGGGCAGGCCAGGATTCTCGTTGCCCTCGGGGCGTCTGCTCACCTCGCCGACGACGCGGAGGCAGTACTCCTGGCGCAGTCCGTGCGCGGCCTGCTCGTCCCGGATCACCACCTGCGCGACGCCGGAAGCGTCCCGCAGGTCGACGAACGCGACGCCGCCGTGGTCACGGCGGCGGGCCACCCACCCGGTCAACGTCACGTTCTGGCCGATGTGCTCAGCGCGCAGGACGCCGGCTTCGTGGGTGCGGATCACCCGAGTTTCTCCTTCACCTGTTGAGCAATGTCAGCGAGCGGTAGTTCGATCTGTTCGCCGGAACGCAGGTCCTTGAGCTGTCCGGTGCCTGCCTCGAGGTCGCGGTCGCCGATCACGACCGCGTAGTCGGCACCGGCGCGGTCGGCGCCGCGCATCGCGCCCTTGAGCCCGCGGCTGCCGTACGCGAGGTCGACGCTGACACCGAGTGCACGGAGCTCACCGGCGAGGACTACGCAGCGCTCCCGCGCCTGGTCACCCAGAGGCACCAGGAACGCCTGACAACGCGCCTGGTTGCCGACCTCGAGCCCCTCGGCCTTGCAGGCGAGGAACGTCCGGTCGGTGCCGAGCCCGAAGCCGATGCCCGACAGGTCCTGCCCGCCGAGCTCGCCCATCAGGCCGTCGTACCGGCCGCCGCCGCCCATCGCGGACTGCGATCCGAGCTTGGCGTGCACGAACTCGAACGTCGTCCGCGTGTAGTAGTCGAGGCCGCGCACCAGCCGCGGGTTGAGCTCGTACTTCACCCCGAGCAGGTCGAGGCCGCGCTTCACGGCCGCGAAGTGCTCGGCGCACTCGGCGCACAGGTGGTCGACGATCAGCGGCGCTTCGGTCAGCTGCTTCTGGACCGATTCGCGCTTGTCGTCGAGCACGCGGAGCGGGTTGAGCTGTGCGCGCCGCCGGGTCTCGTCGTCCAGGTCGAGCTTCTCCAGGAACGCGACGAGCAGCTCACGGTAGGCGGGCCGGCATTCCTTGCAGCCGAGCGAGGTCAGCTCGAGGCGGTAGTCGGTGAGGCCGAGCGCGCGGAACCCCTCGTCGGCGATCGCGACGACCTCCGCGTCGAGCGCGGGGTCGTCCACGCCGACCGCCTCGATGCCGACCTGGTGGAACTGGCGGTACCGGCCGGCCTGTGGGCGTTCGGCGCGGAAGAACTGCCCGGCGTACCAGAGCTTCGCCGGCAGCTGGCCGCGGTCCAGGCCGTGCTCGACGATCGAGCGGAGGACGCCGACCGTTCCCTCTGGGCGCAGCGTGAGCGAGCGGCCGCCGCGGTCGTCGAACGTGAACATCTCCTTGTTCACGATGTCGGTCGACTCCCCGACGCCGCGGACGAACAGGGCCGTGTCCTCGAAGACGGGGATCTCGATGTAGTCGTAGCCCGCCAGCTCCGCGGCACCGGTCAGCGCGTCGCGCACCGCCTTGAAGGCGCGGGAGTCGGGTGGGAAGTAGTCAGGAACCCCTTTGGGGCCTTGATAGGTCGCGTTCAATGGAACTTTCCTCTGTCCTCGCCGGGCACTGCCAACCCGGTGAGGAACGGATTGGTCTGGCGCTCACGGCCAATGGTCGTCTGGTCGCCGTGGCCGGGCAGGACCACGATCCGGTCGTCGAGCGGCAACACCTTGGTGGCAAGGCTGCGCAGGATCGTCGGATGGTCTCCACCCGGCAGGTCGGTGCGTCCGATGGAGCCGGCGAACAGCAGATCCCCGGAGAACATCAGCTCCGGGATCTCCTCGCCCGCGTACGGCGTCCGGTACGTCACCGACCCCCTCGTATGGCCAGGGGTGTGGTCGACGACGAACTGCAGGCCGGCGAGCTCCAGCGTGACGCCGTCGGTGAGCTCGCGGACGTCGTCGGGCTCGGCGAACTTCTCGCCGTCGCCCAGAAGCGAGCTCGCCCACTGCGGGGAGATCCCGGCGAGCGGGTCGGCGAGCAGGTGCCGGTCCTCGGGGTGGACCCAGCAGGTGGCTTCGTAGGTTCCGCACACCGGCGTGACGGCCCACATGTGATCGAGGTGGCCGTGGGTGAGGACGACGGCGACCGGCTTGAGCCGGTGCTCGCGGACGACCTCGGCGACCGCTTGCGCCGCATCCTCGCCGGGGTCGACGACCACGCACTCCGTGCCGGGGTCGGTCGCCAGCACGTAGCAGTTGGCGGCGAAGCCCCCGGTCGGGAAGCCGGCGACGAACACGAAGGATCCTTAGTAAATGGAGGGGTGCGGCGTACCGAGCGTACCCAGCGCTGATTGCCGGCTGCGACCCGGATTCGTCGGGGCTGCCGTCCTTCCGGCGGGTTTTCGGACCTTTGCTTAGACTGACCCTCCAATCGAGCCGTTTTCCTCCGCCGAAGAGTAGGTCGCCCACGTGGTCAGTAGGAGACAGCGCCAGCGGCAGCTGGCCCGCGAGAAGTGGGAGCGCCAGCAGCAGGCTCGCGCCGTTCATCGGCGCAAGGTCCGGCAGCGAGCGATCGTCATCGGTGCCGTCGTGGGCGTGATCGCGGTCATCGCCGGTGGCTATGGCGTCTACCTGCTGGTGCGCGACGAGCCATCGGAGGCGGCCACACCGACTCCTTCGCCGTCGGTCTCCGCTCCTTCGGTCGCACCTTCGACCACGCCGGTCGCTGCCCCGCAGCCGAAGGCCGGCGAGTGCCTCTACCAGGCGGAGGCCGGTGCGGACCAGAAGGAGGTCGGCCTGCCGCCGACCAAGCCGACGCTCGCGGCCTCGTACGTCGCCTCGATCGTCACCAGCCAGGGCACGATCACCGCGACGCTCGATCCGAAGGTCGCGCCGTGCTCGACGAACTCGTTCGACTTCCTCGCGACCAAGAACGCGTTCGACAAGACGGCCTGCACCGAACTCGCCTCCGCGCCTGCCAAAGCGTCGTACCTGCGCTGCGGCTCGCTGACCGGGACCCCGACGAGCGGGCCGGGGTACATCTTCGCGGGAGAGAACGAGAAATCGGCCTCCGTCCCGGCCGGCAGCCTGGTCATGGCGGGCGACGCGAACCGCGGCGGAAGCCAGTTCCTCGTCACGTACGGCAAGGCCTCGACGTTCGATCGACCCGTCACCGTCTTCGGGAAGGTGACGAAAGGACTCGACATCGTCGAGAAGATCGCCAAAGGTGGAGTAACGCCGAGCACCAGCCCGGTGGCGGGAGTCGGAAGCCCGAAGACCGCCGTAGTGATTCAGGATGTCAAGATCACCAAGAAGTGATCTGTCGACCAGGAGCGAGCAGTGAGCGCAACCGCAGAGGACAGCTGGGGCAGAGTCGCCGACGACGGAACGGTGTTCGTGCGCACTGCGGCTGGCGAGCGTCGCGTCGGATCGTGGCAGGTCGGTGATCCCGAGGGCGCGCTCGCGTTCTTCAAGCGCAAGTACGAGGCGATCGCGCTCGAGGTCGAGCTCCTCGGCTCCCGGATCACGTCCGGCGTGCTCGCGCCCGACGACGCGCACCAGGCGGTGCGGCGGGAACGGCGCAACGTCGAGACCGCGCAGGCGGTCGGCGACCTCGACTCGCTGCTGACCCGGCTGGACGAGTTGGAGAAGGTCGTCGCCGAGCGGCGGACCGCGCGGCGCGAGGAACGCCGGCGGCAGCTGGACGAGGCGAAGGACACCAAGGCCTCGATCGCCGCCGAGGCGGAGACGCTGTCCGCCGGCACCGACTGGCGCGGCGGGGTCGGGCGGTTCCGCGAGCTGCTGGACCAGTGGAAGGCGCTCCCCCGGCTGGACAAGGCGACCGACGACGAGCTGTGGCACCGGTTCTCCTCCGCCCGGACGGCGTACACCCGGCGGCGGAAGCAGCACTTCGCGGAGCTGAACGCGCAGCGCGAGGACTCTCGTACGGTCAAGGAAGAGATCGCCGCCGAAGCCGAGACGCTCGCCGACTCGACCGAGTGGGGTCCGACGTCCGGGCGGTTCCGCGAGCTGATGCGGCGCTGGAAGGCGGCCGGCCCGGCACCGCGCGACGTCGAGGACCAGCTGTGGAAGCGGTTCCGGGCCGCGCAGGACCGGTTCTTCACCTCGCGGAACGAGACGCTGGCCGAGCAGGACACCGAGTACCGCGCGAACCTCACCGCGAAGGAAGCGCTGCTGGTCGAGGCCGAGGCGTTGCTGCCGGTCCGCGACCATCGGTCGGCGCGGGAGGCGTTCCGTTCGCTGGTGGAACGCTGGGACGCCGTCGGACGGGTGCCGCGCGAGTCCATCCGGACCGTGGAGTCCCGGCTGCGACGAGTCGAGGAGGCCGTACGTGCGGCCGAGCAGAACGAGTGGCGCCGTTCCAACCCGGAGACCCAAGCGCGGGTGAACGACACGGTGACGCAGCTGCGGACGTCGATCGCGAAGCTGGAGTCGCAGCTCGCGGCGGCCCAGACCCGTGGCGACGCCCGGGCCGAACGGCAGGCCTCCGAGGCGTTGGAAGCCCGGCGTTTGTGGCTGGCGGAGGCCGAGAAAACCTTGGACGAGTTCTCCGGATAATCGCTTGCTGGGCCGTGGTATTGGCCTGGTAGGGCCGTGCGTAAATGGTTCGCTCGGCCGGTCCGCCTGCGCGTAATCTCGAAGACGTATCTGATCGTCTGATGAATGTCTTCGAGGAGTGAAACGCCGTGAACGGCGGATATGAGATGTTCGTCCTGCGCCAATTGACCGAGGCGGCGGAAGCTTCCCGGCGGCACGCAGGACTGTCTGTACGTACGTCGAAGTGGCGTGCTTGGCGGAACCGCCGCCGGGCCGCGGCCGCGGCTCGCCTGGTTGTCAGCGTCCCGCGCCAGCGCGACGCCGAGCGGTCGACGCCGGAGCTGACGAGCTCCAGCCGCTGAACTGACGTGTCGGTGCGGGCGCCCGCCTAACGCCACGAGGCAAGCGGTTTGGCGTTCGGATCGGGGTTCGTGATCACGCTCTGCACGAAATGGACGTCGTCGACAAGGGGGCCAAGGACCCTTTCGGCGACGTCCTGGCCGCTCACGATGTCGATCTGGATCTTGCCGAGCTGGAAGTCCGGCCCGGTGCCCACGATGTCGGCGCCCGCGGCGTGCAGCTCGTCCAACAGCGCGTCCACCCGGGCATGCAGAGCCAGCAGCTCCGCACGCGAGCGTGGGGCGGCAGCCGTGACCGTGACCGAGTCGATCGGACGGCCCGACCTCGCCACCAGCTCAACCACCGCGCGGACCGCGGCCGATCGATTCGCCCCGCTCTTGATCAGCACCTCGTAGCGACCCGCGGGCCGCGCCATGAGGGCGGCGTAGATCCGCGGGTTCTGCTCGACCAGAGCACCGAGGTCGTTCACGAACTGCTGGTGTTTGCGCGCCTGGATGACCGCCGGATCGCTCTCGTCGACTGGTTTGTCGACCTTCTGGTCAGTCACCACGACGTCAGCCTTGGGCGAGGGGGTCGCGGCGGCGACCCCGGAGAACGCGCCAACGATGACCAGCGACATTGCCCACGGAACCAGCCGAAACCGCATAGAGCCTCCCGCACCTCCCTTGCAATCTACGCGCCGGATCGGTGCTAGCGCACAGCTTTCAACACGAGCGCGGTGTATGCGGTAGGTGCGGCTGCTTCTCGATAACTGATCAGTTGGTGAGGCGGTACGCGTCGAACACTCCGTCGACGCCGCGGACTGCTCGCAGGACGTGGCCCAGGTGCTTCGGGTCACCCATCTCGAACGTGAACCGGCTCTTCGCCACCCGGTCGCGGGTCGTCGTCACCGACGCGGACAGGATGTTCACGTGCTGGTCCGACAGCACCCGGGTGATGTCCGACAGCAACCGCGCCCGGTCCAGCGCCTCGACCTGGATCTGGACCAGGAACAGCGACTGTGCCGTCGGGGCCCACTCGACCGCGACCATGCGTTCGGGCTGGGATTGCAGCTGGGACACGTTCACGCAGTCGTCGCGGTGCACCGAGACTCCCGCACCGCGGGTCACGAAGCCGACGATCCCGTCGCCCGGCACCGGGGTGCAGCACTTCGCGAGCTTCACCCAGACGTCCGAGACGTCCTTCACGACCACGCCGGAGTCGCCGTTCGGCAGCCGTTCCTTGCGCCGTGCCTCCGGCGACAGGACCGCTCCGGCGGCCGACAGGTCCTCGGTCTCCTGCTCGTCCACCCCGAGCGCCTGCACGAGCCGACGGACGACGGCCTGGACGGTGACCGAGCCCTCGCCGACCGCGGCGTACAAGCCCGACACGTCGGAGAAACGCAGGTCGCGCGCGACCGCGGCCATCTGGTCGTGGGTGAGCATGCGCTGGAGCGGCAGGCCCTCCTTGCGCAGGATCCGCGCGATCGCGTCCTTGCCCTGGTCGATCGCCTCTTCGCGGCGTTCCTTGGTGAACCAGTGCCGGATCTTGTTGCGCGCCCGCGGCGAACGGACGAAGGTCAGCCAGTCGCGGCTCGGTCCCGCGCCCTCGGCCTTGGACGTGAAGACCTCGACCAGGTCGCCGTTCTCCAGCTGGCTCTCCAACGGCACCAGGCGGCCGTTGACGCGCGCGCCGATACAGCGGTGTCCGACCTCGGTGTGGATCGCGTACGCGAAGTCGACCGGCGTCGATCCGGCCGGCAGCGCCAACACGTCGCCGCGCGGGGTGAACACGTAAACCTGGGTGGAGTTGATCTCGAACCGCAGCGACTCGAGGAACTCCCCCGGGTCCTCGGTCTCCTTCTGCCAGTCGAGCAGCTGCCGCAGCCACGCCATGTCGTTCGGCCCGGCGGAGCGGTCGGTCTCGATGCCGGTGTTGGAGTCTTCCTTGTACTTCCAGTGCGCGGCGACGCCGTACTCCGCCCGGCGGTGCATGGCGAACGTACGGATCTGGATCTCGACCGGCTTGCCCTCCGGCCCGATCACTGTCGTGTGCAGCGACTGGTACATGTTGAACTTCGGCATCGCGATGTAGTCCTTGAACCGCCCGGGAACGGGGTTCCATCGCGCATGGATGACGCCGAGCGCCTGGTAACAGTCGCGGACGGACTCGGCGAGCACCCGGATGCCGACCAGGTCGTAGATCTCGCCGAACTCGCGGCCGCGGACGATCATCTTCTGGTAGATCGAGTAGTAGTGCTTCGGCCGTCCGGTGACCGTCGCCTTGACCTTCTCCGCCCGCACGTCGGCCTGCACGCGGTCGACGACCTTCGCCAGATACTCGTCGCGGGAGGGCGCGCGCTCAGCGACCAGGCGGACGATCTCGTCGTACAGCTTGGGATGCAGGGTCGCGAACGCGAGGTCCTCGATCTCCCACTTCAGCGTGTTCATGCCCAGCCGGTGGGCCAAGGAGGCGTAGATCTCCAGCGTCTCGCGGGCCGAGCGCTCCTGGCTGGACTGCTTGACGTACCGCAGCGTCCGCATGTTGTGCAGCCGGTCGGCGAGCTTGATGACCAGCACGCGGATGTCCTTGGCCATCGCGATGACCATCTTGCGGATCGTCTCGGCCTGCGCGCTCTCGCCGTACTTGACCTTGTCGAGCTTCGTGACGCCGTCGACGAGCATCGCGATCTCTTCGCCGAAGTCGGCCTTGAGCTCGTTCAGCGTGTACGGGGTGTCCTCGACGGTGTCGTGCAGCAGCGCGGCGCACAGCGTCGGCGGGGTCATGCCGAGCTCGGCCAGGATCGTGGCGACGGCGACCGGGTGGGTGATGTACGGGTCGCCACTCTTGCGGGACTGGCCGCGGTGGTAGCGCTCGGCCGTGACGTACGCCCGCTCGATCTGACTCAGGTCAACGCGCGGGTGGGTCGACCGGACGATCCGGAACAGCGGCTCGAGCGCGGGGTTGCCCTGCTGGGTGCCCCGGCCAAGCCTGGCTAGGCGGTCGCGTACGCGGCGGGAGCCCTCGGCGAACGTGGTCGCGCCATTGGCCCGGCCGCGCCGCTCACGCTTGCGTTCGGTCTCCTCTGGGGCGGCCGGAGCGGGCTCCGGCGGAGTCTCGGCTGGTGGCGTGGGCACCACGCGAGTCGCGGCCGCTCGGGCGGCCGCGACGCTGGACCCGGTGCCGGGCGCACTGACCGGCCGCGGCTGCGGGCGCTCCGTATCGCCACGCACCGGCGCGGTCGAGACTCTGTCATCGGCCACAGGCACTCCTCGTTACGCCGAGAGTCCAGTGTACGGGGAGTGACCTGAGAGCTGTCACGGACGCTGCCGACAGGTGGATAACCGGTCACGATCCGTCGCCGGACGGGCCACACCACACATCCCGCCTGGACGCGGACTAGCCTCTACCTAGCCTCGATCTTTCGTCCGACGGTGGGTTCGCCCTGTCCGCCCCCGCCCTGGGGCGAATGATCATGTTTACATGATCATTCGCCGCTCTACGTGGGGTGGACGCCAGGTAGAGCGGCCACTGGCCGCGTAAGGCGACCACGACGCCCGAGGCTAGGCCTTGGTGGCGATCTCCCACAGGTGCCCGGCGGGGTCGGCGATCAGCGCGGTACGGATGCCCCACGGCCGGTCCATCGGCCCGTTGAGGAGCTTCGCCCCACGCCCGGTGAGCTCGGCACAGGTGGCGTCGACGTCGGTCACGTGGATCGTGAACTGGAACCGCGCGCCCGCGTCCGGGGACGCCACCGCGACCGGGGCGATGAGGCCCGGCGCCTCGCTCACCTGCAGGAGGTTGACCATGGTCTCGCCGAAGAGGAAGACGACCGAGACGTCGTCCTCCCAGGTCACCGGCAGCCCGAAGATCTCGGTGTAGAAGGCCTTCGTCGTCGCCAGGTCCTCGGCGAACAGCGTCACGGCGCCGAGTCGGGGCTGGAAGTCGCTCATGAGATCTCCTCAGATCGTGGTGTCGCCTGAGACGTCGGAGCGGAGGGGAAGATTTCGACAGCCAGGCCGATCCGCACTCCGCCTGTCAGAAGACGTCGAGTACCCAGTCCCAACGGAACGCGGCGGTTATCGCGTCGCCTTGGCCGGAGGGCGTGGATTCGACGTGATCGCGTGTGCCGGTGGACGGATCGACGAGAACCACGCCCGATCGGCGGAGCAGGTCGAGCGACGTCGTCCAGGCTGGGTGTCCGGCGAGGTCGTGTTTGGCGAAGGGTACGGCGACGCAAGGGGTGCCGGCCCCGAGCCGGGCGCACAGGGTCGCGAGCGGGTAGGTGTCGGCACGCCCGGTGGCCCAGGCGGTGAGGGTGTTGAACGTCATCGGCACCACGGCGACCGCGTCCGCAGGAGGAAGACGTTTCTCCTGCCCTGGTTGACGATGCCCGCTGATGTGGGGCACATCAGCGAGCGCGTCGTCGGGTATCCAGGCGAGGGATGCCTCGGTGGGGATGACGGCCGGCGTCCAACCCGCTGCGCGTGCGGCGGTGATGCCGTCACCGATACGCGCGGCCAACGGCGCACCGCAGGTGAAGAGGTAGAGCACTCTGCTCACGCGAGTACGCCTGCCCGTTGTGCCGCGACCGGGTCAGTCCGAGACGGTCAGCAAAGCGCGGACGTCGAAGCCGTCCTGGCCCTCCAGCCGGGCCCGGCCGGCAAGGAACGCCAGCTCGAGCAGCACGCTGACGCCGACGACCTCGGCGCCGGCTTCGCGGATCAGGCTCGTCGTCGCCTCGACCGTCCCGCCGGTCGCCAGAACGTCGTCCACGACCAGCACCCGCTCCCCTGGCGCGAACGCGTCCCGGTGCACCTGGAGCGTCGCCTCGCCGTACTCCAGCGCGTACGAGCGGCTCAGCACGGCCGACGGCAGCTTCCCCGCCTTCCGAACGGGCACGAAGCCCGCTCCCAACGCCAGCGCCACCGGAGCCGCGAGGATGAAGCCGCGCGCCTCGATGCCCACGACCTTGTCCACGGCGGGAGAGGCTCCAAGCCAGGGCGACCCGAGCGCCTCCACGGTCGACTGGAAAGCCGACGGATCCGCCAACAGGGGCGTGATGTCCTTGAAGACGATCCCCGGCTTCGGGTAGTCGGCCACGTCCCGGATCCGCGAGCGCACCAGGTCGGCGATGTCGCCCGCGGGCTCCGGGGACGCGACGTGAGTCACCGGCGGCCCTTCGGCCGCCGCGACGAACGCGTGGACCGCGTCTTGCGTTGCGGCTGCGTACGGGACCCGCTGCCCGGCGCCTGGCCCACCTTCACCGCGGGCCGCGGCTCGGCGCCACCAGGCGCCTCGTCAGCAGCCTCGTCGGCAGCATCACCCGAGGGCTTCTTGCCGCCAGTGAGCCCGGCCTTCGCGGCGTCGCTCTGCTGCCGCTGCTCGACCCGGCGACGCAGCGCCTTCATCGCGGGCTCGCGCTCCTTGAGGTCGCACAGCAACGGCGTCGCGGTGAAGATCGACGAGTACGTACCGGCGGCCAGACCGATGAACAGGGCCAGCGAGAGGTCCTTCAACGTTCCCGCACCCAGCACGAACGTGCCGATGAACAAGATGCCCGCGACCGGCAGCAGCGCGATGATCGAGGTGTTGATCGACCGCACCAGCGTCTGGTTGACCGCGAGGTTGGCCGCGTCGCTGTACGTCACGCGACTGCTCGACGCGAGCCCCCGGGTGTTCTCCCGGACCTTGTCGAACACGACCACCGTGTCGTACAGCGAATAACCCAGGATCGTCAGCACACCGATGACGGTCGCCGGCGTCACCTCGAAGCCGATGAGCGCGTAGATGCCGACCGTGATCACCAGGTCGTGGATCAGCGCGACGATCGCCGCGACCGACATGCGCCACTCGCGGAAGTACAGCCAGATCACGCCCATGACGAGGACGAGGAACACCCCGAGCGCCTGCAGCGCCTTCGCGGTGATCTGCCCACCCCAGCTGGGACCGATCAACGAGTAGTTGACGTCTTCCTCGGCGACGCCGAGCTCGTCCGCGATCGCCTGCCGGATCTTCGGGACACCCTCGGTCGCGTCGAGCGGCGGGGTCTGGATGTCCAGCCGGTTGTTGCCGACCGCGGTGACGATCGGCTCCTCGGCCAGCCCGGTCTCCGCGACGGCCTCGCGAACCTCGGCGATGCGCTCGTTCGCGTTGTTCGTCGAGACCGGCGCCTGGAAGTCGGCACCGCCACGGAACTCGATCGAGAAGTCCACGCCCCGGAGCCAGAGCCCGCCGACCGAGATGACGATGATCGCGACCGAGACGAGGTACCAGGTCTTGCGCCGCTTGATGAAGTCGATCGAGACCTCACCGGTGTAGAGCTTGTGTCCAAGCTCTCCAAGGCGGGACATCAGGCCTCCCTCGGGGCGGGCGTACGGCGGCCGAACGCGCCTGTCAACTTCGCCTTGCTGACACCCAACCGGGATGGATCAAGGCCGGACAGCCGATGCCCCTCGCCGAAGAACTTCGTGCGACTGAGCAAGGTCACGAGCGGTTTGGTGAACAGGAACACGACGATCAGGTCGACGATCGTGGTCAGGCCGAGTGCGTACGCGAAGCCGCGGACGTTGCCGACCGACAGCACGTACAGCACGACGGCGGCGAGCAGCGACACCGAGTCGGCGGCGAGGATCGTACGCCGGGCTCGGTTCCACCCGCTGTCGACCGCGCTGCGCAACGTCTTGCCCTCGCGGATCTCGTCGCGTAGTCGTTCGAAGAACACGACGAACGAGTCCGCGGTGATGCCGATCGCCACGATCAGACCGGCGATGCCGGCGAGCGTCAACGTGAAGCCCTGTGCCTCGCCGAGCAGCACGACCGCCGCGAACGTCATCGCCGCGGCGACGGCGAGCGAGGCCACGACGACGAGGCCGAGACCGCGGTAGTAGAGGAACGAGAAGATCACGACCAGGCCCAGGCCGATGATGCCGGCGGTGAGGCCGCCGGTCAGCTGGTCGGCACCGAGCGTCGGCGTGACCGTCGACACCTCACTGGCCTCGAACGCCAACGGCAGCGCGCCGTACTTCAGCACGTTCGCGAGGTCGGTGGCCTGCACCTGGGTGAAGTTGCCGGTGATGCTCGCCTCGCCGCCGGGGATCGGCTCCTCGAAGTTCGGGTACGAGATCACCTTGCCGTCGAGCACGATCGCGAACGAGTTCAGCGGCGGATCCAGCTGGTACATCTCGCGGCTCGCCTGGGCGAGCTTCTTCGGGCCCTGGTTCTTGAACTTCAGCGAGACCTGCCAGTTGATCTCCTGCTGCGGAAGGCCAGGCGTCGCGTCGGCGATCTCCGAGCCGAGGATGATCGCCGGGCCGAGCACGAACGACTGGCTGCCGTCCCGGTCACAGGTCAGCAGCGGCTGGTTCGGGTCGTCCTTCGCCGCGTCGTAGTCGTCGCACTTGTACTTCGCCAGCGCGGCGAGCTGCGCCTCGTTCGCCGGCGTCGTGGCGATCTTCAGCGGACCTGACGGAGCGGGAGTGGCGGGGGTGGCGGGGGTGGACGCGGTGGCGCTCGGCGACGGTGACGGCGAGGCCGTTCCCTGGGCGAGCAGCGCGCTCGTGACGGCCCGGCCCGCGTTGGTCGCGGTCGCGGACGGAGTCGGCTGCGGCGTCGCCGTACCCGACGGCGTCACGCTCGGCTGCGGTGCGGCCGTGCCGGTCGCGGTCGGGTTGGGCGTCGGGCCGGTGGCACTGGGGCTCGGCGTCGGGGTCGGTGCGGGCGGAAGGCTCGCCGCCTGCACCGCGAGCACCTGCCGGAACCGCATCTGCGCGGTCTGTCCGACCAGGCGGACGATCTCGTCGCGGCCGACGCCGGGCACCTCGACGATGATGTGCTCGTTGCCCTGCGTCGTGACCTCGGCCTCGGAGATCGCGCCGATCCGGTTCCGGATGATGTCGACAGCCTCGTTCAGCTGGTCCGGCGTGATCGGTCCCTGCCCGGCGGCCGGTCGAGCCGTGAGCGTGATGGACGTTCCACCACGCAGGTCGAGGCCGAGCCGCGGAGTCCAGGCGCCCAGCAGCGCCATCACCACGAACCCGACCACCAGAGCGGCCAACAGCGCGAGGAGCGCGCGCCAGGGATGTGGCCTCTTGGTCGTCGTTGCCACTTTGTCTTGTCCCCCGTGTCTAGCTCGAGGCGGAGTCGCCCGGCTTGCTGCTCTGTGATTTGTCGGCGGTCTTCGTGTCCGTGTCGGTCACCGGCTCGGTCACCGGCTCCGTCGCGTCCGCGGCGGTGGCGTCGGTGGACTCGACCGGCGTGTCGGCGACGGGGTCGATGACCCGCCCGATGACCTGCTTGACGAAGCGCGAGTGGACGCCCGGGGCGACCTCGAGCACGACGGCGTCGTTCTCGATCGCGACGACGGTCGCGTACATGCCGGTCGTCGTGACGATCTGCTGGCCGGGCTGGACGCGGCCCTGCATTTCCTGCTGCTCACGCTGCCGGCGCCGCTGCGGGCGGATCGCCACGAAGTAGAACAAGGCCAGCAGGAGCACGGGAAGCAACAGGGTCCACAACGATCCTCCGCCTCCGGAGGACTGGGCGGCCCAGGTACTGAGCTGTTCGGCACGCATCTCGCGGGTGTTCCTTCCCTGGCGGTCCTTCGACTAAGGGCGCCCTCGACATGGAGTGACCACGCAGAGTGGCCACCGGCGGAGTCTAACCGCGTGACCTGGATGAACGTACCCGGGTCCGGCGTCGTTCCCGAAAGCCGTTGACCGGCCCTCGATCCGTCGTCAGCGATCGACCTCGTTGGCTCCGGAATCCAACGAACAGCACGTTACGCCGGTGCTGGCGGATGGGCACGACGGCGCTCTACCTGGCGAGTGGGTGCTCTACGCGGGGTGTACCCCACGTAGAGCGGCGAATGATCATGTAAACATGATCATTCGCCGCCACTGGGGAGTCACTCGGGAGCCACCGCGGCAGCCGGCTAGTCCTCGACGTCGAACAGGCTCGGCGCGTAGGCGGCGTCCACGGGGACGGCGAGGCCGAGGTGCTTCCAGGCGGCTGGCGTGGCCATCCGGCCGCGCGGGGTGCGTTGCAGGTAGCCGCACCGCACGAGGAACGGCTCGGCGACCTCCTCGACGGTCTCGCGTTCCTCCCCCACCGCGACCGCGAGCGTGCCGAGGCCGACCGGTCCCCCGCCGAAACGCTTGCAGAGCGCGTCGAGCACGGCGCGGTCGAGCCGGTCCAGCCCCAGCTCGTCCACCTCGAACAGCGCCAACGCCGCGCGGGCGGTGTCCTCGCGGACGATGCCGTCGGACCGAACCTGGGCGAAGTCGCGGACCCGGCGCAGCAGCCGGTTGGCGATCCGCGCCGTTCCCCGTGACCGCGCGCCGATCTCGTGTGCGCCGTCGTCGGTGACGGGGACGTCCAGCAGCTTGGCCGAACGGTGCACGATCTGCTGCAGCTCGCTGGTCTCGTAGTAGTCCAGGTGCGCGGTGAACCCGAACCGGTCGCGCAACGGTCCCGGCAACAGCCCGGAACGCGTCGTCGCGCCGACCAGCGTGAACGGCGGGATCTCCAACGGGATCGCGGTCGCGCCGGGGCCTTTGCCGACGACGACGTCGACGCGGAAGTCCTCCATCGCCATGTAGAGCATCTCTTCGGCGGGGCGGCTCATCCGGTGGATCTCGTCGAGGAACAGCACCTCGCCTTCGCTCAGCGAAGAGAGGATCGCGGCGAGATCGCCGGCGTGTTGGATCGCCGGGCCGGACGTGATGCGCAGCGGGGTGGCGAGCTCGTTCGCGATGATCATCGCCAAGGTGGTCTTGCCGAGCCCGGGTGGACCGGACAGCAACACGTGGTCCGGCGGTTTGCCCCGGGACATGGCCGCTTCGAGCACGAGCCCGAGCTGGTCGCGGACGCGGTTCTGCCCGATCAGCTCGTCGAGCGTACGAGGCCGCAGGGCGCTCTCGATGACGCGTTCGTCATCGGAGGCCTCGGCGGAGACCACGCCCTCCTCGTACTGCGTCATCGGGTCCACGCTCTCACGCCCGCGACAACGTCCGGAGCGCGGCCTTCAGCAACGTCGCGACCTCCGGCGTCTTGCCGGCGGCGAGCTGGTCCTCGGCGAGCGGGACGACCGCGTCGATGGCCGCGTCGGCCTCGCGGACGGACCAGCCGAGGCTGATCAGGCCGGCGTGGACCTGGTCGCGCCAGCCGGCGGCCGCGCTCATGCTGGGCCTGCCGTTCGCCGTGTGGGTGCCGGTGCCGACGGGGGCGCCGAGGCGGTCCTTCAGTTCCAGCGCGATGCGTTGCGCGCCCTTCTTGCCGATGCCGGGGACCTTGGTGAGCGTGACGAGGTCGTCGGTGGCGACCGCGCGGCGGATGTCGTCCGGGCTCAGCACGGCGAGGATCGCCTGCGCGAGGCGCGGGCCGACGCCGCTGGCGGTCTGGACGAGCTCGAACACCGTGCGCTCGTCCTCGTCGGCGAACCCGTACAGCGTGAGCGAGTCCTCGCGTACGACGAGGCTGGTGGGCAACGTCGCCGGCTCACCGATGCGGAGCTCGGCGAGCGTGCCGGGTGTCGCGCGGACCTCGAAGCCGACGCCGCCGACCTCGACCACGGCGGAGTCGTACCCGACCGAGGCGACCTTCCCCTTGACGAACGCGATCATGACCGACCTCCCGGGACTTTCCACTGCGTACGAACGGGTCCGGCGGCCTTCTGCGCGGCCGCGAGCCTGGCCGCGGCGGGGCCGCGCCACAGGTGGCAGATCGCGAGCGCGAGCGCGTCCGCGGCGTCGGCCGGCTTCGGGCTGCTCTCCAGCATGAGGATCCGCGTGACCATGTGCGTGATCTGGGACTTGTCCGCGCGCCCGTTGCCGGTGACGGCGGCCTTCACCTCGCTCGGCGTGTGCAGAACGACGGGCACCCCGCGCTTGGCCGCGGCCGCCATCACGACGCCGCTGACCTGGGCCGTCCCCATCACGGTACGAACGTTGTGCTGGCTGAAGACCCGCTCGAGCGCGACCGCGTCCGGCTGATGGTCGTCCAGCCACTGCTCGACCGCGCACTGGACGGCGAACAGCCGCACCGCGAGGTCGGTGTCCGGGCTGGTGCGGACGACGTCGACGGCCACGAGCGCCAGCTTGCGCTGTGCCCCCTGGTCGACGATGCCCAGCCCACACCGCGTCAGACCGGGGTCGACCCCGAGCACCCGCACCCACGCCTCCCTCTTGCCGAACACCTGTTCGGAGGTTAACCGCCACGGTCGACCGGGCAGCTTAGGCGCGCCGAGCGAGTCAGTCGCCGAGCGACGGGCCGCCGATCCAGTTGCCGACCAGGCCGCCGAGGCGGCCCGGGAGCTGGAACTCGCCGAACGGCCAGGGGTTCACCGGCTCGACCGTGGCCAGGGCGACGAAGCCGATGATCGCCACGCTCAGCACGGCGGCGACCGCGATGGCGAGCCAGCGCGGCTTGAGCAGTGTGTTCAGCACCCGGATACTGCCGCGCTGGACGCTCTCCCCCTCGATGCCCCACCAGGCCAGGGCCGCGGCGCCGAGGACTCCGACCGCGGTGACCAGGGCGAGCGGTGGCGTGACGTTCCCGGCCAGCATCCCCAACACGAGGATCGCCGCGACGACAAACGCGCCGGCGAGCGCGATCGGCAGCGTCAACGTGGTGAACAGCAGCGAGCGGGTGCCGTGCCACGGCATCGCGCCGGCGACGGCCCAGCCGTCGGAGCGCCGGCGGCCCTTGCCGGTACGGCGACGTTCGAGCTGTTGCGCCGCCCGGTCGACCATCCGTACGCCGAGCAGCCAGCACACCAGTGCGACCAGCGCCACGATCGGGAGCGTCGCGGCCAGCGCAGTAAGGGTGCCGAACAGCAGCACGGTCACGACCGGGTGCAGGTTCCGCTGGTCGACCCGGGACAGGTTGAACGGACCGCCGCCCTGCGCTTTCACCGGCTGCGGAGACGGCGCGGGCGACTCGACCGGCAGCTGCCCTGTCGACGGCGCGGCCGCCGCCGAAGGTGCCACCGCCGTGTACTGCCGGGTCGGGCTCGGCGGCTCGCGCGTCCAGTCGTACGGCTGCACGATGTCCGGTCCCGCCTGGGGCGTGGCGTCCTCCGCCGGCTGCTGCACCGGCACGACGAAGGTGGGGATCCGTCCCGCCGGGTACTTCCGGACGTCGGCCGGCTCCTCGCCCTCCTCCAACCACAGCAGCAGCTCCGGTGCCGTCGGCCGGTCCAGCGGGTCCTTTGCCAGGCAGCGCTTCAGCACCGGAACGAGCCACGGCGGGCAGCCGGTCAGGTCGACGTCGTCGTTCAGCACCCGGTACGCGATCGTCGTCAGCCCGCCCTTGCCGAACGGTGCGCGGTTGGTCGCGGCGAACGTCACCGTGGTCGCCCACGCGTGGATGTCGGCCGCCGGCGTGACCGCGCCGCCGGAGAGCACCTCCGGCGCGACGTACCCAGGCGTCCCGTACACCATTCCAGGCATGGTCAGGCGCGTCTCGTCGGCGATCTGCGCTATGCCGAAGTCGATCACGACCGCGACCCCGTCGTGGATCAGGACGTTGCCCGGCTTGAGGTCGCGGTGCACGACGCCGGCCGAATGGATCGAGCACAGCGCGTCCGCGAGGTCCCCCGCCAGGTCGGCCAGGTCGGCGCCGTCGAGCACCCCGTGCTTGGCCACGACGTCGTGCAGCGGCGGCCCGGAGACGAAGCGGGTCACGAGGTACGGCGTCTCGGCCGCGAGGTCGGAGTCGATCACCTCCGCGACGTGGTCGCCGCGGACGCGCGCGAGCACGCGGGCCTCGCGGGCGAACCGCTGCCGGCTCTCCACGTCGCTCGCGACGTTCGGGCGCAGCAGCTTGACCGCGACGGTGTTGTTCTGCCCGTCGACCGCGCGGTGGACGAAGCCCATGCCGCCCTCGCCGACGCGTTCGAGCAGCGTGTAGCCGCCGAGCCGCACCTGCTCAGCTACGCGTTCGTCGACGCCCCCCTGCACGGACACCACGGTAACGCGAACCGGACCTCAACGCCGTTAGTGCGCTGCGATCCGGTACGAAGCCCACCCGGTGCCGATCTCGTCAGCGGCCGCGACGGTCCCGTCGCCCCGCCCGCTGAAGCGGAACAGCTTGCCGTCGCTCCGCGCCGCGACCAGGTCGGCCCGCCGGTCCCCGTTCAGGTCCAGCACGTTGACCGGGCCGAACCCGTCCCAGCCCTTGCCGACGTTCACTCCCGCCGAGAAGCCGCCGCTGCCGTTGCCCTTCCAGAACCACAGCGCGCCGGCCGCCGTCGTGCCCCACAAGTCACCGTCGCCGTCCCCATCGGCGTCACCGCCGGCGAAGCGGGCGAAGTTCGACCACCCCTCGCCCACCTGGACCCGGGTAGCGAACGTCCCGGAACCCTGCCCGCGGTACCAGTACAGGAGGCCGCCGTCCCGCGCGACCACGTCGGCCTTGTTGTCGCCGTTCAGGTCGACCAGCGCGAACCACTCGAGCGCGTTCCAGCCCGAGCCCGCGTTCTCCAGCTTGGCGAACGTCGCGTCCCGGCCGTTGTGCCAGTAGTGCAGCCGGCCGTCGGTCGACGTCGCCAGCACGTCGGCGTACCCGTCGGCGTTGCTGTCGCCGACGCCGATCCGGTTGTACGCCTTCGACCAGCCCGTGCCGACGACCGACGCCGCACCGAGCGCGCCGTCGGACCGGCCCGGATACAGCCGCAGCGTGTTGTCAGGCCCGATCGCGAGCAGGTCGTCGAACCGGTCGCCGTTCACGGTCTCCGCGGCACCGTTCGCGGTGTCGAGGAAGTCGCGGTCGATCGCCATCCTCACACCGCCCCAGGTCTCGGTGACGTCGCCGGCGTACTGCTTCACCCGCTGGTGGTTGGCCCAGTAGCTGTCCGGGAGGTACGAGCCGCCATCGGTGTTCGCCGCGTTGTTCCACCAGGCGAAGAACACGTGGTCGGGCCGGGTGTAAGCGGAGCTGGAGTAGTTCGCGACCAGGTCGGCGATGCCGGTCGACACGCTGGAGTAGACGCCGGACAGGTAGCCGCGAGCGTGCAGCTCGTCGGTCCAGCCGGCTAGGAAGCTCAACACCGCGGTGCTGCAGGAGCCGCCGCGGTCGTACGACTCCATGTCGTTGTAGAGCACGCTGCCGGGAACGATGCCGAGGTTGGCGGCGGCTCCGACGGCCTCGACAGCTGCCGAGCGACCCTGGCTGCGCGCGGTCGCCGGTGTGGATGACATCCGGGCGCCGAAGCCGCGGCACGGAGCTTGCAGGCCGAGGTGGATCGGCAGGAACTTCCAGCCGCGGCTGTGCTGGTTGGCGATCCAGTTCGGGGTGAGGTTCGGCTGCGCGCACGCTCGTTGGACGCCGCTGATGTAGATGCCGACGGCCCGGTACGGCGACGACTTCAGCCACGCGTCCATCGTTCCCTGCGACGGGGCCGCGCACTGGTCGAAGCCCTTGCCGTTCGCGGTGCCGGGCGCGACCACGACCGACGCCATCGGCCTGACCTTCGTCGCCAGCTTCCGGGGCGCGGCGCCGGCGACGACCTTGCCGGTGCCGAGGACGGCGCCCGCCCCCGGTGCCGCCGTCACCAGGACGCCGGCGCTTTCCACCGCGACCTGCCGCATCCCCGTCGTCGCGGCGCCGACAGCTGTGCCGGCCTTCGCGCGGACGATCCCCGGACGCGCGGCCGACACGGTGGTCAGCGGCTCGATCAGCAGGCCCGCGTCGCTCCCGGCCAGGTGCGCCGGGCAGGTCTCCTGGTAGCGCGGTGTACCGAGGTAGACCGCCGACTTGTCGAACCGTACGCACACCTTCTGCTTCGCCAGCTCGATCACCGGCCACGAGCTCGGCACCGAGACCTGGTAGCCGCGGTACGTCACCAATTTGGTCTCGGCGGCCGGCCGGGGCGGCGCGGCTACGGCGCTGACCCCCAAAGCGCAGGTCAAGCCCACGATGGCAACGGCAGTCAGAACGGCGCGAACGAACGCCCGTGCACGACGGGACGACGGCATGAAGAAACCCTTTCGAATCGACTTGCCCCGTCCCAACCGCGGGCCACTCTTCGCCACGCGCGGCGCGAGAGTCCACCCCGGCGTCCGCTTGCGGACGCCGAACCACCCGCCCACCAGAGCGGCGAGCGGGTGGTTTCAGTCGTTATGCGTTAGTAGCTGGCGATGCGGACGTCGGTCCAGCCGAAGCCGATGCGGGGTCCGGCCGAGTTGAACTTGCCGTCACCCTTGCCCAGCCACCGGAACAGATCACCCGCGGCATTGGCAGCGACCAGATCCGCCTTGCCGTCACCGTTGAGGTCCATCACGTTGAACGGACCAAACACGTTCCACCCCGACCCCGCCTCGATCTTGGTAGCGAACCCGCCCGCACCGTTGCCCCGCCAGAAGAACAGCTTGCCGGCCGCGTCGGTGGCCCACAGGTCTCCGTCACCATCACCGTCGGCGTCGCCACCGCCGAACTCCGGGAACGTGGCCCACCCTTCACCGATCTCCGTCCGCGCCCCGTACACACCCGTGCCCAGACCACGCCACCAGTAGAGGACATCGCCATCGCGCGCGACGATGTCGGCCTTGTTGTCACCGTTGAGATCGACGAACGTCAACCACTGGTAGCCACTCCAACCAGAACCCTCGTTCGTCGATTTCGAGAACGACGTCCCATTTCCGTTGTTGCGCCAGTAGTTCAACTTCCCCGCCGCCGTCGTTCCGACGATGTCACCAAGACCATCGCCATCCACATCCGACGTACCCAGCCGGTTGAACACCGCGTCCGTCCACCCCGGACCCACCCGCACCGACTGACCGAACACCCCGGTCGCACGACCCGGATACATCCGCAACTCGTCCGACGCCGTCACCGCCAACAGATCGTCGAACGCGTCACCGTTCACACTCTCCGCCGGACGGGCCGAGACTCCGCAGTTGTAGCTCGTGTAGAGCGGACCGTTGTACACGTAGCTGTAGGTGATCGCCACGCCGTGCAACACGATGTGCACGGCGGTCCCGTTCAGCTGCTGGGCATAGTGCAGGTGCGGCCCGGACGCGTTACCCTCTTCGCCGACCTTGCCGATCAGCTGTCCCCGCGCGACCGTCGACCCGTTGGCCGCAACGCGGTTGCTGAGGTGCCGGTACGACGTCGACCAGCCGTCGCCATGGTTGATCTCGATGACTCCGGCGACGCCGTAGCTCACCGTTCCGGCAGCGCTGGCGACGACGGGCTTGCCGAGGTCGTCGTCGCCGGATCCCCAGTTCAGGTCGAGCGGGAAGTCGTTCCCCGATCCGCCGTGGTTGTTGTAGGTGGCGCCGTTCCACTTCTCTCCACAGGGAAACGGCAGTTCGAAGTTGGGCCGCGCCGCCACCGCCGCCGTCGCGGACGGAACGACCGTCGCGGTCACCACGCACAAGGCCGCGATGGCCAACGCGGCAAAGGTCTTTCTCATCTCAGTCCCTCCCCTTGGGTTTAGTAGCTGGCGATGCGGATGTCGGTCCAGCCGAAGCCGATCCGAGGACCGGCAGCGTTGAACTTGCCGTCACCCTTACCGAGCCACCGGAACAGATCACCCGCGGCATTGGCAGCCACCAGATCCGCCTTGCCGTCACCGTTGATGTCCATCACGTTGAACGGACCGAACACGTTCCACCCCGACCCCGCCTCGATCTTGGTAGCGAACCCACCCGCACCATTACCCCGCCAGAAGAACAACCTGCCCGCCTCATCGGTGCCCCACAGATCGCCATCACCATCACCATCGGCATCACCACCACCGAACTCCGGGAACGTCGCCCACCCCGCACCAACATGGAGCTTGGGACCGTACGTACCGTTCCCCGCGCCACGCCACCAATACAGCTGATCCCCATCACGAGCCACGATGTCGGCCTTGTTGTCACCAGTCAGATCGACGAACGTCAACCACTCGAACGCCTTCCACCCCGCACCCACATTCGTCGACTTCGAATACGAGGTGCCGGTGCCGTTGTTGTGCCAGTAATGCAACCCACCGTCCTCCGACGTCCCCACAATGTCGCCCAACCCATCACCATCCACATCAGAGGTACCGAGCCGGTTGTACTCCGTCGACCACCCAGGACCAATCCGCACCGACTGACCAAACTCCGCCGACACACGCCCCGGATACATCCGCAACTCATCCGACGCCGTCACCGCCAACATGTCGTCGAACTTGTCGCCATTCACACTCTCCGCGGGACCACCCGGAGAACCGCCCAGCGTCCACCAGGTCGTCTCCTGGCGCGCGCCAGGCCAGCCGAAGCTGAAGTGGATGTGGTCGGTGTGCGGGTTGGGACCGCCGTACGGCAGCCACCCCTCGTTCGGCCGATAGGCCCGCCAGATCTTGTGGTTCCAGATCATGTACATGATCCCCAGCCGGCGAGCCAGAGCGTGCTTGTTGCCGTACTGGTCGGTGGCGAGCAGCCAGGCGAGCAGCTGGTCGGCCTGCGCCTTCTGCGTCGCGTTGGTGACGTTGAACGGGTAGTCGAGCGCGCGGCCTTCCTTGTGCTCGCTCGTTCCGCCTTGCGCGCAAGGCCGATGAATGCCCAGGTCGGCGCGGCCGTACTCGGCTTCGAGCAGGTTGCGGAAGTCGGCGACGCCGGGCCGTTCCCCGTCGATGCATCGCGTCTGGTCGTCGGACACCGCGTAGGCGTCGATCGTGGCGGGGAACGTAGGTGTGGGTGGAACGGCGTGAGCTGGTGGCCCGATCACGAGCGCGGCGGCCAGCGCGGCGGCTGTGCCCAGGGCAGCAAGCATTCTCTTCACCACGGAACTCCTTTGTCACAGAGCAGAAGGAGCTACCGAGGACGACGTCCTCGGTCGAGAGGTGCGGTGATGCAGGGAGGCCCACCCGTGGTTCTGGCCAAGACCGTAATTAGCCAACCAAGCGCCGTCAAGGGTTTCGGCAAAACTGGTACACACCTCTATCGGAACGATCGTTCCTACCCGAGGGCGCCGCTTCGTGCTATGAGAATGCGCGCCCACCGGGAGCCGGTGGGCGCGCGTTCGTGCAGCTCAGAGAGCTAGCCGACCTTCTCCATGACCTCGTCCGAAACATGGAAGCTCAGCGCGTAGACGTTCTGCACGTCCGCTACCCCACCTTCTCCATGACCTCGTCCGAGACGTCGAAGTTCGCGTACACGTTCTGCACGTCGTCGCAGTCCTCGAGCGCCTCGACCAACCGGAAGACCTTGCGGGCGTCGTCCTCCTCCAGCGGCACGGTCACGCTGGGCATGAAGCTCGACTCCGCCGAGTCGTAGTCGGTCCCCGCGGTCTGCAGCGCCGTCCGCACCGCGACCAGGTCGGTCGGCTCGGTGATGACCTCGAACGCCTCGCCGAGGTCGTTGACCTCCTCGGCGCCCGCGTCCAGCACGGTCTCCAGTACGTCGTCCTCGGAGAGCTTCTTGCCCTCCTGCTCGACCGGCACGACCACGACGCCCTTGCGGGTGAACAGGTACGACACGCTGCCCGCGTCGGCCATGGAGCCGTTGTTGCGCGTCATGATCGCGCGCACGTCACCCGCCGCGCGGTTGCGGTTGTCGGTGAGGCACTCGATCAGCAGCGCGACGCCGGCGGGGCCGTAGCCCTCGTACATGATCGTCTGCCAGTCGGCGGCGCCGGCCTCCTGGCCGGACCCGCGCTTGACCGCGCGGTCGATGTTGTCGTTCGGGACCGACGACTTCTTCGCCTTCTGGATGGCGTCGTACAACGTGGGGTTGCCGCCCACGTCACCGCCGCCGACGCGGGCCGCGACCTCGATGTTCTTGATCAACTTCGCGAAGAGCTTGCCGCGCTTGGCGTCGATGACCGCCTTCTTGTGCTTGGTGGTCGCCCACTTGGAGTGGCCGGACATGGCGGACTACGCCTCCTTGACGATTCCTACGAAGTACTCGTGTACCCGGGGGTCGCCGGTCAACTCGGGGTGGAAGGCCGTCGCGAGCAGGTGACCCTGGCGAACGGCAACGATCCTACCTGTGGCCGGCCCCGTCGCCACGCGGGCAAGCACCCGCGCGTGTCCGCGGACCTCCTCGACCCACGGCGCGCGGATGAACACGGCGTGGAACGGGCGGTCGCCGGCCAGCCCGTCGGTGAACGCCAGATCGCCCTCGAACGAGTCCACCTGGCGCCCGAACGCGTTCCGCCGGACGGTCGTCGCCATGCCGCCGATCGTCTCCTGACCTGCGATCCCGTCCGCGATCTTGTCCGCGAGCAGGATCATGCCGGCGCAGGTTCCGAACGCCGGCATCCCGTCCGCGACCCGCTTGCGCAGCGGCTCGAGCAGCTCGAACGCCTCGATCAGCTTGATCATCGTGGTCGACTCGCCGCCCGGGAGCACCAGGCCGTCGACCGCGAGCAGCTCCTCGCGCCGACGTACGGGCACGGCCTCGGCGCCGCTCGCGGCGAGCATGCGGACGTGCTCGCGTACGTCGCCCTGCAGGGCGAGCACGCCGATCGTAGGCGTCACCATCCGCGGGTGGCGAGCCGCTCGCTCTCCGGCAGAGTCGCGACGTTGATGCCGACCATGGCCTCGCCGAGACCGCGCGAGACCTTCGCGACCACGTCGGGGTCGTCGAAGAACGTCGTGGCCTTGACGATCGCCGCGGCACGCTTCTCCGGGTCGCCGGACTTGAAGATGCCGGAGCCGACGAACACGCCCTCGGCGCCGAGCTGCATCATCATCGCCGCGTCGGCCGGGGTCGCGAGACCGCCGGCCGTGAACAGCACGACGGGGAGCTTGCCGAGCTCGGCGACCTCCTTGACCAGGCTGTACGGCGCGCGCAGCTCCTTGGCCGCGGCGTACAGCTCGGTCTCGTCGTACGTCCCCAGCTTGCGGATGTCGGACCGGATCTGGCGCATGTGGCGGGTCGCCTCGACGACGTTGCCCGTACCGGCCTCGCCCTTGGAACGGATCATCGCCGCGCCCTCGGAGATGCGGCGGAGGGCCTCACCGAGGTTGGTGGCGCCGCAGACGAACGGCACGGTGAACTTCCACTTGTCGATGTGGTGCGCCTCGTCGGCCGGCGTCAGAACCTCGGACTCGTCGATGTAGTCGACGCCGATCGCCTGCAACACCTGCGCCTCGACGAAGTGGCCGATGCGCGCCTTCGCCATCACCGGGATCGAGACGGCGCCAATGATGCCGTCGATCATGTCCGGGTCGCTCATCCGCGCGACGCCGCCCTGAACGCGGATGTCGGCGGGGACGCGCTCGAGCGCCATCACCGCGACGGCACCGGCGTCCTCGGCGATCTTCGCCTGCTCAGGTGTGACGACGTCCATGATCACGCCGCCCTTGAGCATCTCGGCCATGCCCCGCTTCACCTGGGCAGTGCCGGTGACGGGGGCGGTTTGGTCGTCGGTCACGATGTACCTCACGCTGAAGTGGTCGGGTCTGATGCCTCCATTCTAGGTCGGGCACCCAGACCATTTGAGAGCCACCCGGGCGCGAAGTGGACCGTTTTCAGCCCCGACTGCGCTCGGCGACGGCCGGCAACGCCGCCACGAACGAGGCCAGGCTCTTGTGCGGCTCGCCACTCAGGACCCGATTGGCCACCGCGAACGGGAACGCGGTGACTCCCAGCGACAACACCGCGGGTGCCGCCGGAGGTGGCTCGTGGCCGATCCACTCGCCACCGTGGGTTGCGATGAGGACCTCTCCGGTGTAGGCGCCGACGAGCTGGAACCACAGGTCGATCCGCTCCTCCGAGAGCGGCCCCTCGGCGAGGAGCTCGGCACAGACCTCGTCGAGAATCGTCAGGCTCTCCGCCGACCAGTCGAGCTGCCGGCCCGACCCGGCCGCGACGAGTTCGACGCACTTGGTGGCAACGAGCCGCAGCTGTTCGGAGTCCTGGATCGCCATGGTCCCCGATCCTGCCAGTTCCCCGTGGATCTCTGCGCGCCCGTTCTGGGTAGCTTGTCCGCCATGGCGACCCCGCTCGGTGAGTATCCGACGATCCGGCTGGCGCACACGCTCGGCGTGCGCGAGGAGCTCACGCGGTTCGGGAGCCGGCAGATCGTCACCCGATACGGGCTGACTTCGATCCCGGTCCGCCGGCCGGCCGAGGGCTGGACGTCCGGCACGGTCGACTGTGAGACCTGCGGCCTGCGGATCGACCTCCGGGTCGCGAGCGTCCCGGCCACCGTACGCAAGCGCTGGCAGCGGGCGCTGTTCACCCTCGCGGCGGCCGGTGTGGCCGCGTTTTTCGTCTGGTTCTTCCTCGACGGCCTCCACCACAGCGCCACCGAGACAGCTGGGGAGGCGCTGCTGGGCGTCGGCGTCTCGGTCGCGGGGTTCGTGACCGGGGTCGCGTTCTTCTTCTACAGCCTGATCAAGCAGTCCATGGAGGACGGCGTCCGCCTCGAGCGGCCGGAGGGCCACCGCCTCTACAAGGGCTGACGGCGGCTCAGTCGTCCGGCGACTTCTCGAACCACCAGTCCGTGTCCCCGATCGGCGTGACAGTGACCGGTCCCAGCGGCGTCACCTCCGCCGGTGGCTTGCCACCCGGTGAGTACACGTACGCGAAGTTCCACTGGATCCCACCGCCCGGGCGGTCGAACGCGACGGTCGCGGGCGAGCCGTCCTCGGCGTACGTCGCGCGCAGCAGCTCGTGCGTCCGCACCCCACTGCGCGAGACCGCCTCGAGGATCCGGTCGAGATCGGCCCGCGCCGTGTCGTCGAACGCGCGCTCCCCCGGCCGGCCGCCGCACGCCCCGTCGTCGCTGAACGTGCCCCGCTCGTACTCGAGGATGTGGCACACCTCGTCCTCGTACCAGGTCGCCTTCAGCCGCACGACGACCGGCAGGACGTGCGTCTGCAGGCTCGCGACCTCCCGCGCCATCGTCGCCGGCGAGGGCGGCCGCGTGACGAAGTTGCCGAGCAGCTCGTCGAGGTCGACGACCGGCCACGGCGGCGTGGCCGGATCCTGCAGACCCAGCCCGGATCGCACCTGATAGCTCCCCGGCATGCTCACCGTGCCCACGCCCGGCAGGTGCACCGGACCGACCAGGGCGAACGCGACGGCCAACGCCGCGACCGCGCCGACCACACCCTGCCGGCGCCGCCGCCGGTGCAGCGCACGCCGGGCCGACGCGACCACTCCAGGCGTGTCGACCTGGACGCGAGGAACCTCGTGGGCACCCGACCGCAGGCGGGCGACGACATCGTCGGACGGCGTACTCACGGCAGCTCCCCCTCCGAGAGAAGCGAACGCAGGCGGGCCAGCCCGCGGGCGTTGTGGGACTTGACGGTCCCGACCGAGATGCCGAGCTCGCGGGCGACCTCGGATTCGGTCAGGTCGAGCAGATGCCGCAGCACGACCACCCGCCGTTGCGCGAGCGGCAGCTGCGCGAGCGCGCGGACCACCGTTCCGCGTGCCGCGACGGCTGCCGCGTGGTCGGGCGAGGAAGCGACCGGCAGGTCGCCGGGCGCCGCCAACAGCTCGCGGCGGGTCCGACGCCAGCCGTCGACGCGCAGGTTGACCAGGATGCGGCGCGCGTACGCCCAGGGGTCGCCGTCGCGCGCACGGCCCCACGCGCGATAGGTCCGTTCGAACGTCGCCTGCACCAGGTCCTGAGCCCGGGCGAGGTCGCCGGACAGCAGCTCCGCGGTGTGCAGCAGATACGGACCAGCCGCGGCGACGAACGAGGCGAACTGCTCGTCCCGATCGCCGTCGAGAGCGAACGAAGAGGCCAGGCGGACCGGCTCGCGCGTCATGCCCGCCTCCTCTCTCACACCCACAACCACGCAGCAGCGCCGACAATGGTTGTCACCGTGCCACCCGCAGCGTTGGTCTGGGTCGGGGGCACCCCCGTCCCATAGGTTCGGACCAGGGTGCCCCCGACCCAGTCAGACCGTGCTGCTAGCTGAGCACGAGGACGGCGTACGCGACCAGCCAATGCTCGACCAGGTAGTCGTCGCCCGCGACGTGCGGGAGCGCGGCGTCGAGATGGCGTCGCATCGCCGTGTGCGCGAGAGCCACGCGCGGATCGGCGTCCCGGCAGCTCCTCGGCGAGCCGTCGCCAGCACCACGCTCGGCTCGCGTTCAGCCCGTGCAGGTGCGCGGTCGGGTGGATGAGGTCCCGCAGCTCGGGTGCGAACGTGTCTGGGTACGCCAGCGTGCACCCGAGACCGAACGCCGTGTTGGCGTGCAGGCCATACCGAATCGGGTATGTCGCGTTCGGCAGCCAGGACGTGAAGCGATCGACGACCGCGTCGGCGAGCGGCCGGAAGCGGCGCTCCAGCGGCGACCGTCGGCGTCGTCCCAGCTGGCGAGCTCGTACGCGAGGGCGAGCACTCAGCCCCAGACCTCGCCCTCGGGGATTGTGTTGGGAACGGCCCGCAGCAGCCGCATCAGGACCCAGTGCATCTCCACGCACGAGTGCCAGTCGTAACTGCCGTAGAAGACCGGTGCCGGACGTTCACCGCGCTCTCCCTCTGGCGTGGCTTCCGCGCGAGTCCTTTTGGGGCGCGATCCACGCGTACTCGGCGGCGCGCCCACGCAGGATCGCCGCGAGCTCGTCCATCAGAGCGGCAGGCCGGCCGGCTGGGTGTCGTCGAGCTCCACCATGTCCGGCAGCTTCGCGTACCCCGCCAGCCGGAACCAGCGGACGAGCCGCTTCGACCGCAGCACCCGCGTCGAGGCGACCGTGTCGTTGTGGAACCGCCGCGCCATCTCGACCCGCCGGCACGCGGCCCCCAGCTCGGACAGCAGCTGGTTCGCGCCCGGCTCCGCGGCGATCTCGGCGACCACCTCGGGGTCGGCGAAGACCGCCGCGAGCGCCTTGGACAGGTCGGACTCGGCGACCTCGCGTTCGTCGTCCGGGGCCGAACGAGCCCGGTTCGCGGCGTCGGCGACGAGGATCGCCGTCGCCGGGTCGAGCAGGCCCGACGTCGCCACCTCGATCGCGACCCCGGACCGCCGGAACAGCTGCGCCTCCAGCGAAGCCCGCGACCCGTCGACCCGAGCGTGCAGCCGGTCCAGCCGACCAGCCGTCCAGGACAGGTAGACGCCGATGATCGCGACCACCGCGACGACGATGAACACCCAGGTCATCGCGACGTGTCCTCCCCGACCCGCGGCAGCCCTTCGGCGACCATCTCGTACACCGCGACGATCTCCTTGGAGACGTTCGCCCAGTCGTACCGGCGGACGGCGAACCGCGCCGCGTCGCGCAGGTCGACCCGCCGGTCGCGGTCGGCGAGCAGCTCGATCGCCGCCTTCGCGAGCCCGTCGGAGTCGCCCACCCCGAACAGCGAGCCCAGCCGGCCACCGTCCACGACGAGCCGGAACGCGTCGAGGTCGCTCGCGAGCACTGGCGCGCCGGCCGCCATCGCCTCGACCAGCACGATGCCGAACGACTCGCCACCGGTCTGCGGCGCGACGTAGAGGTCCGAGCTCGCCAGCATGTCGGCCTTCGCCGTGTCGTCGACCATCCCGAGGAACGTGACCGCGTACCGGCACTCCTCCGGCAGCAGCTCGCGCGCCTCCTCGATGTCGCCCTTGCCGGCGACGAGCAGCCGGATGCCGGGCACGGACTTCCAGATCGCCGGGAACGCCTTGAGCAGAACGGCGAGGCCCTTGCGCGGCTCGTCCAGCCGGCCGAGGAACGACAGCGTGCCGCCCTCGCCCTGCCACTCCGGCCGCGGCCGGCCCTCGGCGAGGCGGTCGACGAACAGCCCGTTCGGGATCACCACCGGCTCGCCGCCGAGGTGCTGCACGAGCGTCGCGCGGGCGGGCTCGCTCACCGCGATGCGTGCGCTGATCTTCTCCAGCGCGGGCCGCATCATCGACGACGCCGCGCTCATGAACCGAGACCGCAGCATCGCCGTGTGGAACGTTCCGACGATCGGGCCTGCGGCGTTCCACAGCGTGATCAGCGACAGCGACGGGTTCTGCGGCTCGTGGATGTGCAGGACGTCGAAGTCGCCCTCGCGGATCCAGCGCCGCGACCGCGCGACCGTGAGCGGACCGAAGACCACGCGCGCGACCGAGCCGTTGTACGGGACCGGCACCGCGCGCCCGACGGACACGACGTACGGCGGGATCGGCGTGTCGTCGTCGGCCGGCGCGAGCACCGAGACGTCGTGACCGGCCTCGATCAGGACCTCAGCAAGGTCGCGAACGTGGTTCTGGACGCCGCCCGGGACGTCGAACGAGTAGGGGCAGACGAGCCCGATCTTCATCCGACCGGCACCCGCGTCCGGTCCAGGTCGGCGAGCCAGAGTCGTTGCAGCATGTGCCAGTCCTCCGGATGTGCGGCGATCGTCTCGGCGAACACGTCGGCCAGTGCCTGCGTCATCGCGACGATCGGCTGCCTGCCCGCCGGTCGCTCGATTGGGTCGTGGAATCGGATGTGCAGCTGCGGACCGTCGTACCACAGCGTGGCCGGCAGCAGCGCGGCTCCGGTACGGACGGCGAGGGCCGCCGGACCGGCGGGCATCCGGGTCTGCTCGCCGAAGAAGGTGACCTCGACGCCCCGTTCGGACAGGTCGCGGTCGGCGACGAGCACGACGAACCGACCCTCCCGAAGCCGGTCGCCGAGCACGCTCAGCACCCCGGCGCCGCCGTCGTGCGGCAGGATCTCCATGCCGAGCAGCTTCCGGTAGGCGACGAACCGGTCGAACAGCCGCTCCGGTTTGAGGCGTTCGGCGACCGTGGTGAACGGGGCGCCCGTCGCGCAGGCCCACCCGCCGGCGAGGTCCCAGTTGCCGAGATGGGGAAGGGCGGCGATCACGCCCTTGCCGGCCGCGAGCGCCTGCCGGAACTCGGCCTCGCCGTGGACGACCACGCGCTCGACGATCTCCTCGGCGGACAGGTCGGGCAGCCGGAACGTCTCGCACCAGTAGCGCAGGTACGAGCGCATGCCCCGCTTGGACAGCTGCCGCAGCTCCTCGGGAGTCGCCTCAGGGCGGACGCGGGTGAGGTTGCCCTCGAGCCGACGTACGCTCTTGCCGCGCCGCCACCAGACGAAGTCGGACGCGACCTCGAAGCCCTTGAGGGCGACGCGTTCGGGGAGCTTGCGGACGACCGCCCAGCCGGCGGCGAACGCGGCGTAGACGAGGGAGTCGGTGAGCTTGCTCACCGCGCTTCCTCCTGCTTGCCCAAGGCCTGGCGGCGAACGGTGAAGATGCGCTGGAAGACCGTGACGGTGCTCGCGACGGCCAGCGCGCAGAGCACGATCGGCAGCAGCAGGTCGCCGTACGGGATGCCGAAGTCGATCGCGAGCCCGGTGAGCCCGCACGCGACCAGCGCGGTGACCAGCCGGTCGGCGCGCTCGGCGATGCCGACGTTCGCGGTCATGCCCAGGCTCTCGGCGCGGGCCTTGGCGTACGAGGTCACGCTGCCCATGATCAGCACGTACAGGGAGACGCAGGCGAGGAAGTAGTTGTCGCCGCCGGTCGCGTACCAGAGCGTCCAGCCGCCGAAGATCGCCGCGTCGCCGAGCCGGTCGAGGGTGGAGTCGAGGAACGCGCCCCAGTTCGACTCGCGCTTCTGCATGCGCGCCATCAGGCCGTCGACCATGTCGGAGAACACGAACGCGGTGACCACGACCGTGCCCCAGAAGAACTCGCCGCGCGGGTAGAAGCCGATCGCCCCGCCGATCACGCCGAGCGTGCCGACGAGCGTGACGACGTCGGGTCCGATGCCGACGCGCAGGAGGAACTTCGCGACCGGAGTGAGCAGTCGAATCCAGAACTGGTGGAACCGTCTCAGCATGCGCGCTCGCCGTCAGGGTGGGCTAGGCAACCAGGCTGCGATGCTACTGGCCGCGCGTCCCAACGACACGTTCGGGCTCGGTCTCGGTAACGTGGCCGGTCGTCGCGACGAGCGACCCCGCACCTGTTGAGGAGAAGCATGGACAAGCCCGAGGTTGACGCACCCGACGGCCCGCCGCCGTCCGACCTGGAGATCACCGAGCTCAAGGAGGGCGACGGCCCGGCCGCCAAGGCCGGCGACACGGTCCAGGTCCACTACGTCGGCGTCGCGTTCTCGACCGGCGAGCAGTTCGACGCCAGCTGGGACCGCGGCGAGCCGCTGGAGTTCCGGCTCGGCGTCGGCCAGGTCATCGCCGGCTGGGACCAGGGCGTCCAGGGCATGAAGGTCGGCGGCCGCCGTCGGCTGGTCATCCCGGCCCACCTCGCGTACGGCGACCGCGGCGCCGGCGGCGTCATCGCCCCCGGCGAGACGCTGATCTTCGTCTGCGACCTGGTCTCGGTCTAGCCTCGATCTCCCGTCCAGCGGTGGGTTCGACCGGTCCGGCCCGCCCTGCCCTGGGGCCAATGATCATGTGAACATGATCAGCGGCCCCTCTACGCCGGGTAGACGCCAGGTAAAGGGGCCACTGGCCGGGTAAGGCGACCACGACGCCTCACCTACGGCACGACCTGGCCGCCACCGGCTGCCTGTCCACAGCCAGCCCCACGTCCCTCACCCAACTGGGGTTTTCACGCGCCTTGCCACGTGGTAAACCCCGGTTGGGTAAGGGAAGTCGGCTTTCAGCCGATGCCGAGCCGCTTGCGGCGGGCGAGCTCGGCATCGGTCGGTACGTCGAAGTCCATCTCGCCGATCTCGATCTCGCCGGCGCGGACGTAGGTGTTCATCGTCACCCCGGTCTTCGACACCGCGCTGTCGGTGAGCTTCAGCGCGATCGGGATCGTTCCGTCGTCGAACAGGCGCTTGCCGGGGCCGACCGCGACCGGGAAGATCCACACCCGGAACTCGTCGACCAGGTCGTTCGCGAGCAGCGTCTGGACCAGCCCGGCGCTGCCGTGGACCTGGATCTCCGGCCCGTCCTCGTTCTTCAGCGCCCGGACGTACTCGACGACGTCGCCCTCGATCAGCGTCGAGTTGTTCCACTCGACCTGGTCCAGCGTCGTCGACGCGACGTACTTGCGGGTGCCGTTCAGGTGGTCGGCGATCGGTCCCTCGTCGTACGGCCAGTGCGCGACGAACATCTCGTACGTCCCGCGCCCCAGCAGCAGCTCGTACTCGGGCTTCGCGGTGTTCCGGTTCAGCATCTCCTCGTCGAAGTAGTTGACGGCCCAGCCGCCCAGAGTGAAGCCGCCGGCGGGGTCCTCGGACGGTCCGCCGGCCGCCTGCATGACGCCGTCGAGGGTGACGAAGCTCGTGACAATCAGAGTTCTCATACCTTCTACAACGTGCCCCGCCGGGAAACTCATCGGTCGAGAACGGACTCCAGCCCGAACGCCGCGAAGTACTCCGCTCCGTCGAACGAGGTGATCTCGGCGACCAGTCCGTCCTCGATCCGCAGCACGTCGATCGCCAGCCCGACCCACTCCGTCGAGCCCGGCGCGCGCAGGTAGTGCGCGACGCCCGGCTGGCGGTTCGCCCAGGCGGGGATGCTGCGCAACGTGCCGAACGAGGAGTCGAAGCTCGCGCTCGCCGCGACCAGGATCGCGGCACGACCCGCGAACCAGGTCGGGTGCGGAGGCATCGCCAGCCACGCGTCCTCGCGCAGCAACGCGGCGAGCGCGTCGAGATCGGAACGTTCGTGCGCCTCGATGTAGCGACGCAGCAGCTCGCGTTCCTCGGCGCTCGGTGACGACTCCGTACGCCAGTCCGTCCGCCGCTCCCCCAGCCGCTGCCGGAGCGTCGCGCGAGCCCGCTGCAGCGCACTGTTCGCCGAGGTCACCGTGCCCTCGAGGAGCTCCGCGGTGTCCTTGGCGGTCCAGCCGAGAACGTCGCGCAGGATGAGGACAGCGCGTTGCCGCGGCGGCAGGTGCTGGATCGCGGCGATGAACGTGAGCTCGATCGTCTCCCGCGACACCACGACCGCGGCCGGCTCGTCCTCGGGCGCCGCGACCTGGTCGAGCAGCGCGTCCGGGTACGGCTGCAGCCACGGCAGGTCCGCGGGCGGCGCGAGCGCCGCGGCCGGATCGGCGGCGGGACCGACGTCGGGCGGCAGCACCCGGCGGGAACGCGACCGCAGCACGTCGAGGCATGCGTTCGTCGCGATCCGGTAGAGCCAGGCGCGGAACGAGTAGCTCCCACCGAAGCTCTCGCGACTCCGCCACGCGCGCAGGAACGTCTCCTGCACCAGGTCCTCGGCGTCCTCGAGCGAGCCGAGCATCCGGTAGCAGTGCACCTGCAGCTCCCCGCGGTGCCGTTCGACCAGCGCGGTGAACGCCGACTCGTCCCGCAGGTCGGGCAGCTGCTCGGTCGTGCTCATCGTCGTTCGTCGCCTCACGTTCAGGTCGCAGCTACGGACAGTCATCCGGCCCGTCGCCCTTGTGTCACCCCCCACCACGGGTGGAAGGTGAGAGACCACATCTTCCAGGGCGCCGCCGGGTCGGCGGCCAACCGCCCCGGGGCGCGCCCGGTACGAGAGCGGACACGCTCTTGTGCCCTGGCGAGGAGGCGAAAGCCCATGGCGGAAAGACAGCACACCCCAGCTGGAGCTGCCGGCAAGGCACCGACGGCCGACCAACCCGACGGAGTCCGCAACATCGCGGTGGTCGGCCCTTCCGGTTCAGGTAAGACGACTTTGGTAGAGGCCCTTCTCGTGTTGACCGGGACCTTGCAGCGTCCCGGGCGAGTCGAGGATGGCTCGACGGTGTCGGACTTCGACGAGGCCGAGCAACGGCAGCAACGTTCCGTCGGCTTGTCGCTCGCACCGTTCGTCTACCAGGGTGTCAAGGTCAACCTGCTCGACACGCCCGGCTACGCCGACTACGTGGGTGAGCTGCGCGCCGGCCTGCGCGCCGCCGACTGCGCGCTGTTCGTCATCTCCGCCGCCGACGGCATCGACGGCGCCACCAGGAACCTCTGGCAGGAGTGTGCCGCCGTCGGCATGCCCCGCGCGGTCGTGATCACCAAGCTCGACCACCAACGCGCCGAGTACCCCGCTGTGCTCGCCCAGGCGCAGGACGCGTTCGGCGAGAAGGTCATCCCCCTCTACCTGCCCGTCAACGCCGACGACGGCACACCGTCCGGTCTGCTCGGCCTACTCTCGGAGAAGCTGTACGACTACTCCAGCGGCTCCCGGCAGGAGGGGAAGCCCAGCGAGCTCCAGGCCGCCGAGGCCGAGGAGGCCCGGGGCGCCCTGATCGAGGGCATCATCGAGGAGTCCGAGGACGAGACGCTCATGGAGCGGTACCTGTCCGGTGAGGCGCTCGACGACAAGCAGCTGATCGACGACCTGGAGAAGGCCGTCGCGCTCGGCTCGTTCTACCCGCTGATCCCAGTCTGCGGTGCGACCTCGCAAGCCGGCCTCGCCGAGCTGCTCGAGGTGATGACGAGCGCGTTCCCGTCGCCACTCGAGCACCCGATGCCCGAGGTCTACACGCCGGCCGGCGTCCCCGTGAACGGGATGCGCTGCGACCCCGACGGCCCGCTGCTGGCAGAGGTCGTGAAGACGGCTTCCGACCCGTACGTCGGCCGCATCAGCCTCGTCCGCGTGTTCTCCGGAACGATCCGGCCCGACGACACGCTGCATGTGTCCGGGCACTTCTCCGAGTTCTTCGGCGCCGACCGCGGCCACGAGGACCACGACGTCGACGAGAAGGTCGGCTCACTATCCGCGCCGCTCGGCAAGACCCAGCGTCAGCTCAACCACGCGGTCGCCGGCGACATCTGCGCGATCGGCAAGCTGACCCAGGCCGAGACCGGAGACACCCTGTCCAGCAAGGACAAACCGCTCCTCATGCGGCCGTGGACGATGCCCGAACCACTGCTGCCGATCGCGGTGACCGCGCACGCGAAGGCGGACGAGGACAAGCTGTCGCTCGGTCTTTCCCGGCTGGCCGCCGAGGACCCGACACTGCGGATCGAGCACAACCCCGAGACGCACCAGCTCGTGCTGTGGTGCATGGGTGAGGCGCACGCCGACGTCGTCCTCGACCGGCTCGCGAACCGCTACAGCGTGCAGGTCGACCAGGTACCGCTGCGCGTGCCGTTGCGGGAGACGTTCGGCAAGCTGGCCGAAGGAAAGGGCCGCCACGTCAAGCAGAGCGGTGGCCACGGCCAGTACGCCGTCTGCGACATCAAGGTCGAGCCGCTGCCGAGCGGATCCGGCTTCGAGTTCGTCGACAAGGTCGTCGGTGGCTCGGTGCCGCGGCAGTTCATTCCCTCGGTGGAGAAGGGCATTCGCGCCCAGATGGAACGCGGTGTGTCGGCCGGCTACCCGGTCGTCGACATCCGCGTGACGCTGTACGACGGCAAGGCGCACAGCGTGGACTCCTCCGACATGGCGTTCCAGACCGCGGGCTCGCTGGCCCTGCGCGAGGCCGCGAAGTCGTCGCTGGTCAACCTGCTCGAGCCCGTCGACCTCGTGTCGGTGCTCGTGGACGACGAGTACGTCGGCTCGGTGATGGGCGACCTGTCCGGCCGCCGCGGCCGCGTCCTCGGAACGGAGCCGGTCGGCCAGGGCCGCACGATGGTGAAGGCCGAAGTGCCACAGATCGAGATCACCCGCTACGCCACGGACCTGCGGTCGATGTCCCACGGCTCGGGCGCCTTCACCCGCGAGTTCGCCCGCTACGACTCGATGCCTTCGAATGTGGCGGAGAAGCTGCAGAAGGAGCTCGCCGACGAAGAGGCGGCTCACTAAGCCACCAAGGCGAAACTGGCCCTCCCCCGCCTCTCGGGGAGGGCCAGTTTCGCGTTTGGTCCTACGGGATGGCGGCGAGGTCGATCACCTCGTAGCCGCCGTCCTTCGTGGACGCGAGATGCATCCGGTCGCGGGGCGTGTGTCGAGAGCTGTTCGGATAGGTGGTGAGCTGCCCATGCTTGCCCGTGGCGAGGTCGATGACCTCGCGACCGCTGATGACGAACCGGTCCCGAACCGGTGGGTTGAGGACCCGGTCCGTGAGGTTGATCCCGATCGACGGCAGCTGCTGCCGTTGCGTTCCGTCCCGCCGTTCCACGAAGACCTGCTTGTCCGTCCCACCCACGCACCAGGTCAGGTGGCAGGCCCAGGTCCCCGTCCGATCCGTCGCGGTGCGCGTCTCGCCCGTCCGCACGTTGCGCAGGTCGCGGAAGGCGATACCAGGCACCGGCTCGACGGGTGGGATGGGCGAACCGATCCACGGCCAGGACACGATCATGGCGTCGTCGCTGTTCGGCACCTCCTTCGCCATACCGCCGAACGGTGCGGAGAGGATCCGGACAGACGTCCCATTCGACGACGCCCAGTAGACGCTGTCGCCGTCCACCGCGATGCCCTCGATCCCCTCACCTGGTACTCCGGTGGCGAGCTGGCGTACCTGTCCCCCAGCGACCGGCACGCCGAAGATCTCCCCGTGGGTCTCGCTCTCCACGTACCAGACGATCCAGCCGCCGCTGATCGTGAACCCATCGGCTTCCATTGGCACGCCGATGTCCGTGAGCTTCGTGACCTTCCTCGTGGCGAGCTCGTACCGGTACAGCGCTTCCTTCGCCCCGCCGACCTCGACGATCCCTACTAACAGGTTCTCGTTGTCGATGAAGTCCATCGGTACGAGATGCCGGTCCTTCGGTAGGTAGCCGTTGATCTGGTGGACCGCCTCGGGCCAGAGCTCCTCCGCGGGCTTGGGCGGCAGGATCTTCACGCCCTCGACCATCGTCTTGGTGGGCGTCTGCATCGGCTGCGGGGTCGCGTTAGGTGCGCGGACTACTCCGCTCGCGATCGCGACCGCCGTGACTGCCGCCGCGGCGGCCAGGCAGACGGCACCCGTCCCGATCCTGGTGCGCCGCCGCCGGTGCGCGCGGTCGTCGATCCTCGCCAGCAGGCCTGGGGGCGGGGTGGGGGCGTTCTCGCCGGCTTCGCGCAGTACTCGTTCGATCTCCTGTTCCAGCTGATCGGTCATGCCTCCGCTCCCTTCACGCTCGTTTGGGTGCTGTCCGTCCACTCGGCCCGCAGCTTCTTCAGCGCGTGGAACGCCTGGCTGCGTACGGTCGACCTGGTGATGCCCAACGTGGCCGCGATCTCCTCGTCGGTGAGCGACTCGTAGTACCGCAACACCAACACCGCCCGCTGGCGGCGCGGGAGCGTCGCGAGCAGGTCCCACAGGCCGTTCCGATCCTCGAACGGCGCCGCCTCATAGGGACGTTCCGGCACCACGGCCACCAGCCGCTCGCGCCTGAGCCGCCGCCAGGTACTGATGTGCAGCCGGGCCATCGTCGTTCGTACGTACGACTCGGCCGCACGCACCGCTGCTATCCGCGACCACGCCGAACGTACGCGCAGCAGCGCCTCCTGCATGAGGTCCGCGGCGTCGTGCGGGTTGCCGGTCAGCACATAGCCGTACCGCATCAACGCGTGTGCGCGCGACGCGACGAACTCCTCGAAGCTCGTTGTCTCGTCCAAGGCTCCCCCTTTCTCGCACCTTGAACGCCCGAACCTGCGTGCCTGCTGCATGGAGTTGCTCACAAAGTTTCGCAACTGTCCGAACCCGGAAGCGTGAGACATCGATTACCCACCGCCATGCCACCATGTCCTCTCCTGACAGACGCGGCACTAGTCGAGTTCGGGTCGTCGAAGAAGCCCCACTGCACGTCGGCCATGCCGCAAGCAGAGGTTTGACCAGCAATAACCGGCGAAACTGAGCGACCCGGGACTCGACCATTGAGACTAGCGGCGGGGGTACGCCTTATGCGTTTACGCAGTCAGTTGACCATGCTCGTTGTCAGCCTGGGGCTCGGCCTCAGCATCCTCACAGCACCCACCGCGGGCGCCATCGAACCCGCGGCCGACGGCACCTGGGCCAAGGTCGTCACCACCGGCACCGGCCCGTCCGAGCGGTCCGTCCCGGCGGTCGCCGGCGTCGGCTCGTCCCTGATCGTGTTCGGCGGAGTCAACGACGACTTCGGCACGGGCAAGAACGTGTTCTACAACGACCTGTACGCCCTCGACACCGCCACCAACACCTGGTCGCAGCTCAACCAGGGCCTCGATCCGTGGCCGGAAGCCCGCGCGTTCGCGGCGGCGGCAAGCAGTGGGACGCAGTACTACCTGTTCGGCGGATCGCAGTTCTCCAACGACGGCAGCGAGTTCCGCGTCTTCGACGACCTGTGGGCACTGTCCGGCCGGGTCTGGACGAGGCTCCCGAGCGGTCCGTCGGCACGGTCAGGCGCGACGCTCTGGTACGCGAACGGCAAGCTGTACGTGTTCGGCGGGATCGACCAGACGTTCTCGACCGTCAACGACCTCTGGTCGTTCGACCTCACCACGAAGACGTGGAAGGAGCTCATCCCGAACGGCAAGGCCGGCAGTCCACCGAGCCGGCACGTCGCGCACGCCGGCGGCGTCGCGGTGAACGGCACGCTCACGCTGTACGGCGGCGAGGGTCCGCCGCCCGGTTTCGCGGTCCTCAACGACACCTGGACGTACGAGATCGCGACCAACACGTGGTCCACCCTCGGCCCGGCGGTCATCGGCATCGAGCCCGGGCGCAACTACGCGGCGGCCGGCGTTCTCGGCTCGTCTCTGTACGTGCAGGGCGGCGACATCCCTGGTGGCGAAGCGGGCTGTGGGGCACCGTTCCCGCAGAACCCGACCGAGGAGCTGTGGCGGTTCGACGTTCCCACGAAGTCGTGGCAGCAGCTCGACCCGGACGGCGAGAAGCTCACGCGCATCAAGCGGCACTCCGCGGGCACCGTGCGGGGCAAGCTCTACATCGTGAGCGGCTGGGACTTCCAGTGCACCGGCGGCGTCGGACCTGGCCAGGTGTGGAATACGAACGTGTACTCGTTCACTCCGTAATCCCTCTACGCTGTCGCGGGTGACAGAACTGCTTCCCGCTCTGCCTGAAGAGACGTTCACGCGCGTACTCTGCGTCGTCGCTCACCGCGACGACGTGGAGTACGGCACCTCCTCCGCCGTCGCGCGGTGGGTGGAGCGTGGCATCGAGGTCGGTTACCTGCTGCTCACCCGCGGCGAGGCCGGCATGCCGAACCCTCCCGAGGAGACGGCCCGCATCCGCCTCGCCGAGCAGCAGTCCGCGTGCGCGGCCGTTGGTGTCAAGCACCTGACGGTGCTGGAGCATCCGGACGGCGTCCTGGACTACGGCCTCGACCTTCGGCGCGACATCTGCCGCGAGATCCGCCGCTTCCGACCCGACGTGGTGGTCTCCAGCGGCTACGACATCGAGACGCCGATGGGCTTCAACATGGCCGACCACCGTGCGGCCGGGCTCGCCACGATCGACGCAATCCGGGACGCGGACAACCGCTGGGTCTTCACCTCACAGCTCACCGACGAGGGTCTCGAGCCGTGCAAGGTCCGTTGGATCCTCATGCCAGCGTTCCCCCCATCCACCGCCACCCACGGCGTCGACGTGACGGGCGAGCCCTTGGAGCGCGGGATCGCTTCCCTGGAAGCGCACACGGCCTACCTCGCCGCCCTCCCCGACCACCCCGCACCGCGCGACTTCCTCCCGTACTTCGCCGCCCAGAACGGCAAGGCGATGGGCGTGAACCACGCGACCCTCTTCAAGGCCTACGACCTCCAAGCCCCACCGCCGTCGTTCACCGACGAGCTCGACGCCTAGGTCGGCCAGGCGTTCGCGAGCAGGGTGCGGGTGTCGGACAGCAGCTGCGGCAGGACCTTCGTACGCCCCACCACCGGCATGAAGTTCGTGTCGCCGCCCCACCGGGGCACGATGTGCTGGTGCAGGTGCGCCGCGATGCCGGCGCCCGCGACCGAGCCCTGGTTCATGCCGATGTTGAACCCCTGCGCGCCCGAGGCCTTCCGCAGCGCCACCATCGCGCGCTTGGTCAGGTCGGCCAGCTCCAGCGTCTCCTCCGGCGTGAGCTCGGTGTAGTCCGCGATGTGCCGGTACGGCAACACCATCAGGTGCCCGGAGTTGTACGGGTACAGGTTCAGCACCGCGTACGTCACAGTCCCGCGCGAGACGACGAGCCCCTCGGCGTCGGTCAGCTTCGGAATCTCACAGAACGGACACCCATCGTCCGCCCCCGAACCGGTCGGCTTGTTCTCGCCCTTGATGTACGCCATCCGGTGCGGAGTCCACAGCCGTTCGAACGCGTCCGCCTGATCGTCTGCCACAGCAATAGATCTTACGGAGCCTCCAGAACACCCTGCGTCCCCGCGAACCGCTGCACCGCCCGCATCTTGTTCATCGCGTCCAGCGCCGCGACCTTGTACGACTCCGCGAGCGTCGGGTAGTTGAACACCGTGTCCACGAGGTAGTCGATCGTTCCGCCGCACCCCATCACGGTCTGCCCGATGTGCACGAGCTCCGTCGCGCCCGTCCCGAAGACGTGCACGCCGAGCAACGTCCGGTCCTCCGCGTGCACGAGCAGCTTGAGCATCCCGTACGAGTCGCCGAGGATCGCGCCGCGCGCGAGCTCGCGGTAGCGCGAGATGCCGACCTCGAACGGCACGTTCGACTCGGTCAGCTCCTCCTCGGTCTTCCCGACGTAGCTGATCTCCGGGATCGTGTAGATGCCGATCGGCTGCAGGTGCCCGAGGTCGCCGACGACCGGTTCGTCGCAGGCGTGGTACGCCGCGCGCCGGCCCTGCTCCATCGACGTCGCCGCCAGCGCGGGGAAGCCGATCACGTCGCCGACCGCGTAGATGTGGTCGACGGGGGTCCGGTAGTAGTTGTCCACCTTGATCCGGCCGCGGTCGTCGGCGGACAGGCCGGCCTTCTCCAGGTCGAGCGAGTCCGTGACACCTTGCCGACCAGCGGAGTACATCACCGTGTCGGCCGGAATCCGCTTCCCTGACTCGAGAATCGTCAACGTCGCGCCGTTCGAGTGCTCCACCCGCGCGACCGTCTCGCGGAACCGGAACGTCACCGCGAGGTCGCGCAGCTGGTACTTCAACGCCTCGACGATCTCGAGGTCGCAGAAGTCCAGCATCCGTTCGCGCTTCTCGACGACGGTCACCTTCGCGCCGAGCGCGGCGAACATCGACGCGTACTCTATGCCGATCACGCCGGCGCCGACGACGACCATCGAGCCGGGGATGCGTTCCATGTCGAGGATCTGGTCGGAGTCGACGATGTTCTTGCCGTCGAACGCCACCGTGCTCGGGCGCGCCGGTCTGGTCCCGACCGCGATGACCGCGCGTTCGGCGGTGACGCGCCGTACGCTCCCGTCGGCCGCCGTGATCGCGACCATGTGCGGGTCCTCGAACCGCGCCGTGCCGAGCAGCATCTCGACGTGGTTGCGGGCGAGCTGGCTGCGGATGACGTCGATCTCGCGGCCGATGACGTGCTGTGTGCGGGCCGAGAGGTCACCGACGGTGATGTCGTCCTTGAGGCGGTACGAGTGTCCGTACAGCTCGCGCTGGTTCAGCCCGGTCAGGTAGAGGATCGCCTCGCGCAGGGTCTTCGACGGGATCGTTCCGGTGTTGATGCAGACGCCGCCGACCATGTGCTTCTTCTCCACCACGGCGACCCGGCGGCCGAGTTTCGCACCCGCGATCGCGGCCTTCTGGCCGCCCGGGCCGGATCCGATGACGAGCAGGTCGTAGTCGAACATCTGCCTCCTTGGCACCGCGTCGGTCCTGAGCTCCATCCTGCCGGCACCGGCCAATCCGCGTCGACCACTTGCGCATTGCTGTTCTCTTGCCGTACATCCGTGCTTGGAATGCGTGTGCCGCGTTCGTGCTGAGATGTCCGCATGACGGCTGACAGAAGGGCGGGACTCGTCGTCGACGCCGAGCTCCCGGCGACGCCGAACCTGATCGCCAACCCAGGCGCGGAGGACGGACCAGGCGGAACGGGCGGACCCGTCGCGTCGATCCCGGGCTGGCACGTTCTGGACGGCGAGGCCACTGTCATCCGGTACGACGCCGGCTCGCGCTATCCGCGGTTGTCTGATCCTGGCCCGTCGCAGCGCGGGCGGCAGTTCTTCGGCGGCGGCCCCGTTCCGCGGACCCGGCTGGCGCAGGACATCGTGCTGCCGGACCCGTCGGGGATCGACAAGGCGCGGGTGCGGTTCTCGTTCAGCGGGTGGCTCGGCGGGTGCGCCGGGCAGCAGGACGGCGCGCGATTGTCGCTGGAGTTCCGCAACCGTTCTGGCAACCCGACCGGGCTGGTCGTACTCGGCCCGGCGACGGCGGCGGACCGTTCGAGCCTGACGGTGTTGACGGGGTTCGTCGAGCGGCGCGCGACGGGGACCGTTCCGCCGTACAGCCGTTGGGCCCGGATCATGCTGCTGTTCACCCGTTCCGGTGGCCGTTCGAACGACGGGTACGCCGACGAGCTCACGCTCACGCTGACCGGGGTGCGTGCCTGACCCCTCGTCAAGGGTTGCTTGACGGCGCGATATCGACGCGACTCTGCTGGGCTGGTTCGGGCAGACTGCGGCTCGTGACCTCTCGGATCTCTCGCCTGAACCCGCCCGAGCTGCACGAGACGCCGGGCTACCACCACATCACGATCGCCGAGTCCGGCCGCACCGCGTACCTGGCGGGCCAGTGCCCGCTCGACGCGGCCGGGAAGCTCGTCGGAGCCGGCGACTACGACGCACAGGCCGTCCAAGTGGCCTCGAACGCCCTGGCCGCGTTGAAGGCCATCGACGCGTCGCCCGAGCAGGTCGTCCGCTCGGTGATCTACGTCGTAAGCCCCGAAACCTTGCAGCTCGGAGCCGTCTGGCGCACGCTGCACACCACCCCACTGGCCAAGGCCTTCACCACCGCCAGCACCCTGCTGGGCGTAGCCCAGCTCGGCTTCACCGACCAACTCATCGAGCTCGACCTCACCGTCGCCCTGTGATCATGTACGTGATCATGAAGCCGTAACCGTCCTATACGCCAGTTTGGCTTCACGATCACGTACATGATCACGCCGCGGCAGCGCGGAGTTGGCAGGTCGGACCGCAGGCCTTGGGGTCGTCGGACCAGCCGTTTCGACGAAGGATGTCGATGATCTCAGCGGCCACGGCGCAGGGGCTGTCGTACACCTCGGTCCAGCCGTAGCGGAGCGTGCTCCGTCGGCGCAGGGTCGAGACGTTGTCTCGTTGTCGATCGCGGAACGCACCGTCCTCGACGTGGCCAACGCGCCCGTCGAGCTCCACGATGAGACCGAAAGCCTCGTACTCGGCATCGATCCACTGCGACTTCCCGCCCACTCGCCGGTGACGCTGCCGATGAGCCCGCGGCAGGCCGTGCGAAGACTCCACCCGCCGAACGTAGGCGATCTCCAACGGGGTCTCGGCGCCGTCCGAGACGTCAGCCAGGATCGCCTGCATCAGGTCGCGCCACCGGATCTTCTTGCGCGAGTCCAACGTCAGCGCAAGCCGTTCCGGAGTCGTCCTACGGCGTTGACATGCCCGCGTCACCCATCTGACCACCTCGCTGCGCGTCGATGCGCGATCCACGAGATCCAGAACGGTGTCATCGACTGTCGTCACCGCCGGCACGTTGGTCGGATGCCTCGACCACTCGAGCCGGTGTGCGTAGTGGATCCGGACCCATCCCAGGTTCGCAAGCCGTCGTCGATCGACTCCGATGGTCACCTGGACAACATCGCTCGGCCCATCGGTCAGCCCCCACACCCAAGCGGCGCTCTGGTGGCTGAGGGTGGCCCCAGGTCCGGCGTAGAGCAACGCGGCCCAGGTCCTTGCGTCGCTGGGGATCGGACCGCTGAACGTCGCGTACACCCGCGGCAGGAGCCGCTGCCATCGTCCGCTTCGGACTCGACTCGCGACGTCGTTCGATCCGAAGCCGTGCTGACGGAGCTGTTGAGTGTCGACGACGCCAGCCTGATGAACAAGCAACGCCTCGAGCTCTGAGGGGAGGGAACTGACCATGGGACCAGGGTGCGCCGACCCTCACGTCAGATCCGTACCTCGAACCCGATCTGTGGACGACCGCCCCAGAAACGCCCCTGTGCACGAATCCGGCCCGTGATCATGTACGTGATCGTGAAGGCGTAGCCGTCATATACGCCACTTTCCCCTTCATGATCACGTACATGATCACGGCGCGGGCTCAGACTTGGAGGCGGCGTTCGATGGTGTCGACGATTTCGGTGATGGCTTCGTCGACGGGGACGCCGTTCTTCTGTTCGCCGTTGCGGTAGCGGAACGACACCGCGCCGGATTCGATGTCGCGGTCGCCCGCGATCAGCATGTACGGGATCTTCTGGGTCTGCGCGTTCCGGATCTTCTTCTGCATCCGGTCATCGGAGGTGTCGACCGAGATCCGGATCCCCCGCTCCCGCGCCCGCCGAGCCACGTCGTCGAGATAGGCAGAGTGCCGCTCGGCGATAGGGATCGCCACCGCCTGCACCGGCGCGAGCCAGGGAGGGAACGCGCCCGCGTAGTGCTCCAGCAGGATCCCGAAGAACCGCTCCTCCGACCCGAACAAGGCCCGGTGGATCATGTACGGCCGCTGCCGCGTCCCATCAGAAGCCTGGTACTCGATGTCGAACCGAGAAGGCAGTTGGAAGTCCACCTGCAACGTCGACAGCTGCCACTTCCGCCCGATCGCGTCCTTCACGTGGATGTCGATCTTCGGCGCGTAGAAGGCACCCTCGCCCTCGGCGATCGTGTACGGGATCCCGCCGAGCTTCAGCGCCTCCTCCAGCGCCGCCTCGGCCACGTCCCACTCAGCGATCTCCCCGACGAACTTCTCCGGCCGCGTCGACAGGTCAGCGGTGAACTCGGTCAGCCCGTAGTCCCGCAGCAGCCCCACCACGAAGTCCAACAAAGACGACAGCTCGTCCTGCAGCTGCGCGGGAGTGCAGAAGATGTGCGAGTCGTCCTGCGTGAACCCACGAGACCGCGTCAGACCGTGCACGACACCCGACTTCTCGTACCGATAGACGGTCCCGAACTCGAACAACCGCAACGGCAGCTCGCGGTACGACCGCCCCCGCGCACCGAAGATCATCACGTGCATCGGGCAGTTCATCGGCTTCATGTAGTACGTCTGGCCCTCGTCGAGCTCCATGGGCGGGTACATGCCGTCCGCGTACCACTCCAGGTGCCCCGACGTCTCGAAGAGCGCGGCCTTCGTCAGATGCGGCGTGTACACGAACTCGTACCCGCCCTCCTCGTGCCGCTTCCGCGAGTACTCCTCCATCACCCGCCGGATGATCCCGCCCTTCGGGTGCCACACCGCGAGCCCCGGCCCGATCTCCTCCGGGAACGAGAACAGGTCCAGCTCCGTGCCGAGCCGCCGGTGGTCGCGCCGCTCGGCCTCGGCGAGCATCTCCAGGTGCGCGCCCAGCGCGTCCTTCGACTCCCACGCCGTGCCGTAGATCCGCTGCAGCTGCGGGTTCTTCTCCGAACCCCGCCAGTACGCCGCCGCGACCCGCATCAGCTTGAACGCCGGAATGTGCCGCGTGGTCGGCAGGTGCGGCCCGCGACACAGGTCCTTCCACGCCACCTCGTCGCCGCGCAGGTTGTCGTAGATCGTCAGCTCGCCGCCGCCGACCTCGACCGACGACCCGTCGTCGGACGAGGCGCCGCCCTTGAGTCCGATCAGCTCCAGCTTGTACGGCTCAGCAGCAAGCTCCGAGCGAGCATCAGAATCCGACACCACGCGCCGCGAGAACCGCTGCCGGTCCTTGATGATCCGCCGCATCGCGGTCTCGATGCGCTCCAGATCCTCCGGCGTGAACGGCGTGGGCACGTCGAAGTCGTAGTAGAAGCCGTTCTCCACCGGCGGGCCGATGCCGAGCTTCGCCGAAGGGAACAGGTCCTGCACCGCCTGAGCCATCACGTGCGCGGTCGAGTGCCGCAGGATCGCGCGCCCGTCAGCGGAGGAGATCTCGACCGGCTCGACCTCGTCCCCAGCGGCGAGCACGTACGCCAGGTCGCGCAGCTCGCCGTTCACCCGCGCCGCGATCACCGCGCGGTCGTCGCGGAACAGGTCGAACGCCGTCGTGTCCGTCGTCGTCTCCCGTTCGGCACGTTCGCCGTTAAGGATGACGGTGACGTTGAACTCGGACACGATGACTCCCTCGACAAAGACACAGATGGGGCGAACGGCCCGATCGTATCCGCCCGTCCCGCGAGGTCAGCCGACGAGTCGGCGCTCACCGACCCGGGCCGTGAGCAGCGCCACGCCGAGCAGGACCCAGGTGAGTCCCCACGCGCCGAGCAGCACGCCGTTCGCGCCTGACTCGGTCAGCGTGACCTGCGGGATGATCGAGAGGAAGAAGTAGACGCTGCCGGCCAGCGGCACCCATCGTTGCCAGCCCGCGGTCCGGCGAGCCCGCACGACGGCGATGCCCAGCAGGAGCATGCCGAGCGCGAGCAGCATCGAGCCGCCGATGTCGAACCCGTTCCCGAACCTTGTCCCCGCCACCAGCAGCTTCGCCCCGTACTCCGCGACCCACAGCGCGAGCCCGGCCAGCGCGACGACAGTTCCGACGATCGCGAGCGGACCTGGGACGAACGAGCCGACCACCGCGACGGCCAGGCAGGCCGTCAGCACGAGCGCGACGGCGAAGTATCCGCGCCCGAGCCCGTCGAACAGGCCCAGCGCGATGTCAGCGAACATGAGGAGCCCACCCAGGAGGGCGGCGACTCCGGCGACACGTGTGCGTTCCATACCGCCATCACAGCCGTCTGGCCGGTCTGTCGCGACGGCAATCGCCACCTAGATCAAGCGCCGCGACTGCCCATCTCAGGCGCGATATCCGACGCTCACCTGAGCGGGGCGGAGCAGCCGGTCCTCGAGCTGGTAGCCGGGTCGACGTACGGCGAGGACGCGGCCGACCTGGGCGTCGTCGGTCACCGGTGTCCGCTCGACCGCCTCGTGCAGCCGCGGGTCGAACGCCTCGCCCTCGGCGTCGACGGTCCGCAGGCCGCGCCTGAGGAGAACCTCGAGCAGCTCCGCGCGCACGGAGTCCAGCAGGTCGCCGGACTCCGCGGGCACCGCGGCAGTGAGGGCGTCGAGCCGGTCGACGATGAGCAGCAGCTCACGGACCATCGGGGCGATGAACTGCTCGGCCAACCCCTGCTGGGCGAACTTCAGCTGCCCGTACAGCTCGTCGTACATCGTCTGCTTGGAACGGTCGTCCAGCAGCCGTCGCTGGAACAGGTCGCGAAGCTCCGCGACCTCGGTCGCCAGTCGTTGCAGCTCGTCTCCGGGTTCGGTCAACGCCATCTGTTCGTGTTCCTTCTGTCTATGCGCCAGTTCGGGACCCGGTGCCGGACCACGTACAGGGCGACGAACGCGGCGAAGAAGATGCCGCCCATGACGTACGAGAACGTCGTCTGCTGCGACGCCGCGAGCAACAGCGAGCCGGTCAGCAGGATCGCGTACCACTTCTTGTGGAAGCTCGGCCGCCAGTTCGCCTTGCGTGCGGTGCGGAGAATGTCGTTGAGGTGTTGCATCATCATCGGCGAGTGGCGGTCGTTGGCGCCGACCTTGCGCATCCGGCGCAACCTGCTCTTGACAGCGTTGAGCTCGCGTCGCGAGGTGATGCGCTGGTCTTGTCCGACCTCGTCGAGGGCGGACTGGTAGAGCGCGTTCATCATGGTGAGCTTGACGTTCTCGTTGTCCGGCTGCTCGGCGAGGGCTTGGTCGAGCACCTTGAGCGCCTCGTTGACCCGGTGGGAGCGGAAGTACGCGAGCGCGATGCCTTCGAGCGCCTCGACACTCTCCGGATCCCGTTCGCGGGCGGCCTCGTACTCCGCGATGGCGAGCGGCCACTTACCCTCGTCGAGCAGCCGGTCGCCGCGCCGGATGTGGAACGCGGCGGAACCGATCTCCGGAACGTTGCCGGTCGTGGTGGGCCGCGGCGGCGGCTGCCGCGTCGGCTCGATCCTCGTCTCCTTACGGACGGGCTCCGGCGCCGGACCTTGGGAGTCGTAGGAGCGCCGCCGCTCCGGGTCGAGCAGCGTCCGCTCAGCCGCATCGATGTCGCGGACGCGTTGCTCAGCCTCGGTCCGCCGCACCGGATCCGGACTCGACTGCCGGCGCACCCAGATCCGCCGCTGAGCCGTGATAGCAGCACGGATGATGTCCGGCGTCGCGGACCGCCGGACGTCGAGCAGCTCGTAGTAGTCAGCCACCGTCAGATCCCGTCATAGGGATACAGCGGCATCGAGGATGGCGCCGAAGGAGTCGTGTACTTCGCTCGGTTGCGGGTCGGCTTCTTCTTCCATCCAAAGGTCCGATGCCTGATCACCCACACGACCCCGATCAATATCAGGAGCAGCGCGCTGAGCGCATAGCCGAACAGCCCCCGGAACAGGAAGCTCGGGACAAGGGCGACGACGGCCAACCCGACATACCAGCTCGGCATGATCGTCACGTGCCATCTGGCCCGGCGCGCACCCGTGCGGATTTCCTGCAGCTGTTTCGTGAGCAGCTTCGTCCGCGGATCCTTCAGCCGCAGGCGCTTGATCCGGCGCAGCCGGTCGCTCAAGATCCGCCATTGCCGTTTCGTCTGGATCGCGGGTCCATAGGAGAGCACGACGATAGCCGAGTCGTAGAGCGCCTTCACCAGCGTCTGTTTGGCCTCGTCATCATGGGGTTTGTCGGTCACCGCCTTCTCCAGCGGTCTCAGGAACTCCTCGATCCGACCGGACGCCGAGGCAACGGCAGCCAAGCCACGTCTCGCCTTGAGACGGTCGACCCCGTCCGAGCTTCGTTCAAGGACATACTCGAACTCGGCGATTGCGAAGTCCCACTTGCCCGCGTCGAGGTAGTCCTCTCCCCTCCACAGATGATCCTCCGTGTCGTCGAGGCGGTCCCATACCAACGACCTCGGCTTGCTTGGCGGCTCGTTCTCTGGCGGCGGCCAGGCCGGCTCGGCTGGTTCTGGTGGCTGCTCCGACGGCTGGAACTGCTGGTCGTACTCGCGTCGCCGCTCGGCGTTCAGCAGCGTGCGTTCCGCCGCGTCGATGTCGCGGACCCGCTGCTCCGCCTCCGCGCGCCTCTCCAGGTCAGGGCTGGACTGGCGCCGCACCCAGATCCGGCGCTGCCCCGTGATGGCGGCGCGGATCTCCTCCGAGGTCGCCGTACGCGACACCGAGAGGAGCTCGTAGTAGTCCGCCACGCCCCAGATCGTCTCAGGCAAGGTCCAGCGCGCGCATCCGGTCCGTGGCCGCCTCGACCTCGGACTCGGACATGTTCGCCACGTTGTGCACCTCGAACGTGCCCACCGGCTGCCCCGACGTCAGGTCGTTCACCGCGATCGACACGGTCTGGTCGATGTCGTACGCGTACACCACCTCAAACGGAGCCCCGCGCCGGTACGAAGGGATGTCCAGCACCTGCTCCCCGATCGTCCGCACGTACGCCGGGTCCGTGTCGTCCCCCTGCGTCACCTCGACCTTGAGCCGCGTCTGCTGCTCCTGAACGGTCTCGAAAGTCTGCGCAGAAGTCGCCGGGATCTTCGAGTTCGCCGGGATGATCACGACGTTCTCCATGTCCTCCGGGTCGTCCGACGACCGCTTGATCGCCAACGCCCCCAACCCCTGCGACGTCACGTCCCGGATCCGCGGCCGCGTCACCGACGACGCCAACACCGGCAGGTTGTCCGACGACCCCGACCCGGCCTCGGCGTCGTCCAGCTCCACGAGGTGAGCCTGGATCGCCGCCCCCAGGGCCACGACCTCGTCCGGGTTGATCGAACGCTCCGGATCGCGCCCCGCCAGAGCAGTGATCATCGAACGCACCGTCGGCATCCGCGTCGACCCACCGGCCAACAGCACACGATCGACAGAAGGCCAAGCGAGCCCCGCGTCCTCCACCACCATCGACGCGATGTCCCGCGTACGCGACAACAACGACGACGTCACGTCCTCGAACTCCGCACGCGTCAACGTCAACACCTTCGAGACGCCAGAAGCAGCCAGCACCACCCGCGTCTGCTCCACCGACGTCAAGCTCCGCTTGGCGATCTCCGCCTTGTCCCGCAGGTCCGCCTCGGCCATGTCGTCGTCGAGCAGCGACGACCCACCCTCGGCCACGAACCGCTCGTTCAGCAGCTGCATCAGCAGGTTGTCGAAGTCGAACCCGCCGAGGTTCCGGTCGCCGTGCGTCGCCAGCACCTCGAACTCGCCGCCGCCGACCCGCATCACGGTGACGTCGAACGTCCCGCCGCCGAGGTCGTACACCAGCACGGTCCCGTCGACCGCGGTGTCGACGCCGTACGCCAACGCCGCCGCCGTCGGCTCGTTCAGCACCCGCCGAACGTTCAGACCGGCGATCCGCCCGGCGTCGATCGTCGCCCGCCGCGGCGCATCGTCGAAGTACGCAGGAACAGTGATCACCGCATCGGTCACCGAGCCGCCCAGAGCGAGCTCGACGTCCTCGGCCAGCCGCTTGATGATGATCGCCGAGATCTCCTCCGGCCGGTACGACGTCCCGCCCGAGGTCTCGAACCGCCACGCCGGGTCGCCCATCGACCGCTTCACGAACTGCACCACGTCCAGCGGCGACGTCGCGGCCGATCGCTTCGCCATCGTTCCGACGATCGGGATCTCGCCCTGGAACATCACCACCGACGGCGTGATGTTCTCGCCGTCGCGGTTCATGATGATCTCGGGCTTGCCGAACTGGTTGACCATCGCCGCCGCCGAAAACGTCGTCCCCAGGTCGATCCCGATCGTGTGTCCCACGTGTGCAACCTCTCCGCGCCGACTGGTCGCCACACAACGTAGCCGAAGGGCGACCAGGCAGCCGGATGGCGCTCCGATGGCACTGCGCTGGCACGGTCGAGTGCACCCAGAAGCACGAATCGCCGCGGCCAGCGGTTCACCTCGTTCGACCACCTGAACGGCGGCTGCGTGCCCGGGCCAACCGGCGTTTACATCGTTGCATCCCGAACGTCTGTTCGGGAATCCACCACGGGAGGATTGAACCCGTGAGCACAGCACTCGCCAGGGTCGGCGCGGTCCTGACCGGTACCGCCGCCCTCGTTCTCGGCGGCCTCGCACCCACCGTGCAGGCGGCCGACGGCTGGACCAGCTACACCCTCAACACCCCGAACGCGAGCGGCTGATCCACTTCGACGGCATCGCCTGGACGAAGGCCACGCCGTCCCAGGTGGCCGGCTGCGCACCTCGGGCACGACGTTCACGGCCCTCCCGTCACCCGGCTACGGCGCGTCGGTCGTGCCGCTCGGGCCGAACGACGCCTGGGCACGCGGCCCGGTGGTCGCCGACAGCGGCAACGGCGACGTGAAGGCGAACCCGCTGCGCTGGAACGGCCAGGCCTGGTCCGCGGTCGACGACGGGCAGCAGCGGACGTCGTACGAGCCACGCGTCGCCGCCGGCGGCACCGTGTGGGCGAACAGGTACGAGTTCTTCTCCGGCTACGCCAGCGTGAGCCTCGTCCGCTGGGCCGGCGACCGGTGGCAGCCGGTGCCCGGGATCACCGGAGTCGGCTCCGACGGAGTCCTCGACTACGCCGCGCCGACCCCGGCCTCGTCCCCGTGGGCGTTGCTCGCGAAGGGCGAGGACAAGAACCGCCAGACCGTCAAGGGTCCACACCGGCTGATCCTGTCCCGGCACCGGTGCGGCCCTACGGGATCGTGCTCCACAGGTCGCACTGGTGCCGCTCGGCCATGTCCGCGCCCGCCGGGTCGTGGTCGAGCGACTGGACGTACGGCACGTCCGCTGACGCCCGCAAGCGCGGCCACGGCGCGTGCCCGGTCCGGGCGAACCCGGTCCAGCTCGCGATCATCTGGTCCGCCAGCTTCTCCTGCGCCGGTGTCGTGAGCAGGTGCTGTCCGCCGAGGTCGAACAGGTACGGCAGGTCGAACGCGTGCGACGCACCGGTCGGGAACCCGGGCGGCGCCGGGGTGATCGGCGGTGCCGTGCGGTCGGCGAACTCGTACCCGTACGTCCGGGTCCGCTTCGCGAGCAGCCGGTTGCCCTCGAGCGTCGGGCAGGCCCACGCGCGGTCCGTCGCGACCGCGCCCCAGGCGGCGGCCGGCGACTGGTAAGCGCTGGACGGGTAGCGGGCGGCGACCTTCGGGGCGTCCGCGCCGAACGAGTCCGCCAGCAGGCCCTGGTACGCGTCCTCGGTCAGGTGACCGGCGGCCTCGATCGCGGCCGCCGAGCCGTTGGCCTCGTCGCGGTTGCCGCCGGACAGCAACGGCATCCGCTGGAACCGGCCCGCCCGCAACGCTTCGGCGGGATCGCGCGGCAGCAGGCTGTTGTCGTACGACGGCGCGTTGAACGGCACCTCGAGCGCGAGGAGCTTCTCGACCTCCTTGCCACGCAGGCAGTCCACGGCCGTCGCCGCGTCGGTGCACTGGAGCGCGGCAGCACCCTCCGTCGCGAACTCCTGCGCGTCCTTCGCCGCGTAGTACGGCTTGAAGCCGGGCAGGCCGGGATACCAGGTGTTCTTCGTCCAGTGCAGCAAGCAGGAACCGCTCTGCATCACGCCCTTGTCGAACGCGCCCTTCGCCTTCGGCGAGGTGAGCAACGCGCAGATGCTCATCCCGCCGGCGGACTCCCCCGCGGCCGTGACGTTGTGCGGGTCGCCGCCGAACGCCCTCGCGTTGGCGCGCGCCCACTTCAGCGCGGCGAGCTGGTCCAGGAGGCCGAACGTTCCGCCGTCCTTCAGCCCGGGATAGGTCAGGTTGCCGAACACGCCGAGCCGGTAGTTGATGGTGATGACGACCGCGTTGCCCTTACTGGCAAGGCGGTTCGCGTCGTAAGACGATCCGGCACCGTTGGTGTAGCCGCCGCCGTGGATCCAGACGATCACCGGC